>CBIHRJ010000043.1:0-49488 GCA_966212445.1 uncultured Noviherbaspirillum sp. | reverse complement strand
GCGCAGGCGGTGACGGTGACGTCGTCGAACGGGCAGATCAAGGTGCAGGCGAAGCAGGAGATCCTGCTGGCGGCGGGCGGCGGGTATGTCCGGCTGGCGGGCGGGAATATCGATATTCATTGTCCGGCGTCGATTTCGGTGAAGGGGGTCTCGCATGCGTTCATGGGGGCTGGGAGCAGGGCGGCGGGGTTGCCGGTACTTCCGGATACGCGGATGCATCCGTTCGATGAACATTTCCAATTGGAAGATGAAACCAGTGGCGAGAAGCAGGCCAACATTCCCTACCGCGTGTTGCGCCCTGCTACCGGCGAAGAAATCCGTGCCGTTACGGACGGCACGGGCAAAACGCAATTGGCCGGCACCGAGGAGAGCGCCGATGGTTTGCACGTTTTCTATGCCGGTGACGATGAGGTAAAACATGACTGGAATTAAGACCAGGGGCAAGCAAAAACCGCTGGCGATCGCCAAGTCCACACCGCGGGATCAGCAGAATGGCGTGCTGGTGAAGATTCCATATGCCAAGCTCGCGAAGTATGAGGTGAATGTCCGCTCCTTTCATCCGAACAAGCAGTTTGAGCGGCTGGGATTCCGGTTTCATGGGGATGACCGGGGGTTCTCGTTGGGGGAGAGCTGGTTTGGAGATGATGACGCAGCAGGTCGCCCTACTTCTCGTATCTGGCAACGTCACATGTTGGACATGAATTTGCAAAGTAGTAGCGATCTCACAGAAGATACGGCGGCGATACTCGAAACTGAATCCAACATGTCGAAACCAGGGCCGGGAATATGGCGACCTTGGGGCGGAGATGAACCGTACGAAAAGAAAGAACTCAAGCCACGCGGAAACCTGAAGGCGACAGATGTCCATGTTCCGCACGCCGGCCAGAAGATCATTCGCCTACTTTCGCATTATGGCGGAGAAAACCATGCATTCAGATCCTCGGAATACCAGCAACGCTATTTGCACACGACCGTCGTGCCGACGCTGGATGTGTTTCATGAACTGTTCGTGCGCGTCGAACGCGTATCGTTGTACATGGACATCGTGTCACTATCCTATGGCGACGGCTTTCCGAATTGCGAGGGGTTTATCAAGGATGCTGCCGGCAACAAGCTGTTTCTCGGCACCCATATCCGTATCGGGTTTCCCGCCACGCATTTGTGGAACGAACAAAAGCGCTTGATGTGGGCGAATGCCGTTCGCGTGGAAATCGACAAAGAGGGCAACTTCGGCGACAAGCTCTGGGTGTTCGGCCAAGTGCTGGGCGGCCCGCCCGAACTGCGGGATGAGTATCCGGTCACAAGCAGTTCCGAACAATGCTCAGTCTCTGCGAAGAAACCCAGAGTGACCAGCACATTCAATGTGTTAAACAACGAGCGCGGCAAGTTCGTCTGGAACTGCGGCGATCCGGCGCAGATCGTGCAGACCAGAACAGACGGCCCCTTGCCGCTGCACGTCTCCGCGCTCAATACCCCTCTTGCCGTCGTGCGCGCACTGATGGATGCCACCTGGCAGGTCGGTCCGAAGCAAAAAATCACCCGCACCGAATGGAACAATTACCATCTGCACCGCGACCCGAATGCGGGACGCGCAAAAGACGATTACGACCTGGCTGAAGAAAAATGGAAATCCGCAACACAATGATGAAGGCGTGGCTGACACGCACACCCAACCGCTGGCTCGCACTGCTCCTGCTGGCCGCATGCAGTTATGGCCTGGTCCAACTCTACAAGGAATTCACGATGCCTCCACCGCTGGTCTACCTCATCCCCGAAGACTATTTCGGGCCGGTCTTTGTGTTCTTCGGTCAGGAAGATGGTGTGGATGTGCAACCCGACCCATTAGGAAATTCCGTGTGGGTGCCCGAGAACGGTGTAGTGAAGGTCAAACAGAAGACCAGTGAAGTTCTTGGCAATTCTCGCGAAGGTTACCGTGCGACCTATACGATTTCCATCTCCAAACACGGGGAAAGAAAAGTGATGAAGGTTCATGGCAGTGCCGAAAGAGATGAAAACGGGATATGGAAAACCTATTATTTCGACGAAAACACTCGTTTACATGAATTTCCCGCCGGAAGCGAGATTGGAAAACCTCGTTTTTACTATTTTACGGAGGCCGAAAAAAACGAGCGCATGGTATTCAACCATGATGGATGCGCACACCAATTTAGCTCCGATAATGAGTCAAATGGAAAATCTCCGGCTTGCGGGAAATTTCTAGTTGTTTCGCCAAATGAGTACCTGAACTTGCCAATCTTTATGTGGAGAGAATTGCAGCATCCGTACTCATCCATTCAACAGTTTGTCAACGAAGCCAACGAGCGCATAAAAAAGAAAAAAGAGTATTACCATCTGCCCGCACAAGAAGAACAAGTCAGTCAAGTTGAAAGCGGCATATTGCGCGCCAAGGCAGGCACTCCCTGTCCACGCAGCGGTATCTGGCAGTCGCAAGATACCAAGGCCGAACAGCGCTATTGCAAGGAAGGGGAGAGCCTGCCCGACCTCGGCTCCGCCTATGGGTTGACCGTCTGGCAGTGGGTGAGGTAACCGCGTCCGACATCATTGTCCCGCCGTAAGCCTACCGTTTCGACGTGCGCACCGTGCTGCCCCTGCGTTCGGTCACGATGTAATGCCGCGAAAGCGACTACGACGTCCTTGATGAAGATGAGGAAGTCAGTCCTGAGCAGCGGCACGGCAATCATCGGCAATAGATCAGCCTGATGCCGGGACATGAGCAAGAGCATGCGCATGACATCGTCGAATTCACGCAGGATCTGCTGATGCAGATTCAGGTGGGCAAGGAGCGCACCCTGATCTCGGACGCGCTCTCCTTCTTCCTCGGCAGCTTGATGCCGACCTATACGCGCGCCCAGGTGTTGGCTGGGATGCTCGCGGACCGGCACCAGGCTTTCCTGCCGACTCTGGCGCACCATAAAAAAGCTCGCCCCGAAGGGCGAGCAAAAAGCCACCTGGAGCTTCAGGTGGAGGAGACACGCCAATGCCTCAATGGATGATTTTCTGGAGAAAATCCTTCGCCCGTTCCGAACGGGGAGAACCGAAAAATTCGTCTTTTGAACAATCCTCGACGATGCATCCCCGGTCCATGAACACGATCCGATTTGCCACCCTCCTGGCGAAACCCATTTCATGGGTCACGACCATCATGGTCATTCCTTCCTGCGCGAGCTGGATCATGACGTCCAGCACTTCGTTGATCATCTCCGGATCCAGGGCGGAAGTCGGTTCGTCGAACAGCATGGCGATGGGGTCCATCGACAACGCCCTCGCGATCGCCACACGCTGCTGCTGACCGCCCGACAGTTGTCCCGGAAACTTGTCCTTTTGCGCGAGGAGACCAACCCGGTCAAGGTACTTGAGGCCTTCTTCCATCGCCTCGTCCTTCGATCGTCCGAGCACTTTGATCTGTCCGATCGTGAGGTTTTCGCGGATCGACAAATGCGGAAACAGTTCGAAGTTCTGAAACACCATGCCGATGCGCGCCCGCAGTTTCGACAGGTTGGTCTTCGGGTCATTCACCCGCACCTGGTCCACGACAATCTCGCCCTTCTGGATCGGCTCGAGGCCGTTGACGGTTTTGATCAGCGTCGATTTTCCCGATCCGGAAGGCCCGCAAACAACCATCACGTCGCCCTTGGAAACGCTGGTCGTGCAGTCGGTCAGCACCTGGAATTTTCCGTACCACTTGTTTACATCGTGAATTTCAATCATGTCTCTCTCCAATCAACATCGCTTCTGCTGCCGGCACTTCGCCGGCGGGAGGCAGGCTCAGGTTCTAACGCAGGATCGCCACTTTCCGGTTCAACCCCTTGACCAGGACGGAAAGGCTGAAACAGATCAGGAAATAGACGACCGCGACGAACAGATACATTTCGACCAGGCGGCCGTCACGCTGCGCAATCTTCGACGCGGCACCTACAAAGTCGGTAATGGACAACACGTAGACCAGCGACACATCCTGAAAGAGAACGATCGTCTGCGTGAGCAACACTGGAAGCATGTTGCGGAAGGCTTGCGGCAGCACGACATTGCCCATGGTCTGCCAATAGTTCATCCCCAGTGCCTCGCCTGCCCATACCTGTCCGCGCGGAATCGACTGGATCCCGGCGCGCATGATTTCGCAGTAATACGCCGCCTCGAACAGGATGAACGTCGCCAGGGACGAGGTGAATGCCCCAACACTGACCGGCTGATCCGAACCGATGATCCAGGCGCCGATCAGCGGCATCAGGAAGTAGAACCAGAAGATCACCAGCACCAGCGGAATGGCGCGGATGAAGTTAACGTAGATCGCCGCCGCGCGCGCCACGACGCGGTTGCCGGAAAGGCGCATCATTGCCAGCATCGTGCCAAGCACAATACCGCCCGCCATCGACAACACGGTCAGCTTCAGTGTAAACGCCATGCCCGTCTGGAACAGGTATCCCCACGATTGCAGGATGACATCAATATCGAAATTCATCGTCATTTACCTCCAGCGCGAACGCTACCCGGTGCGATCAGACCGGGAACCGCGGTTTTCTTTTCGATCAGACGCATCAGATTGACGACCACCATGTTCACGCCGAGATACAGGACGGTCGCCAGCGTGAATGCCTCGAAAACCTGAAACGTGAATTCCTGCATGGAGCGGGCGCGCGCCGTCAACTCCATCAGCCCGATGGTCAACGCGACCGCACTGTTCTTGACCACGTTGATGAATTCGTTCGTCAACGGCGGGAGGACAATGCGAAACGCCATCGGCAGCAGGACGTACCGGTAGGTCTGGGGCAAGGTAAGCCCGAGCGCCGTGCCCGCCATGCGCTGCCCGCGCGGCAAGGCCATGATACCGGCCGAGACCTGCACCGCGACGCGCGACGAAGTGTAAAAGCCAAGGCAGAGAACCGCCGTGACGAATGGGGCATTCGGCAAGGACTTCAGCCAGTCGCCCATCGCCTTGGGCACGAGTTCGGGAATCACGAAAAACCACAGGAACATCTGCACCAGCAGCGGAATGTTCCGGAACAGTTCGACGTAGGCATTGCCGACCAGCTCCGCCTTCCGGCTCGGTAGCGTACGCAAGGTGCCGACGGCGGCACCGAGGATGAGCGCCAGCGCCCATGCCAGCAGCGATGTTGCCAGCGTCCATGCCAGCCCGGACATCATCGTGTCCATGTAGGTGCCCATCCCGTCGGGAGACCGCTCCCAGAAGATGCGCCAGTTCCAGTGATAATTCATGTTCTCCTCGTCTTCTTTTGGAGCAGATCTGTGCAATGGCGCTCCGTATCCCGATATCTCTTGACCCTTACGTCATTCATGACAATGAAATATGGATACGGAAACGCCATGCATCGTTGCTTACCTGCCGTACTTACTTGTATGCCGCCGGATCGCCGGAATCGGTCGGCTTCGCAAAGTTGTGTTTCAATGCCTCGGTCATCGGCCAATTGAGGCTGATGCCCTTCGGCGGAATCGGCGACTGGAACCATTTCGCGTAGATCCGGTTGATCTCGCCGGAGGTATAAATCTGCGTAATGGCATCGTCCACGACCTTTTTGAATTCAGGGTCGTCGCGGCGCATCATGATCCCGTACGGTTCCGGCGTCAGCGATTCCTTGCTGATCACATAGTCGCTCGGCGACTTGGAATTGGCGGCCAGCGATGCGAGAAGGATGTCGTCCATGCCGAAGGCATCGGCGCGTCCGGTTTCGACCATCAAGAACGCCTCAGCATGGTCTTTCGCGGGAATGATGTTGATGCCAAGGTTTTTCTCGGCATTGATTTCCGTAAGCTGCTTCAGATTGGTGGTCCCGGATGTCGACACCAGCGTCTTTCCCTTCAGATCGGCCAGGCCGCTGATGTGGGAAGATTTCTTGCTAATGATGCGCGTGGCGGTCAGGAACATGGTCGGCGCGAACGAGACCTGCTTCTGACGCGCGATGTTGTTGGTCGTGGAGCCGCACTCCAGATCGATGGTCCCGTTCGTCATCAGCGGAATACGCGTTGCGGAGGTGACGGGGTTGAGCTTCACATCCAGCTTGGCAAGGCCGAGGTGTTTCTGGATCTCCGACACGGCCTTCATGCACAGATCGAGAGAATAACCTTGATACTTCTGATTGTTATCGAGATAGGAGAAGGGAACGGAGGAGTCGCGCACGCCGAGCGTAATCGATCCGGAATCCTTGATCTTCTTCAGCGTACCGCTTTCCTGCGCGTGTACTGTGGTGCAAAGCAAACCGGCGGCCATGAGGCTGGCAATCAAAGTCATTGTCTTCATTTCGTCACCTTTATCTGTATATTAAAAATTTGAATACCCGTGGTTCGATGCTGCAGTGCTCATTGGTGTGTTTGCGGTCTTCCTCCTCCCATTGGAAATATCCAGGTGTCGGTCAATGTGCAACTTCTCCATGTGCGTTCCTCTGGAATGTCTTGCATCGACTTGCCGACTCACTTCCTTGCGTGCTTCAGTGAGTTGATGGAAGCGATTCTAGGGACGCAGCAACACGAAACTATTCTGATTAGACATACATTTATGCGATGCCGGAATGCTTCACGGCAGCGCGCTCCATGCACCATGGAAGTGCCTGGAGCCGTCATCGGGAATGGAAAGAAAGCGCCCGACCTGAGGGCGCGGCCGGGGCGATGTTCCGTTTGGCCCGGGTGGAATTACAAATGGAGGGTGGTCATGCCGGATAGTGAAGCGAAGTGCATGCGGGCTCTTCGGCGAACAAGGTTTTCCCGGTAGAGCAGCCGTCCGTGCCTGCGCAATCAGTGCAGGCACGGACGGCTGCTCTACTGTTTGTCTTGCATGCGCCGGACGCTGTCGGAAGACCTTTGACTACCCGCTCTAACATCCGCTGCTGCCAAAGTACCAGTGATCGGCCTTTTCAACGGATACGCCGTCGGGCGCGCTCATACCGTATTTTTCGAGTATGGCCTTAACCTGGTTGCGCACCGAACTGCTGCGAAGCGCCAGATTGAAGCGCTCGGTCTGTTCCGCACTAACCTTTTTTCTCGAAAGGCCGATGGAGTAGTGAACATCCTTGATGTCGCCAATCCGGACGAGACCGGTCATTCCGCAGCGCTGGATCAGGTAGCGTCCGACATCCCGATTCAGCACCGCGATTCCCGTCTTGCCGTACCGCTCCCCTCTGAGCTTGCGGAGAACGGTCAGGTTGTCGATTTCCAGTACGATGTTGACGTCTTCACTCGATTTCGCAAGTTGCTCCGCGGCCGCCGATGTCGCCGATGGTCCGTAGACGCCAATCGTGTGGCCGCGAATGCTGCAAGGCGTCGAGTACTCGATATGCGCATCCTTTTGAGCAAACAGGCTGAACGCGGTCCGGACCACCGGATCCGTAAAACGGAAATCCGGTTCCCGTTCCGGAAGCCTTTGCAATACGAAGATGCCGTCCACAAGACCCTCGACGGCCATCCAATACGCCCGGCGCCAGGGGTAGGTGACGAAATTGCACTGTTCCTGCATCGATACGCAGACGGCCGTGACGATTTCCGGAATCGGCCCGGACACGACACCGTTTTCGATGAGGTTGAATGGCGGGAAATCCTCAACGACGAACGTCATCGGCGCTGCGCCGGCCCGGCAGGCCGTCGTCGCGATCAGCGCTGAGGCGATAAAAGAAAAGGTGCGTTTCATCATTGCCTTTCGGCAGGACTATCTGCGCGACAGCTCGCTCCACAACTGTTCCAGCATGGGCTTTTTGTTGTCGATCGCGCGATACAACCGGATCTCCAAGGACAAGGCCCAGTGCTCGCTGCCGGCACGAACCAGCCGTCCCTCGGCCAGTTCGCGGACGATACAGCTCTCCGGCAGCCATGCCAGGCCGTGGCCGGCCAGCGCCATTCTTTTCAGTAGTTCCGCCATGTCGCTTTCGTAGATGTTGACGAAAAAGCTGTGCTGATCGGACCGCGACACGATGCGCTCGACCACGCGGCCGAAAAACGATGCCCCCGTATAAGCAAGTCTGGGAGTGGGATTGGTCTTGCTGCCGGGGAGCGAGAAGGCGGCATACCCCGCGCGGTTGGGGACGGAAACCGGCATCACGATTTCGCTTCCGAGACTGACGCACTGATAACGCGCCGGGTCCAGTTCGATCGGCAGGTCGGCATGGTGGTAGCACAACAGGAGGTCGCAGTTTCCCTCGACCAGCGACAGCACCGAATCGTGAACGTTGGCTGGCAGGATGCGCGTGCGTATCTCTCCCAGTCTCTTCTGGATGCCGCTCAACCACATCGGAAAGAAGTTCAGGGAAAGGGTGTGTCCGGCCGAAACCCGCAGCATGTTCTCGTCCGCATTCTGGACGCGCAGCATGGCCCGGGCATCGTTCAGGAGGCGCATCGCTTCAGTGGCGGAACCGCTGAACACTTTTCCGGCGGGGGTCAGCGCCAACGGGTAGGTACTGCGATCGACCAGGTCGGCGCCGACCCATGCTTCCAGCGCGCGAATCCGCCGGCTGAGCGCGGACTGGGTAACGTTCCTGTCATCCGCCGAACGGGAGAAATTCCGTGTCTGCGCCAAACTCAGAAAGTCTTCCACCCATTTGATGTCCATTTTCTTCCTCCGTTACAGGCAGACTGCACAACGACGCCTTTCCAGCGAAAACATACTGCGACGCAATCCGATTTTAGTGTGAATGCTGTCACACGGCTATGCCGGTAACGCATAGATCCAGTGCAAATTCGCATAGCGCCGTTGAAACGCCCCGGTATCTTTGATGACATGCAACAACCCGTGGCATTAACGAAAATGCAATCAACATCATGACTCGAAACACTTCCGTAAAACGACTTGGCATCGTCGGCGGTTTGGGCGCCCTCGCCGGCGCGGACGTCTATTTCAAACTGGCGCGCACCATGGCCAGGGATGGCATCGCCGGCCGCTACGACATCCTGTTCGAGCAGCATCCGTTCGACGACAAGCCGAACACCGGGGAAGAAACCGCGAATCTGAATGGCCGAAAACTATACATCTACGACATGATCAGGCAGTTCGAAGAACGCAAGGTCGACAGCGTGCTGGTCCCCTGCTTCATCAGCCATACCTTCATTCCCGAACTGGAGACCGAACTCGCGCTGCCGATTGTGAACATCATGGATGCGCTGCTCGCACATCTGGGCCGCAGCTTTGCCGGACCGTGCAAGGTCGGCGTGCTGACCTCCAGCTATGTGCGAAAGAAAAAACTCTTCGAACGGCATTTCGACCAGCAGAAATATACCCTGGTCTACCCCGCGCAATCCGTCCAGGACAGTTGCGTGATGCAGGCAATCTACGGAAAGAACGGCATCAAGGCAGGCAATCTCCACGGCGAAGCGGTCGACCTGCTGGAAGAAGCGTGCAGGAACCTGCAAAGCCAGGGCGTGGATGTGATCGTACCCGGCGCCACCGAGATCGCGATCGTCGCCGACACGCTCAGGAATCGCGGCATCCCCATCATCGACGCCAACCAGGCCTATGTCGATCATGCATTGGGTTATGAAGACCAAGCACACTCGCGCACATTCAAGATCGGCGTGGTCGGCGGCGTGGGGCCTGCGGCCACCGTCGATTTCATGGAAAAAATCATCCGGAACACGGATGCGCGGCGCGATCAGGATCACATCAAAATGATCGTCGAGCACAATCCGAAAATACCGGACCGCACAGCGAACCTGATCGGCGACGGCGACGACCCGACCATTGCATTGTATTCGGCGTGCAAACACCTTGAAGCCAACCATGCCAACCTGATCGCCATACCGTGCAATACAGCCCACGCCTATGTGGAGCGGATTCAGCCTTACCTGTCGATACCGATCGTGAACATGCTGTACGAGACGATTTCCTGGATTCGACAACACTATGGCGACCGCAGCACGGTCGGCTTGCTGGCGACATCGGGGACGGTCGCGAGCGGTGTTTACAGCGAAGCGGCAAAGGATGCGCCGTTCGAACTCATTGTTCCCGACGAAGAAAATCAGCAGAAAGTGATGAACGCGATTTACGGCGAAAAGGGCGTCAAGGCCGGCTATGTCGACGGCGAGTGCAAGGACCAGTTGATGCAGGCGATTTCGCATCTGGCCGAACGCGGCGCCTCGGTCGTCATCCTCGGCTGCACCGAACTGCCGCTCCTGCTCAGCCAGACCAGCGATCTTCCCGTCGCCGAAAAAAGCATCGTCGTGCTTGATCCGACCGACATTCTTGCGCGCCGTTGCGTCGGTCTGTCGCATTCAGTTCCGGCGGCGCAATAAGGCGACAGGACCGGAACTCTCACCACCTCGACGGAGATCCATCATGCCAACCGCAATAGCCAGAATCGCCACAGTGATCCTGCTGCTCGTCCCGCTTGCGTGCGAGGCCGGCGATACGCTCGCCAGGATTCGCGAACGCAATGCGATCGTCATTGCGCACCGCGAGTCGTCGATGCCGTTTTCCTATCTCGACGATAGAAAACGCCCGGTGGGATATGCGATCGACATCTGCATGAAAGTCGTCGAGGCCGTGAAGCGGGAAATGAAACTGCCCGCGCTGAACGCCGAGTTTCTGCCGGTGACCCCGGCCAACCGGATAGCCGCGATCAACGAAGGGAAAGCCGACCTGGAGTGCGGTTCGACGACGAATACCCGCGAACGGCGCAAGCAGGTCGATTTCAGCATTGCATATTTCATTGCCAGCGCCAGAATGGTGGTCAGGGCCGATTCCGGAATCAGGAACTGGTCGGACCTGCGCAACAGAAAGATCGTGACGACAAAAGGCACCACCAACGCGCAGACGCTGGTGGATAGAGACAAGGTGCGGTCGCTCAACATCACCCTGATGGAAAGCAGGGATCACGCCGAAGCGTTTTCGATGGTCGAGCGCGGCCAGGCGGATGCCTTCGCGATGGATGACGTGCTGCTGTACGCCCTGCGCGCATCCTCGCGCAACCCGGCCGACTTTCTCGTGACGGGCGACTCGCTGTCCACGGAACCGTACGCCATTATGCTCGGAAAAGACGACCCGGAGTTCAAGCGGATCGTGGATCGCAAAGTGGCGCGCGTGATGAACGACGGCGAGATTTACGCTTTGTACGACCGCTGGTTCAAACAGCCGATCCCGCCGCACGGCATCAACATGAACATGCCGATGGGGTATCTGCTGCGGGCATCGATCCGCTACCCGAGCGACAAGGTAGCGGACTAAACAGGTAGTGCCGGCCTTCGGAACGCCGGTCGCCGTGCCTGCATGACCTGTCAGAAAAATTGCATACCCGCCTGGCCAGAGAAAAGGTCTTCAAAAAAACATGGAGTCCCGGACATGACACTGGATGAATATATCGGACGTGAAATCAGACTCGTCAAGGAAGAGCGAAAGCCGAACGCGATCTCGGTGCGCTTCGTGCAACTTCATGAGCAGGCGGCGCGCACCGCCGCCGAGGAAGAGGAATATCAAATGCTGCGCCGGTTGATGCACTCGCGCTGGAGATGGTTCCGGGCGGCGCGTGAAGCAGCCGAAAAAAAGTGCGACGACAAGGAGCAGGGGAGCGCCTGAAGCCGTTCGCGCCCGGTACAGGGCTAAGCCGTAGCAGGAGCGCCGCGCATCACGACGCTCCCGGCTTACTCCACCAGTTCCAGCAGCTTCACCAGTTCCAGTCCCGTCAGATCCTGCTCCGCATGTCCGACGAAGGCTGCACGACTGCACGGCTTTCCCTGCAGCCAGCGCGCCGCGACCGCCTTCAGGTTCTCCGCCGTACAGTGCAGCACGCCGTGCCGGTGCTGTCGGCGCATGTCCTCGGTGATGCGCTGCTGGCCCTGGTCCCAGGACCACATCACTTCGCTGAACGGCGAGTGCGGCTTGTCGAGGGACTGGATCACGCAGATGATGGCTTCCTCGATGTTTTCCTGCTTGAGCTCCGCATTCTGCACCCATTCGATCGCCTGCTCGAACGACTGATAGGTGGCGGCGAGGCGCGGGTCGCGGTACGACATCATGACGAAGGCGCCGATCGTCGCCGAGTACGATGCATGTCCGCCGTAGGCGCCCCCCTCTTCGCGCAGTGCCTGATGCAGGACGAGGTTGGTGAGAATCTCGCCCAGCACCGACAGCGCCGGCGCATCCGGATGGCCGCAGGTCGGCGCCCGCCAGGCGGCGAAGCAATGGTTGACCTGCGCCTCGGCATGCACGGCCACGCGTGCCAGGAGGGTCTGCTCCCCGATCGTATCGATTGTCGATGGCGCTTGCTGCTGTCGCGGCTGTGCCGGTAATGCGATCATGTCGGCGAGCTCATGGCAATCCTGTTCCGTTCCCGCGACAATGACGGTCGACGGAAGGCCGATGATGCGCTGATGCAGCTCGCTCAAGCGCTGCGCGATTTCCCTGATGCCTTCTTCGGACTGCGATTGCGCATGCAGTTCGCGATAGAAGGTCAGCGAAGCCGTTCCCTTGGCGCTATCCTCGAAGCGCCGCAGCGGCGACAGCGGCGCGGTTGCGGAATACCTCGCATAATCGTCGCCTTCGTCGGCGAGGTCATTGCGCATGTCTTCCACCTTGCTGTCGATCAAGAAGGCGAGGCGTTCATGTTCGTCGAAACGCGGTGCGCGAATCGACTCGGACAGCAGTTCGACGACTGCGCGGTTTTCTTCACGCAAGCCCTTGGCGAAGAAATCGAGGTGCATCCTGAGCGACCGTTTTTCATCCTGCGTTTGCGCGCCGTGCAGGCCGATGTCGAAGTACGGCACGCGGTCGTGACGCCAGGCATCGGCTTCCTCGTAGGTCTTGTCGCCGACGCCGAGTTCCGGCGTCAGGTCGGTGTATAGCTGCAGCCACGGCCAGGCCTCCTCTTCCAGGCTGGAGACGTCGTACAGAACCCGCGCGTAGGAAATACCGTTCGCTGCAATCGTGAGCGGGAGCATGCCGCTGCCCTCGTCCGGCAACACCAGCGCCGGGCGCGGTAACGGACTCACATCCTGCGGCCGGATGCGCGGCAGGATGTCGTTATCGACCGGCTGCCGCTGGCGTTCCAGCAGCGCCGCCGCCTCTGCGCGCAACCTTTCCTTTTCGGCGTCGGTCAGCGTCGCCTGCAAGCTGGCCAGGCGCTCGTCTTCCGTTTTCTTGCGCGCGCTGAAGTATTCGGAATCCGGCTCTATGGTCAAGTCGAGACGTGTCGGCGTGTCCAGCAGGGATTGCACCAATCCCTTGAAGAAAGACGAATCATCGATCTGCTGCTGCAGTTGGGCGAGGACCGGTTCGCTGTCGAATCCGTTCATGATGTCTCCGCCGTACATTTCATGCGGAATCGCACGCAGCAGCCGCTGCAAACCGTTCGGTGTCGAATCGCTGCTGATTTCCCGCTCGCGGAAACGAATGTCGCGCAAGGTTGCTTGCAGGATCGCTTGCGGCACGCCTTCCTTCGCTGCCTTCTCCAGCGCCGACCAGATGCGGTCGCGCGCCTTGCCGACCTGCTCCTTGCGCAAGCCTTCCATGCCCAGATGAAAGACGATCTGGCGGCCGCCGGCATCGGCTCCGTTCATGGCGGATGGACGGCCGAAACCGGCCGATTCCATCGCGTACAACAGGGGCGACGCCGCGTTGCCCAGCAAGCCGGATTCCAGCAGCTCCGCATGGTAGTACGCCAGCGGATCAACGGATTCGCCGCGCAGCCACGCGAGCTGGATGCCGTGGTCGCGCACCGGGACACCGGTAGTGCCCGTCTGCGGCGCGCTCCATGGCTGCGCCAGTTGCGGCAGCAGGCGCGGCATGCGTCCAGGCAGATGCGACAGTACCCTGTCCTGTATCGCCTGCTGCACTTCGAGCGGGTCGACGCAGCCGGCCGTCATGAATACCGCTTGCGACGGATGGTAGTGCGTCGTGTGAAACTCCTTCAGCGCCGCATGTGTCAGCGACGGTATGTCGAGCGGATCGCCGCCGGATTCGACCGCATAGGTCGTTCCCTTCAGCAAGCGCGCGCCGATTGCGCTGTCGATGGCGCGCACCGGATCGGTGAATGCGCCTTTCATTTCATTGAAGACGACGCCCTGGTAGGAAAGCCTGCCGTCGTCGTCGAGCGTCAGCCGCCAGCCCTCCTGCAGGAAATCGAGATAGTCGAGACGCGGAAAGAACGCCGCATCCAGATAGACGTCGAGCAGGTTGAAAAAATCGGTCTTGTCGGTGCTGGCGAACGGATAGACGGTCTTGTCGGCATACGTCATCGCGTTCATGAAGTGCGCGACGGACCTCCTCGACATCGCAAAGAACGGATCGCGCACCGGGTAACGTGCGCTGCCACACAGCGCGAGATGCTCAAGGATGTGCGCACGGCCGTCGCTGACGTCGGGCACGGTCGGAAAGCCGACGAGGAAAACCATGTCGGCATCGTCGCTGGCCAAATGGATATGCCGTGCGCCGGAAGCAGGATCTTCATACTCCTGGACTTCGGCTTGCATGGCGGGAATGTTTCTGGTGCGGAGTTTCTTGAATGTCATCAGACGATCGATCTTTGTTACCGGTTATCAGAGGAGTCTTCGGCTTGACTGGCCACTAAAATCAGAGAGGATACAGCAAGAGCGATGCGGCGGAGGGCAAGCGTGCCGGACGGAAGAGATGGCAGGCTGTTGCGGGTTCCGATTTCGTTGCCGGCCCGACAGTTATGAAGCCGCTCTGCCTGTCGACAACCACCGCTCCACCTCGGCAAGGAAGCTCTTGTACTCGATGGGCTTGACGATATAACCGTCGCAACCGGCGGCGCGTATCCGCTCCGCGTCGTTCCTCATGGCAAAAGCGGTGAGCGCAAGGACGATGATCTGCCGCGTCGCCGGGTCAGCCTTCAGCAAGCGCGTCGCCTCAAGCCCGTCCATCCCGGGCAACTGGACGTCCATCAGGATCAGATCGGGTTGCTGCTCCCGCACCAGGCGCAGGCCGGTCTCGGCATCAGTCGCCTGGATGGTTTGGTAGCCTGCCTTGTCCAGCACCAGGATCACCAGTTTCATGTTGGAGGGATTGTCCTCGATGACCAGGATACGTGCCAACTTACATTCCTTTCCCTACCACGAGCGCAGACTGATAGCATGCACGTCGGTGGTGCATCGTCTACTGCCTGTCCGACGATGCATCCTCCAAGCATAGTACACCTCCGACTCCCTTCAAGAACATGCTTTGGTTGCGTTCATTTACGGCCTCTGCGTGAATCATACGGCGCAGCACGATGTGCCCTGTTCCTTTATCTGTCAGCTTCATCCGGCTGGCCCATCAACGGCCGAATGGCGGCGTCGCGGATTGATCGATCCTGGCGAAATCGATATGCGGATTTTTGCGATAAGAGCGAGGCAATTGCGACAGCATCCAGTTCAGCCTGTCGTCCTCCACGCTATCGGTGAGGAATTCCCGCCGGTATGCGCGATGCGGGTTTCTGAGTATGCCGGCGAGCCAAGCCGCTTCGGCCGGCCTTAACCGCGTCGGAGTGCGTGCGAAATAGGCGCCGCTTGCATCGGCCGCGCCGCACAGTCCCGGCCCCCAGTCCACGGTATTGAGATACAGCGTGAGGATGCGGCGCTTGCCGAGCGTTCTTTCCATTTCGACCGTGTACAGCAATTCGCGCAGTTTGCGGACGCCCGTTCCCGCGCCGCCGACAAAGAAATTCTTTGCCAACTGCTGCGTGATGGTACTCGCGCCCCGATGCCCACTGCGGTCGGCATTGGCGAGCAGCGGCGTCAACTCCGCCAGGTCGTAACCGGCATGATGGTAGAAGCGCGCATCTTCCGCCGCCAGCACCGCTAGCGGCAGGTGGCCCATTTTTTTCAATCCGATCCAGCCCGGTGCACCGTCGCCGGCCAGCCGTTGCCTGACCGACCCATCCGGCGAGCGGCAGTTCAGCGTGAACACGCCATGCCGCAAGCGTTCCGTGCCAAGGCCGTCGACCTCGAAACCTTCCACCTGCGGCAGCGCCGTCCATTTCCTTTCCGGCAATCGCAGCGTACCGGTAGCGGTGACCGATCCCTTGATCGACGCAACACGCGCTTCAGGCACCACGGAGCGCACCAACCGGAACAGGCCGGGCAAGCGGCTGGGCGGAAGCACCCAGTTCAGGGCCAATGCCGTATCGGACAGTTCGCCGTCGAACAGGACGCGCAGCGCGGCATCGCCATCGCTGGCCGAAAGCAGGCCGCTCACATGGTCGCCGGCGAGATGCAATGCGATCGAAAGCTGCGGAATGCGGACCGGTTCATCCGCAAACTGCGGCAGATGCAGGCTGCAGCCGGTGCAGTGAACGACCAGGCTATCGTTGCGGTCTTCAAAGCGCAGCGATCCTGTGCGCGTGTGCCAGATCATATTGTCGAGCAGACGCCGGCCCAGCGGGGAACTCGCCGCGCGCAAGACCGGCGCCACTTTCAGCGGCAATCGCGCGCCGCTGGGCAGGGACAGGGGCATCGTCCACGCCGGTTCCGCACCGGTGTGGACGAGCGTGTAAAAGACCGCTGCCGGCAGCAACAACAACGGCAACAGCAGCATGACAACAGCGACCACCAGCAAACGCCTGCGCGGCATGTTCACTCCTCCATCTCCACCCTGGTGACAGCCCACCATGGCCCCATCGTGTGGTCCGCCCGTGTCAGCAGCGCCGACCAGTACCATGAAGAGGCATCGGTCCAGCGCCCGCTCTGCGCATCGAAAATGCGCTCGCACACGCGCAGCGGCTTGCCCTTGCCGGTTGCGGTAAAGCAGCGCCAGTGTTCGCCGCGCGCATCGCGGTGCACGCGCGGCGGCGTCACGGTGTAACCCAGTCCGCGAAAGCAGTCGGCCGCCGGATGCAGCATGCGCGTCGGCTTGTCGATCACGCGCACGATCCACTCATGGCGGCTGTCCGCGAAACGGGCGATGTGCCCCGGAAATTGCCTTGCAAAACCCTGTTCGCGTGCCGACAGCGGCAGGCGTCGTGGGGCCGTGTCTTGCGGCACCCACGCCGCTTCCGCCCATTCCACCGTGGCGCTTTGCCTTGCAGCCACGGTGACGGAATCCGCCGGGCGCAACGGCCAGATCGCGGCGAACAGCAGCGCCGCGACAAACAGTACCGGCGCCACTTCAGCGCTGCGCATGCGGCCTCCACGAAAACAGGTGGTACATCAGCAGGAACGACAGGCCGAACAGCAACAGGCCGATCGCAGCATGCGTCCACTCGGGCAGCGCCGCAATGCCGGCCTCCTTGAAAAACAGCGCCGCATTGCGTACGGTATTGCCGGCCACCACGATGAGCGCCGCTGCCGCCAGGTTGATCGCGGTACGCAGGCTGGATGCACGATAGCCGTATGACATCAAGGCCGCGGTGTACAAGCCGACCCATAGCATCGCGATGCCGGCGCAGGGCGCGTCCACCAGGATCGTCTTGTTGCTCCATAGCAGCGCAGCGCCTTCCGGCGTCACCTGCAGTCCCGCGCAGGAAAGCAGCGCGGCGGCGCCGTGCGAGCATATCCAGCGCAGCGGATAGCCGAAGTAGAAATTGAGCGACGCGGTCAGCGGCAGTGCCAGCAATGCCATCACCGCCAGTGCCGCGCGCGACCGCTGCGGCGGTAGCATCCCGGCCAGCAACGCCACCACCGCGAGCATTGCGATAGCGGCGCCGATGATGGGCGGCAGCGTCGCGCTGCACAGGGCGGCGGCGACCGACAAGGCGCCGGCAATTGCCAGCACCGCCGGCGACAAACGGTCCGCGAGGCGCTCCCGGTCAGCGAACACCAGCACGATCAACGTGAGCAGCGCCACCATGCCCCAGGGCTCGTCCGAGCCGTCGACCGTGCGCCGGCTCATCCACATCCAGTGCGGCCACAACGCAGCCAGCTTCATGCCGAGCAGCCAGAGCGGGTGACGCCAGTCGCGCAGCTTAGCGTTCATCGGACTGCTCCCGGCGCTTGCTCCGGCGGCGCAGCCATGCACCCATGCCGCCGGCCAGCGCGATCAGCGCATAGAACTCCGGCTCCGGCGTGCTCGGCACTTCGCCGCCGACCGCCAGGTTGCTGACGCCCTCCGGCATCGGCAGCGGCTGGTCCACGCTTTCGCTGCCCTGGTGATTGCGCACCACCTGGTCGATGGCGACGAAGGAGGTGTAATCGGTCAGCAGCGAGTACTTGAGGCCGAGCGCGGTGATGGCGCCGACCAGGTTGTCGCTGGATTCCAGCCGTACCGCATCGGCCAGCGAGATGATGCGGCTGCGCGCCCACAGGTAGCGCAGGGCGGTGGCATCGCTCCAGATGCGGTCGGCGCCGATGTCGATCGTGCGGCTGACCAGACCGTTGCCGGCATACCCTTCCACCGTGATCTTCCCGATCGGTGCGCCGCGCCATTTCCCCATCAGCACCACCGGACGTGAACCGAACAGGTCGGGCAGGTTCGCCGGCTCCATGTCGTACGCGTCGAAGCCATCGATCTTCAGCTTCAGATGAGTCCAGACCGGGCTCTCGATGTATTGGCGGAAGCGTTGCGCTTCGCTCTCCGCATGGCGCGAATCGGTGACGATGAACGCCTCGCCCTGGCCGGCGCGCGCCAGGCCTTCCATCAGATGGCGGTTGACCGATGAGCCGATGCCGAACGAGAACACGTTGGCATTGCCGAGGTTGTTGCGCACCAGGTCAAAGGCTTCCTTCTCGACCGTGACATAGCCGTCGGTGACCACCACGAAGCTGCGCGCCCGGCTGTCGTCGCGCGGCAACGCCAGCGCACGCCGCATCGCCGGCAGCAGTTCGGTGCCGCCGCCGCCGTTCTGCCGGTCGATGACGGCAATCGCCTTGTCGATGTTCGCCCTGGTGGCCGGCAATGATTGCGGCGCCAGCACCGAGTTGTCGCCGGAGAACAGCATCACGTTGAAGGTATCGTCCGGTTTCAGGTTGCCTACCAGGTTGCGCAGCAAGGTCTTCGCGGTTTCCAGCGGAAAGCCGTGCATCGACCCGGAGATATCCATGATGAAGATATATTCGCGCGGCACGATGTCGGCGGCGGCGACGCGGGCGGGCGGCTCGATCAGTGCCATGAAGAAGTTTTCGTCCCCGTCGTGCGACATCAGCACGCCGGATTCGATCGCATTGCCGGCCAGCCGGTAACCCAGGATGAAATCGCGGTTGCCGTGCGCGGCGGACGGCGCCAGCACGACGCTGACGCGGCGCATGTCCTTCTGCACGACCCGCACCTGGTGCGAAGGCGACGCGACTTCCTTGATCGCAATCGGCGATTCGATCGCCAGCTTCATGCCGAAGGTCGATTTGGGCGCTTCGCCCGCCGGCTGCGTCGGCTGCGCCACCCACTGCCCCGCCACGCCGCTGCCGCCGGTCGCGCTGCCGCTGGTCGTGTTACCGTTATAGCGCGGCCCGACCACGGTAGGGAACACGAATTGATACTGGCCTTCGGTCGGCACCAGGGTTTCGGTGTAATGCAATTCCACTGCGATATCGTCGCCCGGCAGGATATTGGCGACGTTCATCTGGAACACGTTGGGCCGGTGCTGTTCCAGCAGCGATGCGCTCTTGCCTTCCCTTTTTGCGCTTTCGTACTCGGCGCGCGCCTGCTGTTTCTCGCGGATTTTTGCCTCGATCAGGCGCTTGCCGACCTGCATGCGCATGCCGTAGACGGCGGCGCGGGTGGAGGCAGGAAAGACATAGCGTGCCTCGATCGGGCGCGTGCCTTCGTTCCTGTAGCGTTGGGTCACGGTGACATCGGCAATCACGCCGGCGACCTTCACATCGACATCGGTGGACTTGAGCGGCAGCCGGTCGACGGCCGGATCGCCGCTATCGACAAAGAAATACGGCGCGAGGGTCTTGCTGTCAGGCGCGGACTCGTCCGCCCAGGCCGGCGACGCAACGCCCAGGGATGCCACGGCCGCCAGCGCGGCCGTGAATGTGCGAAACCAGATCATGGGGATCTCCAATGTGGGTAAAGCGCGTCGAATGACGCGTCGGCACATAGAGTCGCCCAGGGGCTAGAACAGCTTGTGAAGGGAAGTTGAAATCGATGTGAAAACTATGTGAACCTGCATTTCATGCGTAATGCGAGAACGCCGCCGGCAACGTCAACACCGCCACCGCGCCGCCCTCCGCATGATTGGACAGATGCACCTCGCCGCCATGTTGATGCGCAATCTCGCGCACGAACGCCAGGCCCAGTCCGGTGCCTTTATTGCCGGAATCCGGCCGGCGCAGCGAATAGAACTTCTCGAACACCCGGTCCAGCGCATAGTCGGGAATGCCGGGTCCGTGGTCGCGCACCGTCAATTCGATGCGGCGGCGGGTGACGGCGATGGATAGCTCGATTGCTGACTCCGGCGCCGAAAAATCGATCGCGTTGGCGAGCAGATTGAGCAACGCCTGCTGCAGCAGGAAGGCGTCGCCTTCCACGCGCACGTCCGTGCCGTCATGCAGTTGCAGCGTGATGCCTTTGTGCCGCGCCGCCGGTTCCATTGCGGCGACGGCTTCCCGCATCACGCCGCGCAGTTCCACCGCTTCGATCTCGTCGAGCGCGCGCCGCTTTTCCAGCGTGGCCAGTTCCAGCAAGCGATCGGCGAGCACCTGCAGCCGCTGCACCTGCTCGCTGATATTGGTCGTGAAGCGCTGCCGCTGTGCTTCCGGCATGGGTTCGCGCAGCAGTTCGGCGGCGCCGCGAATCGCGGTCAGCGGGCTCTTGAGTTCGTGCGTGAGTGTCTGCACATATCCTTCGGTATAGCTGCGGCCGGCCAACGCATCGCGCATGTCGCCGAACGCCGCACCCACCACCGAACGCAACCGCCGCGACAGGCGGCGCGGACGGCGGATGCCTTCCTGCCGCAACACCCGCAACAGGTCGGTGGTGAACCCGAAAGGCCGCGCCAGCCACACCGACAGCACGACCAGCAGCAGCACGAAACCGACCAGCGTGATCAGACCGACATACACCAGCTTCTGTCGCGCGGTGACGACCAGTTCGCGTTGTGACGACACCGGCTTGCCGACGCTGACGACGCCGACGATGCGTCCCATGTCGTGAATCGGCGCGGCGACGTACATCACGGCGGTTTTCGGTTTGGCTGGATCGGTCGGCGTGGTGCGCGCGCCATATTGGCCGGCCAATGCCTTGGCCACATCGCGCCAGGCGCTGAAGTCCTGTCCCTCGGATTTGCCGACCGAGTCGAACAGCACGATGCCCTTCGCATCGGTCAGATAGACGTGCAGTTCGACGCGCCGCTTGGTCACGCTGAAAATGCGCGCTTCGAAACGGCGCGCATAGGCATTGTCGAGCGCGGCGCGCATACGTGCCGGGTCGATGCCTTGCTCGCGCATGTCGGTCTCGACGAAGGCGGAGAGCAGGTGCGCGGTGTCGACCAGCGACTCTTCGGCCGACTCCCGGTACAGCGGATCGAGATCGGTTGCGACCCGGTACAGCAGCAGGCAGACGACCAGCGCGAACAGGAAGAGAATGCCGAGGAAGATGCGGTTGCGCCGGTTCATGCGGACCGCGTGAACGACATGGATCTCATGCCGGTTCCCTCAGCGAATAACCCATGCCGCGATGGGTCTGGATCGGGTCCTCGTCCGGCGCGATCGCGCGCAGCTTGGCGCGCAGTTGCTTGATGTGCGCATCCACCGTGCGGTCCAGGCTCACGTCGGGGTGATCCCATGCCTGCGCCATCAGTTCATCGCGCGAATACACGCGGCCCGGCCGCTCCGCCAGCACCTTCATCAGGCGGTATTCGGTGCGCGACAGTTCCAGCTGCCGGTTGCGGAAACTGATCGACTTCCTCGCGTCGTCAATCGCGAAACCCGTCGCATTGCACACCCTGGTCCCGTCATCGGCTGCGACGGGCGGCGCATGTGGTACAGCGCCGTCCGAGCGTTGCGCGCGCCGCAGCACCATGCGCACCCGCGCGCACACCTCGCGCGGGCTGAAGGGTTTGGAAATGTAGTCGTCGGCGCCGAGTTCGAGCCCGACCACGCGGTCGATTTCGCCGTTGCGCGCGGTCAGGAATACCATCGGCAACGGCCATTGGCGATTGATCTCGCGAAACAGGTCAAAACCGTTGACGTCCGGCAGTCCGACATCCACCAGCGCCAGCGCGAAAGCCGACTGCCGCAATTCTTCCAGTGCCGCGCGGCCGGTAGTGCACCACACGGTCTCGTAGCCCTCGGTGCCCAGCGCATAGGTCAGGGTGTCGGCGATAGCCGGTTCATCTTCGATGATCAGAATGCGGATCGCCATGCGCTGTCCCGGTTACAGTTTTTCAAGTTGCTGCCTGACATAGTCCGCCCCCGCTCCAGTGGGCGCCAGTTCGAGATACGTCCGATATGCCTGCTTTGCCTTGCCGCTGTCACGGGCATGTACATACGCGTCGCCCAGGTTCAGATAGGCGATGGCGCGCGACGGGTCCATCTTGATCGTATTCTCGAACCAGCGCGCCGCTTCCTGGTATTTTTCCTGCTTGTAGTACACGAAGCCCAGGTTGTTGGCGGCCAGCGCAAAGTCGGTGCGCAGCTTGAGCGCCTCGGTGAATTGCGCCTCGGCGGCGGCATACTGCTTTTCCTTGTAGAGTTGCAAGCCGCGGTCGTTGGCCCGTTGCGCCAGTTGGCGCACGGAACTCGGCACCGCTGTCGGCGCCACGATGTTCTGTTCACCGCCTTGCAAGTCCTTGATCGTTACCGTGACAGGCGCCGTGCCGGCCGCATTCTGCTCCGGCGTCGTCCGCGGTGCCGGGCGCGATGCATCCAGCCTGGTGTTCAACGCGATCGCCTCGCTCGACAATTGCGCGGTTTGCGGGCCGATGAACTCGGTTTCACCGGGCAGTTCAAACACGAAATCGCCGCCTTCCGACCCCGGCAGGCTACCGAATGCAGGCGTCTGGCTCGACACGCTGGAGACGGCCGGCGCGATGTACGCGGCCAGCTCGGTCGCGGTGATGAGGCCGTCGCTGTTCAGGTCGCCCTTGCCGGCCAATCCCTGCAGCAAGGCCCAGGTAAACACCGAATGGCCGTTGGGTCCGCCGTCGGCCACCAGTTGATCGGTGCCGCCTGCAGTCAGCATCTGGCGTCCGATGCGTCTGGCATTGTCGCGCAGGAAGGAGCCGGCCCCGCCACCGCGCGTCAGACCCAGGCCGCTGTAGCAGGCATCCATCACGAACAGCACATGCTTGGCGTTCAAGCTCTCCGCGATATTCTGAATTTCCGTCATCGGGATCGCGTCGGTCGCAAACTGGTTGGGATCGGAATCGACCGGCACGATGTAGCCGAGATCACGCCCGGAACTCAGTTTGCGGGTCGCGCCATGGCCGGCGAAGAAAACAAAAATGCGGTCGTTCTTCTGGATGTCGCGATGTGCCAGCGTATCGTGAAAGGCCGCAAGGATGCCGGTGCGGGTCGCTTCGCCATTCTTGAGAGAGATCACCCGCTCGTCGGCGAATCCGAATTTTTCGATCAGCGTCTGACGCACTCCTTGCGCGTCGCGCGCCGCATACTGCAGCTTCGGCCATTTTGCATAATCGTCGATGCCGATCACGATCGCCCAGGAATTGCCGTAGCCGGTCGTGACTGTCGCTTTTTCCGCCAGCGGCACACTGCTCTTCTGCACCTTGAAGCCGCTGCCGTCCCATCCCGCGAAGCGGTAGCCCTCCGCAGTCAGCCGATCGAGCACGGTGGGCAGCGCCTTTACCGTGCGGGCGTGAATGTCGTGAAACAGGATGATGCCGCGGCCTTCCTTGTCCACCGCATGCAGCACGCGCTCGGCAATCGATGCCGGTATCGGATCGGCCCAATCCAGCGAATCGATATTCCACATGACCGACTTCAAATGCGCACCGGCCAATGCCTGTAATCCTTCGCGATTACGCGCCCCATAGGGGAAGCGGAACAGCGGCGAACGGCCGGCATCGACTGCCTTCAGCAAGGTATCGGTGTCGAATATTTCCGCCTTCAGACTGTCGCCGGTCTGCTTGGAGAGTTGCGCATGACTGAAGCTGTGGTTGCCCAGTACGAAACCTGCCGCAATCAACTTGCGGCTGACCTCGGCGCGCGCCGCCAGCTTTACCTTGCCCTCGGCGTCGATCTTGCCGAGATTGCGGCCGACGCTGAAGAAAACGGCGGGCGCATCGTACTGCTTCAGAATGGCGGCAATCTCCGCCGTGTACAGGTTATGCGGGCCGTCGTCGAAAGTCAGCACCACGGTTTTCTTCGGCAGTCCGCCGCCGAATATTTCGCCATCCTCCGTTTTGCCCGTTTCCGCCGGAGGGGGCGCCTTGGGCTCGGGATAAGGCAGCACGACGCCATAGTCCTTCAGGATCTGCTCGCGCGCATAACGCTGCTTCAGGCTGGTAACATAGTCATCCCAGCGCTCACGCTTGAGCTCGATCGCGCGCTGGTCGAAGCGGCCGAATACCTGGCGGATCTCCTTCTCGTAGTTGCGTTCGATTTCGCTCAATGCGTCCAGGTCTTCCGAGACGCGCTTGTGCATCTTGATGGCCGGCAGCGAACCGTCTTTTGCAATATGGGCGAGCAGCGATTGCAGCAACTCGCGGAACGCGAGACGGTCGGCGTCGAACAAATCGGGTGCGGACTCGATGTACGTCAGCAGCGTATCCAGTGCATCGAAGCGTGCCGCGTTGCCCGACGCGGTCAATGCCTGCAGCGCATCGTCCAGCTTCGCAATGCGCGCCTGGTTTTCATGGAACAGCGCTTGCCCGATGCGGTCGGCCTCTTCGCGCTCCCTGGCAGCCAAGGTGTTTTCATCGGCCAGAAGAACGATGGTCTTGCGATGTGCGGCCAGGACTTCCTTGAACTCCGCAAGCAGCGCGGCAACATCGACCGCGGGCGGCGCATTCACCACGGCAGGCAGGGGCGGCGGGGGCGTCTCCTGCCTCGCGAGCAGGAAAATGCCGCCGCCGATTGCCAGAAGAGCGGCGGCAGAAGCGGCAACGGCGATCGGTTTGATTTTCACGTAAGGCCTGTTCTCACACGGGGAAAAGATATCTTTTCGCGGCTGACGCACGCGGGATTGTGCGATTGTATTTCAGGCAACGCATTTCCGAAAGCGCCGGTGCGGCGCCGGTCCTGCTCAGGACGGACTGACGCGATCGGCAAGCTGCAGCAGCAAGGACGCGCCATTCCCGCGCCATGCGCTGCCGTGCATGCAGGCCAGCGTAGTGGGTTCCAGACTGGACAAGCGGGCAAGCTGGCTGCGCGTGTCCGGACTGTGCGCGTAATAGTCCATCTGCCGGCGGAATGCTTCGGACGACTCCAGGATGTCGCTTTCGATCACCGGGGCATGCTGGTGGCCGGGCTGGGTGAACAGGTCGCCGCACAGCAGGGTCCGTGTCGTTTCCTCGAACGCCATTGAGCACTCCCACCCGTGCGGCAGATGCGGCGTCGCGAACCAGCGCACGCGATGCCGTCCAAGCGCGACCACCTCGCCGTCTCCCATGGCCTTGGCGGGCCGGATGGCAATGTCGTCGATGGATACCATCGCCGCGATCTGGCTGCAGATCGGAACGGCATCGGGCGCCGCCGCCAGAAACTCGTTGAGCGAACCGCACTCGTCGGCTTCGACATGCGAGAAACCGATATAGGCCAATGACGACAGCGGCACGACGCTTTCAATGGCGGCGCTCACCGCCGGAAACAGCTTGCGCGGGCCGGTGTGATAGAGCATCGGTTTGTCGTCGACGATCAGATACTGGTTGAAGGAGAAGCCGCCCAGCATGATTTCCGGCGGCACCGGCGTGAAGATGCGGAAAATGCCATCGGCGATTTCATCGACGGTGGTGGCAGTTTGAAAGGTGTCGTTTGCCATGATGTGTCACTCGCTTTCATTGAAAGAAGAAACAACAAGCCGCAGCGCCTGCGCTGCAGCACGATTTACTGCTTTGGGCTTGCCCAGGGACCGATCCAGCTTGCTCCATGTGGCGTAATCCAGCAGCACCAGCACCAGCGCCAGCACCGTGGACGGAATCTTGCGCGGGAAGCGGTCTTTCAGCACCGCCTTGACGAGCTGCTCCAGCTGCTTTTCGCCTTCGCCGAGGGCATTCGCCAGCTCAGGCAGGAAAGGCGCATCGACCGGCGACCAGCGGGACCACGGATGGAAATAGCGGTAGCGGTCGTACACGGTCTCCACCAGCAACGACAGCCGCGCATCGAAATCCGGTGCAGCTAAAATCGCGTCCGGATCGATCGCCGGCGCATCCTTCGACACGTGCCCCATGCATGCAGACAACAAGGCATTCCGCGCCGGGAAGTGCTTGTAGACGGTCGGCACCGACACGCCGGCACGCTCGGCGATCTCGGCATGCGTGGTTGCCATCGCGCCCTTCTCTGCATGCAATTCCACTGCGGCGGCGACGATGCGGCGCATCGTCTCGACTTCCGCTTCCTTGCGAACTGCGCTGTTGTACGGTCTTGGAGCCATTTCTGTTTCCGGTTTTTAATTTGATTTATTAGTGTTTAATTCAATTAAAAGAATAATAGTTCAATTTGAGGGAAGCGCAAGCGGTTTCCTGAGATAGGGGGAAGCCGCGTCAACACGACGGGCGACGCAAGTCGGAAGACGGGTTTTTTACTCGTAAAGAAATGATTGCGATGCGAAAAGAAAGGGTGTCTGTTTAGGTCTATGCGCTGCAGGGGTGATTGCGGCGGTGCCCGCTTCTGTCGTTGCTGATGAGAGAGGCACCGCGCATGACTGTAGTCACCATTTCCGGATGATCACTCCTCCCATGTTTTCGGTATTGCTCCGACAACTTTTCCATGGCAGGATACCCCGGTTTTGGCGTTATCTTCGCTGCCGTATTTCCCGGTTTTTTATCAGCCTTATAAATCGCCGATTTTTCCAAACAGTAAATTTGGAGCGGTTTCGCGAATAGTTGGTCGTCATGCATAACGGCTCGCTGCCTTGCATAATCAGGGCGAGCGCACGATTTTTCTAAGTTTTTGATTTTTCAAAGATTTTCAAAAAAAATCAATCGAAAATTTCAACATAAATCAACGACTTACACGTTTTGATGCGTTCGCCCTGCTTGCATAACGGCATGAGCTGTCCTATTAAATGAGCAGTTAGTCATTTCACCTTACCGATGAATAAAGAGCTACGAAACAATATCATTACAGCCATAGTAACTGCCTCTCTGACTGCTTCTGGCTTTATTGGCAAGGACTGGTACGACGAAAAGAACCGAAAAAAACAATTTGTCGCGGAGCTTCACAAACAGCTATACGACAAAGGCGCTGTGGAGCTTGATCGATTAAACGCCGCCTACTCTGAGTTGCAATCAGTATTTAGCAAGGGGTACGCACTGACGACATACGAACTTGATCCTGCTTACACCAAATTTCAAGAAGCCGTTGAGTCATATCAAAGATATATCAAGGAACTTGAGCGCTTCGGAAACTCTGGTCAAGTCGAAGTGGCAAAGAACCTAAGTGAATGGGTTGTGGGGCTCTACGCCGAGTTCAATTTGCAATACAAGTCCGCTGAACAAGTACAGAATCGGGTACGCGAGTTGTTGCTTGTGGAGAACCCTAAGAGCGACATGTTCAAATTTGTGAATGAAGCGCTGGAAGTTGACCTCGAAAGGCTAGTTCAAAATGAAAACCGCGTTTATTACGAAGCCGGCTGGCACAAAAAACCTGTAATTCGCGGGCTTGAGCAGTACTTCAACTACCAATTCCGGTCAGCATTAGGTCTCGACGCCACAACGGATATGGCAAAGGCTATCAATGAGCTTCCCGAGCTAGCAAAACGAAAGCCAGAGTCGGAGTACAAAGAAAAAAAGCTACCGTTCATGTTCGCTGAAAACAAAGTGTTTCAGACCCCCACTCTTGAGTTTTCAGGCAAAGACGATTTCTTTAAACAGAAGAACGACGCTTTAAAGGCACAGGCAAAAATGAAATTTATTTCTCTGGTCATCGACAATGACAAAAAACTTCAAGATATTCTCAAGAAGAGAAAAAAGTCAGAGCGCAAAAATGGCTAACAAATCATTCAATCATTCTTGGTTTATAGAAGCACAGGACTATGAAGAAATCTACAAGCACTATTAGAAGAGGTATTCCTGCAATTCGGCATGAGCAGTGAATATCCGATGCCCGCAGAACCGGCACGTGCAGCACATGCCGGCCGGCGTCATTCGCTGTTTGTAGCGAAGCAGAAAAAGCCTCAGCGAACCAACTCCTGCAGCTTGTTCTTCACCCCAGCCCAGTCGGCGGCATCCGGCGGCGCCGCGATCTTCTGCGTGATCGGCGTCCACAACTCCGCCAGTTCGCGGTTGAGCGCAATGAATTCGCGCTGGTCCGCCGGCACCTGCGCGTCGGCGAAAATCGCTTCCGCCGGGCATTCCGGCACGCACAACGCGCAATCAATGCAGTCGTCCGGCGAAATCACGAGGAAGTTCGGTCCTTCCCGGAAGGCGTCGACCGGGCAGGTCTCGACGCAATCGGTGTGCTTGCAGCGTATGCAGTTTTCGGTGACGACAAAGGTCATGGCCGTCTCCCGTCAGTGCTCTTCGGGCTCGATGCCCAATGCGACAAGAAAGCGCGAGACCATGTTGTAGGTCGCGATCACGCCGGCCAGTTCGACGACCAGCTGTTCATTGCCGAGTGCGGACCGAACGGCCGCGAAGGTGTCATCGCTGACCTGGACCGATTGCGTCATTTCCACCGTGAGCCGGAGCGCGGCCTGTTCCTCGGCATTGAACGGTCCGAGGTCCGCCACGCCTTCCTTCAACTTGCGCAAGGCATCGACCTGCGCTTGCGTGCCGCCGGCCTTGATGAGTTCCGGCGCGTGATGATGGAATTCATAGTCCGCGCCGTTGAGCACCGCGACCGCGCACATCGCCAGTTCGCGCAGGCGCGGCGACAGCTCCAGTTGCGTGCGCACCGCGCCGAGGAAGCCGTTCCATCCTTTTGCAAAGGCAGGGCTGTGCAACAGCATGCGGTCCAGGTTCAGCAAGGTGCCGCCGCGGCGAGCGCGCACGGCATTGACGATGTCTTCCGGTTGCGCGAGGTCGATCGGTTGATAGGGAATGCGTGGCATGCAGGGTTTCTCCATTTCTCATTCATGAAATCGGTTCATTACGCCAGCACGGGAGCGCCGGTATTGGCGACAGCAGCGTCAACCGCCTCGCCAAGCCGCTCGACAATGGTGTCGATATCGTCCGCGGTGGCGATGAAGGGCGGCGCGATCAGCACATGGTCGCCCGAGCGGCCGTCGATGGTTCCGCCCATCGGATAGACCATCAGTCCGCGCGCCAGCGCTTCGAACTTGATGCGCGCGTGCACACGCTGCTGCGCCATGAACGGCGCCTTGGTGTCGCGGTCCGCCACCAGTTCGATGCCCTGAAACAGGCCGCGACCGCGAATGTCGCCGACATGTTCGTGCGTACCGAAGCGCTCTCGCAACATCTCTCCAAGCTGTGTGCCGCGCGCCCGCACATTATCCAGCAGATGCTCGCGCCGGATCACCCGCTGCACCGCCAACGCCGCCGCGCAGGCAAGCGGATGGCCGACATAGGTATGGCCATGCTGGAACATCCCGGAACCCTGCGCGAATGCGTCGTAAATGTGCTTGCCGACGAAGGTCGCGCCGATCGGCGCATAACCGCCGCCCAGGCCCTTGGCCACCGTCATCAGGTCCGGGGCGATGCCGTCCTGCTCGCACGCATGCAGCGTGCCGGTGCGTCCCATGCCGCACATCACTTCGTCGAGGATCAGTAGCACGCCGTAGCGGTCGCAGATCTCCCTGATGCGCCGGAAGTATCCCGGCGCGGCGGGTACCGCGCCCAGCGTCGCGCCGACCACGGGCTCCGCGACGAAGGCGATGACCGTTTCCGGACCGAGTTCGATCAGCTTCGCCTCCAGTTCGTCGGCGGCGCGCCGGCCGTATTCTTCCGGCGACTCCTGCGCTTCACGATAGCGGTAGTCATAGCAGGGATTGATGTAGTGGCTCTCCGTCAGGATGGGTGCGAACTGCTCGCGCCGCCACGCGTTGCCGCCGACCGCGAGCGCGCCCAGGGTGTTGCCGTGATAGCTCTGACGCCGCGCGATGAAATGCCTGCGGCCGCGTTCGCCGCGCTCGACGAAGTACTGGCGCGCCATCTTGAGCGCGGCCTCCACCGCTTCCGAACCGCCGGAGACGAGGTACACGTGGGACATGCCCGCCGGCGCATGGGCCAGCAGTTCGTCGCCGAGCGACTCGGCGGCTTCGGTGGTGAAGAAGCCAGTGTGCGCATAGGCCAGCCGGTCGAGCTGCGCATGCATGGCGGCCAGCACTTCCGGATGCTGGTGGCCGAGGCAGGAGACGGCCGCGCCGCCGCTGGCGTCGATGTAGCGCTTGCCCTGGGCGTCCACCAGGTACATGCCCTGCCCTCCCACGGCGACCGGGTAATCATGATGAATTTGTCGATGCAGCAGATTGCTCATGTTGTCGATGTCCTGTTCTTAGGTCGCGGCTCAATCCGCGGAAGAGTCTACGGTCGCTTTGCCTTCCTGTCGCGGCAGTATGTGGATGACCTGCTTGCTGTCTTCCTCTTCTTCGAAGAAGAACTTTTTCTCGCCGAACGCGGGCACCAGGTCGTCCAGCCAGGTCGCGGTCGGATCGAATTTCGCGTAGAACGGCCTTCTCACCCAGTCCGGATTGCGTGCCTGCAGAAACTGTAGCGCAAACAGCTTCTCGCCGTTGATGGTGACGATGCCGTCGATCGCGACCTTGCCCGGAAACGCGCTCATCGACGGACCGCGTACCGTGCGCGACAAACCCGACACCAACTGGTAGGCCGACTGGAAAATCTCGTATGCTTTCGCCAGCGGCAATTCGAAATAGCTGCTCGGCCCAGTATCGCGCTCGACGAACATGTAGTACGGAATCGCGCCAAGACGCACGCCCATCGTCCACAGCTCGGCCCAGCCTTTCGGGTCTTCGTTGATGTGACGGATCAGCGGCGCCTGCATGCGCAGCGTGGCGCCGGTGGAAACGATGCGCTTGACCGCCTGCTGCGCGATGTCCTGGCGCAGTTCGACCGGATGGTTGTAGTGGCCCATGATCGCCATGTTCTTGCCCGACTTGACCACCTTCTCGAACAGGCGCAGCAAGTCGTCCGCGTCCTTGTCGGTCACGAAACGCTGCGGCCAGTATGCCACCGACTTGGTGCCGATGCGGATGTTCTGGATGTGCGAGAGTTCCGGCACCAGCAAGGGTTCGATATAGCCGGCCAGACTGCGCGTGTTCATGATCAGCGGGTCGCCGCCGGTGATCAGCACGTCGGTGACTTCCGGATGCTGCTTCAGGTATTCGACCAGTTCGCTCGATTCCTTCGCATCGAACTTCAGGTCGTCCATGCCGACGAACTGCGGCCAGCGGAAGCAGAAAGTGCAATAGGCGTGGCAGGTCTGGCCGGCGCTGGGGAAGAACAGCACGGTCTGCTTGTACTTGTGCTGCAGGCCGGGCAACGGCTTGCCGTTCAGCATCGGCACGTTGTGCGTCATCTGCCCTGCCGGATGCGGATTCATGCGCAGGCGGATGCGCGTCACTTCTTTCTGGATCGCCGCTTCGTCCTTGCCGACCAGCACCAGGTCGCGCAAGCGCTTGTACTCCTCGTCCGGCAGCATGTCGCGATGCGGGAAGGTGAGCCGGTAGATCGGGTCGTCGGGCACCTTGTCCCAATCGATCAGATGGTCCATCACGTACTGGTTGGTGCGGAACGGCAGCACATGCGAGATCACCTGCACGGCTTCGCGCAGTTCTTCCGGCAGGCGCTGCCACTGCGGCGCCTGCTCGATGCTCTGGCGGGTGTACGGTTTGAACTTGACCGGGATTTGCGGCTTGCTTGCGTCGTTCATGGCGTTTCCTTTCCTGTGTGTGATGTCGGTGTTCGGTTTTCATCGGGCGCAGGAAGCCGGCCGCGTCACGTAATGCGTACGCAGTTTGATATATCGCAAGGCCCTCCAGAGTCGTCACTCGCCTTCCATGGCCGGCGGGATATATTTCGTCCGTCCGTCGCCATGAGCGAGGCAAATGCGGAGCAACCGGAAAATCCGTCTCCGCCCGAATCCATGGGAATAGTGTTGCGCCAAAGTCCATCGCTCACAAACGATATAAATTCGCGACCTTGTGCGTTTGAGGAATGAACGTGAGAAGAAAGATTCCAAGCATCGAAGCGTTGATCGCCTTTGAAGCGGCGGCGCGTCATCAGAGTTTCACGCGCAGCGCCGATGAGCTGGCGCTGACGCAAAGCGCGGTTGGCCGGCAGATCGCCAGCCTCGAAGACTATATCGGCGTGCCGCTGTTCAACCGCGTGAAGAAGCGCCTGAGCCTCACCGATATCGGCCAGGTCTATGCAAAGCAGATACGCGAACACCTGGAACGCATCGAGCAGGACACGCTCGCCGCCATGTCCCGCCGCGGCGCCGGCGGCGTGCTGGAAGTGGCGGTGACGCCGACCTTTGCCACGCGCTGGCTGATTCCACGCCTGCCTTGTTTCTACGCGACGCACACACACATCACCCTGAACTTCACCACGCGCGCGGAACCGTTCATGTTCACCGATACACCCTTCGATGCCGCCATCCATTTCGGACAGCCGGTATGGCCGGGCACGATCACCCGCCACCTGTTCGGAGAGGAGATGACACCGGTATGCAGTCCGCGCCTGCTGTCCGGAAACGCGCCCCTGCAGCCTGCCGAACTGGCAAACTTCACCCTGCTGCATCAATCGGCGCGCACCGATGCATGGCGGCGCTGGTTCATGCAGGCAGGCATTCACGATGCGAACTGCATGAAGGGGCAGCGCTACGAATTGTTTTCAATGCTGGTGGAGGCGGCGCGGGCGGGTCTGGGGGTGGCGCTGGTGCCGAACTTCCTGGTGCTGCAGGAGCTGGCAAGCGGCGAGCTGGTGATCCCTTGCGATCTGTCGCTGCACAATGAGAAAGCGTATTACCTGGTGTATCCCGAAGCCAAGCAGAACTGCCCTCTGCTGAAGGAGTTCGAGGCATGGCTGCTGTCGGCGGCAAAGAGGTACCGCGACGACAGCACGCAACATCCGGCCAGGATGCATCGTGCTCTTGACACACCCAGTGAGCACCTGTCCCGGCAGGCGGCAAGCCGGCCGTCGCTCTGACTGCTTGCCTGGCTTTCTATTCCGGCCCCAGGACCCGGTAGACCTCGTCAAGCGAGGTCAAGCCGCCCAGCACCTTGGTGAACGCGTCTTCCCGCAAGGTTTCGAACCCGTTCTCGCGTGCATACTGCGTAATGTCGGTGACCGCCGCATGGGTGGCAATCAAGTGGCGCAGGTGAGCATCCGGCGCAAACACCTCGTACAACCCGAGCCGCCCCTTGTACCCGCTGCCGTTGCAGACCCTGCAGCCGGCGCCCGCGAAGGCCTTGACCGGTTCGGTGGCGAACTTGCCGCCGAGGCGTTGCAGCAATCCGGCATCCGGCGTCACCGGCGCGCGGCAGCAGTCGCATATCTTCCGCACCAGCCGCTGCGCAATCACCGCTTCCAGCGCGGTGGCCACGACAAACGGCTTGAGCCCGAGATCGAACAGCCGCGAAATGGTGGCGATGGCGGAATTGGTATGCAGCGTGGAAAACACCTGATGCCCGGTCAGTGCGGCATGAAACGCCACTTCGGCGGTTTCGAAATCGCGGATTTCGCCGATCAGCAGCACGTCGGGGTCCTGGCGCAGGATCGCGCGCAGCACCAGCGGGAAGGTCAGTCCGATTTTCTCGCGCACCACGACCTGTCCGGCAGGGTCGAGATAGTACTCGACCGGGTCTTCGATGGTGATGTAGTTCTTTTCCGATGTCGCATTGGCCTGCAACAGGCTGTACAGCGTCGTCGTCTTGCCGCTGCCGGTAGGGCCGGTCGCCAGCACGATGCCCTGCGGCTTGTCGCCGGCGTGGCGGATTTTCGCGAGATCGGCCTCGCCGAAACCCAGCGCTTCCAGCGACAGCACGGCGGAGTTGCGGTCGAGCAGCCGCATCACGACCTTTTCGCCGTTGATCGTGGGCAGCGTGGAAATCCGGAGGTCGACCGCGCGTTTCGGCGTTTTCACCGCAAGACGGCCGTCCTGCGGCCGGCGCCGTTCGGAAATATCGAGTTCGGCCATCACCTTGATGCGCGATACGATGGACTGGTGCATGTTGTGCGGAATCTGCATCTTGTCGATCAGCACGCCGTCGATGCGCAGGCGCACCACCACGTTCTTTGCGCGCGGCTGTATGTGAATATCCGAAGCGCCCAACCGGATTGCTTCCAGCAGGATCGAATTCACAAGCCGGATCGCCGGAGGCTCGTCCGTGCCCTGCAGGAGGTCTTCCAGCGCCTGCGCTTCATCGTCCTCGATGACGATTTCGATCCCTTCATAGGGGTCCGGCGAACCGAACACCGATTCGAGATCAGCAATGTCGGCGCCTTCCGTCTTGTAGACCTCGGCGATCTTGGCCTCGATCGAAGCGATCGAGGCCAGCACCGGCACGATCTCCATCCCGGTGACGAAACGCAGGTCTTCCAGCAAACCGGCGTCGAGCGGATCGGCCATCGCCAGCATCAGGCGCTTGCCCTCCGTCTTGAGCGGCATGATCAACTGTTTCCGGCAAAGTGAAACCGGCACCAGCGCCGCCACCGCGATGTCGACCACGAATTCGTTCAGGCTCACCTGCTGGATCAGCAGCTCTTTCGCCACCAACTCGTGGATCGCCTTTTCGGCAATCCAGCCGCGGTCGACGATGGACTTGATCATCGTTTCCTTGCGATGCGGCTGCTGCTGCAATCGCATCAGCTCCTGCACCTGCTGCACGTTCAGCAAGCCACGCTTGTTGAGCATCATTGCAAGCCGGCTGCGGTTGGAAACGCCGAACCTGGCAAGCTGTTCGATTTCTTTCGTCTTGTCCTGGTTCTCGCGCTTCAATGCATTGTTTTTTTGCTTCAGATCGTGCTGTTCCAGCGCCAGCGCCACCGTGACGCGCAAGTCGTCGTCGTTCCACGGCTTCAGGATGAACTTGTAGACCGCGCCGCTCTTGACCGCACCGACTACGGCGTTGACGTCGGCATGGCCGGTCAGCATGATGCGGATCATGTCGGGCCGGATGGCGCGTACCTGTTTCAGCAGTTCGCCGCCGTTCATGCCCGGCATCATGTAGTCGCTGATGATGAGCTGGAAAAATTCGCTTTCCACGCGGGCCAGCGCTTCCTTCGGATCGGTGCAACAGACGATTTCGTAGGTCTCCTGCCGGAACACGCGCCTGAGCGCCGCCAGCACGTTCGGCTCATCGTCGACCAGCAGTATCCGGTAGCGAGATGGCTGCGGCGCCCCGCCGTCCTGCGATGCCGGCTCGCCGGTAAAAAGATGAGCGTAGCTCATGACGTTCTTCCTTGCTTGTTCGTGGTTGCCCCAAGCGGCAGGCAGACGGTAAACGTGCTGCCTGTCCCGACCGCGGTCTCCACCTCGATGCGCCCATTATGCGCTCTCACGATGTCGTTGCCGACAGTCAGGCCGAGCCCCATGCCTTTGCCGACGCCGCGGGTGGTGAAGAACGGATCGAAAATACGGCTCAGGATATCGTCGGCGATGCCGCAGCCGTTGTCGCTAACGCTGATCCGGATTTCGTCGGCGGTGGCGCGGCTGGCAAGGCGGATCACGCCGCCGCCGGCGCCGAGCGCCTGCCGTGCGTTCTGCAGCAGCGCGAACAGCACCTGGTTGATGCGGCTCATGTCGCAGACGATAAAGGGCAAGGGCTGCAGATCCACTTCAAGCCGGATGTTTTCCGGAAGCTGGTCGCCGACCACGCCGGCGCTGGCACGCACTGCCTCGTTCGGGTCGACCGGAGCCATGGTTGCGCAGTCGATGGTTGCATAAGCCTTCAGGTTGGCGACGATGCGCGCGACACGCTCGGCACCGGCGGCCGACTCCGCCAGCAGCCGGGGAAAGTCTTCGAGGACGAAATCGAGGTCATGGCCGCGCCAGTGCGCTTCGGCCTGGTCCGAATCGCCTTGCCGGAACGCGCGCAGCGTCTTGTCCATCTGGCCGACGTAAGCGGCCGCCGTGCTGATGTTGCTGCGGATGAAGCCGATCGGATTATTGATTTCATGCGCCATCCCGGCCGCGAGACTGCCGATCGAGGCCATTTTCTCGGACTGGAAAAGCTGACGCTGGGCGCGCTCGATGACGCCGACCTGGTCCTTGACGCGTTGTTCGAGCTGGCTGGCAAGTTCGCGATAGCGCGCTTCCGACTCCTGCAGTTTGACATGCTTGCTCTGCAGCGCCTCGTAGTCGGCGTGCACCGTTTCGAGATGCAGGTCGGCCGCCATTCGATAGCGATATGCGCTCATCAACACCATTTCCAGCCATTTTGCGGCGGCCTGCGCTTGCGCACGGTGCGTCGCCGGCGCGGTCAACCGGCCGATGGGTTCGATATCGATGGATAGCGGCAGGGCAATCTCCGGAACGTTCGCGTTCACGCCCGATTCCCATATCGTCGTGCCGTCCGCGTCGACGATGCGCCAGGCGTCGCCGACGGTGTGGGTCAACGCTGCCTCGATCTTGACGCGAGATAGCGCGCACAGCAGTTCGGCCAACCGGATATCGCGATCGAATGCCGACGGTGCGCTGTTCATGTCCGCCCTCCCGCGGCCGCGACGAATGCCGCTCGTGACAGCCGATGCACCGACTCCAGCGAGTACTGGGTATCCATGCGGTCGTAGACCCGCTCAAGGAGCGCAACAAACGTTTCGAGTACGCCGCTCCCCTCCATTGCCGAAGCGAAGAAAATCGGCCAGGGCGCCGCAGCCCAGCGGTCGAGAATCTCCTGCTCGCCCAGGATGTCGCTCATGTCGCGTTTGTTGAACTGGACGATCAGCGGCAATGTCGACACGTCCATGCCGAGCGTGGCGGTATTGGCCATCAGGTTTTCAAACGCAACGCCGTTGTTGGCCGCCTGGTTGCGCTGCGAGTCGGCGACGAAAACCACGCCGTCGGCGCGCGACAGTACCGCCTTGCGCGTACCGTCGTGCACGACCTGTCCCGGCACGGTGAACAGCTTGAACTTGACCAGCAGGCCCGAAGGCGCGGTAAATCCGACCGGCAGCAGATCGAAAAACAGGGTTCGGTCGCCCTCTGTTTCCAGCGTCATCATGTCGCCGATCAGTTCCGCGGAGAGCAGGTCATGCAGGCGCGTCAGGTTCGTCGTCTTTCCTGACAACGCCGGCCCGTAGTAAACAAGTTTTATGGTCAGTCGATTCCGCTGGTCGTCCAGTTCAGCCATGTCAGGTTCACGTTTTGATTAGTGCAGGCCTCTGTGCCTGCAACGGGATGCAGGCACAGAGGCCTGCACTACTGTCAAAAGAAATTTCGTGCCGTTGGCGCGGTTTGCGTGTTTTCACGGTATTCAAGCAAGCTCCGCTCCGCGCGATACAGTATGCTTCGATTCGAACTTTTCGAATGCATCGTCGAGCGCCTCAAACAGATCCTTGCTCTCCCAGGGCTTCGTCAGGAATTTGAAAATGGCGCCGTGGTTGACCGCATCGGTCACGGATTGCAGGTCGGTGTAACCGCTCAGCACCATGCGCACGGCCGCGGGATACATGTGCTTTACGCGCGACAGGAATTCCGTGCCGCTCATGCCCGGCATGCGCTGGTCGCAGAGAATGACGCCCACTTCGTTGGTTGCCAGGATCTCAAACGCTTCGGCTGCGCTGTTCGCGACGAACAGCGTATATCCCTTGCGCCGCAAGGTGCGTTTCATGGCGGCGATCAGGTTGATTTCATCATCGACGAACAATAAAGTGCGTTCATAGGGATGGCGCACCAGTTTGTCCAGCGCCAGCGATTTGCCTTCACGCAGCAGGTGTGCGATTGCGGCTTCGTCCACCGGCCTGCTGAAAAAATAACCCTGCATTTCGTCGCAGCCGTTTTGTGCCAGGAGTGCAAGCTGCCCTTCCGTCTCCACGCCTTCGGCGATCACCTTCAAGCGCAGGCTATGCGCCATCGCGATCACGGCGCGTGAAATCGACAGATCGTCCGGATCGGATATGAGATCGCGAACGAACGACTGATCGAGCTTGAGCTTATCGACCGGAAAGCGCTTCAGGTAATTCAGATTGGAATAGCCGGTACCGAAATCGTCGATTGCGAGGCTTATCCCCGTGTCCTTGAGCGTGCGCAGAATCTCGAAAGTGCTTTCCGGGTCTTCCATCGAGAGGCTTTCGGTCAGTTCGAGTTCGAGCAGCTTTGGATCCAGGCCGGTTTCGTCGAGGATGCTTTTGACGGTGGCGGCAATATTTGCCGAAAATTGTTTGGCGGACAAATTGACGGCCACCGGCACTTCCTGCAATCCGGCACGCTGCCATGCGCGGCTCTGTTCACAGGCTTTGCGCAGCACCCACTCGCCGATCGGCAAAATCAGCCCGGTTTCCTCCGCAAGTCCGATGAACCGTCCGGGAGGAATCAGCCCCAGTTCCGGATGCTGCCATCGGATCAGGGCTTCGACGCCGACGATCTTGCCGGTCGTCAGGTCCACCTGCGGTTGATAATGGAGCCGAAATTCGTCGCGCTCCAATGCGCGGCGCAAGGCGCTTTCGAGCTTGAATCTTTCGTTGGCGCCGCGGTTGAGTTCAGGGCGATAGAATTCGTAGTGCTCGGTTCCTCGGGTCAGGGCGCGGCGCATCGCCGCTTCCGCCCCTTGCACAAGCGTGTCGTAATCATCACCGTCGTTTGGAAAAATGGAGATGCCGACGCAAGCTTCGAGATGCAATTCCTGCTGCTCGAAGAGAAACGGCTGGTCCATCAGTGTCACGATCTGGCGGGCGATAACCGACAGTTCCTTCGACTCCGGCCTTACCGCGACCACGGCGAAGCTGCTGTCCCCGAAACGCGCGACGCTGTCGTCTGCATTCACCCATTCCTTGAGCCTGCTCGTTATCTGCAGCAGCAAGGCCTGCTCCGCTTTCGCGCCCAGGCTTTCCCGTATCAGCGGCAGGCGCTCAAAGCCGATCTGCAGCAAGCCCATCACATTCCCGCTCGCCACGATCTTTTCCTGCACCTGTCTTACCCGGTCTCGCAACAGGATCCGGTTGGGCAGCCCGGTAAGGACATCGAAATTGCTGAGATACTGGACCTTTTCTTCAGCGCCGCGCAATTCGGTGACATCGATCCCGGTGCCGAGGAAATATTCGACCGACTGGTCCTGCTTTCTCAGATAAGTGGTTGACCATATGATGTGACGCGTGCTGCCGTCGCGGGCAATCCACTCTCCCTGGATTTGGGAGGGCAGCCTGGGAAGATCCGGATTCGCAAAGAAGTTTTTCACTACTTCGGCGCGCAACGGCTTCAAAAAGAGATCCCAGTAGCAACGTCCCTTGACTTCTTCGAATTTCCACCCGAGGGTCTTTTCGCAGGCGGAATTGAACATCTGGATGCGGCCGGCGACGTCAACCAGGAAAACCAGCGCTCCCGTGGTGTTCACCACCGCGGACAGCAGGTTCCGCTCGGCTTGCAGCGCCTCCGTCCGCTCCTTGACCAGGGCTTCCATGTTGGCGTAAAGATGCGCGCGCTCCAGCGCGATTGCGATCTGGTTGCCCACCGTGTCGAGAACCTGGAAGTCGTTTTCCATGAAGGCCGCGGACGGACCGGTGAGCAGGTTCATGACTCCCAGCGTCCGCTGGCCTATGGCGAGCGGTATGCTGACATGACCATCTTCTCCCGCCTCCGAATAGTCGTCGCACGCTTCCAGCGCTTCCGAATCCGGTCCGAAATCACGGACAGCCGCCACATGGAATTTTCCTTCCGGATCGAATAGCTTGATGCACCCGCCGGTTACGCCGGGAAGATCGAGCACTCGCTCCAGCGCCATTTCGGAAACGGCTTTTTCGGTGATAGCCGGATTCAACGCTTCGGCGATCTTGTACAGCCCCTCCAGCGACTGGTAGGAATGGGCGATCTGGTTCTGCTGCGCCCTCAACTCCTCCGTCATCTGTATCGCTTCTTCGTATGTCGAAATGAGGAGGTCGAATATCTGCTGGCGCTCCGCGGTGATGAAGTGGGTTTGCCCGCCCAGGTTGACCTGCATCCCCAGTTGCACCCTTTCGTTGCTCCTCAGTTCACGGTTGGCCAGGATGAAGCGGATCCTTCCGAGCAGGTACTTTCCGTCGAACGGCTTGCGGATAAAATTGTCCGCTCCGCAATCGAGCCCTTTTATCACGTCGTACAGGCTGTTCAGCGAGGTCAGGAGGATGACCGGGACATCCTTCAGGACAGGGTCCTTCTTCACTTCCTGGCACATCGTAAAGCCGTCCATCTCCGGCATCGAGATATCGCTGACGATCAGGGTCGGCTTTTCCTCCCTCGCCGCATCCAGTCCCTCGCGACCGTTCCTTGCGACGCGGACGCGATAGCCGCCGGACTTGAGCAAATAGGCGATTTGCTCAGCCTGCGTATCGCTGTCCTCGACAATCAGGATATCGACAAGGGGTTCCGGGTTGATATCTTTGCTGTTCATTGTTTTCCTTCACATTCCGAGAAAGGGCAGGTCCGATGACGGATTGTTGCCCAGGGCGTGCAGTACTTTTCCTATTTCCACCGGTTCCAGGATGAGTCGGGCGGCGTCCTGCCTGATCGCCTCGCCCGGCATTCCGTACACCGCCGAAGTGGCGCGATCCTGCGCGATGGTAATCGCGCCATTGTCCTTGAGCCGCCTGAGTTCATGCGCGCCATCCTTGCCCATCCCGGTAAGCAGTACCGCAACCGTGCTGCGGCACATATCCTCGTGAATGGACCGGAAAAGATGGGAAACGGAAGGACACATCCCGTGCTCGCGCTGGCCGGCGGAGAGCACGATACGCAGGTCGCGGGTGACTGCGATCTGGAAGTCATCCGGCGCGAGATAGGCGCGGCCGCCGGCAAGGCTCTCACCTTGCGCCGCGATGCCGACCGCAAAACCGCTCGCCGCGGAAAGCCACTCCGCGAATCCGCCCGCAAAGCCGGCCGACATGTGCTGCACCATGACGATCGGCAAGGGATAGTCCGGGGAAAGCTGCGCCAGGATGTCTCTCAGCACCGTGGGTCCGCCGGTGGATGCGCCGAGCAAGACCAGCTTGCACTCGTGTTTCTGTCCGCCTTCCGGTTTCGCGGATTCCTTGTGCTGGCCGTGAAGCGCGTCTTTGGCCCAACGCCGCACCACCTTCACTTCCGCCATCGACTTGACGGTCCGGATCAAGGCATTCGCCGTCTCCATGTACGCCGCGTGCCCGATGCCGAAAGGCCGCCGCACGATGACGAGAGCGCCGGCCTCGATGGCGCGAAAACTCGCGCCTACCTCGGCCGGGTCTTCGCTCCCGCTGACGATCACGATAGGCACCGGGCAGGTCTGCATGATCCTGCGGGTCGCCTCGAAGCCGTCGACATTCGGCATGTGCAGATCCATCGTGATGACGTCCGGCTTTGTCATCGTTGCCATCCGCACCGCCTCCTCGCCGTCCGCGGCGCTGCCGACGATCTCCATTTCCGGGTCCGAGCCAAGGATGTGCACCAGGAGCTCGCGCACCGAAGGAGAGTCGTCCACTACCAGAACCCGTATCATTGCAGCAGCTCCCTTCAGATCAGCCGGCGAATCGTCGCCAACAGGTTGTCCTGATCAAACGATCCTTTGACGATGTAGGCATCGGCACCCGCGCGCAAACCGCGCTCCTTTTCCGCCGGCGATTGCAGCGAGGTCACGAGCACCACCGGCAGGTCCTCCGTCTTCGGATTGCCGCGAATGCTTTCGGTCAGCGCGAATCCATCCATCTGCGGCATTTCGACGTCGCTGACGACCGCGTCGAAGTCATCTTGCCGCAGCTTTGACAGCGCCTCCAGGCCGTCCACGGCGGTCGCCACCCGGTATCCGGCGCCTTCGAGAAGATGTTTCAGCAACAATCGCGACGTGATCGAGTCCTCCACCACGAGCACATGTCTGGCAGCGGATGCGCCTGCCTGCCCCCGTGCCGCCGGAGCAGCGCCGTTCCCTGCCGCCAGCCCGTATTTCGCCATGTCTTCCAATCCCAGTATCGGGACCAGGCTGCCATCTCCCAGTTGAGTCGCGCCGGTAATGCATCGCACCCGGCGCAACTGCTTGCCCAGGCTTTTGGGGAGCACCTCTTGTTCGGCAACGATCTCATCGACCAGTAATGCAAACGTGTTCCCGCTTGCGCGCGCGATCACCGCAACACCGTCGCCGGCAGACGGGGAGGAAACGGCGCTCTGCAGTCCCAATAACTGTCCGAGGCGGATAGCCGGCAGCACCCGCGTCCCGGCCAGCAGCGTCTCCCGGTTTTCAACCGTCCGGATGTCTCCGTCTTTGAGCGCGCGCACCGCTTCTATCCCCGACAACGGGAGCACATGGCGCGCGCCTCCGGTACGCACCACCAATCCCTTCAGGGTCGCCAGCCGCACCGGCAGCGAGAGTTCGAACGAACAACCGGCGCCGCGGGAATTCCCGATCTGCAGATCGCCGCCGACCGATGCCACCTTGTCGGCGACGACGGCAAGACCCATGCCGCGGCCCGACACCTCGGTGACTTCGACGCTGGTGGACACGCCGGCATGCAGCGCGAACTGCAGCCTTCGCTGCTCGTCGAGTCCGGCAAGCTGGTCCGCATTCAGGTTGCCGGACTTGACCGCCGCACGCGTGACAGCGGCGACGTCGATCCCCACACCATCGTCGGCAACGATCAGCGTGATCCGGTTACTGCCGCGCTGCCGCACCTCGATCCGGATCTCTCCGGTAGCGGGCTTGCCAATGGCCTGCCGCCTTTCCACCGTTTCGATGCCGTGGTCCACCGCGTTCGTCACCAGGTGCATCAAGGCTTCGCGTACGACGTTGAGGATACGGCGATCGATCCGGATGCTCTCGCCGTCGATGCTGAGAACGGCCTCCTTGCCGCGGCTGCGGGCCAGATTCCTGACCATGGCCGGCAGTTGGTCCAATGCGGATGCAAACGGCACCAGGGCGGTTTCCAGCGTGGCGTCCATCAACCTGGAACGGATCGCCACGAAATTGCGGCGGGTCCTGCTCAATGCGCCAGCCAGGCGGCGGCACTGGAGCTCGACCCCGATATCGTCGCTGTTCGCGCGCGACGACGCGCGCTGCCGGTTCTGCACCGCGCGCTGATTGCCGGAGTCCGTTATGCGCATGCGCTCGCGTTGGTCCGCCAACTCGTCGGCCAGCTCCTGCAGTTCGGCAATGTGATGCTGTAACCCGAGCTCGACCGTCAGCAATGCTTCCGCCTGATACCGGATCGCATCGAGGTTCTTGCCCTGCACGCGGATGACGTCTGTCTTCATGATTGCCGGTGCGTCGACAGAAACCGGATCGATCGCTTCGATATCGGTTGCCGACGGCTGCACGGCGTCGGAACCGACGGAATCCGCGAATGCCGGCGCCGGCAGATCGTCCTTTTCCGCAACCGCGATTTCCATGCTCAGGCGGTCCAGCCGCACGGTCAACGCCGTCGCCTGGTTGCGGGTTTTTCCGGACGGCTCATTGACGAGCTGTCTGGCCAGGCCGCCGGCCTGATGGAGAATGTCGAACTGCTCGGGAGCGAGCCTGCCCGCAGATTTTCGCACAGCCGACAATACGCCCTCCATCGCGTGACAGAGCGCTTCCAGCTCGGCCAGGTTGACCGCCCTGGCTGCACCCTTGAGCGTATGCAGGGTTCTCAGTATGCGTTGTACGAAATCCCCTTGCGCAGCATCGCTCGCCTGCTCCAGCAGGACGATGTTGGCGACGATGTCCTGCAGATGTTCCTCCGCCTCGACCCGGAAGGTGGCCAGCAGTTTGCGCAGGAACTCTTTGTTCGGGTCCGCCATGGCGCGCCTATAGTTTGAACCGTTCGCTCATTTGCTTGAGTTTCTGACCCAATTCATGCAGGTTTTGCGCGGATATTTCAGACTGCCTGGAACCCGCGGCGTTTTCTGCACTGACCTGCTTGATGTTTTCCATGGCCAGCGCGACCTGGTCCATGCCCGCAAGCTGCTGCTGGCTGGACGCGGCGATCTGGGCAGCGGCTTGCGCGGCGTCGGCAATGCTGTCCGACAGGATTTTTATCGCATTGCCGGCTTCCGTGGTTTGTTCGACGCCGCTGGCGACGGTACGCGATCCCTGTTCCGTGGTCATCACCGCGGCACTGATCGCTTTTTGAATATCGCTGAGGATCTGGCGTACCTGCCTGGTTGCCTGCTTCGACTGGTCGGCCAGGTCCTTTACCTCTTGGGCGACGACCGCAAATCCCTTGCCCTGCTCGCCTGCCTTGGCCGCTTCGATCGCCGCGTTGACCGCCAGCAGATTGGACTGTTCGGCCAGTCCGCTCACCGTCGCCGTGATTTCCGCGATCGCCTGGCTGCGTTCGCTCAAGCGCACGATCGTCTCGGCGATCGATCCCATTTGCTGCTGGATGTTTTCCATTCCTTCCATGCCGTCCTCGATCGCTTTGCGGCCGATGTCGGCAGTCTGCGTCGCTTTTTGCGCGGCATCCGATACCGCACGCGCCTTCTGGCTGGCCAGCAACGCGGTTTGCTTTACCTCTTCGACGGTTGCGGTCGTTTCGCTGACGGCCGCGGCGGTTTCCGTGGCGCCGGCCGACGCTTGCATGGTGCCGGCAAGGATTTCGCTCGCGGCGGCACTCAGGGTGACAATGCCGGTATTGGTTTCTTTCATTAACTGTTTCCATGCATTCACCATTGCATCGAGAGCGCGCAACAACTGGCCTACCTCGTCCAGACCTCCGGAAGTCGGCACCTTTACCGTCAGGTCGCCGGTGGCGATTTGCTGTGCGGCCATCGTCGCCTGCTTCAGCGGCGTTGCGATGATGCGGTCGAGCCAGACAACAAGCGCCAGCCCGATCAGGACGGCAACGATATTGGCGGCGACCAGCGTGGTTTGGGCCCGGTCGACCAGCGTCTCGGCTTCGCGCATGCGTTTTTCGGCTTCGGCGAACTGCCGTTCGCTGGACTGGTCGGCAATCTCTCTGAGCACCTGAAATTTTTCCTGCAGGGGGCCGACGATGGCGGCGCTGGCCTCGCTGCGTTTGCCCGCCTTCAGTGCAGGAAGCACATTCTGGTCGCGGATCGCGGCATATTCCCGGCGCGCCTGGATCAGCTGATCCAACCTTTGCGCAAACACGGCATCGTCAGCCTTATGTTCCAGCAGCTTGCTTGAAAGGGAAGCGATTTCCGCCGATTCCTGTTCGAGTGTCTGCATCAGCCTTTGCTGTTCCGCCGGTTCGACGACAATCATCGACAGCAGCTCGGCGCGTTCGCGATTAATGACGTTGCGCAAGCTCACCAGATTGAAGGCGATCGACAAATCGTCCTGAAACAGGGCTTGCTGCGATGCCTTCAAGTAGCCGGTATCGCGATAAGCGATGGTGCTGACCGCAGCCAGCAGTGCAACCATGAGTCCGAAACCCAACAGCAGCTTCGCTCGTGTACTGAGGTTCAAGATAGCGTTCATTGCTTTTCCAGTCGTCCTTGTTATCAGCCCGCCTCGACCACCATTCTCGGATCGGCCAGCAACTGCTCCGCGTCCAGAATGGCGGTCCGGTCAGGGGTTACACCCTTCAGATACGTCTTTTCAATGTTGGCCAGCGTCGGCAGCTCCGTCTCCAGCGATGCTCTCGGATAGCGCTCGACCCCCGCTATGGCTTCGGCGAGAACGCCGAACTCCATCGTTTCTCCTCGCAACAGGATGATCGCATTCGGCTCTGTCAGATTGGAGAGCGGCAGGTCGAGAAGCGAACGCAGGTCGATCACCGACAACACGTCTCCCTGTGCCGCCACGATGCCGACGACGAAGTCCGGGACGCCGGGGATGGCGGTGATAGGCAGTATCGGGGTGACCTGCGCTACATGCGCGGTCTCGAATGCATAGCGCTCTCCGGCCGCCTGGAATACGAGTACCTCGATGCGGTCGCCGGATGGGACAGCCCGCTCCGACGGTGTCACGGCTCTCGCCAGGGCGACGGCGCGTTCGGCGAGTATCTGCTCTTGCCTGTCCGGGTCGGTGTCGTTCAGATCTTCCATCGCCTGGCGGCTCTGCTCGATTCGGCGGCGAACCTCCTCCCAATCGATGGAGGTGCCCGGGCGATGCGGTATCTGCTTCGACGTCATAGGCTACTCTTTTGCAGATAAGAACGTACCGAATCGCGCAGGTAGGCGGTCGACAAGCCGTCGGACCCCGGCACGAGATCGCCTTCATCCATTGCATCCAGCAGTTCGCCTGCTGTCTTGAATTGCCTGACAGCGTCCGTATGCCGGTTCTGTGCCGACTGCAGGACTCCCATCAGGTAGTGGGCGAGAACGAAATCCGGGTCGAGATAGATGACCCGTTTCAGGCTTTGCATGGCATCGCGGTGGTCGCCCGATTCCATGGCGATCAACGCCTTGGCGTGAAAGAGTTCAACGGTTGCCGGTCCGGTCTTTATCGCTTGTTCCAGGCAACGCATGGCCTCGGCGATGTCCCCTTCGTTCGCCAGGGCATGCGCTCGCTTTACCGCATCGGCGCCGGCTTCGACGGCATGCGTGTTTTCGCCTGTCTTCCGTTTTTCCTCCCGATTTTCCGCTCCACTTCTTTTGCTTCCCGGCAGCCTGGTTTTCGCATAGGCAAGCTTGTCGGGGCTATCGGATCCGGATTGGATTCCTTCCGGCACCTTGCAGGACTGGCTGTCGCTCGGTGCGCTCGGTACGACATACAGCTTCGGTCCGGAAGCATCGGAATGGCCGGTTTTCCGGAAGTAAATCGCGTCCGGATAATAGACGCCGGAAAACCCGGCAAACAATTCCGAAGACGCTTCGCTCGGACTGACGATCAGCCATCCGCCGTCGACCAGGCATTGCCGGAAGCGCTCGATGACTTTCTTCATCTGATGCCGTGAAAAATACATCAACACATTGCGGCAGAAGATGATGTCCATCTCCCGGGTGTTCGTCGCAACGGAGGGATACAGAGGCAGCGCCAGATTCAATTCCTCGAACTTCACCTGGCCCCTGATCCGGTCATGAATGCGGAACTGGTTTTCGCCCTCCTCCGAAAAATCCAGTTTCTGCATCGCCGCATGCGTATTCCGGAATGACCACTGGCGGTATACGCCGGCGCGAGCGAATTGAAGATGGCGGACGTTGATATCGGTGGCGAGAATGGATGTCCTGCGCGGTTCCAGGTCCGGAACCCCATGCCTGAGCGCCATCGCAATCGAATAAGGCTCCTCCCCGGTGCAACAGCCTGCGCTCCATATGCGCAATTGCATGTTCGTGCTGCCCGTGTCTTTCAGTTTCTTCCTGGCATAGCCGCATACCAGGTCGAAAGCGCGCGGCTCGCGAAAAAAATAGGTTTCGCCGATGGTCAGGTGATGCGCGCAAAGATCCGTCTTCTCCTTGTCCCATCGGCCGCGCAGCAGCCAGTCGATGCACGCGTCGCCGTGGTCGAATCCTTTTGATTCGGCCATCCTCCTCACCGCATTGCCCAGATCGCGTTGCTTCGCTGCCGGAAAAGACAATCCCGTTTCAGCTTCTATTTTTTCCGCCAACTGCTCCATCAATTCCGGCGACACCGTATGCTCAATGGTGTTCATGATCGATTTTCTCCAGTGCGGCGCCGAGGAGTGTTCGTTCTTCATCAAGCAGGAATTTTTCAGGATCGACGATGACGCACAAGCCATCCTCCAGCCGGACGATGGCATCTACAAAATCGGCTCCTGCAAATTTGTCCGGCACGCAATCAGTATGCACCAATTCGCGAGAAGTGACTCCCAGCACCTCATCCACGATGAAGCCGACAAGGAAACCTGTCACATCGATCATCAGCAGTCGCTGTGATGTGTTGATCCTGGAAGGGGGGAGCCCGATTCGCTGCTGAAAATCGACGACAGTGACGATCTCGCCACTGACATTGAGAATACCCAGGACGACCTGCGGGGCGCCAGGCAACAACGCCGGCTTTGCACTTTGGACAACACGCCGTACACAAGCAAGCGGCAGCGCGAATCGATGGCTTCGACATTCGAATTCAATCAATGTCATGATGGATTGGTCTCGTCACCGTTGCCGGCCCCCGCCTTTTGCGGCAGCACCACCTTGAACATGGTTCCTTTGCCCAGTTCGCTTCTTACCTCGATACGTCCGCCGTGCTTCTGCACGATTCCGTAAGACAACGATAATCCAAGTCCGGTTCCTTTGCCGACTGGCTTGGTGGTAAAGAACGGCTCGAAGATCCGCCCCAGGTGTTCGGGCCGGATACCCTTTCCAGTGTCTTCGACTTCGACCCAGACGTTCTCCGCATCATGGCACGTACGGATGGTGATCCGGCCGCGATCCTCGATCGCGTGCCCGGCATTCATCAGCAGGTTCATGAACACCTGGTTGAGTTGCGACGGGAAGCATTCGATCTGCGGGATATTCCCGTATTCCTTGATCACTTCGGCCTTGTACTTGAGCTCGTTCCACACCACATTAAGGGTGCTGTCCAGCCCCAGCTCCAGATTTGCCCATTGCCGCTCGGCCTCGTCCACATGGGAGAAATCCTTCAGATCCTGCACAATGCGTTTTACGCGCTGCAACCCGTCCAGCGACTCGGCCAGCAGATTCCCGATGTCTTCGCGCAGGAATTCCGCATCGATTTCCTGCTTGAGCCGGTGAATATCTTGCAAGGGTCCGGTTTCCAGCGAACGCTCAGCCTGCTCGTACGCATCCACCAGCTTCAACATGTCTCGGGCATAACGCTGCAGCGAGTTGAGATTGGAGTTCACAAAAGCAATCGGATTGTTGATCTCGTGCGCCACCCCGGCCGCGAGAACGCCGATAGAAGCCATCTTTTCCGATTGCAGCAACTGGCTCTGGGCTTGTCCGAGTTTCTTGATCAGCTCTTCCTGGCGCGCTTTCTCGGTCTGCAGCGTCGCGTTCGCTGTTTGCAAGTCGGCGGTCCGTTCCAGCACCCTTGCCTCCAGTTGGTCGCGCGACTCGCGCAGCGCTTCCTCGGCGTGCTGGCGTTCGGTGATATCGTTGTATCCGAACACACGGCCGATGATTCGCTCGCCGAGATGTTGCGGATGCGACCTGCATTCGAAAATCCGCCCATCCTTGAGCCGGAAAAGATCCTCGGTCTCGCTGCTGTTGACGACCTCCTGCAATCGCGTGCGGCAGACATCGGTCTCAACCACATGCTCGGCGAGGAAGTCGAAGATGGCTGCATCGCTGCCCGCCTGCAGCAGGGCGTCCGGGATTCCCCACATTTTGCTGAACAGGCGGTTCATGCTGGAGATCCTGCCATGCCAATCGACCACCAGGATCCCGTTACCGGTCGACTCCAGTGTCGCCCGCAGGCGCGACAGGGTTTTCTCCAGAGTGTCTTCGATCTGGCGCTCATGTCGAATATCCCGCGCCTGCACCAGCAACAAGGGCTTCCCCTCATGCTGAATGACCCGGACCGATTTCGCGACGGTCAACAGCGAAGCGTCGGCACAACGGTATTCCCCTTCCTGGGTCTCGATGTCCAGATACTGACCATTCTGGACATCT
>CBIHRJ010000042.1:0-50048 GCA_966212445.1 uncultured Noviherbaspirillum sp. | reverse complement strand
AGAAATGACTTGCAAACCGGGAGGAGTCCATATACGGAAAAGCGCAGCGCCTTCCACCGAATGCCGCTCAGTATTGGCAATATTGGAAGCGGTCCATACGGCGGAAGGCGCTGCGCTTTTCCGCCCTACCGAGTTTGTGGTTTGATACCAAGCGGAAAGTTAAAGAGGTCATAATGATTCCCTTATATTTGAAGCAGACTTGAGCCAGTCTGAAAACGAACTTACCCTTTGTGTAAAAATGTCTGTTTCCGGGTCGGGCGCGTTTGCCTGCTCTAAAATGTATTCAAGCTTGTTGCATTCATTGGGACAGACCTCGCAAAATGTTTCGTAGTAGTTTTCAAGAGTGACGGGCCAGGAGGCGTCGTTTTGATTTCTTAAAACATTAGTCGACCTAATCAGTTTTCGTGACACTTCCCGCTTCAAACGCAGTACATCTTTCTTGTTTTTTTGAGAAACGATCTTTGCAATATAGTCCTCGACTACCTTGTGGAAGTCGCCATTTATCGCGAACGCAATCTCTCTTGATGGTTTGAGCAAAGGGAATTTGTGAGACAAATCATTTCCCCATACGCATTTGCAACAATGCTTTATCCAATAACCCCATGAGTACTTGTTTTTTGGATCGAGCACATCAGTGATCAAGCCGATATCGAAATCAACTTTCGTGACTTCGGAATGGCGCTCCTGTAATTCAACCCTGAGTTTTTCGACTTCCTGTCTCTGAATATCCGTCAAAGGGTCCTTGAAAACAAGCGTAACATCGAGATCCGAATCATTTGGACGTGCATTGCCACGCGCGATGCTCCCATACAGATAGATACCGTCCAGCTTGTTTCCGAACCGAGACGCGAGCTCGGTAATTAGTGCATCGACCATGCGTTCGAATTCATCCTGGATCGGCCCGCATGGCATGGTCACTATGAAGCCGGCAGAGTCAGTTCCTGTCATCTTTAATGTGTACATTGTGAGTGGCGCTGCGCTTTTCTGCCCTACCGAGCTGGGTAATGGTTTCCCGTCTTGTTTAGTCGCGATGTTGTGTCGGCTTTCTGTCATGTCCCCCCGCTCACGTATCCACATTGACACAGTCCGGTTCGCCGACCATGCGTTAGCGGCATGAAACCAGCCTTCAATCCAGCTTAAATTCTACTCAGATTCATTTCGCGCTGCCGGAAGGGCTCGATTAAAAATTTTTCATGATGCTTTCAGGATGTCTTCAGGCGCGGACTTTAAGCTTGCCGCTGTCGTCCATTGCATAAGACTGCACGCTGAATGCCGACGCTGGGACGAGAAACAATATAGCTGGAACCTCGTCGCTTCCTCTCTGCAGCGCGGTATCGTTGCCGAGTCCAGGCACTTGCTCGTGCCGGTCCAGTTTGGCGGTGAATATGGCGGTTATGGCCTCTACGCCGAACTCGCGCGCAACTTCGTCGATAGCGGCCTGCATGAAACGCTCGCAGGTTTGAAGATCACCCATTCCTGCACCGGCCGGGCTACCTGCAGGATCGAACTGCAACGCAGCAAGTCGGCGGCGGGCAGCCAGGCACGCGCATTCGTCGGCGCCAAGCTGCGCCTGACCGACGCGGTCTTTCTGAAAGCCGGTGCCGGCCGGGACGTCGGGCCGGAGACGCCGGACCGGCGCAAGCTCATCGTGCGATTCGGTTTGCAATTCCTGCTCTGAAGGCGCAGTGCCACACATCGCCACACATCGATATTCAGGCTGGCCATCCGTGAGCTATGGGTTGCCGATGCCGTCGTGCGGAAGGATGGCGATGTCGGGGGCGGGAGTCATGGATGTCATACCCCGCCCGCTATTCATTCAAAGAACAGTTACCGACTCGACGGAAAACTGAACATCGCCCGCTCCGGATCGCTCGATGACGGCCAGCGCTGGGTGATGGTTTTCCGCCTGGTGTAGAAACGCACCGCGTCCGGACCATAGGCATGCAAGTCCCCGAACAGCGAGCGCTTCCAGCCGCCGAACGAGTGGTAGGCGACGGGCACCGGCAGCGGCACATTGACGCCCACCATCCCCACCAGGATGTTGTCGCAGAAGTAGCGCGCGGCTTCGCCGTCGCGCGTGAAAATACATGTGCCGTTGCCGTACTCATGCGCATTGATCAAGGCCATCGCTTCTTGCAGAGAACCGACCCGCACCACGCCGAGCACCGGGCCGAAGATCTCTTCCTGGTAAATCCGCATGCCCGGTTTCACATTGTCGAACAGGCAGGGGCCGAGGAAATAACCCTTGCTGCGCTCGCCGTCCGCATCCCGCACCTGCAGCGCGCGTCCGTCCACCAGCAGGCTTGCGCCTTCGGCCACGCCGATGTCGACGTAGCCCTTGACCTTTTCATAGTGCTCGCGGGTCACGAGCGGGCCCATGTCGTTGCTGCAGTCGGTGCCCGGACCGACTTTCATCTTTGCGATTTCGGCTTTCAGCCCGGCCACGATGGCGTCGGCGGTATGGTCGCCCACCGCGACCACCAGCGGCACTGCCATGCAGCGCTCGCCGCACGATCCGTATGCCGCGCCCATGAGTGCGTTGACCGCATTGCCGATGTCGGCATCGGGCATGACCACCGCATGGTTCTTGGCGCCCCCCAGCGCCTGTATCCGCTTGCCATGCGCGCAGCCGGTGGCATAGACATACTGCGCGATCGGGGTCGAGCCGACGAAGCTGACCGCCTGCACGCGGGGGTCGGTCAACAGCACGTCGACAGCTTCCTTGTCGCCATTGACCACGTTCAGCACGCCCGGAGGCAGCCCGGCTTCCAACGCCAGTTCCGCGATGAGCAGGGCGGCCGACGGATCGCGTTCGGAGGGCTTCAGTACGAAGGTATTGCCGCAGGCGACTGCCATCGGCCACATCCACAGCGGCACCATGGCAGGGAAATTGAACGGCGTGATGCCGGCGGTCACGCCCAGCGGCTGGAATTCGCTCCAGGAATCGATGGCCGGGCCGGCGTTCTTGCTGTGCTCGCCTTTCAACAACTCGGGCGCGTAACTGGCGTACTCGATGTTTTCGATGCCGCGCTGGAGTTCGCCCATGGCGTCGTTGAGCACCTTGCCATGCTCTGCCGTGATCAACGCGCAAATCCGGTCGGCGTGCTCCTCCAGCAATTGCTTGAGTCGGCTCATGACGCGCGCGCGTTTCAGCGGCGGCGTGTTGCGCCAGGCGGGAAACGCTTTTTCGGCGGCGGCGATGGCGGACTCGACGGTGGCCTTGTCCGCCAGCAGCACCTTCTTGTCCGAGATGCCGGTTGCGGGATTGAATACATCGGCGCTGCGATGGCCGCCGGTGGCGTGTGCGCCGTTGATGAGGTGAGCGATGTTGATGGTATTGGACATGAAAGTTTCCTTGATTTCCTGAATGCTGCGGCCGCTGTCAGGCCGTCTCGTGGATGGCTGCGCCCAGGGCGTCGATGAGCCGGTCGATCTCCTGCCGTTCGGAGATGAACGGCGGCGCGAGCTGGATGGTGTCGCCGCCGTAGCGGACGTAGAAACCCTTCTCCCAGCACTTCATCGCAATCTCGTAGGGCCGCTTGGCCGGTTCTCCCGGCAGCGCTTCGATAGTGATGCCGGCCGCCAGACCGAAGTTGCGGATGTCGACGACGTGCTTGCTGCCCTTCAGGCTGTGCACCGCGTTCTCGAAATGCGGCGCGAGTTGGCGCACGCGCTCGACCATGTTTTCCTTGACCAGGATGTCCAGCGCTGCGAGGCCGACCGCGCAGCTCACCGGATGGGCCGAATAGGTATAGCCGTGCGGGAACTCCAGCATGTACTCCGGGCCGCCTGCGTTCATGAAGGTGTCGTAGATCTCCTTCTTCGCGATGACGGCGCCCATCGGCTGCGCGCCGTTGGTGACCTGCTTGGCAATGTTCATGATGTCCGGCGTCACGCCGAACGCTTCCGCACCGGTCATCGCGCCGCAGCGGCCGAAGGCGGTGATCACTTCATCGAAGATCAGCAGGATATTGTGTTGCGTGCAAATCTCGCGCAGGCGCTTCAGGTATCCCTGCGGCGGGATGATCACGCCGGCCGAACCGGCGAAGGGTTCCACGATGACGGCGGCGATATTGGAGGCGTCATGCAGGGTGATCAGGTTGAGCAATTGATCGGCCAGTTCGGCGCCGTGCTCCGGTACGCCGCGGGAAAACGCATTCTGCGGCAGCAACGTGTGCGGCAGGTGATCCGCTTCCACAGCTTGTCCGAAGGTCTTGCGATTGCCGGCGATGCCGCCGACCGAGATGCCGCCGAAGTTGACGCCGTGATATCCCTTTTCGCGTCCGATCAGGCGGGTCTTGCCGGCTTGCCCTTTGGCACGCCAGTAGGCGCGCGCCATCTTGAGCGAGGTGTCTGCGGATTCGGAGCCGGAACCGGTGAAGAACACGTAGTCGAGGCCGGCAGGCACCAGTTCCTTGATCTTGTTGGCGAGCTCGAACGACAACGGATGGCCATGCTGAAATGCCGGCGAGTAATCGAGTGTCGCCAATTGCTTGCTGGCTGCTTCGGTGATTTCCGCGCGGCCGTGGCCGAGGCCGCAGCACCACAGGCCGGACAGTCCGTCAAAGATGCGGCGGCCGTCGCTGGCGATGTAGTAGGCGCCGGAAGCGCCGGTGATCATGCGCGGGGCGGCCTTGAAGTTGCGGTTGCCGGTAAAGGGCATCCAGTGCGCTTCGAGCCATTCAGGGCTTGCAGGTGCTTGAGAGGTCATGTCCGTTCCCATCCGGTTGATTTGACGATGCTATTCTGCACCCGAGTGTTACTATCATGAATACTCAAATATCAATGTTCACTTGAATATTCATGCAAGTAAAAAACCGCGCGATACTGGGCCAGCTGAGCGATGCCGACATGCGCCTGCTGCGGGTGTTCAAAAGCGTCGTGGATTGCGGCGGGATGGCGGCGGCCGAGCTGGAACTCAATATCGGCGTTTCGACCATCAGCAAGCATGTGAAGGATCTGGAAACGCGCCTGGGCCTGACGCTCTGTCATCGCGGCCGCAGCGGTTTTGCCACCACTGCGGAGGGGGCGCGGATCTATCAGGAGACGCAGCGCCTGCTGGCGGCGACCAGTGCGTTTATCCGCGGTGTCGACGAGATTCACCAGCGCATGGGCGGACAGCTCAACCTGGCGGTATTCGACAAGACGGCCAGCAATCCTGCCGCGCGGCTGGGCGATGCGATTGCCTTGTTTACCCGGCATGCACCCGATGTTTCACTCAACCTGCATGTGGCGCCGATCAATACCATCGAGCGCGGCGTCATGGATGGCCAGTTCCAGGTCGGCGTCATTCCCGCCCACCGGAGTTCCGCAAGCCTGTCCTATAGCGAACTGTTCGGCGAAACCATGCTGCTTTACTGCGGCAGCAAGCATCCCTTGTTTGCTGCAAGACATGAGCAACTGACATGGAAGAGCCTGCATGCCTACCCGTTTGCGGGATTGGGGTATCACTCTCCCAATATGGAGATCAGCCAGCGGGTGCGCCTGGCTCGCAAGGCGACGGCATTTGACCAGGAGTCGATCGCGACCCTGATTCTTTCCGGCCAGTTTCTCGGGTTCCTGCCGGACCACTATGCGAAGAGTTTCGAGGCGGACGGCTTGATGCGGGCGGTGAAGCCTTCCCGCTTCCGCTACGATTGCAGCTTCGTCAGCGCGATCAGGCATGCACCGAGCCCGCCGCGCGTGACGCAGGTCTTTCACGACTGCCTGTTGCTGGCGCATGGAAAGAAGCGTGAACAGGAGTTGTGAAAATCCGCAAGCTGTGGAATTGCCAGGAATCGGCGTGCGTCACCGGCAGGAGGCAGTGGCATTGCCGGCGGTCCGCTCAACGTCACCTAGAGCGCTTTTCCTGCCAACGTACGGGGCCAATCTTGCGCCTGCGGTGCTCGGCGTACGTTCGTACGCGTGTGCTCCTCGGCGCAACCTTGGCTCCCGTATACCGACAGGAAAAGCGCTCTAACCGCGCTATGGCAACCCGTTCAACACAATGTTCATCAAGGCGGTCGCGCTGCATGGCATTGCGCCGGATTCCGACGCCCTACGCCACATGGACCTGATGCGGCACGACGCGCCGGTAACGCGCCATGCTGTTGATATCCAGCAGTCCGAGCCAGCGCGCGACTTCGGCTTCGGACTTGCCCTTGGAGAGCTGACGCAATGCGAAGGTATGACGCAGCTTGAACACGCCGCCCGAGTCGCCGGCGAATCCTGAACTATCGAGCACAGCCTTGCCCGCCTCATAGCAGCCGGTATGCGACCACGGCTTGCCGCCGAGGGTCGACGGGAACACGAGCTCGCCGGCGATCTGCTGTTCGGCGCGGACCTGCAGCCAGAACGCGAGTTGGCTGCCGGCCCACGCGGCGACCGGCGTTTCGCGCGCCGGCGCGTTGCCGTTTCCCGGCAACGCCAGTTTCCATGGCACGCCGGTCTTGCGGCCGCCTTCCACCGTCACGCCGTCGAGCGTCATCGCCCGCACGTCGCCCGGCGTCAGGCCGGCGCCGAGCATCAGCGCCACGGCGGTGCGGTCGCGTACTTCCTTCCATGACATCGGCCCTTCCGGCGCTTCCTTGTTGCGGACCTGCGTCAGGTAGGCGATCAGCCGTTTCGCCTGCGTTTCGTTGTAGTGGTCCGGAAGGGGATCGCGGTGGCTGGCATTGGCGTAGCGGTACTCCGGCCGCTGCAGCAACTGCTGGGGCGCCGGATTGGCCGGGATGCCTTCGCGTTCGGCATGAAAGCGCGACACCCGGTCGATCAGGGTAAGCATGCGCCAGGCGTAGCGCGGGGAGAGATCTTCGCCCTTGGTGCTGGTGCGCGGTTTGTCCTGCGCTTGCCCGGTACCGCGGATGGCGAGAAAGGTCTGCAACGCATCGGCATCGATGTCGGGAATGTCGAGGCCGCGTTCCGCGCAATATGCAGCGAAGGCGTGCCACATCTCCTGGTAGACGGTGGCGGACTCTTCCTTGAGCGGACGTTCGTTGCGGGCTTTCGATGTCGACAAGGCGCGGTGGTCGATCCAGCGCGCGAAGATGCTGCGCAGACGTTGTTCGCGTTGCGCGTGGTCGGCGTCGGGGAAAAGAGGCAGGGTCATGGGCTGCAGGCGTGTCATTGAACTGCGAACAGTGGCATTTTCACCTGAAGGCGCAGGCGCCGCAACAATTTCGAACTAACGGCAAGGCTGTTGGCTTGATGGCTTTCGGATGGCGGAGCCATCCGATGGGGCGTTGTCAGGATATTTGTGGCCGTTAGTTCGGTTTTTGGGGTTGTGCTTTGCAGGTTGCAGGCGGTCGAGTGTGACGGATGTACGTTTGGATGCTGACGGAGAGGGACCGGCTGCTTGTTGCCGGTTCCTTTACACAGGAGCCGGAAATAAGGGCAACAAAAGCATGTTCACCACGAAGCAGATGAAGGACACGAAGAAAAGGCCCTTTCTTCGTGCTCTTCGTGCGCTTCGTGATTCAAGCTTTTTTGCCAGATGCAAACCCCTGTCACCCAGGTTTATGACTTCTCGGCAAGACGAGGGACAGGAGGGTTTCAGGTGAAGGGCTGAGAGACCGCCGCCGGTTACGGTCGTTGCCGATGGAAGGCGTGAGGTTCGTTCTCGTCGTTGCCGGCGCGCTTCACCGCCGGCATATCCCAAGATACTCAGCGATCACTTTTTCCATTCCCTGTTCCACGCATTCGACGACAAATGCGTGACCGATAGACACTTCCAGAATGCGAGGAATTTCAAGAAACCGGGAAAGATTCCGCAGGTTCAGGTCGTGGCCGGCGTTCACTTCCAGGCCGGCTTCCTGCGCTTTTTTTGCAGCGTTGCCGAAGGCTTGCAACATCGATTCGCACTCCGGCTTGCCGAAATGGGCGGCATAGGGCTCGGTGTAAAGTTCGATTCGATCCGCGCCGAGTTCGCCGGCCAGTTCCAGCGCAGGATAATCATGGTCAACGAACAGGCTGACGCGAATGCCGGAGTCCTTCAACTCTGCAATGACGGGACGCAGGGTTTCTGCTTCCTTTTGCAAGTGCCATCCATGGTCCGAGGTCAATTGACCGGGGCTGTCGGGAACCAGGGTGCATTGCGCAGGGCGCGTTCGCTTTACAACGTCCAGGAACTCCCGTGAAGGAAAGCCTTCGACATTCAGCTCTCTGCCGTACTCCTTGCAGACCTGTTCCAGTTCGTCGACATCTTCATAACGCGCATGCCTTTGGTCCGGGCGCGGATGCAGCGTGATCCCGTGCGCGCCCAGGCTGAGAAAACGCGCCGCAAAGGCGGCAACATCGGGGAAGTTCCGCCCGCGGGAATTTCTGAGCAGGGCAAGCTTGTTTATATTGATGGAGAGATGAGTCATTTGCTATTCGATCCAGCTCAAGCTCTGGCGCGCCAGCAAGGCCTCCGCTGCGTCCGGCCCCCAACTTCCGGCGGTATACGACAGCGGACGTTCCCCCAGTTCCTTCCAGCCGTCCAGGATCGGATCGGCCCAGGACCAGGCGGCCTCGAGTTCATCGCGGCGCATGAAGTGGGTGAGGCGTCCGCGCACGACGTCGATCAGCAGGCGTTCATAGGCCTCCGCCCGCCGTTGAGAAAACGCCGACTGCAGGTCCAGGTTCAAATTTACCGGCAGCATGTGCATGCCGCTGCCGGGTTGCTTGGCCATCAACTGCAACTGGATCGATTCCTCGGGCTGTAATTGGATCACGAGGCGGTTGGCGCGGGTGCGCGGCGCATCGGGAAAGATCGTGAACGGCGGATCGGCAAAGTCGATCACGATCTGCGACAGGCGCTTCTGCAAGCGCTTGCCGGTACGCAGGAAGAAGGGCACGTTGGCCCAGCGCCAGGTGTCGACGTGGGTGCGCAGCGCAACGAAGGTTTCTGTGCGGCTGTCGGTCGGCACGCCGGATTCGTCGAGGTAGCCCTTGACCGCTTCGCCGTTCACCGCGCCGCTGCCATACTGGCCGCGTACGGTATCGCGCGCGATGTCGCCCAGCGTCATGCGCCGCAATGAACGCAGCACTTTCAGCTTTTCATCGCGTACTGCGTCCGGGTCGAGCGACACCGGCGGTTCCATCGCAATGATGCACAGCAGCTGCAGCAGATGGTTCTGCACCATGTCGCGCAGCGCTCCGGTGCCGTCGTAAAAGCCGGCGCGGCTGCCGACGCCGACGGTCTCCGCCACCGTGATCTGGACGCTTTCGATATTCGGCGCGCGCCACAAGGGTTCCAGGATGCCGTTGCCGAAGCGCAGCACCATCAGGTTCTGCACCGTTTCCTTGCCGAGGTAATGGTCGATCCGGTAAATCTGCGATTCGTCGAAATGCCTGCCGACGGCGAAATTGATTTCGCGCGCGGATGCCAGGTCATGCCCGAGCGGTTTTTCCAGCACCACGCGGCTGTTGCTGTCGACCAGTCCGCACGCCGAGAGGTTGTCGCAGATGCTGGTAAACAGCGTCGGCGCGGTCGCCAGGTAGAAGGCGCGTTCCACACCGCTTCGCGACGCATGCGCAAGTGCGGCGTAGCCGGCGCTGTCGGTCGCGTCCAGGCAGACATAATCGAGCAATTGCAGGAAGCTTTGCCATGCCTGCGGTTCGAAATTCTTGACGTCGATGAAGGGTTGCGCCTGCTGCTGCACGAACTCGATATAGCCTTCGCGGCCATAGGGGTGGCGTCCGACGGCGATGATGCGGGTGGAAGAAGGCAGGTTGCCATGCAGGTGCGCCATGTACAGCGCGGGCAGCAACTTGCGGATCGACAGGTCGCCGGCGCCGCCGAAGATGATCATGTCCAGTGGCAGTGATGATGCGGGTGTCGTGACGGAAGTCGGCATGATGAGGAATGATGGGGAAATATCGGGTGAAGGAAGATGTCGCGCAGCCAAGCGGCGGCAAAACGCGAACGGAATCCTATTTTATCTTTTTGACACCTGATTGCCAGACGGGAGCGCGAGTGATTGTGGTCGATCCGTATCAATAAATGCATGAATGACAACTTGATATTGCAGTGCAGAATGACTCGCTACGCCATATGGGTCACAATCGCGCCCGCAGTACAAAAATCCATCTCGAAAAGAGGGCTCGCAGGAGACACCAAAACCCGCACTGTCACATCGACGGTGCGGGTTTTTCCATTGCGCATCAGTTATGCACTTTGGAAATATCTGCTATCACCACTTTGAAGCGGACAACTTGTTGTCCGGACCGGTATTATGAGTACTGTCTCCTCCAACTCTCCTTGAATTGGATTTGCCCGCAACCGCAAGGTCTGCGGGCTTTTTTTTGCGCGTCCGCTACGGCAGGAATCCGGTAGATACCGCGCTGTTTCTGCGTTATTTCTGCGCCGCGGCCCGCGCGCGATTCCGGTTGCCCGGGCAAATGCTTCAGCCGTCCAGATTTTCATGGTGTCCGCTGTCGCCGCGCCGCCAGTAGGCGGAGGCGCGGATCTGGCCCTTGGATAAGCCGTGGTGTGCGATCAGCAATTCGCGCACCGCTTTGACGGTATGGCTCTCGGCGGCTGCGAATGCGTGGCCGCGACCTTCGGGAGCAGGCAGGCTGCGCAGTGTCTCCAGCAGCGGTGCGGCCATCTCTTCGCCAGTTCCGCCGGCGGGGCGCAGCACGCGGAGCAGCCGGCGCTGCGATCCCAGTTGCAATAGAGGAAGGTCTTCATTCTGTTCGCATTCCACGACCACGGTAACGGCCACGTCGTCCGGCAGTTCTTCCAGCCGGCGGCCGATGGCCGGCAGCGCAGACTCGTCCCCGATCAGCCACTTGCAGGTCGGCGGGCACCACCATCGAGCCTCGCGGCCCGGCGACGAGTGCAGTGTCGCCCACCTGTGCCCTGGCTGCCCACAGAGCGGCGGGGCCGCTTCCATGCAGCGTGAAGTCGATCTCGAGGACGCGGGCGGCGCGGTCGATCCGGCGTGGCGTGTAGTCGCGCGCAATCGGTCTCGGCTTGTCGCTGGCGCTCCAGTCGGGACGGCCGTCGGAATCCCGCGGCGGCAACGTTACGGCGGTTTCGCCCGGCGCCGGAAGGAGCAGTGTGATGTGATCGTCGAAACCGTCGCTGTGCAGGTCGGCCAGGCTGTCTCCGGTCAGGGTCAGGCGGCGCATGTGCGGCGTCAGTGTATGCACGGCGGCGACGGTGAGTGTGCGGATCTGCAGCGGGTGACGCACGCGACGGATCTCAAGTTCGGTGGCGGGGGAGGATGGAATAGTCATGCGGTAGCCTGAAAAATGGTTGATAATGTCAACCTATATTACGAATATAAGTTGATAAAGTCAACCATTATGAAGTCGAATCCCTCTGGCAAGCCAGACAATGAAGATGTCCTGGAACAACTGAATGCCCTGATGTTTGTGTTTCGCAGCGAGATGCGCCGGGCCCTGCATGAAGCAGGGTATGCGTTCAACGGGATGGAGGTGCGGATGTTCCTGCGCATTGCGGAACATCCCGGCTGCGCCGCGAGTGACCTGGTGCGTGACAGCGGCCGCGACAAGGCGCAGGTCACCCGCCTGATCCAGCAACTGGAGCAGACCGGTTTTGTGCGGCGGGAGCCTGATGAGCAGGACCGCCGCGTGCAGCGCCTGTTTGTCACGGAGGCCGGCGAGCAGTTGCATGGCAAGCTGCGCCGCTGGCGGCAAGCCGTCGCGCACCGCCTGATGGGGCGGCTCAGCGAAGAGGAGCAGGCACAACTCGCGCGCCTGCTGGCACGCATGCGTCCGGATCAATCGGAATGAACAGCCGGCGGATCGGGCGCGACATGCGCAAGCTGAGTGGCGGGACTTGCGTGGCGCATGATGTAACGCGCCCTTTACCGAGAAGTCAGCAGCTTGAGCGACAAGCATTCACATACGATAAGACAGCTTGAACCACGAAGGACACTCTTCGTGAGGCACGCCGAGTGTCCTTCGTGGTGAACGTGCTTTTGCCGTCATGTGCGCTCCGGCTTTTCCAGGTATTCCTCGACAAACTTCAGGATTGCCTTGGACTGGTATGTTTTTGCGAGGGTGGTCAGGTGCTGTGCAAACGGACGATAGCGCTCGTTCAGTCCGCCGATGTGCGTCGCGTGCGCGAGGATTTCGCTCATGTTGCCGAGACGCGCCAAGCGGTGCAGGACTTCCATTTCACTCGACGGAGGACTTTCCAGGGGAAGGATTGCTTGCTGTCCCGCCAGTGTTTCTTCCGGCTGCGATTCGACGGTCCATGCGAGATGCAGCAACGCGCCAATCTGCTCCAGGAGAGCATGGAGACAGAGGGGTTTGGGGAGGAAGGCGTTCATTCCCGACTTGAGATAACGTTCCTCGTCGTCCGTCGACGCGCTTGCCGATACCGCCAGGATAGGCACCTGCGCGAACATCGGCACGGCGCGCAAGCGCCGCGTCGCTTCCAGTCCGTCCAGTTCCGGCATGACGACGTCCATCAGGATCATATCCGGGCGTACGACCTGTGCTCTTTCCACGGCTTCCCGGCCGTTCGATGCCTCGATCACCGCAAAGCCTAGCGGCGCGAGCATGTCTCTGGCGACCGCACGATTTTCGGCAACGTCGTCCGCCACCAGTATGGTCTTTCGCGCACCTTCGTAGCCGGAAACGACGTGTTTTTCCTGTCCCGCCGCTGCCGGCATGACGAGCGGCAGGTCGAGCTCGAACCAGAACCGGCTTCCGGCGCCGACGCGGCTTTCGATGTCGATATCGCCGCCCATCAGGCGCACGAATTGCCTGCTGATCGCGAGGCCCAGCCCGGTGCCGTCATGCCGGCGCTGCGCCTCGCCCGTCTGCACGAATGGCTGGAAAAGGTGCTTCGTCTGTTCCTGGCTGATGCCGATGCCGGTATCTTCCACCTCGAATCGCAGGCGGCCTGGCGGCGTAACGCGCACACGAAGCGTCACCCGGCCGTGTTCCGTAAACTTGACCGCATTGGCCAGCAGGTTGAGCAACACCTGCCGCAGGCGTTTTTCGTCGGCGTGGATCGCGGCCGGAAGGTCTGCCGCCGCTTCGAAGACAAATCCAACGCCCTTCTGGTCGGCCTTGATCTTGATGATCTCCGCAATCGCCCGCAGGAAACGGGTGAGCGGGATGTCGACCGGATACAGTTCGAGCTTGCCGGCCTCGATCTTGGCGGAATCGAGGATATCGTTGATCAGCATTAGCAGGTGTTCGCCGCTTTGCTGGATCACGTTCAGTCCCGATAGTTGCCGTTCGCTCAGGTTCTTGTCGATGCGCAGTATCTGCGTGTAGCCGAGGATGCCGTTCAGCGGCGTCCGCAGTTCATGGCTCATCTGCGCCAGGAATTCGCTGCGCACCCGCGCCAGGCGCTGCGCCTCCGCCAGCGCCGCCTCGCGCGCTTCTTCCGCTGCCTTTCGCTCGCTGATGTCGCGCGCAAATCCGACGGTGCCCAGGACCGTGCCGTCTTCATCCATGACCGGGGCCTTGAAGGTTTCCAGCCACATGGTTCCGCCGGTTCCGATCTGCTGTTCTTCGACGATCTTGCGCTTGCGCGAAGCCATCACTTCCTCGTCGTCGGCCTTGAAGGCCTTGGCCATGTCTTGCGGCCGGACGTCGAAGTCGGACTTGCCTGCGAGATCGTCCGCGCGCATGCCGCAGGTGTCGGCTGCAGCCTGATTGACCGCCAGGTAACGGCTTTTCGTATCCTTGAGCCAGACCCACCAGGGCAGCGTGTCGATGAGTGTGCGCAGATAGCGCGTCTGCTGGCGCAGCTCTGCGGTACGCGCCTGCACCCGCTGCTCAAGGCGGGTATTGAGGTCGCGAATGATGCGATGGGAACGACGCAGGCGCAGCAGGAAAAAAAATGTTCCTGCCAGTATGGCAATACTGCTTGCGAGCACCGTCCACAGCCAGCGACGCTGGAGTTCGCGCTGCCTGAGTTCCGCGGTCTGCTGTTCGTTGCGGCGCGTCAGTTCCTCGATCTGGCGCCGCTTGCTTTCCATCTCGTAGCGCTGGGTCAGCGTGACCACGCGAGCGCTCATTTTCTCGCGTGCGGACTTGTCCACCAGCGCGCCTGCCTCGACGGACAGGTCATAGGCACGCCTGTAGTCTCCCTTGGCCGCATGGATCGACGCCAGCAGGCGTGTGCTTTCGCTCAGGTAAAGCGACAGGCCGATGTTCTTGGCCAGAGTGAGCGCCTCTTCCGCATCGGATGACGCGGCCGGGAGATTGCCCAGGGCCATGTACACGGAACTGCGCGCGCTCAAGGTGTACCAGAGGCCGATCTTGTTCGGGTGGCGCTCGTAGCTCGCCGCCACTTCACTGATGATCGGCAACGCTTCCGCATGGCGGCCCTGGCTGCGATAGAGGTCGGCAAGTCCGTATAGCGCGTGATTCGTTGCAAACGGCGCTCCGACTTTCCGGAAAAGACGGACTGCTTCCCGCATGAGCGATTCGCCGGTATGCGAATCGCCCAGCTTGGTGATGCTTGTCCCGAGACCGGCGATCGCAAAGGCCTCCAGCATCTTCGAGGGAACCGCACGCGCCTGTTCGCGCATCAACTGGAATTCTTCATACGCCTTGTCGTAGTGCTCCGTCTGCATCAGGGAAATGCCCAGGCCCTGATGTGCATAAGTGAGGCTTAGCGGCTGGTTGGCGCGCTTGGCAATTTCCAGCGCCTGCATGCTCATCGTGATCGATTCGTCGATCTGGCCCAGACGGTGATGCAACATCGCCATGCGCAGCAGCGCTTCGCCGAGAAGGTCCGGCCGGTCCAGGTCATCCAGCCCTTCCACGCTGTCCGTTGTGGCGGCAATCAGCACATCGATCTTGCCTTCGTTGATGGAATTCAAGGCGAGATTGAGATTCGCTTCGGCCTGGCCGATCCGGTCGCCATGCTGTTTTGCGAGATCCAGCGCACGACGGGCATGCCGCGTTCCGTCTTCGGTAAGCGCAAGATAGATTTCAGCGCGGGACAACAGGTTGAGCACCCGCGCGCGATCGGCAGGGGTGGCATCGGCTGGGAGATTCTGCTGCAGTTTTTGCGCCTGCCTGTACGCTTCGGGCGCATCGTTTTCCGTGAGAATCCGGATGCGGTTTGCCTTTTCGCGCCACGCATCGTTCGTCTCGGTGGCATGAAGCGCGCCGCACAGGACGAGCGCGAGGATTGCAAGCATGAAGCGCATCACGGCCGGGCCGGCATGGTGGTAATGCCGGCGTGCGCTTGTCTTGTGTCCAGGCGCGGCGCTGGCGCTGGGTCGTTCCATCGTCGTTTCCGTTCGGACAGGTTTTCTGATCATCCAGATCGCGTCCGGCTTCAGAAACGAATTGTCGCGGTAACGCTTATCTGCCTGTCGTTCAGCCATGCGCTCTGCGGTCTGGTCGCCTCGCCATAATAGGACTTGCGCATGGTGTTGAGCAAGTTCGTGCCTTCAACCGCGATCGACATCTGGTCGCTGATGCGGTAACCGAGCGAGGCATCAAGCCATCCATAGGCCTGGGTGTAGACCGGCAGGGAACCGATGTCCACGACATTGGTGATGCCGCTCAGGAACCTGTCGCGCCAGTTGTAGGCGATGCGGGCGGACACCCGTCCTCTTTCAACCATCCCGACCAGGTTGGTGCTGTGCCGCGACAGGTTTTGCAGCGGCGCGTTACCGCCCAGGATGGTGCTGGGCGTCTCGCTGTCGACAAAGGTGTAGTTCGCCTGCACGCCGAGCCCGCTCATCCAGCCGGGCAGGAAGTCGAAGAATTGCTGGTCGCCGAACTCCAGCCCCTTGACGGTTGCGGAGGAAGTGTTCTGCGGCCGGCTTACCTGGTAGACCTCGCCTTCGTGGACTTCCGGGTTGCTGATCGTCGTCACGAACCCGTCGACCTTTTTCAGGACGCGGAATTGACATGCAGAACCGCCGGTCCGATTTTCCGGAGCGGCCAGATTAAGCCATTGCCCTACCGGTGTCTACCTGCGCTACGCACGGGGCATTGCGCCGCTGATGCGCGTCGGCATCCGGGTGCTTGTCCGGGGAAAGAAAACGGTATCGATAGCCGATCGGAAGCACGCTTCATTGATCTGGAACAAAAAAGCCGGCAGGCGAATCGTCACAATAGCGAGCCAAATCGAATAGCAGCACTTTTCAATGTCACGGAGGTATGGCATGCACGGACTCAAGACGGTCCGCCCGATCGAGATCCTGCTGGTGGAGGACAATCCGGGCGATGTGCGGCTGACCAGGGAAGCGCTCAAGGACGCGAAGATGTCCAATACGCTGCATGTGGTCGAGGATGGCGTCGCGGCGCTCGATTTTCTGTACCGGCGCGTGCCGTACGAGGCGGTGCCGCGGCCCGACCTGATCCTGCTGGACCTGAACCTGCCGCGCAAGAACGGACGGGAGGTGCTGGCCGAGATCAAGGCGGACGGCGCGATCAAGGCGATACCGGTGGTGGTGCTGACCACCTCGCAGGCGGAGGAGGATATATTGCGCGCCTACCATCTGCACGCCAATTGCTACATCACCAAGCCGGTCGATTTCATTCAGTTCACCACCATCGTCAGGTCCATCGAGGACTTCTGGCTTACGATCGTGACGCTGCCGCCCCACATGATGCGGTAGCGGCCGCCATCGACAATGCGCTGCGCAACTTTCCGTCCGCCGCAACGGCGGCGGCTTGGCTTTATCCGGCAATCCTTCCATCCTGCTTGCAGCCCGGCGTGCCACTTGACACGGAGCACGATCGTCCTGAAACTGGCTTAGGGTCGGGTTGCCGGACCGGCAAGGCAGGAATGCCGCGGCTGTACGGGAACCGCAACGGCACCATATGCAAACGGATTGTCGACGCCGTGGGCAAGTCGCCCGGGCCGAAATCCGCAAAGGGAGCAGATTCCATGTTCAGGTTTACGCTGCAGCATCAGGAAGGAAGTTAGTCATGCCCGGATCGAAAACCATGCGTCCGATCGAGATCCTGCTGGTGGAAGACAATCCGGGCGATGTACGTCTGACCCAGGAAGCGCTCAAGGATGCGAAGGTCGCCAATACGCTGCATGTGGTCGAGGATGGCATCGCAGCGCTCGATTTCCTGCACCGGCGTGCGCCGTACGAGGCGGTGCCGCGGCCCGACCTGATCCTGCTGGATCTGAACCTGCCGCGCAGGAACGGGCGCGAGGTGCTGGCCGAGATCAAGTCGGATGACAGGCTCAAGGTGATACCGGTGGTGGTGCTGACCACCTCGCAGGCGGAGGAGGACGTATTGCGCGCCTACCATCTGCACGCCAATTGCTACATCAGCAAGCCGGTCGATTTCGAACAGTTCACCACCATCATCAAGACCATCGAGGACTTCTGGTTGAGCATTGTCGTGTTGCCACCGCGTTAAGAAAACAATGAGCACGATTCGGATACTGCTGGTCGAAGACAATCCCGGCGATGCCCGGCTGATTGGGCGCATGCTGGAGAAGGCGCCGGGGCTGGCCTGTGCGCTGGAGTGTGTCGAGACGCTCGACGCCGCGGTTGCCCGGTTGCGCGAGGGTGGCATCGACATGGTCCTGCTGGATCTCGGCCTGCCGGGCAGCAGCGGGCTGGATACGCTGCACCGACTGCAGCGGCAAGCGGACAACGTGCCGGCGCTGATCGTCCTGACCGGCCTGAACGATGAAACCGTCGCGGTGCAGGCGGTCCAGTCGGGAGCCCAGGATTACCTGGTCAAGGGGCAGGTCGATACCGCATTGCTGACGCGCGCCATCCGCTATGCGATCGAGCGCAGCCAGGCAAAGGCGGCATTGCGCGAAGCGTACGACGAACTGGAACGGCGCGTCGTCGAGCGTACCGGGCAGTTGCAAAGCACCGTGGAAGCCCTGCACCAGGAAATCTCGGAGCGCCGCCAGGCGGAAGCGCTGCTGCGCCGGCGCGAACAGGAGTTTCGTACCCTGACGGAAAATTCGCCGGACATGGTGATCCGCTACGACAGCGAGTGCCGCCGTTTCTATGTCAACCCGGCTTATGAACGGGAAATCGGCATTTCCGCCAATGAAGCGCTCAGCATGGAACCGGGCGCGCAATGGCAGAGCGACATGCCCGTGGAAGAATACAAGGCAAGGCTGCAGGAGGTGATGGCGACCGGAATCCCGACCGAGGTCCTGCTGCATTGGAAAGGAGCGGATGGCGGCGAGGCCTATCATGCAATGCATATCGTGCCTGAGCGGAACCCGGAAGGACGGGTGATCGGCGCTCTTGCCTTCGGACGCAACATTACCGCCTTCAAGGAAGCCGAGCGGCAGCTCAAGGCGTCGCAGCGCCTGCTGCGCGAGCTGGCGGCACGCAACGAGGCCGTGCGCGAAGAAGAGCGCAAGCACCTGACACGCGAGATCCACGACGAACTGGGGCAGTACCTGTCGGCGATCCGTCTCGGCCTGTCGGTCATCTCCATCCAGTTCGGCGAAGACAATCCGGCGCTGAAGGACAAGATCCATGGCATGGTCAAGCAAGTGGACGCGATGATCAAGGTGGTGCGCAATGTCGTGTCGTCGCTGCGCCCGGCTGCGCTCGACATGGGGATCGCTTCGGCGCTGGAGTGGCTGGTGGACGAGTTCATGTCCCGCACCGATATTTCATGCCGGCTGGAGGTCTGCGAAAGCGATGTTCCGCTGGATGAAAAACGGGCCACGCAGATTTTCCGCATCGTCCAGGAGTCGCTGACCAATATCTCCCGTCACGCGGAAGCGAGCGAAGTCGACATCGTGCTGGATCAGAGCGACAGGCAGTATTCCCTGGTGGTGCGTGACAATGGAAAAGGATTCAATCCTGCCATCCGCAAGAACAAGTCGTTCGGCCTGGTCGGCATCCGCGAGCGGGCGCTGATGCTGGGCGGCGCGGTCGATGTCGTCAGCGTGCCGGGGCGCGGGACCGCGATCAAGGTGAGTTTTCCCGTGAAAACCGTATTGAGTGAGCCATGATACGAGTATTGATAGCCGATGATCACGGCATCGTGCGCGAAGGCCTGAAGCAGCTGTTCGCGCTTGGTACGGATATCACGGTCGCAGCCGAGGCCGGCAGCGGCGGACAGGTGCTGGAAGCTGTACGCGCCGGCGGCATCGACCTTGTCCTGCTGGATCTGACCATGCCCGGCATCAGCGGAGCCAACCTCATCAGCCGCTTGCGCGCGCATGACGGCTGCCCGCCCATCCTCGTGCTCAGCATGCACAACGAACTGCAGGTCGCGCGGCGGGCGTTAACGGAAGGCGCATCCGGCTACCTGACCAAGGATAGCGATCCGAAAACACTGATGGCGGCGATACGTAAGGTGGCCTCCGGCGGACGCTTCATCGACTCCGCGCTGGCGGAACAGATGGCGTTCGCGCCCGGCGGCGGCGAACGCAAGCCGCACGAACTGCTTTCCGATCGCGAGTTCGATGTTTTCCGCCTGCTGGTGCGCGGCATGGGCGTCAATGACATTGCGGACGAGCTCGCGATCAGCAACAAGACCGTCAGTACCCACAAGGCGCGTCTCATGCAGAAAATGAACGTTCACAACAATGCGGAACTGGTGCGTTACGCAGTGGCGAACGGGTTGGTCGATTAGCTGCGTAAAAAATCACTGTCGTCCCGGGCGCAGCGAGGGATCCCGAACCGCAACGACTGCGCAAACGCTTGAGATCCCTCACGCCGTCCGCCAGTTTCTTCCAGCATACGTAGGGCATGTCCTACAAAATTTCCCTTTCGCCTGACATGACAAGCAAGATTGCCTGATACAAGGCTGTTCTTTCTTCGCTCATCATGAATCGATCTTTCGCTAAAATGAGCCTCCACAACAATGATGGACGGGCTCCTCTCCCGCAGACAATGATTCGCATCCTGTTAGCCGATGACCACACGATCCTGCGCAGTGGATTGAAACAGCTTCTGGCGCTGACCAGGGATATCCGGGTGGAAGGCGAAGCGGCCAACGGCAGCCAGGTGATGGAGGCGCTGCGAAATCGTGCATTCGATCTCGTCCTGCTTGATCTGGCCATGCCCGGCTTCAGCGGCATCGATCTCATCGCCCGTATTCGGGTGCACGATAATAAGCTGCCGATCCTGGTGCTCAGCATGTGCAACGAGGCGCAAGTGATCCGGCGCGCACTCAAGGCCGGCGCGACCGGCTACCTGACCAAGGACAACGAACCGGAAGTGCTGCTGATCGCTATTCGCCGGACCGCCGCCGGGAGCCGGTTCATCGATCCGCTGCTGGTCGACCGGATAGTGTTCGACGCCGACATGCCCGACGCATCGCCCGCGCTTGGACAGCTCTCCAACCGGGAATTCCAGATCTTGCGCCTGCTCGTTCATGGCAGGAGCATCAATGAGATCGCCGATCAGCTTGCGATCAGCAACAAGACCGTCAGCACGCACAAGGCGCGATTGATGCAAAAGATGAACTTCCAAAGCAATGCGGAGCTGGTTCGTTTTGGAGTGACGCACCGGATCGTCGAATAGCTTTCCGTCTCGGTCGATACCGATCGGTGGATCGGCAATATAGTTTCAGTTGAAAGATTTCCCTACGAAAACATCGTTCCAGGACGATGGCCAAATCAAGATCGCCTGATAGAAAAGCTGCCGGCGTTCGATCATTATCTGGTCAGCTGCCGCGCGCGGCCATGATTTAAACCGCCCATCCCGGTGCAGGCTCGACCTTCGCCATGCCGATGAAGTGTTCAGGAAAAGGAGCAGCCATGCATAGAACCGCGTTGGTCGTAGACGATTGCGGTGTGTCGCGTCAGGTTACCCGGCAGGTGTTGGTGCTGGCTGGATACCGGGTGCTGGAAGCGTGCGACGGAAAGAACGCGCTGGACGTGCTCCAGGGACGGGAAATCGATCTCGTGGTCAGCGATTTCAACATGCCCGGCATGGATGGCATTGCATTGATCAGGGCGCTGCGCGGACTCCCTGGATACGCGGCGGTTCCGATGCTCATCCTGAGCAGCGAAAACAGCGAGAACCTGCGACAGGACGGGCTTGCCGCCGGCGCGACCGGGTGGTTGTCGAAACCGCTGCGGCAGAAACAGTTGCTGGAGTCGATCGGATGCTGAGTTTTTCTTCGACACCAGCATCATCCTGTACCTGCTGTCGGCCGATGCGGCGAAAGCGGACCGGGCGGAAGAATTGCTTGCCATCGGCGGCATCATCAGCGTACAGGTGCTGAACGAGTTTGCGACAACCGCCTTCCGCAAACTGGGCATGATCTGACCCGAGATTCGGGAAGTGCTGGCGCAGGTCCGCGTGGTGTGTCCGGTCGAGCCGATATCGGTCGACACGCATGACAAGGCGGTGCAGGTGGCGGAGCGCTACGGGCTATCGACCGACGATGCCCTGATCGTTGCTGCAGCCCTGATGGCTGGCTGCACGACCTTGTATTCGGAAAACATGCAGGATGGATTGGTCATTGAGCGGAAACTGACGATTCGGAATCCGTTCCAACCGGCGTGATGTTGTGAGACAGAGAGCATCGGAAAACATCGAAGAGAGGGGGCTTGGGCGGCCAGCCTTGTCAATGTGAGTAGATTTTCCAGGAGTCATCGAATTTCCCGATTGACAGGGCTGCCTTCAAATGCTAAAGCAAGCCTAAAGTAGTAAAGCAGCAGATTGCGATTCAAGTCGCGCATGGACACAAAGTGAGCATGCATGCGAGGACGCTCTGCCAATAGCTGAGAGACAAGGCCTGCCTCATTTTTTGAGATCGATACTTTCAAACCTATTTATCCGTTCTAACAGTTAAGTAGCGAAAGTCCCTTGCAAGTCCTGCGCTGAATATCAATGCGCCCAGTACAAGGCTTGTGCGAGTAAGCAATTTTTGGATTTCCGGATGCCCCAACATTGCAACTGCCGTAACGAGGGTGGTCATCAAGCTGCAAACCAGGATATTCCAGTTTCTTTCGCCGATACCCTTGTCGGCGGAAATTACTGCCATGTACTGGACGCCCTGAGCTGCCAGCGTCGTGTATAACGACGCTCCGAGGGTTCCACCGATTCCTTCAATATCCGCCGCTCGAACCACGCCTCCGCTGACGAGCAGATAAAACAACAATACGTTGTATGCCATGTGAACAACGAACCGGCCGAGTTTGCCCATGGTCACGAGGTTCAAGCGGCGGGACAACGAGGCATCAACGTGGTTTATGAATGCTGAATAGGATGGGCCGGCAAGGGCAACGATCAAGCCGGTAGCAATAAGCCAAATACTGCTCCACTTGGAAGATCCGAAACCGTAAGCGAAATAAAGGAGCAAACCCGTGCAGGCTGAAACGTAGAGCGCGGCACCATTTCGATTCGCTTGCATCTCCATACCTTGCAGGAAAAGTGATGGTATGGATCTTGATGTCTGTTTGTTTTTCTAACAAATACCTTTTTTTTATGGTTCCCAGACGTTTTCATTATGGGAAAGCGCAATGCGTCACCTGAATCCCATGACAGAATGAGGTTGGCCGCGAATTTCGGATACCAACGGTGACAGTTTAAACTGAGCACTGGAGGTTATGGATGTACAAGATTCCGAAACAGAATTACACGGTCGAATTCAAGCAGGAAGCGGTTCGGCAGGTGGAAGCGGAAGGCAAAAGATCGGCGCAAGTGGCACGCGCTTGGGGATTGCCGAACAGACGCTGTCGAACTGGCGCAAGGTGGCGAAGGCGGGCAAGCTGGCGGCCGGCAAGCCGGTGACGCCCGAGCAGATGGAATTGTCGCGACTGAAGGCGGAGAATGCGCGCCTGAAGATGGAAGTCGAAATCCTAAAAAAGCGACGGCGTAGTTCGCGAGGGAATCGCTGTGAGGTATGCCTGAATCGACAGTCAACACGATTCCTATCCGTTACAGGCACTGTGCGAGATGCTGGATGTGTCGACCGGCGGCTACGCAGAGTGGAAGAAATGCGGCGGCCCAACGCATTGGCTTTCGGATGAGCAGTTGCTGGCGCTGATTCGCGCAGTGCATGCGGAGTACCGGCAAGCGTATGGTTCGCCGCGCATCACCGCGGAACTGAAATCGTGCGGTATTCCGGCGAGCCTGGAGCGGGTCAAGCGCTTGATGAGGGAAAACGGCATCCGCGCCAAACACAAGCGGCGCTACAAGGCGACCACCGCCAGCAAGCATGTATTGCCGATGGCGCTGAACCTGCTGGATCGGCAATTCGACGTGAGCTCGCCGGGCTGGATGCAAGCGCATCGATCACGGCAGGCGAAATGGTGCTTTTCGAGCAAAGCGAAGAGCCTATCTTCCTGCAGGCAGCAGGTAATGAAAACGCCATCTTCGTCCTGGGATCGGCCATGCCGCACCCGTATCCGTTGCACCCCGGCATGTACTCGGTCCACACCTCGGCGGAAGCGCTTGCGAAGGGCGAACGCCGCATTGCCGAGTTGGGTCGTCAATTGCAAAAGACGGGAGACCGGCGCACGGCGTCAGGGGCGATTCCGGTATTTCGATAGGGCGTCATCCGTATGCAAAGCGATTGGCTTCATGCAGCCATGGCGCTTCATCCGGATTTCCGACAGAGGGCGACGTGTGTGACGTCAAGCCGGACACAGTGGCAATCGTTGCTGCCGGATTGGCGGCAACCCGATTTGCATCGGTTCGATTTCGACAAGATGCATCACATAGCGAATGCGCTTGGCGGCGTTTCCTTTATACGCTTGCGGGCATCTGTACGTCATATCCGTTCGCGATGAATTTCGCGAATCCTTGCGCAGCCGGCGAGACGGAGCGCAGCGTCGGCAGATACAGGCATACCTGGCGCATCACTTCCGGATCGACGACGCGGCGCATGACCAGGTCGAATCGTTCCGCCCATACCGATACATAAGCAGGAGATAACGTGGCGGCCAGCCCTTCGGCGGCGACACCCAGCGCGGTCGAGATGTTGTCCACCACATCGATCGGCGTGATGCGTTCTTCTTCCGGCAAACCGGCCCGCATCCGCGTGACGCTGCGTTCGTGATCGCGGCCCGCCGCCACCAATGCTTCCCCGCGCAGGTCGTTCCATCGCAGGACCCGTTTGCGCGCGAGAGGATGGCTTTGAGTGCACCATAGCACCCAGGGGCTTTCGAACAGGCTGATGCGGGTCACCGCATCGCCACTGTTGCGGTCCGGCCCCATGGCCAGATCGACTTCGCCGGATTCGACGATGTCGACCATCCGCTCGACCGAGGCATCCCTGATACGCACCGTCACCTGGGGATGACTTGCCGCGTAGGATTTCACGATCTTCGGCAGGATCGCGCTCGCGATCACCATCGGCGCCGCAATGCGTACCAGCCCGGCCGCCCCCTTGCGCAAATCCGCCGCAGCGGTTTCGGCCAGCCTCAGGTGCCGCAGCACCATTTCCGCCGGCCCCAGGAATTCCTTGCCGGCGGAAGACAACACCACTTTGCGCGTGCTGCGGTCGAACAGCTTGAAGCCGACTTCTTCCTCCAGCTCGACCACGAGCTGACTTATCGCGGAGGGCGTCAGGCCCAGCCGGTTACCGGCCTCCGTAAAACTCAAGGTATCGGTCACTGTCAGGAAAGCGTCGAGTTGACGGATGGTGTAGCGGGGCAATGGCATGACGAGCCGGATTTTTAAGTAAAACTGAAAAGTACCACAATATTCATTGATTGTTCCCGGGAGCGTCGTCTCCGATACTTCCTCCAACGAAGAACTTCCGGAACTTACCATGCTGACGACAGACATTCACCTCGCACTGGCCAGAGAACTGCACACAGCCGAGCGCGAACGCACACAGGTGGAACACTTTTCCAAGCGCTATCCGCAGATGGAAGTCGCCGACAGCTATGCGATCCAGCGCGCCTGGGTGGCGCTCAAGCTGGCCGAAGGCCGCACCATCAAGGGACACAAGATCGGCCTCACCTCGCGTGCGATGCAGCAGGCGGCGCAGATCACGGAGCCCGATTACGGAGCGCTGCTGGACGACATGTTCTTTCCCGAAGGGGCGGATATTCCCGTCAAGCGTTTCATCGTACCGCGCGTCGAGATGGAACTGGCTTTCGTACTGAACAAGCCGCTGCGCGGCCCCGGCGTCACCATTTTCGATGTGCTGGCTGCCACCGAGTATGTCGTGCCCGCCCTGGAGATCATCGATGCGCGCATCGAACTGAGCGACCGCGTGAGCAAGGCGCCGCGCAAGGTGTTCGACACCATCGCCGACAACGCGGCCAATGCCGGCATCGTCATCGGCGGCAAGCCGGTCAAGGTGGATGCGCTGGACCTGCGCTGGTGCGGCGGCCTGTTGTACAAGAACGGCGTGATCGAGGAATCTGGCCTGGCTGCGGCGGTGCTCAATCACCCCGCGCACGGCATCGCCTGGCTGGCCAACAAGCTTGCACCGCACGATGAAGGCCTGGCTGCCGGCGAGATCGTGCTGGCCGGCTCGTTCGTCCGCCCCGTGGCTGGCGCTGCCGGAGATACCTTCCATGCGGACTATGGCCCGCTCGGTTCGATTGCCTTTCGTTTCGTTTGAGGAAGCGATGCGTACTCCGGCCAATCTTTTCAAGCAGGCGCTGGCGCGCGGCGACTTCCAGGCCGGCCTGTGGCTCGCACTGGCCGACTCTTATGCGGCCGAGCTGTGTGCCGGCAGCGGTTTCGACTGGCTGGTGCTCGACGCCGAGCATGCGCCCAACGACCTGCGCAGCCTGCTGTCGTCACTGCAAAGCATTGCGCCCTATCCCTCGCATGCGGTCGTGCGCCTGCCGCATGGCGATGCCGCCCTGATCAAGCGGGTGCTGGACCTGGGGGCGAGCACGCTGCTCGTTCCCATGGTCGAGTCGGCGGCGCAGGCGCAGCAACTGGTGCGTGCGATGCGCTACCCGCCGCTAGGCGTGCGCGGCGTCGGCAGCGGCATTGCACGCTCGTCGCGCTGGGCGCGCTACGAAGACTATCTGCAGCAGGCGAATGCGCAGGTCTGCCTGCTGGTACAGGTCGAAACGCGGTCGGCGCTCGAGCAGGTGGATGCGATTGCCGCCGTGGAAGGCGTGGACGGGGTGTTCATCGGACCGGCGGATTTGTCGGCGTCTATGGGATACCTGGGCCAACCGGCGCATCCTGAAGTGGTGGACGCCATCGAGCTTGCGATCAAGACCATCAGGCAGGCGGGAAAAGCCGCCGGCATCCTTTGTACCGATGAAACGCTGGCCCGCCGCTATATCGCGCAGGGTGCCAATTTCGTTGCGGTGGGCACCGATACGGGCCTGCTCGCGCAGGCCACGGCGGCGCTGGCGAAAAAATTTCGCGTGCCGCAAGCAGGAATTTCCAGCCCCGATGGACAAATCCCGCTTGCCGCGCGCGGCAGCTACTAGCGGCACGCATTTCGATTGGTATACCCATGAACGAACCACTCATCACCAGTTTGCGCCCGCTGTTCTCCGGACGCCTGCTTACCGATCCCGACGCCATGGCGCCATTTCTTTCCGATTGGCGCGGCAAGTGGACGGGCCGCGCGATTGCGGTCGCGCAGCCCGACACTGCCCAGGACGTCACTGCCGTTATGCGCTGGTGCCATGCGCATGACGTGCCGGTCGTGCCGCAAGGCGGCAACACCGGTTTGTCAGGCGGTTCCGTACCCGATGGAGAAGGCCGCACGCTGGTGCTCTCGCTGGTGCGGCTGAACCGCGTGCGTGCGGTCGACCCCTTCAATTACACCATCACGGTGGAAGCGGGTTGCACGCTGCAACAGGTGCAGGAAGCCGCCAGGGAAGCGGGGCGCCTGTTCCCGCTCAGCTTGGCCGCCGAAGGCACCTGCACGATAGGCGGCAACCTCGCCACCAATGCAGGCGGCGTGCAGGTGCTGCGCTTCGGCAATGCGCGCGAACTGTGCCTGGGACTCGAAGTAATCACGCCCGACGGCGAGTTATGGGACGGTTTGCGCGGCCTGCGCAAGGACAATACCGGCTATGACTTGCGCGACCTGTACATCGGCGCCGAAGGAACGCTGGGCGTCATCACGGCTGCCGTGCTCAAGCTCTACCCGGTACCCGCGGCGCGCATCGCTGCGTTCGCTGCAGTGCCATCGCCGCAGGAAACCGTGTCACTGCTGGCTTTGGCGCGCCAACATCTCGACGCGTCGCTGACCGCATTCGAATTGATATCGGAATCCAGCATCCAGCTCGTGCTGCGCCACATACCGGGCACGCGCCGTCCGCTGGAAGGGACCTCGCCCTGGTACGTGCTGCTCGAAATCTCGGACATGGTCAGCGAAAGCCACGCCGCCGAACGCATGGAGGCGCTGCTGCAGGAGGCGCTGGAAAACGGTCTGGTGGAAGATGTCGTCCTCTCGTTGTCGCTGGCGCAATTCGAAGCGCTCTGGGCACTGCGTGAAAACATTTCCGAAGCCCAGGCCGCCGAAGGCAAGAACATCAAGCACGACATCTCGCTGCCGATCTCCCGCATCCCGGCATTCATCGAGGATGTCGGCGGCGCGATCGCGCAGGAGTTTCCCGGAATGCGCCTGGTCGTCTTCGGGCACCTGGGCGACGGCAACCTGCATTACAACGTGTCGCCGGCGGCCGATCGCTGCGGCCTGGAGCATGCAGCGGAATTCCTGGCGGCGGAAGGCCCCCTCAATAAACTGGTGCATGACGCCGTGGACCGCTATGCAGGCTCGATCTCGGCCGAACACGGCCTGGGCGTACTGCGGCGCGACGAGGCGGCACGCTACAAATCGCCGCTCGAACTGAAGCTGATGCGCGCGCTGAAACAGGCACTCGACCCCAAGGGATTGATGAACCCGGGAAAGCTCATCGTTGGATAAACGGATACAGATACACACAAGGATACTGCCATGACAGAAAGACTCGACATAGCCGGCGTCAACGTGTCGCCGCACCACTACATCAACGGAGCGCGTGTCGCCTCCCGCGAAACTTTCGAGGTATTCTCGCCGATCGACCAGCAGGTGCTGGGACGAGTGTCGGAGGGCTTGCCGGAGCACGTGGATGCGGCGGTCGATGCGGCGCACAAGGCATTCCCGGCCTGGGCATCGCTGTCTGCGGATCAGCGCAAAACCCTGCTGTATGCGTTCGCCGAGGAAATCCGCAAACGCGGCGACGAACTGTGCCGAGTGGAAACGACCGATGCCGGCGTGCTGCTGTCGCGCATGCGGCACGGCGTGGTGCCGCGCGCGGTGCAGAACATTACCTGGTTCGCCGACCATGCATTGACGCTGCAGGATCGCCGGATCGACACCAAGCAGGCGCAGCATCACGTACGCCATGATCCGGCCGGCGTAGCGGCGATCATCACGCCGTGGAACTCGCCGCTGATGCTGGCGACCTGGAAACTGGGGCCGGCGCTGGCCGCGGGCAACACAGTGGTGGTGAAGCCGCCCGAGTGGGCGCCGCTGTCGGGATCGCTGCTGGCCGACGCCGCGCACGCGGCGGGTCTGCCGCCCGGCGTGTTCAACGTGGTTCAGGGCAGCGGCGCAGGGACCGGCGCGCGGCTGGTGGCCGACCCGCGCCTGGCGCGCATCTCCTTCACCGGTTCGGTCCCGACCGCGCGCACGATCGCACAAGTCGCCGGCGCCAACCTGGTTCCCTGCAGTTTCGAGCTGGGCGGCAAGTCGCCTTTCATCGTGCTGGAAGACGCGGACCTGGACAATGCCGCCGCCACCGCGGCGCTCATGTATCGCAATGCCGGGCAGGTCTGCCTTGCCGGGACGCGTCTGCTGGTGCACTGCAAGGTCATCGAGGAATTCACCGCGCGCATGCGCGCCTATGTGGAAAAGCTCAACATCGGCGACCCGCGCGAGGAGACGACCGAAATCGGACCGATCATCCATCCGCGCCAGGTCGAGCGCGTTGCCGGCTTTGTCGAGCGTGCGGTGGCGGCAGGCGCCGAAGTACTGTGGGGCGGCGCGCCGCATCCCTTCGGTGCGCAGTACTACCAGCCGACCCTGCTCGCCAACGTCAGACAGGATTCCGAAATTGTGCAGAACGAGGTATTCGGCCCGGTACTCACGCTGCAGCCCTTCGACAGCGACGACGAAGTGGTGCAGCTTGCCAACGACGTCGACTACGGACTCGGGGGTGTTTGCTACGGCGAGACTGCGCATGCGAGCGCGGTGGCGATGCGCGTGCAGACCGGCTTCATCTGGGTCAATTCGTTCGGCATCCGCGATCTGGCGGCGCCCTTCGGCGGATGCAAGCGCTCCGGTATCGGGCGCGAGGGCGGAGACTGGAGCTTCGAGTTCTTCTCCGACATCAAGGACGTCATCGTGCCGGCCAAGCCGTTCAGGGCCAACTTCAGTCATCGTTGAAAGGAAACACAATCATGGGAAAAATCGTAGGAGCCGCGGTCGTCTCGCACCATCCCGGCCTGATGCAGTGCGAGGAGTTCCGCGTATTGCAGGGCGCTGGTGCGGATTCCGACCTGATCGCCGGTTACGAGCGCATTCGCCAAAAGATCGACGAACTCAAGCCGGACGTGCTGATGATCTTCGATACGCACTGGTTCACCACCGGCTACCATCTCGTTGACGGCGGCGCGCATTACAAGGGGCACTACATCTCCGATGAAATGCCGTGGTACCTGTACGGACAGCCGTACGAATATGAAGGCTGCCCGGAGCTGGCACGCCTGGTGGAAGCCGTTGCGAAGGAACGCAAGGTGCGCTCGCGTGCCGTCTACGATGCCGAATTGTCGCGCCATTATGCGACCATCAACATCGTTTCCAAGCTGGCACGCGGCGAGCGCATCGTCTCGGTCAGTTCCTGCCAGAATTGCCGGCCCGAGCATTATCTCGAGTCCGGCGCGGTGATCGCCGAAGCGATCCGGCGCAGTGATCTGCGGGTGGTAATGCTTGCGTCAGGCGCCTTGAGCCATCGCTTCAACCAGATCGACTGGGTGCCGAATCACCCGCGCATCTTCCACGAAAGCAATGTCTCTTCGCCGCGCTGCATTGAATCCGACAAGAAGGCCATCGCGCTGTTTCAGGAAGGACGCCATGACAGGATCCTGGACCTGTGGGACGAGGAATTCCGTCCGGTGTTCTGGGAAGCCTTCGGGGCGCATTACCTGCAAATGGTCGGTGCGCTCGGCGGACGCGATTGCCGCGCCGTCGGAACGCCATTGTCGGAATACGAAAATGCACGCGGCACCGGCAACATCCACATCTGGTTCGATACCGAAACCGGCACAACTGCACAGGAGAAGGCAGCATGAGCATCCATGAATTCCCGTTCAAGGAACTGCCCGCCGTCATGCGCGGCCCGCGTGTCGAGCGCCGCCGCGTGCTGCTCAACGGCAGCGCCTATTGGGGCACGATGCGCGACGACGGACAACTGCAACTGGACGACGGACGCAGCGTCAACATCACCCAGGTGCTGCATCTGCCGCCGTGCGAGCCGAGCAAGATCATTTGCGTGCACCTGTCCTACAGCTCGCGTGGCATCGAAACGCGCAACAAGGCCAAGCCGACCGAAACGCCGACCTATTTCATGAAACCGGTCACCGCGCTCAACGGCCACGGCGGCGAACTGGTCAAGCCGGCCGACTGCGGCTACCTGAACTACGAAGGCGAATTCGCAGTGGTGATCGGCAAGGTGTGCCGCAATGTCACGCCCGATGAAGCCTGGGATTACATGCTCGGCTTCGCGCCGGCGTTGGACATGGGGCTGCAGAATTTCCGCGATACCGATCAGGGATCGATGCTGCGCGTGAAGGGCGGCGACGGCATGCTGCCAATCGGCCCAGGGCTGGTCAGCGGGATCAACATCTTCGAGCAGACATTGCGTACCTATCGCAACGGCGAACTGGTGCAGGAAGCGCATATCGGCGACGAAATGGTTTGGGGGCCGCATTACATGATTGCAGACATCGCGCGCCATATCACGCTGATGCCGGGCGACGTCATTCTGACAGGCACGCCCTGCCATTCCCGTTCTGTCGATCCGGGTGATTTGGTCGAGGTGGAGATCACCGGGCTTGGCCGCCTTGCCAGCCGCGTGGTTGCCGGACCCGTGCCACGCGCATCGGCACTGGGAGTAGGGCATGCACCCGCCGATTCCGACGAAGTGCGCCGTGTGGCGCTCGGTTTCGACGAGCGCGTGCCGGCTCGCTTCAAGGAAGGGTATCGTCGCGCGGCAGGAAAGGAGCAGAAATGAAAGCATGCATCATCGGCGCCGGAGCAATCGGCGGTTTTATCGGTACACGGCTGGCTGCGTCGGGGAACGCACAGGTTGCCGCCATCGCGCGCGACACCACCTTGCAGGCGCTGAAGGAATACGGCTGGCGGCTGTGGCAGGCTGAAAAATTGATCCAGGCGCCTGCCATCGCTTCCGATAACGCGCAGGAACTCGGCGTGCAGGACCTGGTGGTGATCGCGGTCAAGGGGCCGGCGCTGACCGCCGTGGCACAGCAGATCGGGCCGCTGCTGGGGCCGGATACCGTCGTGCTGCCGGCGATGAACGGCGTGCCCTGGTGGTTCAACCAGGGCATCCCTGAGCTGGGTGACGCGCCCCTCGAGAGCGTGGATCCGGGTGGACGTATCGCCGCCGCCATTCCGCTGGAGCACGTCGTCGGCTGTGTGGTGCATGCGAGCACGGCCACCGTCGGACCTGGGCTGGTGCAGCACAAGATGGGACAGGGATTGATTATCGGTGATCCGGGCGGCGGCGAGTCGGCGCGCGTGCAACGCGTCGGCGGCTTACTGAAGGAAGCTGGATTCGACGTGACCCTGTCGCCGTCCATCCGCGACGACATCTGGTACAAGCTGTGGGGCAATCTGACGATGAACCCCGTCTCGGCCATCACCGGCGGCACGGTCGACCGCCTGCTGGACGATCCGCTGGTGCGCGCCTTCTGCTCGGCCGCCATGCGCGAAGCGGCCGCCATCGGCGAGGCAATCGGCTGCCCACTGACGCAAAGTCCGGAAGACCGGCATGCGGTCACGCGCAAGCTGGGCGCGTTCAAGACCTCGATGCTGCAGGACGTGGAAGCGGGACGCCAGATCGAACTGGACGGCATCGTGACCGCGGTGTGGGAGATGGGGCGCCGCCTCGGCATTGCCACACCGAATATCGACGCCTTGCTCGGACTGACACGCGTGTTCGGCCAGGTGCGCGGCCTCTATCCGGACAACCGTGCGTCTGCATGAGCTCTCTCTCGAATACTTCAAGGAACATCATGTTTGAACATATTGACGCCTATCCCGGTGACCCGATCCTGAGCCTGAACGAAAATTTCCAGAAGGATCCCCGCAGCAACAAGATCAATCTCAGCATCGGCATCTATTTCGACGAAGCAGGCCGGCTGCCCGTCATGGATGCGGTGCGCCAGGCAGAATCCGCCTTGCTGGACAACGCCGGTCCGCGGCCTTATCTGCCGATGGCCGGCACCGTCGACTACCGCAGCGCGGTGCAGGAACTGGTATTCGGCAAGGAACGGCCGGCGTTGTTGGAAAAGCGCATCGCGACGCTGCAGACCATCGGCGGTTCGGGCGCCTTGAAAGTCGGCGCGGACTTCCTCAAGCGTTACTTCCCCGAATCCCAGGTCTGGATCAGCGACCCGAGCTGGGAGAATCACCGCGTGGTGTTCGAAGGCGCAGGCTTCAGAGTCAACACCTATCCCTACTACGACGCCGTCACCGGAGGCTTGCGCTTCGACGACATGCTCGCTGCGTTGCGTACGCTGCCGTCGCGCAGCGTGGTGCTGCTGCATGCCTGCTGCCACAATCCGACCGGCGTCGACCTCGACCGCGCGCAATGGAACGATCTCATCCCGGTGCTGCGGGAACGCGGCCTGATCGCCTTCGTCGACATGGCCTACCAGGGCTTCGGCGACGGCATCGAGGAAGACGCCTTTGCGGTTCGCGCCTTGACCGATGCGGGTGTGACCTGCGTGGTCGCCAACTCCTTCTCCAAGAATTTTTCGCTGTACGGCGAACGCTGCGGCGGCCTCTCCGTGGTGTGCGCCAGCGCGGAAGAAGCCGACCGGGTGCAGGGCCAGTTGATGTGCACGGTGCGCGCCAACTACAGCAATCCGCCGACACACGGCGCCCGCATCATCGCCACCGTGCTCGGCACGCCGGAACTGCGCGCCGCCTGGGCCGGCGAACTCGATGCCATGTGCGAACGCATCCAGGCCATGCGCCGCGCCATTCATGACAGGCTGCAACGGTGCGGCGTCCACCACAACATCTCGCGTTTCCTGGCGCAGCGCGGCATGTTCACTTATACCGGCTTGAACGCAGAGCAGGCCGACCTGCTGCGCGAGAAGCACGGAGTCTACCTCCTGCGCTCCGGAAGGATCTGCGTGGCCGGCCTGAATACCGGCAATGTGGAAGCAGTAGCCGAGGCATTCGCCGCGGTGATGAACCCGAAGAACTGAACCGGCATGCCCATGTACCGCAATTACATCAACGGCGAGTGGCTGGAAGGCCGAGACGCTTCCGACAACATCAACCCGTCGGATACGCGCGATATCATCGGCAGCTATGCGAAAGCCGATGCCGCACAGGCGGAACTGGCGGTCGCGGCTGCACATGCCGCCGCGCCGGGCTGGGGAGCCAGCCCGATCCAGCAGCGTGCCGATGCATTGGATGCTGTCGGCAACGAGATCATCGCGCGACGCACGGAGCTGGCGGACCTGCTGGCTCGCGAAGAAGGCAAGACGCTGGCTGAAGCGAGCGCCGAAGTCATGCGTGCCGGGCAACTCTTCAAGTTCTTCGCCGGCGAAGCGCTGCGCAGTGCAGGCGAGATGCTGCCATCGGTACGGCCGGGGATGTCGGTGGAAGTCACGCGCGAGGCGGTCGGGGTGGTGAGCATCATCACGCCGTGGAATTTCCCGATCGCGATTCCCGCATGGAAGATTGCGCCCGCACTGGCATACGGCAATACCATCGTGTTCAAGCCCGCCGATCTCGTGCCGGGTTCCGCCTGGGCGCTGGCGGACATCATCAGCCGTGCGGGATTTCCTCCGGGCGTGTTCAACCTCGTCATGGGAAGGGGGCGCGACATCGGCGACATCCTGTTGTCGGACCCACGCGTTGCCGCCGTCACCTTTACCGGTTCGGAAGGTACGGGTCGGCGCGTGGCGCAAGCATGTGTGGGCCGTGCCGGCCCGATGGCGAAATTTCAGCTCGAAATGGGCGGCAAGAATCCGCTGGTGATACTGGATGACGCCAACCTCGACGTGGCTGTCCATTGCGCGATCAATGGCGCCTTCTTTTCCACCGGCCAGCGCTGCACGGCATCCTCGCGCCTGATCGTCACCGCCGGCATTCACAACCAATTCGTGGAAGCGATGGCGGCACGCTTGCGTACCCTCAAGGTCGGCGATGCGCGCAAGTCCGGTACCGACATCGGGCCGGTGGTCGATGCAAGCCAGTTGGCGCAGGATTTGAAATACATCGCCATCGGCAGGGAAGAGGGTGCGCAGCTCGTTTTCGGTGGCGAGGCGATGGAAACCGATGCCGACGGCCGGCCCGGCCATTACCTGCAGCCGGCATTGTTTGCCGGCGCCACCAATGCGATGCGCATCAGCCGCGAAGAGATTTTCGGCCCGGTCGCCTGCGTGATCCGCGCCGACGATGCGGAACATGCACTCGCCATCGCCAACGATACCGAGTTCGGGCTCTCTGCCGGTGTCGTGACGACGTCGCTCAAGCAGGCGAGCCATTTCAAGCGGCACCTGCAGGCCGGCATGGTCATGGTCAATGCGCCGACGGCGGGCGTCGACTTCCATGTTCCGTTCGGCGGAAGGAAGGGATCGAGCTATGGCCCGCGCGAACAGGGGCGCTACGCCGCCGAATTTTATACCACGGTGAAGACCGCCTATATCAATCCATGAACGGCGGCGCAATTTTCCTTGAAGATGGGCATGACTTCGATTGAAAGCATTCTCAAAAATGGTTCCGCCTATACCCGTTTCTGTATTGGAGTTCACGTGATGCAGGAGGGTCCGACATGGATGTCTTCGTCATGCAGGCGACCATGAACATCAACCAGATTGTGCTTGCGCAGTTGCGCCGCTTTCCGCTGAGAAGAGCCGGCATCCGTGCTGCAGCGGCATTGAACGCATGAACCATCAGATCAGACTCGCGATTGATACCGATATCCTCGGCGACTGTTGCATGCAGGAACGCTTCACTGCTTATGTCGAGATCCTCAGACAGTTTGTGCTGCATGCGCCACGGCCGGTAGGTATCGCGCAGATGACGGATATATCGGGCATTCCCGTTCCAACCATGAAACGCTATCTCAATGAATTAGGGCTACGCTGAACAACCACCGTTTATCGACGCAAACGTTCGAGATCGCAGCGTGATTCGAAAAATGTGGGCATTCAGCCTGTTTTCGTTGGCCCTTCCGGGCCGCTCTTGGGTCTTGCGACCCGCCGTGCGCCCACTATGGGCGCACCGGCGCCACCAATCGATGGCGCGCCAGGTAGATATTCGCCAGCGCCAGCGCGGTAAAGGCGCGGCAGGCATTCTTGGCCAGCCCCCGATAGCGGACCTTGGTAAAACCCCACAGCCGCTTGACCACCGCAAACACATGCTCGACCCGCGCCCGAATCCTCGACTTGTTGCGGTTCTTCGCACGCCTGGTCGGCCAGATTGAACCAGTGCTGCAGGAAGTGAATCCGCAACATGCGCTCCAGCCCGATCGGCGGCCGGCCGTTGCCCGCCTTCGGATAGTGCGGCTCGACCACCGAACACAGCGCTTCCCACGGCACGATGCGGTTCATCGTCTCCAGGAACAGGTCGCGCCGCGTCGGCTTGCGGTATCGTTCGAAGCCTTGGTCTTGCGCCATCGCCAGGGTCTGTTGTTTCATCGTCGTTCACCGGGTCGGTTGTCAATAACGTATATAACGCGCGACAGCCAATCTCGTTTACTTGTTCAGCGTTGCCTTAAAGGGGTGGTGCTAAAGCCGCTTCGTCATCCGGGTATCAGGAACGCCCTACATCGAAACCAAGCTTTCCTTATTTTTCTGCACCGCAATATTTGTTACCTTGTCGCATGGGCTTGCGCGCGGGTTCCCCGCGATTCGCCGGCAAGACTGCGCAGGCTGCGCACCGGGCCATGACATTTGCGGGGATCATGTCGCCCGCCGAGAAGCCCGCATGAAGCCCCCGGTGCTTCTGCGACAAGAAAAGGAACTGCATGCAAACGATATCAGGTGCCTGGCATACCGAGCCGCTCCCGGCATCCGAGGTGCTGGAGATCATGGTGTTCACGCTGGGTGAACAGGAGTATGGCGTCGATCTGCGCAAGGTGCGGGAACTGCGGTGCTACGACCCGGTGACCCCGATTCCGGACGCGCCCGCCTTCATTCGCGGGGCCTTCGACCTGCTCGGCACAGCTGTTCCGCTGGTCGACATGCGCGTCGCCATCGGTGTTTCGGCGCCGGCGTCCGCACCGTTCAGCGATATCGTCGTTCTCAATGTCGGCGGACGGCCGGCGGGAGCGGCGGTGGACAGCGTCGTGGATGTCATTACCCTCGGCGCCGCCCAGATCGCCCCGCCGCCGTCGACGGGGCTGGGGCTGTACACGAATTGCCTGTTCGGTGTCGGAACGTTGGACGGCCGGCGCCTGATGCTGGTCGATATCGACCATTTCATGCTCGATGCCATGGCGATTCTTGGCAAGCATGCCGTGTAAATGCGTTTCCAATGGAGGAAGGGCTGAGCATGCATAGTACGCTTGCCCTGCAGTTGCAGCGCCACTGCGGAATCGACTCGGAGGACGGGCTCCGGAAACTGCTCGATGCAGCGCAGGATGCCGCTGCGCTGCCCGGCATCGCGCCGGAAGTGGCATCGTTCCTGGCCGGGTTGAAGGATCTTCTTTCAGGCGTCGACAGCGCCTACCAACAATACGACCAGGATATCCGCCTGCGTGAGCGTCGCCTTGAGCTGAGTTCGGCTGAACTGGGCGATGCCAATGACCGGCTGCGCGTCGAGCTCGCCAGCCGCAACCGCATGCTGCAATCGGTGCGGCTGGCGGTGATCAACCTGCTGCCGCAGGGGGAGGCGGCGCCGGTGATCGTTCCCGAAGGCGATGTGGAAGGACTGTCGGCATTGTTGCCGTATCTCGTCAGGACGCAGGAGGCGCGGCGCATCGAGTACCGGCTCATGGCGGAAAGGAATGCGCGCAGCGAACGCCGTTACCGCGTGCTGGTCGAGAGCCTGAAGGAAGTCGTTTTCAAGATGAGCGTGGACGGGCGCTGGACTTTCCTGAATCCTGCATGGACCGAAGTCACCGGCTTTACCGTCGACGAGTCGTTGGGCCGGTCTTTCCTCGAGTTCGTTCATGCCGACGATCTGGAGCAGGTGCGCACGCGCTTTCAGCAGTTCACTGCGAAAAAAGCCGTTGCCGGAAGCCTCAGCACGACCTACTCGGCACGCTACGAGGTGCGTTATCGCACGCGCACCGCCGATTATCGCTGGATAGACGTTTTCATTCGGAGCGAGGTCGACCGGCACGGCAATACGGTCGGGCTGGCGGGAACGCTCGACGACATCACCAGGCAGCACGAAGCCGCCGACAGGATCAGGGCCAGCCTGAATTTCGTCGACGCCCTGTTCGATTCGACGCCGGTGCCGATTTTCCTGAAGGATACGCAAGGCAGGTTCCAGCGGGTCAACAAAGCGTTCTGTGCGTTCTATCGTGCCAGAGGCGACTGGATCATCGGCAAGACCGACCGCGACCTGATGGACAGCGCGGTGGCTGCGCTGCATGCCGAGTACGAGCGCCGGGCGATCGAGACAGGCGTCACGCAGACATATGAAACCACGTTCCGCGTGAATGCCGGATGGGAGATGGACCTGCTGATCAGCAAGGCGGTCATGCCCGGGGGCGACGGCAGGCCGGGCGGCGTGCTGTGCGTCACCTTCGATATCTCCTCCCAGAAGAGCGCGGTGCGCGCGATGTTGCAGGCCAAGGAAGCGGCCGAATCGGCCAACCGGGCCAAGAGCGACTTCCTGGCCAACATGAGCCACGAGATACGAACGCCGATGAACAGCGTGATCGGCATGGCAATGCTGGCGCTCAAGACCGACCTGAACGCGCAGCAGCGCGACTACCTGGTCAAGATCCTGGTCTCCGGCGAGCACCTGCTGGGCCTGATCAACGATGTTCTGGACTTCTCCAAGATCGAGGCCGGCAAGCTCAAGCTCGATATCGCGTCTTTCGATCTGGACATGATGCTGGGCAAGGTGATTGCCCAGCTCATGGGCAAGGCCAACGTCAAGGGGCTGCAGCTGAACTGTCAACTGGATTCCGGCGTTACGCGTCACCTGGTGGGCGACGCCTTGCGTCTGAGCCAGATACTGATCAACCTGGTCGGCAATGCGGTGAAGTTCACCGAAACCGGCGGCGTGGGTGTCCGTGTCCGCACGCTTGAGGAAAGCGAATCCCAATGCCTGCTGCAGTTCGAGGTCGAGGACAGCGGCATCGGCATGAATGCCGGGGAGATGACAGGCCTGTTCCAGCCTTTCCACCAGGCCGATACGTCGACGACGCGCAACTACGGCGGCACCGGTCTCGGGCTGGCGATCAGCCGGCGCCTGGTCGAACAGATGGATGGGCAGATCGGCGTCGAGAGCCGGGAAGGAAAGGGCAGCAGGTTCTGGTTTACGGCCAGACTGCGCAAGGCTTCCTCTCTTCCTGCACAGGCCGCGCGTGTGGAGGATCGGCAGCATGCCGATCTGCTGGCGTGCAACGGCGTCCGTGTCCTCCTCGTGGAAGACAATCTCTTCAATCAACAGGTCGCGGCCGAGTTTCTGACCGCTGCCGGCGCCGAAGTGGACATTGCCGGCAACGGACAGGAGGCGCTCGACCTGTTGCATCAGGTGCACGTGGACTGTGTGCTGATGGATGTGCAGATGCCGGTCATGGACGGACTGGAAGCGACACGCCGCATACGCACCGAACTTGGGCTGGCGGATCTCTGGATCGTCGCCATGACCGCCAATGCCAGTACGCAGGACAAGGAACACTGCATGGAGGCCGGAATGAATGCCTTCGTCTCCAAGCCGATCTCGCCGGAAAGGCTGTACAGCGCCGTCGCCGCCATGAAGCAGCGGCAACCGCCGGCAAGCGACGAAGCCGCGCCCGGGTCCGACCAGGAGGACGTATCCGAAGCACGGCCTTTTGCCGGCGATCCGGACATCATCGACCTCTCGGTGCTGGCAGCGGTGCTGAACAACGATCCGGAAAAAACCCGGAAATTCGCCTTGCGCTTCCTCGAAACCGCGAAGCAGGGACTGGCAGATGCCGAAGCATCGCTGGCACAGGGCGACCTGGTTGCGCTGGCCGCGCTGGGGCATCGCAACAAATCCAGCGCACGGGCGGCGGGATCCGCCGGCCTGGCCTGGCTGTGGCATTCCGTCGAAAGACTCAAGGACGGCAAGAACCTCGATCACGCCGAACTGATCATGCGCCGCATACGCCTGCTGCTCCAGCGGATAGAGGCGCACGTGTCGGCATTGTTCGACGCCTGACGGGAAGGCGCCGGAGTGCGGACCGACCAGGCAAGCAGGCAAAGTCCTTTGACCGTAGCGCAGGCCTCCGTGCCCGCACGCCGGCGGCCTGCACTACCGCCATGTAAATAAGGATTTCCTTACTGATTGCAAGTCTGATCCCTACGCGAAAATCAAGATCGTCTGATGGCAAACTTTCTTGCCGGGTGTCAATATGGCAAGTGAGTTTTCAATCCGTAAAGCAACATACTCGCAACACCCGCAATACACCCGTCGATCTCCGAACCCATGCAATGAAGGATGTTGTTCACCCATGAATCAGACGAGTGATCCAGTCATGTCGCCCCAGCCAGAACATGTCCTGCTCGTCGACGACGACGAGTTCATGTCGGAGCTGGTTACCGAGATGCTGCGCGACCTGGGCGTGAACCAGGTCACGACGGCGGCGGACGGCAGCAAGGGACTTGCCGAACTTCAGGGCGCCAGGTGCCCTCCCGACGTCATCATTTGCGACATCAATATGCCGAACACCGACGGCTTCCAGATGATGGAAGCGTTGGCTAAAGAACACAACGGCTGCGGCTTCATCCTGATCTCGGGCCTGGAAAGCAGGTACGTGAACTCGGCGGCGCTGATGGCGAAATTCCACCACCTGAACATTCTTGGGGCATTGCGAAAGCCGATCGATCGCGGCGCGCTCGCGACGCTGCTGTCGAAATGGCGCTCGCAGGCCGCCCAGTGAGCGCCGGATCTTGCGCCCGCTGACATCGGCCATGTGCTGACAATGATGAATTACACGACCGGAATATCCATGGACATACAGTCAGTCGATGTTGACGCCGCGAACCGCAGCAAGGCCGGGCGAATCGCATCGCGCTGCCTGCCGGCTATGGTCGCTTCCGGTTTCGCGGCGTTGCCGCTGTGGAACGATGCCGGCATCCTCGAAGTGCTCGCATTTGGCGGCGTAGTCGCTTGCACAGCATGGTCGGCATGGCGCCACAGCCGCAAGGCCGACGCGGCCAGGCGGCGCGTCGAGGCGGCAGCGCCGGTGCGCCGTTCGCACCACGAGATGAAAGGATTGCTGACCGGTGTGCTTCCGGTATGGGCGCGCCACGTGCAATCGGTGAAGGAGCAAACCGATACCGCAGTCGCCCAGCTGCTGACCAGTTTTTCGTCGCTGCTGCAGCAGTTCGAATCGGCCGGATTCACCGGCCGCAAAGCACAGGAAAACGACAGCAAGCAAGTGACGATCAGCCTGCTCACCTTGTGCGAACGGGAACTGGGCCCGGTGATCAACTGCCTGGAAAACGTGGTCGGCAGCAAGGTCGAGCTGCTCGACCATGTCCGTACCCTGTCGGTCGCCACCGGCGAACTGAAGGACCTCTCCGACGAAGTCAGGAAAATCGCCGCGCAGACCAACCTGCTCGCGATCAATGCGTCGATCGAAGCGGCGCGGGCCGGGCAGGCCGGGCGCGGATTCGCCGTGATTGCCGAAGAGGTGCGCCAGCTGTCGCAACTATCGGCCAACATCGGCGCCCGCATCACGCAGAGGATGAGCGAAATCTCCGAGACGATGGCGCTCACATTGAACGCAGCCGCGAAGGCCGCCGATCACGATCGTGACGCCATCACTTCCTCCGGCAACGTGGTCGAGGATGTGCTCGGACACGTGCGCGAACTGGCGCGTTCGGCCGACGACATGCGCGCGCACGGCAACAACATCCGCAGCGATGTCGAAAACCTGTTGATTGCCTTGCAGTTCCAGGACCGGATTCGCCAGATCCTCGAGGTCGTCGAGACCGATATTGCGCGTCTCGAACATGGCCTGGGTGTGGACGGAACGCTGCCGAGCCTGGAACAGTGGCTTGCGGAACTGGAGTCGCGTTACACGATGGACGATGAACGTCAGAGCCATGGCGGAGCGGGCAACGCCGGCGCGTCCAGCGACGACGTGACGTTTTTTTAAGCAGGCATGAAAAGCTTTTTTGACAGGTAGTGCAGGCACGGAGGCCTGCACTACCTGGATGGCGACTCTCTTGTTTTTCCGGAAGAGCGGTACGCAGCAACCCCTGAACGCATCATTGCGAGACTACCATGGCAAAAACCATCATGATCGTCGACGACTCGGCCTCCTTCAGGCAGGTCGTCTCCATTTCACTCAAAGGCGCCGGCTATGACGTGCTGGAAGGCAGCGACGGCAAGGATGCGCTATCCAAGCTGAAGGGGCAGAAGATCCATCTCATCATCAGCGACGTCAACATGCCGAACCTGGACGGCATCGGCTTCCTGAAGGCGGTGAAGCAGCACCCGAGCTACAAGTTCACGCCGGTCATTATGCTGACGACGGAATCGCAGGACGAGAAAAAACGCGAAGGCCAGATGGCCGGCGCCCGGGCCTGGCTGGTCAAGCCGTTCAAGCCGGACGTCCTGCTCGGCGCAGTCCAGAAACTGGTCCTCGCCTGAGGCTGGAGGAAACCCCCATGACGACGACAGATGCGCCCGCGCCGGACCTGTGCGAGGTGCGGCTCGAAGGCGAAGTGACGATCTACCAGGCGGAACAGATGAAACAGGATCTGCTCGTTGCGCTAGAACGTGCGCAGGTACTGGAGCTCAACCTGGCAGGCGTGACCGACATCGACACTGCCGGTGTGCAACTGCTCATGCTCCTCAAGGAAACCGCGAGCGCCGGGAACAAGCAGTTGCGGCTGGTCGCGCACAGCGAGGCAGTGGTTGACGTGCTGGAGCTGATCGACCTCGTTCCCTACTTCGGCGATCCGCTCGTGATTTCATCCTCCGTGCCGCCGGCCGCCAGCCGCGCGAGCCGCACTTCCGCGGAGCAATCCAATGGATCTTGATTCGGCACTGCAAACCTTCATTCTCGAAAGCCGCGAACTGCTGGAGGAGATGGAGAGCGCGCTGCTGGCCGCCGGACGGGCGGAAAGCAATGCGGAAACGGTCAACGCGGTCTTCCGCGCTGCGCATACCATCAAGGGGTCGGCGGGACTGTTCGGCCTCGACCATATCGTCGAGTTCACGCACGTGGTGGAGAGCGTGCTCGACCGGGTGCGTGCCGGCGCGGTGACGATCGACAGTGAACTGATCGCCCTGTTCCTGTCGTGCTGCGACCACATCGGCGCGCTGATTGACGGCATCGATACCCTCGACGGCACGCAGGCAGGCGGCCGCGCGGCATCGGACGGCGCAGCCCTGCTCGAGCGGCTGCGCCGCCACCAGCCGGGTGCAAGGGCAGACATGCCGGTTGCGGTTTCCGATCCAGCGCCGGAAGCGGTGGAACGCATTGCCGGCGTGGAAGGCGACGGCGACAACTGGCACATCTCGCTGCGATTCGGCAGCGATGTGCTGCGCAACGGCATGGATCCGCTGTCGTTCCTGCGCTACCTGCGCAAGCTCGGCACCATCGTCGGCATCGCCACGCTGGCCGACGCGCTGCCGCCTGCCGGGGAAATGGACCCGGAGTCCTGCTACCTGGGATTCGAAGTCTCCTTCCGGAGCGACGCCGACAAGACGACGATCGAAAGCGTGTTCGAGTTCATGGGCGAGGATTGCCATATTCGCATTCTGCCGCCGAACAGCCGGATTTCCGAGTATGTGCGCCTGATTCGCGAACTGCCGGAAGACGATACCCGTCTGGGCGAGATCCTGGTGCGTTGCGGCAGCGTGACCGCGCAGGAACTGGCGGCCGCGCTCGATCTCCAGACTGGCGCCGAGCCGCCGCAACCGCTTGGCGCCATCCTGGTGGAACAGGGCGCGGTACAGCAGGTCGTGGTTGAAGCCGCGCTCGCCAGGCAGGAACAGGTGAAGGAACTGAAGGCGCAGGAAAGCCGCTCGATCCGCATCGACGCCGACAAGCTCGATCACCTGATCAACCTGATCGGCGAACTGACCATTGCCGGCGCTAGCGCCAACCTGGTTGCGCGCCGCACCCATCACGCCGAACTGCAGGAGAGCGCATCGGTATTGGCGGACCTGGTCGAGCAGGTGCGCGACAGCGCGCTGCAGTTGCGCATGGTGAAGGTCGGCGCGACCTTCAACCGCTTTCAGCGCGTGGTGCACGATGTCTCCAAGGAGATCGGCAAGGACATCGGCCTCGTCATCAGCGGCGGCGACACCGAGCTCGACAAGACCGTCGTGGAAAAAATCGCCGACCCGCTCACGCACCTGGTACGCAACGCGATCGACCACGGCATTGAAGCGGCGGAGGTGCGCGCCGCGCGCGGCAAGCCGGCGAAAGGCACGGTGACGCTGAACGCCTATCACGATTCGGGCTGCATTGTGATCGAGGTCGGCGACGACGGCGGCGGGCTCAAGCGCGACAAGATCCTCGCCAAGGCGGTCGAGCGCGGCCTGGTCGAGCCCGGCGCCAGCCTGTCCGACGGCGAGATATACAACCTGATTTTCGAGCCCGGCTTCTCGACCGCCGACCAGATCACCAACCTGTCCGGCCGCGGCGTCGGCATGGACGTGGTCAAGCGCAACATCACTGCCCTGCGCGGCAGCGTCGACATCCGCAGCGAGGAAGGCGCCGGCACCACGGTCAGCGTGCGGCTGCCGCTCACGCTGGCGATCATCGACGGTTTCCTGGTCGGCCTCGGCAAATCGATGTTCGTGGTCCCGCTCGACATGATCGAGGAATGCGTGGAGTTTGCCGCGGAAGCGGGGCATGACTACACCAATCTGCGCGGCGAAGTCCTGCCTTTCATCCGCCTGCGCGAACTCTTCGGCACCGGCGGCATACCTCCGCGCCGGCAGAGCATCGTTGTCGTCGACTATGCAGGGCAAAAGGCGGGGTTGGTGGTCGACGCGCTGCTGGGCGAATTCCAAACGGTCATCAAGCCGCTCAACAAGATGTTCAGCCGCATCAAATGCATCAGCGGATCGACCATCCTCGGCAGCGGGGAAGTTGCGCTGATCCTGGATGTGCCGGCATTGATCCAGCAATCCGGCGCTGCCGCCTCGGCAGCGCCGGCAAAATTGGCCGATGGCCCGGCTCTCGCCGTATAAACAGTCACCTGACAGGAGCAATCATGTTTGCAAATATGAAGATCGGAGTTCGTCTCGGACTTGGATTCGGAATACTGGTATTGCTGATGATCGGTATCAGCATGGTCGGCGTCACGCGGCTTGGCAGTATCAACGATGCCATTGCGGACATCGTCAGTGACAAGTGGGTGAAGGTACAGCAGGTGCAGAAGATTACCGACGGCAGCAATGAAATCGCGATTGCGTTGCGCAACCTGTTCCTGACTAACGACAGCGCGGACCGGAAAGAGCAAGTCGAACGCGTGCAGGAGGCGCGCAAGGACATCCGCGTCCAGCTCGATGCGTTGAAAGAGAAGATCGCCAGTCCGCGCGGCAAGGAGTTGCTGCAGAAGATCATGGACGAACGCAGCAAGTTTCTCGCGGTCCAGGAGAAATTGCTGGCGCTGGTCGACGAGAAAAAAGAGGAAGAAGCGAAGGCCTACCTCACGAAAGAACTGCGCCCGGCCCTGCGTTCCTATCAAGATGCGGTCGCCGACCTGCTCAAGTTCCAGAGCGAACTGGTGGATGCATCGGGCAAGGCCGCCGAGGCGACCTATCTCGAGGCGCGAAAATTGATGATCTTGCTCAGTGCGCTTGCTTTCGTCCTGGCAGCCGTCGCGGCATGGGTGATCGTCCGCAGCATCACGCGTCCCTTGGGCGACGCGGTGCGCGCGGCCGACCGTCTGGCCGAAGGCGACCTGACGCTGAAGATCGACGTGAAATCGAAGGACGAAACCGGACAACTGCTGCAGGCGATGCAGAACATGATCGGCAAGCTGTCGCAGGTGGTGTCGGACGTCAATAGCGGCGCGCAGGCGCTGGCCGGCGCCTCGGAGGAAGTCAGCGCTACCGCGCAGTCGCTGTCGCAGGCGGCCAGCGAGCAGGCCGCCGGGGTGGAAGAGACCAGCGCCTCGATCGAACAGATGACGGCCTCGATCGCGCAAAACACCGAGAACGCGAAGGTCACCGACGGCATCGCCGGCAAGGCGGCCGGGGAAGCGGCCGAAGGCGGGGAAGCGGTGAAGGCGACGGTGGAAGCGATGCAGCAGATCGCGAAGAAGATCGTGATCATCGACGACATTGCGTACCAGACCAACCTGCTGGCGCTGAATGCGGCGATCGAGGCGGCGCGCGCGGGCGAGCACGGCAAGGGCTTTGCGGTGGTGGCGGCGGAAGTGAGGAAGCTGGCCGAGCGCAGCCAGGTGGCGGCAGCCGAGATCGGGGAAGTGGCGACGGGCAGCGTGGCGCTGGCCGAGCGTGCGGGGCAGTTGCTGGGGACGATGGTGCCGAACATCCGGAAGACGTCGGACCTGGTGCAGGAGATCACGGCGGCGTCGCAGGAACAGTCGGCCGGTGCGGGGCAGATCAATGCGGCGGTGGCGCAGTTGAACCAGGCGACGCAGCAGAATGCGGCGGCCAGCGAGGAGCTGGCGGCGACGGCGGAAGAGATGAGCGGCCAGGCCGAGCAGTTGCAGCAGACGATGGCGTTCTTCCGGATCGAAGCGGGAAGGAGCGCAAGTGCGTCACCGGCGCGCAAGGCGCCCACGCTGAAAGCCGTCCACACGAAGCCGGCGAAAATCGCCGTCGCGGGCAAGGGAACTCAGGTAGCGGAAGCCGCGCCTGACGAGGCGGATTTTGTCCAGTTCTAGTTGTGTGTCAAACCGCTCTGCCGGCTGCTGAAGTCGAGTCCGGCGAAATGCAATTCACCCGGTTTTGAGGAGGAGAACGATGACTGCACTGGTAAAACAGAGCAACAGGAAGACGGAAGTGGCCGTGGCAGTGGATCATGCGCAGTATCTGACCTTCATGCTGGGTGGCGAAACCTTTGCCATCGGCATTCTGGCCATCAAGGAAATCATCGAGTACGGCGGCGTGACCGAAGTTCCCATGATGCCTGCCAGCGTACGCGGCGTGATCAACCTGCGCGGGGCGGTTGTTCCCGTGATGGACCTGGCGGTGCGCTTCGGCCGCCAGCCGAGCGAGATCACCAAGCGTACCTGTGTCGTGATCGTGGAGGTCGAAGCCGATGGCGAGCAGCAGGTGCTGGGCGTGATGGTGGATTCCGTCAGCGCGGTGCTGGAGATACCGGCATCCGAGATTGAACCGGCGCCGTCCTTCGGCGCGCGGATTCCGACCGATTTCATTGCCGGCATGGGCAAGGTGAGCGGCAGGTTCGTGATCATCCTCAATGTCAGCCGGGTGCTGTCGGTCGATGAAGTCGCGATGCTGGCCGAGATGGCGTCCGGTGCGGTTGTGTCCTAGTACTAGTAGACGCCAACATGCTATTGAGCCGAATGAAACTCTGGCAGAAATTCGCCGTTCTCGGCGTATTGGGGATCATCATGGTCGCCATACCGCTGAGCCTCTACATTGAAGAGTCGAGCAAGGCGGTGGCAACGGCGGAACAGGAAGCAGCCGGCATGCCGCCCGCCCGCGCCATACTGAACGTGGTGCTGCTGATGCAGCAGCATCGCGGCCTCACTGCCATGCTGTTGGCCGGCAATGCAGGAGCGGAGGGCCAGCGCGCAGCCAAGCAGGACGAAGCCGGCAAGGCGTTTGCCGCCGCGGATGCAGCGCTTCGGACAGCAAACGACAATGCCATGGCCGCTTCCTGGCAGGCTGCACAGCAGCGTTGGACGGCACTGACCGACAAGCTGGCAAAAGGAGGTTTGTCCGGCAAGGAAAGTTTTACGGAACATACCGCGCTCGTCGTGCAACTGATCAAACTGGGCGAACGCGTTGCCGACCACTATGGCTTGACGCTCGATCCGGAAGCGGACAGTTATCACCTGATGAACGTCGCGTTGCTCGCATCGCCTCCGTTGACTGAATCGCTCGGACGATTGCGTGCGCGCGCCAGCGGCATCCTGGCGTCGAAGAGCATGTCGTTGGATGACAAGGCTGCGTTGATCGCGTTGCTGGAGCAGGTGGCAGAGCGCTATGAAGCGATCGAGAGCTCATCCGCCAAGGCGTTCGCAGCCAACCTCGCGCTAAAAGAGAAGCTGGCCGGATTATTGCAGGCAACGCTCGCCGCCGGCGCGCAGATCCGGCAATTGACGGACGAGCAGGTCGTGAATGTGGAAACGTTCACTTACCTGGCCCCGGAATATTTCGCGAAGATGACGGATGCCATTTCCGCGCAGGTCCGGTATTACGATGCGGCGGCAGTTGAACTCCAGCATATCCTGGACGAGCGCCGGCACGCGCTCAAGACGAAACAGTACCAGCTGATCGGCGCTGTACTGCTGGTCATGCTGGTGATCGCCGTCATCGGCTACCTGGTCGCGCGCAGCGTCACGCGTCCCTTGGGCGAGGCAGTACGTGCAGCCAACTGCCTGGCCGAAGGCGACCTGACGCTGAAGATCGACGTGAAATCGAAGGACGAAACCGGACAACTGCTGCAGGCGATGCAGAACATGATCGGCAAGCTGTCGCAGGTGGTGTCGGACGTCAATAGCGGCGCGCAGGCGCTGGCCGGCGCCTCGGAGGAAGTCAGCGCTACCGCGCAGTCGCTGTCGCAGGCGGCCAGCGAGCAGGCCGCCGGGGTGGAAGAGACCAGCGCCTCGATCGAACAGATGACGGCCTCGATCGCGCAAAACACCGAGAACGCGAAGGTCACCGACGGCATCGCCGGCAAGGCGGCCGGGGAAGCGGCCGAAGGCGGGGAAGCGGTGAAGGCGACGGTGGAAGCGATGCAGCAGATCGCGAAGAAGATCGTGATCATCGACGACATTGCGTACCAGACCAACCTGCTGGCGCTGAATGCGGCGATCGAGGCGGCGCGCGCGGGCGAGCACGGCAAGGGCTTTGCGGTGGTGGCGGCGGAAGTGAGGAAGCTGGCCGAGCGCAGCCAGGTGGCGGCAGCCGAGATCGGGGAAGTGGCGACGGGCAGCGTGGCGCTGGCCGAGCGTGCGGGGCAGTTGCTGGGGACGATGGTGCCGAACATCCGGAAGACGTCGGACCTGGTGCAGGAGATCACGGCGGCGTCGCAGGAACAGTCGGCCGGTGCGGGGCAGATCAATGCGGCGGTGGCGCAGTTGAACCAGGCGACGCAGCAGAATGCATCGTCCAGCGAAGAGCTGGCGGCGACGGCGGAAGAGATGAGCAGCCAGGCCGAGCAGTTGCAGCAGACGATGAGCTTCTTCAGGCTGGAGTCAACCGTAGGTTCGACGGCGCAATCCATACGCACATCGATGCCATCAAAGGCTTTGCGTATGGTGGCGGCGACGTATTAAGGCACCGCGCAGGAATAAGTTGGCCCATTTTGCTGTCGTAGCGGGCGCGCTGCGGGGTTGCCCGCCACTAGCAGTACTCGTACTGCGTCGTGCCGGTCGCCCCCTCGGCGGGCCCCCCTCGGCGAGCCCCCCCACATCGCATCCCGCTACAACCGCCAAATTGCACACCTTATTCCTGCGCGGCGCCTAACTCAGAAAGACGGACATAATGAAGAACCTGCTAAACAAGACCCGGCATATGAGTGTCGGCGCCAAGCTGTCGGCGATCACCTTCATGCTGGTGACGCTCGTTTTCGCCTTCTTTTTGTGGGCGATCGGCTACTCGACGTCCAAGGCGATCGAGCGGCACTCGGTGGAAGCCCTGACCGGCGAAATGCAGGCCGTGGTCAACATGATCGAACTGTTCGACAGCGACTTGCAGCGTGAAGCCGGCCGGTTGACGCAGATGCTGGCCGGCTATTTCCCCGACCCGTTTACGGTCGATACCGCACAGACCATCGAGGTCGCAGGCCGGGCGACACCGACCATGAAGAGCGGGAATGAGGTCATCAACCTCAATTTTTCTGCGGTCGACCGCTTCACCAGGCACAGCGGCGTCAGCGCCACCGTGTTCGTCAAGAGCGGGGATGACTTCATTCGTGTCTCCACCTCGCTGAAGAAGGAAGATGGCACGCGTGCGATCGGAACCTCGCTCGACCGGAAGCATCCGGGCTACCAGCGTCTGCTGGCCGGAACTTCCTATCGCGGCGTGGCCACCCTGTTCGGAAAACAGTACTACACGCAGTACGACCCGATCCGGGATGCGTCCGGATCGGTGATCGGCGTGCTCTACATCGGGATCGACTTTACCGACAACCTGAACACGCTGAAGGGAAAGATCAGGAACCTGAAAATCGCCGACACCGGCTATTTCTACGTGATGGATGCCAAGGAAGGCGGCAACCTGGGTAAGCTGGTGCTCCATCCGCAGCGTGAAGGCGCTGTCGTCATCGACGAGAAGGACGCCGGTGGACGCAAGTTTGCGCGCGACATCCTGGCGGAAAAACGGGGCGTTCTCAGCTACGAGACGACAGACGGCGCCGTGCGCCGCGTGATCGCGGTCTTCGATCATTTTCCCCAATGGAACTGGGTGATCGTCGCCCATGCGTTCGCGGACGAACTGACCCGCGACGCGACCGAGTTGCGCAACAAGTACGCCGCCTTCGCGTTGGCTGGCCTGCTGGTTCTGAGCGGATTGCTGTATCTGACAATTCGCAACACGGTGATCAAGCCGCTCGCGGACGCGACGAACGCCGCCCAGCGGCTTGCGGCCGGCGACCTGACGCTGAAGATCGACGTGAAGTCGAAGGACGAGACCGGGCAACTGTTGCAGGCGATGCAGAACATGATCGGCAAGCTGTCGCAGGTGGTGTCGGACGTCAA
>CBIHRJ010000041.1:0-52306 GCA_966212445.1 uncultured Noviherbaspirillum sp. | reverse complement strand
TACGCATCGGGAAATTCGATGACCCCTGGAAAATCAACTCACATTGACAGGGCTGGAGCAATTGGCCAACAAGGCGAGCTTCAAGAGCCGTACTGCCCCCCGAACGCGTGGCGATGATGGAAGGCGCAACGGCCGACCTCAAAGCCGCGAGCATCGAGGAACGCGCCAAGCGCAAGGGAGATACGGTCACGATGCGACCAGCACCCGAATTGAGGAATAGGGCTCGAATATAAGCGGCGAAATCGCGCTCATTGTTGGTTACGAGGGTTACGTCGAGCGCAACTGCGTGTGCAGCGATCAGCTTGTCAAGCTGATCCTTTTTTCGCTCGCGTGTCGCCTCCCTGATCGGTCCATAGGCACTCGCCGCAGAGGCATCGAAAGGGGCCACCGGTCCCCATGAAGCGATCATTTCGGGACGCTATGGCACGGCCTGTCTACTCGCCAAGCTTCCAGACATATCTCAGTTTGTGCCAGGACTTCTGCGGCCTGCCGTCCACCGTGCCCGGTTTGAACCGGCACAGGCTGAGCGCCCGCCGCGCGGCTTCGTCGAGCCTTTCATATCCGCTCGACGATTCGATCCTGCTTTGAATCACACGCCCATCCACGTCGATCAGGAAATTCAGAACAACGGCGCCGGTCTCTTCGAATTGCCTCGAAGCCGGCGGATATTCAGGCTTGTTGCAGAAGTGCGGGTCAATCATGGGCGCCGTGCACACGGGGACATGCGGCGCAGGTGAGGGTTTGGCGGAGGCAACCGGTGCCTGTATCGCCGGCGATGGTGTTGGTTCCGGTGCCGGCGGAGGACTCGACTGCGGCGGAGCGGGACTTGCTGCAGCGGAAGGCGCAGCGGGCGAGGGTGCTGGCCTTCGAATGACCTTCGGCGGCGGCACGGGTGGCCGCGGCTTTTGCGCGCGCTTCGGCACATGCTTTGGCACCGGCTTCTGCGCGGCCTGCGGCGCGGGTTGCTGCGGTGGCGGGCGTAATGGGGGAGGCGGCGTTGCTGCCGGCGGCATCTCCCTGATGAGCCTGACCTCGATAGGCCGGCGAATCACTTCGGCTTTCCAGCGCGCCTGCCCGGTCGCAACAACATGGATGATCACCGCGTGCAACAAGACGACACCGATGAAAATGCCAACATGTTGTGCCGGTGTCTTCCGTTGATAGGCGAAGTCCACGCCGTCGATCCAGGAGAGACGCCATGCAAATCCGGCGTTATACCGTTGAATCATATTCCTTCCGTAAAGCCGGGGTGTGCGTCGGGCCGTAAGGGCTTGAGATAGATCACAGGCCCGACTCGCGAATCGACAATGATGAGCGGACGTGATTGAGCAGGACGGGCGGATTTTCTCGATCAACATATCTGGCCAGCGGCTGGGGGTCTGCGCGGTCATGCAAGTGATGGGAAAGCGTATGCGAAACAAAGGCATGATCAGCAAGCATCCGATCGCCGTTGCAATGTCGGCAGCTGTGCTGCAACTCGGCGCCGCTGGCGCTCAGGAAACAGTGGAGACCGCTCCCGGTGGCGAAACGGAAGCCGGGCAGGAGAGTGCCGAAACAGTAACGTCCGGTGCCGGCAATGGTGCAGCGCCCTCGATAGAAACCATCGTCGTGACCGGGACGTCCCTCCCGCGACGCAGGTTCGATGCCGCCTATGCCCATTCCACGCTATCGGAGCAGCAGATCGAGATTGCCGCACCGCTCAGTCCGGTGGATCTGTTTTCCCGGCTGGCCGGCTTCGGCACCGAACCCTCCGGCGGAGAAAGCGGCAACAACGTGAACGTGCGTGGCCTGCCTGTTTCCAACTTCCTGTTCGTGCCGATATTTCAGGACGGCTTGCCGGTTTTCCAGGAAGCGCAGGAGGCGTTTCTCAATGCCGATGAACTGGTCCGCATCGACCTGATGACCGACCACGTCGAATCGGTGCGTGGCGGCACCTCCCCGATCTATGCATCGAATGCGCCGGGGGGCACCATCAACCTCATTTCCAAAAAAGGAACCAGGACGCCGCAAGGCGCTCTGCGTGCGACTTGGGGCGATTACGGGCTGACCCGCTTCGACGGGCAGTGGTCGGGGCCGGTTGGCAACGATCTGCTGGTCAGCCTGGGAGGTTTTTACCGCACCGACAACGGTTTGCGGCCGCCTGGCTTTACCGCCGACCAAGGCGGCCAGTTCCGCATCAACGTCACCCGGCCGATTGCGGACGGCGAGGTCACACTGTACGCGAATCGCCTCGATGACAAAAACATCTTCTACCTGCCGATTCCGCTGGCTGATCCGCGCAATCCATCGGTGTCGCTGTCGAACCTGATCGACCCGAGAGAGGGCACGCTGACTTCGAGCGACTTCCAGCACGCGCGGTTGCGCACGCTCAACGGCACGCCGGGCGGCGCGACAGTCAACGAAGATCTTTCGGAAGGCATTCATCCCAGGATCACGGTGGTCGGCGGCAGCTTCGACCGCAAGTTCGGCGACGGCTGGACCGTGTCGGACAAAGCCAGGTACACCGATGGTTCGGTGAAGTTCAACGCGCTCTTTTCGACCACGCCGCCGCAAGACGCGGCGGTCTTTCTGCAGAACCAGTTGAGCCGGGCGCAGGCGGGGTTCGGCGCCGGCGTCAGCCGTCTCGACTATGTGCTGGCGAATGCGCGGGGCTCCGACGGCGCGCGCATTCCGTTCGATCCGGCAAGCACGCAAGGCCTGGTTACGCCGGGCGGATGGTGGAGCGTGGACAGCCGGATTTCGAACTTCATGAATGATTTTCGCCTCACGAAGGCCTTGTCCGGCATCGGACCGGGCAGCCACGAATTGACCGGCGGTCTTTATTTCAGCGATTACACCTTCAGGCAGTCGCGCCTTTTCAACACCATCCTGCTGGAAACGAGGAATCGTCCGCGCGCGCTGGATGTGCTGGCGTCCGACAGTGCCGGCAATGTGCTGGGTTCGGTCACGGAGAACGGGTTCCTGGACTATGGCAACAACAGGGATGTCGGCGGCCGGGTCGAGGGACGGCTGTGGGCTGTTTATGCGGCCGACGAATGGAAGCTGACGGACCGCACGACGCTCGATGCGGGTCTGAGGCACCAGCGGACTCGTCATCGCGGCTATGCCAATCTTCGTACCACCCAGAACCTGGGAAACCCGGAGACGCTGGCGGACGACAACGTCGGCGGACCCTCGGGCGTCGTCGATAACCGTTCGGAACATCTTTCCGGAACGGCCTGGACGCTCGGCGTCAACCATGATTTCTCCGATCAATTTGGCGTCTTCGCAAGGTATACCTCCTCTTTCCGCACGCCGTCGCTTGCCGATATTTATCTCGGGACAACCCAGACCCCGGCCATCAATTCGAAAGTGAAGGGGGTAGAGATCGGCACCAAGCACCGGTACCAGGGGTTCTCCGCTTATGCGACGGCGTTCTGGAACCGCTTCGATCCGCTGCTGGATTCGACGCTCACGCAGAATGCCAGCGGCAATCTGGTCAGTACGCGCTTCACCTCGCAGACGGAGAACTACGGCGTCGAGCTGGAAGGAAGCTGGCGTCCGAATTCCCGGTTCGAGCTGGTCGGCAACCTGACGCTGCAACATCCCAGGTACAAGAATCTCGCCGTGCTGGATACCGGCCAGGCAATTCCCGGTGTGGAAGGCAATCGGGTCCGGCGCATTCCACAGGTTCTTTCCAGTATCACGCCTGCCGTCAATTTCAGCGCTTACGGTCATCCGGCGAAGGCCTACGCCACGATTACGCATCAAGGAAAGAAATATGTGGATACCAACAATACGACGACGCTGCCGGCCTATACGACGCTGGATGCGGGCGTCATTTACGACGTGAGCAAGAACCTGCGTTTCCAGGTCATGGGTTCGAACCTGACCGACAAGGTCGGGCTTACCGAAGGAAATCCGCGCACCGATCCCATCACGGGCCAGGGGACGGGCACCGCAATCTATGCGCGTCCGATTTTCGGGCGTGCCATTCGCATGAGCCTGACTTACAGTTGGTGAGCGCCTTGCCGCAAATTCCTTCCTTGCAGGGTGATCGATTATGTCTACACTGTATGTCCTGAGTGTCCTGAGCTGGCGCTGAACCTGCACGTCAAGCCCAGGCAGCGTCTGGCTTGCGAAAGGCCGTGAATGCTGACGGTGCCTGGGAACATCAATGATGTATGGTCATCTAATCCGATTAGCAAGTGACGGATCGGGCTGATAAGTGAAATAACTTATCCCGAAGGAATTTGGTCACTTGACTTGATTACGTGAGATGAAAATGAAACGATACTCGAAAGCCGCATTGATTTTCTGCTTTGCGGCATACTTCCTTTCGTTACCTGTTGGGGCGGTCGCGCCGAAAGAACCTTTGATTGTAAAAGTCCGTGCTTTCAGGGGTACCGCTAACCAAACTGACGAAACCAAGGAATACAAATACCAAGTGTTGAAATTGATCCTGGAAAAGACGGAAAAGACTGACGGCCCGTTTAAGATTCAAGCACCGCAACAGGAGGTTCCACAGGCCAGGGATTTTGAGATGGTAAAGCAAGGCTATGTCGATGTAATTTTGACATCGACATCGCCCGAGCGCGAGCAAGAACTTCATCCCATTCGAATCCCATTTGAAAAAGGACTGTACGGCTACCACATCGCGATTATCAATGAAAGCGATCAACCGAAATTTTCCGCCGTCCGCACGCTGGACGATTTGCGGAAGTTGTGGGCCGGCATGAACGAGATCTGGCCGGAAACCAAAATCTGGCGCGCCAATGGTTTAAACGTCGTGGCAACTGCAGGGTATCGAGAGCTCTTCACCATGTTGAAAGAACGACGCTTCGATTATTTCGTCAGAACCGCTGCCGAACCATGGCGAGAGCTGAGGGACATGAACATTCCCGGGCTGGTTGTGGAAAAAGATCTGTTGATTTACTACCCCGAGCCTGGATATATTTTTACCAGCAAGAACAATCTCAAACTTGCAGACAGGCTTGAGCGTGGACTCAGAATGGCTATTGAAGATGGTTCCTTCGATAAGCTTTTTTATAACAATATTTACATGAAAGAAGCGTTGGAGAAAGGGAATCTGAAAAATCGAAGAGTATTCAAACTGGAAAACCCTTCGCTATCGCCAGAAACCCCGCTCAATGACAAAAGATTGTGGTATGAGTACGTACCCTAAGACAGACGTGGTCCACTAAATTCGAACAGCGGGATAAGGGACTGGCTTGGGGGCTGGCTTGCTTCGAAATCGAGGCCGCGAGGACGAATTTCAGGAGCAAGCCTGACCAGAAGAACGAGAAGAAACCACTCAGCCGCCTTCAAAGCCAAGGCGCGGCGCGGTACAGGAAGCCAACACCAGCCGGCCACCATCCGGCTTATCCGTACCTGCTGCGCAACCTGGGGATCAATCGCCCCAATCAGGTGTCTGCAACGGACATCTTCAACACTGACCAGGGCAATCAGTTCACAGGCTTGGAGTTTACGCAACTGCTCAAGGCGCACGGCAAACGTCAGCACACATACGAAGATATATGATGTCGCCGGATATGGTGCCCATAAAAGACTCGATTGCCACCAGGCTTATGCGGGTAGTCTTTTCTTTTTACCTTATCCTCGTCGTCATTGTGACCAGCACACAGATTGCCGCGGAATATATTCACACCAAGAATCTTGTCCTTGATGAGTTGGAAACACTCAAACAAGCCTTTCAGCCCTCGTTGGAACGAGCACTCTGGGAAATGAATAATGCGCAATTACAGTCCTCGCTCACCGGGATAATGAAACTTCCCAATGTCGTGGGTATTGAAATTGAAAATTCCAATGGAAAACTTCTTGGAGAAAGAGGACGGGTTCTCCACTTGACCAACTTATCATCCGTCAACAGTGACGGCAATAGTCCTCGTAAAACATTTGGCACCGCCGACCTTTTCTGGAAAACATTTCAAATACAGTATCGCCGGGAAGATAGGTTATTCCCGGTCGGCATCGTCACAATTTACTCAAGTCACAAGATTGTTATCAACAAACTCAAGTTTAATGTCGCCAACTTGCTTATTAGTGCAGTCATCAAGGTCATCGGATTCTGGATACTTTTTCTGCTGATATCAAGACATTTGCTAAGCCGTCCTCTGACAAAACTGACACGTGCAGCGGAACAATTGCAGCTTGATAATCTTGAAAATGTCAAAATTGATATAAAAACAAAAGGAAACAATGAATTAATAATTCTGGCAAATGCTTTTAGAGGAATGATCCAGAATCTGCTTCGAACTCGTTCCGAGCTTTATACATACAGAGAATCGCTGGAAGTTAAAGTTGTGGAGCGAACCGCCGAATTGGTTGTGGCAAAAGAACAGGCCGAACAAGCGAATCGCTCGAAAAGCGTCTTTTTGGCAAACATGAGCCATGAACTGCGCACACCGTTGAACGGCATCCTGGGCTATGCGCAGATATTGCAACGCGACCAGACCGCCGACGAAAAGCGGATGGCAGCGCTGAACGTGATCCAGCAAAGCGGTGAGCATCTGCTGACCTTGATCAACGATATCCTGGACTTGGCCAAGATCGAGGCAAACAAGCTGGAGCTTATCTACACCCAGATCCACCTGACCGAATTCCTGCGCGTCATTACCGAGATCGTCGGCGTCAAGGCAGAGCAAAAGGGGCTCGACTTCATCAGCGACATCGATCCGGATTTGCCGGCAGCGATCCAGGGCGATGAGAAGCGGCTGCGCCAGATACTGCTCAATCTGTTGTCCAATGCGGTCAAGTTCACCGACCGCGGCCAGGTAGCGCTGCGTGTGCGTTTTTCTCCACCCGCGCGGCTGCGCTTTGAGGTACAGGATAGCGGCATCGGCATCGGCAAAGACCAGCTGGAAACCATCTTTGAACCTTTTGAGCAAGTGGGCGACATGCGGCGCCGGCTTGGCGGAACCGGACTTGGACTGGCCATCAGCCGCCAGTTCGTGCGGCTGATGGGCGGTGAGCTTCGGGTTGAAAGTTGCGTCGGCCAGGGCAGCGCCTTCTCGTTTGAACTGGACGTCCAGGTGGTGGAAGGGACGGCTGCACCGGCACCGAAATCGACCGTGACCGGCTATCGGGGCCCGCGCAGGAAGATATTGATCGTGGACGATGTAGGGGAGAATCGGGCGGTGCTGATCGACATGCTGGGTCCGCTGGGTTTCGCGACGGCCGAGGCGGTGAACGGGCAGGAGGGGTTGGAACAAGCCAAAGCTGTCCGTCCGGACCTGATCCTGATGGACATCGTCATGCCGACGATGGATGGCCTTGAAACCATGCGGCGATTGCGCCAATTGCCCGATTTCAAGGGAATCCCTATCATCGCAGTTTCCGCCAGCGCGTCCGGTGGCGACGTGACGAGCAGCATGGCGGCCGGGGCGAATGCGTTTCTCCCAAAGCCGATCAATCTGACGGAGCTGCTGGCAGAGATGGGTGTGCTGTTGAAGCTCGAATGGATTGACGTGTTGCAGGCAGCGCCGCGTGCACCGGAAGGGATGGAGGAAGGGCCGATGGCGGTGCCGCCAGCGCAGGAAATGGAAACCCTCCATTACCTGGCCCGGCTGGGCAACATGGAGGAGATATTGCGCTGGGCAGAGCGCATGATCGGACTGGACGAACGCTATCGTCCTTTCGCCGACAAACTGTCGCTGTTGGCCAAGGAATACCGTTCCAAAGCTATCCTCAGTCTGGTGGAGCAATACCAGGGTGCCGGGGTAACCGATCAGTGCAAGTGAGCGGCGTCAGCTCGTGCACGCGCAAAGCCGCATGTCATGCGACGATGCGATGATTCGACAAACGATTTTTTCATGCACTAGTGGCCTGCTTCGCAATTCATTGAACACAAAAGCGCGTCTTTTCGCGCCATGCGTCGTTGCCAATCCTCGCGATAGCTCGCTATCGCTGCGGTTGGCGCCTAGCCTGGCACAAAAATCCATCGCTTTTGTCAGTTCAACCAATTGCGAAGCAGACCACTAGAAATCGTGCTTGATGCCGACCGCAATCGCACGCGGTGCTTCTCCGATGGTGCCAGGACCGCCCGCCACGCCCGATCCACCGAGGTCATATCCGGAGTTTCGGCCGTTGCGCAGTTGCGCATATTGCGTCCATAACTCGGTCCGCTTGGACAACGCGTAACGATAGCCGATGATGTACAAGTTGGCCTGCGTGTCATCGCCGGTAAAGATGCCGGAGAAGACCGGGGTTTGATCGCCTCTTCCTGCACCGCCGTGGTACCACGCCAATTCAAAGGTGCTCGCGCCGTGGAAGGCGCGGCCGAGCAACCCGAATCCATCCTGCTTGAGTTGATTCAGTCCGGGATTGTCGTAGCGGATGGATTGGTAATAGCCGGCAACGTAGGCGACCGTGCCGATCTTGTAGCCGGCTGCCAGCATCACGATGCTGTCGTTCAGGTCAGCACCGCGCACATGTCGATGCAGGTTGTACGCCAGCGCGGCGTTCACGCCATGGGCGGTGTATTGCAGCTTGCTCGACCACGCGTAGCCGTTGCAACCATTGGGGCCCGTCGATTCGCCCAAGGCCAGTTGCGTTGCCGCCACGAAGCTGCCGAACGATGGCGAGTCATAGCGAATCGAATTGCCATAGCGGTTATCGAATGAAAAGCTGTTGGTGGTGCCCGCCGTACCCGCGACTTGTGTGCAAGCGGTGGTGCCGACGCTGCCGCCGGTGAACATGTTGCTGTATCCGTTGGCCCAGAAACCGTTCAAATTATCGTTGGTGACATTGGTCGTGTAACCCGGCCCGGCAATACCGTGCAAATCATCGAGTGGCGTCAACATGAATCCGAGCCGCAGCTTGCCGAAATCTCCTTGCAAGCCGACGCTCGCTTCACGGCTGCCGACGACACCTTGGCCGGTGTCGGGGCTGAAGCCCGTTTCAAGTACGAATAGCGCTTGCAGATTGTCGCCCAGCGCTTCGCGTCCCTTAAAACCGAGGCGACTCGAAAAATTGCTTTCCCTGGTGGCTGCCGGTCCGCCGATGCCGTAGCCTGAATACTTGACGACACCGATGTTCAGACGGCCGTAAACTGTCAGGTCGCTCTGAGCTTGCGCATCGATTGCGCAAGCAGCGCCGACGATCATGGCACTCCCGATCAGCGCGCGTGGCATTGTCCGGTTGATCATTTTTTCTCCCATGCATCGATTACATAAGGCACCGAATAATCAGGCATGGCCTCGTGCGACTTGCGATCACGAATCTCGTCTATCCGGTTCCACAGTTTTTCAATCAACGCGCCGCCATTCCCCCACCGGCTTCAGACTGGGAGCGGACATTCGGCTTCGCGGGCGAACAACAACTGCCACCCCAAGCAGTCATACATGTTTCAACCAAGCTTCAACCAAGCGGATGGTTCGACTTCGGCAAAATCGTCTGCCATGGCTGAACTCCGATAACATTAATTACATCGACGCCAGATACTGCGCTTTATCGCAGCGCAGTAGTTTCTCGCAGTCTTGGAAGGAAACTGGCTCCGAAAAAAGATAACCCTGCGCATAGTTACACTATGACTCCTTCGGACAATTTCTTCGCTCCGCGGTTCCACCGCCCGGTGGCAGATCCCCCGCCTCTATCACTTCGTGCACTAAACAGTTGGCGCTTGCTGGCGTGCTCCGTCCCGCGACACCGGCCTACGGTACGCGCAGCTAAGCTTTCGGAGAGGCGGTCGGCAACATCGTTGTCGGGAGGATGTCCAATGCGAACTCGGCAAGGCTGCTGTCAGCATCGATCAGACCATCGCCGCGCATCGCGGCTATCCGTATCCATGATGCGCGCAAGGTCACGGAGACGTGTATCAGCCGGGGTGAAGACATGAATTTTGGCATCGAGCAAAAAATCCTGGTGATACTGGTAGGCGTGCTGGCCGTGAATACCTTGCAGCAAAAAATGCGAAATTTCTGGATGGCAGTCCTGCTTCTCGGCTGGCTGACGGGTGCCATGCCCGCCAGCCTCCTGAATAACAGGCATGGTGCCTTGCATTCCATGATTCCCTCCAGGCCGGCAGCGTCGGCGCCGCCCAAACTCGTCACAGCCTGGACCCATGAAGACGTCAACTCCCCGCAGTTTCGGGTGCTGGAGAAAGCCGCACAGACTTTCAACCGCCAGCAGCACGCGTACAAGGTCGAGATCGTTTCGTCGCTGCGCAGAATCTATACGAACTGGGTGCACCGCGAAGCGGCCACCGGCACCCTGCCCTGCCTGCTGGAATTCGACGGTCCGTACCTGGCCGCCTTCGCCTGGCCCGCGTATCTGCAGCCCATTGACAAGTTCGTGCTGCCGGCCATGCTGAACGATTTACTGCCCTCGATCGTGGCGCAGGGCACTTACCAGGGCCGGCTCTACAGTCTGGGGCAATACGACTCCGGCATGGGGTTGTGGGGCAATCGCCGCTATCTGCTGGCTGCTGGCGTGCGCATCCCGACCCTGGACGCTCCGTGGGGACTGGCGGAATTCGAACACGCGCTGGCCAAGCTGACAGCCCTGAAAGAAGTTGACTATGCGATCAGCTTGGGCCTCCAGAACAAGCCCAGCGGCGAATTTTTTTCCTATGCCTTCGGACCGATCCTGCAGGGTTTCGGCGGCGACCTGATCGATCGCCGGACCTATCGCAGCGCCGGGGGCGTACTCGACGGACCGCAATCGGTGGCGGCGATGACGCATTTCCAGCACTGGATCGAAAAAGGCTGGACCAGTGTTCCGGGCCGGCACGATGACTTCGATAAAGGCAAGACCGCGCTATCCTGGACCGGACATTGGGAGTACCAGGGCTATTACAAGGCGCTGGGTAAAGACTTGATCCTGCTGCCCTTGCCGGATTTCGGGCGGGGCATCAAGACCGGCATGGGTTCATGGGCTTGGGGCATCTCGAGCACCTGCCCCGAGCCGGCCGGCGCTTGGGCATTTCTCGCCCATCTGCTGTCAACAAGGGAAATCGTGAACATGACGAACGTCAACGGGGCCATGCCCGCCCGCTGGTCCGCTCTGGCGCACTCACCGCTGTACGGACGGCAGGGCCCCTTGCGCTTTTATGTGCAGCAGCTTGCGGCCGCCGGCACGCCCCGTCCCGTCACCCCGGCCTATGGCACTATCAGCAGAGCGTTTGGAGAGGCGGTCGGCAACATCGTTGCCGGGAACGATGTCCAAGCAGAGCTCAGCAAGGCCGCTGCCCATATTGACCGCACGATCGCCGCCCATCGCGGCTATCCATATCCGTGAAACGCGCGGGGGCGGGATGCACGTATCGGTTGAGATGAAGACATGAATTTCGGCATCAAGCAAAAGATTCTGCTTGTACTGGTAGGAGTGCTCGCGCTCACCACCGCCCTGCACGCGTTGCTCGCCTCCTATTACACGAACCGGCAAAACGAGGAAGCCGCCTTTGCCGCCATCCACCGCGATCTGCTGTCCTGGCGAAACGATTTGCAGGCTTTGACCACGCGCCTGCAGCACGTGGCGCTTTCCGCCAGCGGCGACCCCGTGCTGCTGGACCAGTTGGCCGAATTGCTCACCCTGGAATTGAACGTCGATGACCCGCTGCGGGCGAAAGAAGCGCCGGAGATGACGAGAACCTTGTCCTATAGCAAAGCCGTCTCCCTCAATCGATTGCATCTCGTGTTGCACACGGGTGGTTTTTCAAGTATCGCGATCTATACCGGCGGCCAGTTAAGCCACTATGTGTCTCCATCCGACGCGGGTATGACGGTGCATCGGGGAAGTGCCCGCACGGTGTGGATCAAGGCAGATGCCGGTGTCGCTGAAAGCGGAAACTTTCAAAGCTGGCCCGCATGGCAGGAAGGAAAACCGCCGCCCACCGTCATGCGTGCCATTGCTGAAGTAAAGCAGCCGACCGTGTCCTTTGTCTTTGCCTCCCCCGAGTTCACCGCGATCGAGATTGCCGTGCCGCTGCAGGGGGCGATCGAAGAATTTTTGAGAGATGTGGCAATGCAGCCCATGTCCCGCTTCGTTTCCGAGTTGGCGATTGCCAATCCGGTAAAAAACCACGGCATAGGCGCTTCCAACCGGCGGCCCGCCACGTTCGCCGTGCTGGTTTTCCGCAAACTGATCGATCGCGCCGCACTGGAAGCGCTTGCCGCGAAGACCGGCAAGTGGCCGGTTCTGTTCTCCCCGGACGGCAGCCACCAGCAGCGGATCGCCGATTTTCACCGGACACCGGAAGATCTGTTGCAGAAGGCGCAAGCGGTCCCGCCCGGAAAGCAGGCCCAGGTGATCCAGCAAACCGTCGCAAGCGAGAAGGAGTCGTTTTATGAAGCCTTGCTGCCGTTGCAATTCGAGAACCGGACGCGCCTGATCCTGGGCTTGACTTCATCGCGCGACAGCACGGTGCAAAACATCCGGCAAACCGTCACTGCGATCCTGGTGGGGGCGAGCCTGATCCTCGTGTTGAGCATCGGGGTAGGCGCTTTTTGGGTGGGACGATTCATCGATCCGATCGTCGCCTTGACCCGCGCCGTGAAACGGATCGGCATCCAGCGTCGCCTGGAGAGCGGACAGCCTTGCGGCAACCGGATTACGGCCGAGGAGCTGCGGCCCATCGCCATTGCGGCACCGGACGAAATCGGCGAGCTGGGCTCGGCATTCAACGTGATGATCGCCGAATTGCGGCATTCCATCGAGACCCTGGAGCAACGGGTGCAAGCCCGCACCGCCGAGCTGCGCCAGCAGACGCTTTATCTGCGCACGCTGATCGACACGCTTCCGCTGTGGATCTGGCTCAAGGACACGCAGCACCGCTACCTGGCTACCAACCAGGCCAATGCCGATGCCTGCGGCCGTCCCGTCGACGAGATGATCGGCAAGTCCGACCAGGAGCTTTGGCCGCCCGAGCTGGCGCAGCGCTACCGCGCCGATGACATGGCGGTGATGGCTTCGCATCAGCGCAAGACGGTGGAGGAGCCCATCACTGGCGCGCACGGCGTCGTCTGGATGGAAACCCACCGGGCGCCGGTGCTGGACGAGGACGGCACGGTGCTGGGCATCGTCGGCGCGGCTCACAATATCAGCGAGCGCAAGGCGGCGGAAGCGGCGCGGGAAGAGGCGTTGGCGGAGGCGGTGCGGCTGGCGCGGCAACGCAGCGAGTTCCTGGCGCAGATGAGCCATGAACTGCGCACGCCGCTCAACGCCATCCTGGGCTATGCGCAGATCCTGCAGCACGACAAGCAACAGTTGACCAGGCGCCAGGCCGCCGGCCTGGCGACGATCCAGGAGAGCGGCCAGCATTTGCTCACCCTCATCAACGACATCCTCGACCTGGCGCGCGTCGAAGCCGGCAAACTCGCGTTGTACCCGGCCGATATCGAGCTTGCCGTGTTCCTGCGCGTGGTGGGGGACATCATCCGCGTCAAGGCCGAGGAAAAAAGCCTGCTGTTCAATTATCGGGCGTCGCCGGATTTGCCGGCCTCGGTGAAAGTCGACGACAAGCGCTTGCGCCAGGTGCTGCTCAACCTGTTGGGCAATGCGGTCAAGTTCACCGATCGCGGTGAAATCACTTTGCGTGTGCAGCGCGCGGCACCGCCCCCGCCGGGGAAAGACGGCGAAGCCATGGCACGGCTGCGCTTCGAGGTGCAGGACAGCGGCATCGGCATCAGCGAAGACCAGATCGCGCGTCTCTTCCAGCCCTTCGAGCAGGTGGGCGACGTGCGGCGGCGCGAGGGCGGAACAGGGCTGGGCCTGGCCATCAGCCAGCAACTGATCCGCCTGATGGGCGGGAATATCCAGGTCAGGAGCCGGGAGGGCAAGGGCAGCCTGTTCTGGTTTGAACTGGATCTGCCGATTGCAAGGACGGTGATGACTGCCTTGCCATTTCAGTCGAACATCATCGGCTATGAAGGCCCGCGCAAGAACGTGCTGATCGTGGATGACGTGCCGCAAAATCGCGCGATGTTGATGGACGCGCTGCAGCCGCTGGGGTTTGCTGTCTTTGATGCCAGGAACGGCCAGGAATGCCTGGAGCTGCTCGACAGCGTCAAGCCCGATCTGATCGTGATGGACGTCATGATGCCGGTCATGGATGGCCGCGAAGCGATGCGGCGCATCCGCCGCTTGCCGGAGTTCGCCGGGATTCCCATCATTATCGTCACTGCCAGCGCCACTTCCGAGGATGAAGCGAAAAGTTACGCGGCCGGCGCCAGTGCCTTCCTCCCCAAGCCCATCGAGCATCCGCTCCTGCTGAAGGCCATCGGCGATCAGTTGTCCTTGACCTGGATTAGCGAGACCCCCTCGCAGGAAGCGGCCGAGGAGTGTGACGAAGAGGGAGGCGCGTTCGCCGTCCCGCCGCAAGAGGAGATCGAAAAACTCTATCACCTCGCCCGGCTGGGCAATATGCAAGACATCTGCGCGCAGGCTGATTATCTGAAAGACCTGGACCCGTGCTACGCGTCCTTCACCGGGCAGCTGCGAAACCTGGCGGAAAATTATCAGTCCAAGGCGATCGTTGCCTTGGTGGCGCGGTATCGTGCTGGACATGAGGAAGCGCGGACCGAAAATCCGTCGATGTGAAAGCAAGTGAGCGAGATGGTCGACGGCCCCGGCAATCATCAGCGATGGCGCTCAAGAGGTCGCTGGATCGCCACCATTCTTCTCGGCTGGCATGCCGCCATGGCGCCCGCCAGTCCCGTAGCGCCGGCATCGCCCAGGCCGATCACTGCCTGGACCCATGAAGATGTCGACTCCCCGCAGTTCCGAGCGATCGAAAAAGCTGCGCAGACCTTCAACCGCCGGCAACAGGTGTACAAGGTGGAGATCGTTTCCTCGCTTCGCAGAAATTATGAAAACTGGGTGCACCGCGAGGCGGCTACCGGCACCCTGCCGTGCCTGCTGGAATTCGACGGCCCGTATCTGTCCGCGTTCGCCTGGCCCGCGTACCTGCAACCCATCGACAAATTCGTGCCGCCGGCCATGCTGCACGATTTCCTGCCGTCGATCGTGGCGCAGGGCACTTACCAGGGGCGGCTCTACAGCCTGGGGCAATACGACTCCGGCATGGGCTTGTGGGGCAATCGCCGTTACCTGCTGGCCGCCGGCGTGCGCATCCCTACCCTGGACGCCCCGTGGGGTCTGGCGGAGTTCGAGCAGGCGCTGGCCAGGCTGACTGCATTGAAGGAGGTCGACTATGCGATCAATTTTGCGCTGTATGCAAAAGGCGGCGAATTTTATTCCTATGGTTATGCGCCGATCCTGCAAGGCTTCGGCGGCGATGTGATCGATCGGCTTACGTACCGCAGCGCCAAGGGCGTGCTCGACGGACCGCGGTCGGTGGCGGCGATGAAGCGTTTCCAGCACTGGATCGAAAAGGGCTGGACCCGAGCCGTCCTCGATCGGCACGATGATTTCGACAGGGGCAAGGCCGCCCTGTCCTGGACCGGGCATTGGGCATACCAAGGTTATTACAAGTCGCTGGGAGAGGACCTGGTGTTGCTGCCCATGCCGGATTTCGGACGGGGCATCAAGACCGGCGTGGGGTCGTGGGCTTGGGGCATGTCGAGCACTTGCCGCGAGCCCGCCGGCGCCTGGGCGTTTCTCGCGCATCTGCTGTCGACCAGGGAAATCGTGAACATGACGAACGTTAACGACGGCGTACCCGCCCGCCGGTCGGCCTTGGCGCAATCGCCGATGTATGGTCCCCAAGGGCCTTTGCGGTTTTATGTGCGGCAGCTCGCAGCAGCCGGTGCGCCCCGCCCAACGACGCCGGCCTATGGAACGATCAGCAAAGCCTTCGCAGAGGCAGTCGGCAACATCGTTGCCGGGGGCGATGTCCAATCCGAACTCGGCAAGGCCGCCGCCATCATCGACCAGACCATCGCCGCGCATCGCGGCTATCCGTATCCATGATGTGCGACTCCTGAAGCGGTGCGGACAGACAAGGGTCAGGTTAGCGTCTGCTGACCAGCTATCGGGGCCATAATCGGCCAAATGGAGGGGCCTGCATGTCGGCAGATGTCTCAAAGGAGAGAAGTCATAGCTCGGCGATAGATTTTCTTGCTAAAACCGCACTAACGCAGCTTACAATTCTCCCTCACAATTACCGCCAAGGCTGGCGGCTCAATCCAACAGCGTTTATCCGCTACTACGGCGGTGGTGTGGATTGGCTTGCGGCATCGGAGCGGCAGATAAACTCCATTCGTTAGCTATATGGCCGCCATTTTTTCTTTCAGATGTTCTTGTTGTGATGAGGTGCATGAAGGGTCGCCCAGCTTTTCCTTTAATGCGCCGATCCACTACACATGGCTTACCGATGCCGAAAAAGAGAATGCTTATTTAGGCACCGACCTTTGTTACATCGGAGATGACAGATTCATCAGGGCCTGTTTAGAGGTGCCAATCGTCGGTGTGGAAGAACCATTTATGTGGGGTGTCTGGGTATCACTGAGCCAGTCCAGTTTTGAGCGATATAGGGATACCTATGATGAGCCGGTAGTAGAGGATGAGTATTTTGGATGGTTTTGCAATCGGCTGCCTTTCTATCCCGATACCTTAAGTTTGAAAACCATGGTGCACCCGCGGTCTGGAGGCATTCGTCCATGGCTGGATTTGGAAAAGACCAGCCATTCTTTGTCAGCTGACTTCCATCATGGTCTTACGATCGCCAGAGCACAGGAGATCGCTGAATATGCAATGCACCGTAGCTGACCTGGCCTTACTCACGAATGAATCTTGCGTTGTTTGATTTTGACGGGACGATTACAGACAAGGAGATGTTTCGCCCATTCTTGTCGGTTGCCGTCAATCCAAGAAAGCTGGCTCTCGCAAAGCTGGCTCTGCTGCCAATCGGCGTTGCTTACAAGCTCGGTGTTGTTTCCGGCCGCACCGCACGGGAATGCGCCGTGCGGCTTTGCTTCTCAGGTGTCTCGTTAGCTCAATTCGAGACGACAGGCCGGGCTTTTGTCGAAACCCATCTTCGCCATGCGATTCGCCCTGAAGCGATGGAGCGCATTCATTGGCACAAGGCACGAGGCGATAAGGTGGTGGTAGTTTCGGGCGGCTTTGGCAGTCACCTTTGGCATTGGTGCTCGCAGTATGGACTCGAATTGATATGCTCCCGGCTTGAGCATCAATCAGGGGTGTTGACCGGCCGTTATGCAGGAACCGAGTGCAGTGGCCGGGAGAAGGTGAGACGAATCCTTGAAGAATATGATTTGAACGCTTACGCAACCATTTACGCTTACGGCGATACAAGAGAAGATCTAGATATGCTCGGACTGGCTCATAAAAGATTTTATCAGTGGAAAGAACTGAATACCTGACCTATGTATGGGGCAGCCTGACGTCCGGTGAAGGAGAAAACCTTGCAACAAACCGTCATTCCACAACTCAGAATCACAGACGCCGCAATGAGCCTTCACTTCTATGTGGATGGCTTGGGTTTTTCCATTGATTGGGAACATCGGTTTGAACCCGGCTTTCCGGTGTTCATGCAACTGTCACGCAATGGACAAACGATCTTCCTCACCGAGCATACCGGCGACTGTCAAGCTGGCGGAGCGGTGTACTTCATTGTCGAAAGCGCTGACCAATGCTGGTCCCAGTTTGAAGCGCGAGGCGTTCAGCCTACCAATCGGTTGGCGAGCACGCCGTGGGGCACCAGGGAATTCCTTGTCACCGACCCTGACGGCAACCGCTTGCGATTTGCTTCCAACATCGAAGGTCAACAGTAGCCATCTGTCATGTCAAAAGGTTGTCGAGACCCGACAGCTTCAAGGCAGCAACACCGCCAGCTCCTGCGCTCCGCGCAACAGCACCGGCAGGAATTCATCCTTCATCTGCCGGCTCGTCACGCGCGTCGCCTGCGCGCCGACGTTGAGCGCGGCGACGACCTGGCCGGACGCGCCGCGTACCGGCACCGCGATCGAGCGCAGCCCGACTTCGAGTTCTTCCTCCACCAGCGCGTAGCCGTTTTCGCGCACGCCTTCCAGTATCTCGCGCAGCCGCCTGAGCGACACCACGGTGCGCTCGGTGTAGGCCTTCAACTCCACTTTGCTGAAGTACTCGTCCAGATCTTCCGGCGGCAGGTGCGCCAGGATCGCGCGGCCGAGCGAGGTGCAGTACGCGGGCAGGCGGCTGCCGGTGTTGAGTGATACCGACATGATGCGCGAGGTCGCCGAGCGCGCGACGTACAGTACTTCGCCTTCATCCAGCACCGCGAGCGAGCACGATTCGTTGAGCGTGCGGCTGATGTGGTTCAGGAAGGGCAGGGCGGAGACGGTGAGCGGCGTCGACGACAGGTAGGAGTAGCCGAGCGTGAGCACCTTCGGCTTCAGCGAGAAGTTGTTGGCGTCCGCGCCGGCGTAGCCGAGTTGTTTCAGGGTGTGCAGGCAGCGCCGCACCGCCGCGCGCGGGATGCCGGTCTTGTGGCTGATCTGCGCGATCGTGAGGCTGCGGCGCTGGTCGCTGAATGCACGGATTACGGCAAGTCCGCGCGCCAGCGAGGTCATGAAACTGGGATCGGTCAAGGCGTCGATTTCCTCGGCGATCGTCATGCCTTGCTTCGGCGGCTTGGCGGCGGGTTTCGTTTCGGTATCGGACGGATCGGGACGGGCTGGTTTTTTTGACACTGTAGCCATGAGGATTCCCCTGAAGAATGCATGCGGCGCGCCGCTTTTCAATGGTGTTCGGTGACCGCCCGATTTCGCAAGGAGCGTCTTGACGCTGGATTTGCCGGGTCGCTACACTCAAAACGTGTTCTATAGTCAGACATTAGTGCGGTGATCGAACATTGTCAATGCGTCCGGTACCGGATTGGTCCACGAAAGAGAAAACCACGTGATCGATAAAATCTTTGAATCGCAGCAGTCGGCGCTGGCCGACATCCATGATGGCGCGACCGTCATGATCGGCGGTTTCGGCAATGCGGGAATGCCGGTTGAGCTGATCGATGCGCTGATCGAACAGGGCGCGCGCGACCTGACCATCGTCAACAACAATGCCGGCAACGGCGAGACCGGGCTGGCGGCCCTGCTCAAGGCGAAGCGGGTGCGCAAGATCATCTGTTCGTTTCCGCGTCAGGCCGATTCGCAGGTGTTCGACGCCTTGTACCGCGCCGGCGAGATCGAGCTGGAATTGACGCCGCAGGGCAATCTGGCCGAACGCATTCGCGCCGCCGGTGCCGGCATCGGCGGCTTCTTCACGCCTACCGGCTACGGCACGCTGCTGGCCGAAGGCAAGGAGACGCGCCTGATCAACGGACGCCACTATGTGCTGGAGTCGCCGATCCATGCCGACTTTGCCTTGATCAAGGCGCTGCGCGCCGACCGCTGGGGCAACCTGGTGTATCGCAAGACCGCGCGCAACTTCGGTCCTATCATGGCAATGGCGGCCACGTGCACCATTGCGCACGTGAGCGACGTGGTCGGCCTCGGAGAACTCGACCCGGAGGCGATCGTGACGCCGGGAATTTTTGTGCAGCGTGTCGTACGGGAGCAAGTGTGATGAAACGAATGACACGTGATCAGATGGCGGCGCGCGTGGCGCGCGATATTCACGAAGGCGCGGTTGTGAACCTCGGCATCGGCTTGCCGACGCTGGTCGGCAATCATCTCCCGCGCGAGCGCGAAATCCTGCTGCACAGCGAGAACGGCTTGCTCGGCATGGGCCCGGCGCCTGCGCTCGGCGAGGAAGACGAAGACCTGATCAACGCCGGCAAGCAACCGGTCACGCTGTTGCCGGGCGGCTCGTATTTCCACCATGCTGATTCGTTCGGAATGATGCGCGGCGGACACCTCGATATCTGCGTGCTCGGTGCTTTCCAGGTGTCGGCCAGCGGCGATCTGGCCAACTGGCATACCGGCGCGCCCGATGCGATTCCCGCGGTCGGCGGCGCGATGGACCTGGCGGTCGGCGCCAAGCGGGTGTTCGTGATGATGGAACACCACACCAAGAACGGCGAAAGCAAGATCGTCGACAAATGCACTTACCCGTTGACCGGCGTGGGTTGCGTCAGCCGCATCTACACCGATCTGGCTGTGATCGACGTCACGCCGGACGGCCTCGTCGTGCGTGAAATCATCCCCGAACTCGCATTCGAAGAACTGCAGCGGATGACCGGCGTGCCGCTGCGCCATGAACCGGAAACCGACTGAACCGAATGGAGCAAACATGAACCAGGCCTTTATCTGCGACGCGATCCGCACACCGATCGGGCGCTACGGCGGCGCGCTCAAGGACGTGCGCGCCGATGACCTCGGCGCGATTCCGCTGCGCGCGCTGATGCAGCGCAACCGCGATGTCGACTGGGGTGCGGTGCAGGACGTCATCTACGGCTGCGCCAACCAGGCCGGCGAAGACAACCGCAACGTGGCGCGCATGTCGTTGCTGCTGGCGGGCCTGCCGCAGGAAATCGGCGGCGCCACCATCAACCGCCTGTGCGGCTCCGGCATGGATGCGGTCGGCACCGCCGCGCGCGCGATCAAGGCGGGCGAGACCGGGTTGATGATCGCCGGCGGCGTCGAATCGATGACGCGCGCGCCGTTCGTGATGGGCAAGGCCGACAGCGCGTTTTCGCGCAGCGCCTCGATCCAGGACACCACCATCGGCTGGCGTTTCGTCAACAAGCTGATGAAGGAGATGGTCGGCGTCGATTCGATGCCGGAGACCGCCGAAAACGTTGCCACCGATTACAAGATCAATCGCGAAGACCAGGACCGCTTTGCCGTCGCCAGCCAGGCAAAGGCGGCTGCGGCGCAGAAGAACGGCATCCTCGCCGAGGAAATCGTGCCCGTCACGATTCCGCAAAAGAAGGGCGATCCCGTTGTCGTCGAACATGACGAGCATCCACGCGCGACCAGCATGGAAGCGCTCGCCAAATTGAAGGGCGTGGTGCACCCCGACGGCACCGTGACCGCAGGCAATGCGTCCGGCGTCAACGACGGCGCCTGCGCCTTGCTGCTGGCGGACGAACAGGCAGCGGCGCGTCACGGCCTGACGCCGCGCGCGCGCATCGTCGGTATGGCGACCGCCGGCGTGCCGCCGCGCGTGATGGGCATCGGCCCGGCGCCGGCATCGCAAAAGTTGTTGCAGCAGCTTGGCATGACGATGGACCAGATCGACGTGATCGAACTCAATGAAGCCTTCGCCGCGCAGGGATTGGCGGTGCTGCGCGCACTCGGTATCGCCGACGACGATCCGCGCGTCAACCCCAACGGCGGCGCCATTGCACTCGGGCATCCTCTCGGCATGAGCGGCGCGCGCCTGGTGACGACCGCGATGTACCAGTTGCATCGCACTGGCGGACGCTATGCGCTGTGCACCATGTGCATCGGCGTCGGCCAGGGCATCGCGATGGTGATCGAGCGGGTGTAGTAAAGTCGACCTGAAGGTATTCTTCAACTATTCCAATCAGCCGCGGACACTGACATGACTTTCCAGCCGCTTGCAACCCTGACCGGATCCATGTTCTCGACTCCCGCGATGCAGGATTTGTTTTCCGCGCGCGGATGCGTGCAGGGCATGCTCGATTTCGAGGCGGCACTGGCGCGTGCGCAAGCGCGTACGGGTGTCATTCCGGTGGATGCGGCGGCACCGATCGGCGCCTGTTGTGATGCCGGACGGATCGACTTGCCGCAGCTGGCATCGGCGGCGGCCTCTGCAGGCAACCTGGCGATTCCCCTGATCAAGCAACTGACCGCTGTGGTGGAGCAGACGGACAAAGAGGTCGCTCGCTACGTGCATTGGGGCGCGACCAGCCAGGATGCGATCGACACCGGACTGGTGCTGCAACTGCGCGACGCGCTCGACCTGATCGACGCCGATCTTGCGTTGTTGTGCGATGGGCTGGCGGATCTGGCGCAGCAGCACCGCGACACGGTGATGGTCGGCCGCACCTGGATGCAGCATGCGCTGCCGGTCACTTTCGGATTGAAGGCTGCCGGCTGGCTCGACGCACTGCTGCGTCATCAGGAACGCATCGCCGCACTGCGAACGCGCGTGCTGGTCCTGCAGTTCGGCGGCGCCGCCGGCACGCTTGCCAGCCTCGGCGATGCCGGTCTGCGCGTTGCCGAAGCATTGTCGGAAGAACTCGAACTAGCGCTGCCCGATACGCCGTGGCACACGCAGCGCGACCGCGTTGCCGAAGTCGCCACCGTGCTCGGCCTGTTGACCGGCTCGCTCGGCAAGATCGCGCACGACATCTCGCTGCACATGCAGACCGAGGTGGCGGAGGTCGCGGAGCCGACCGGAGAAGGGCGCGGCGGGTCATCGACGATGCCGCACAAGCGCAATCCGGTCGGTTGCGCCGTGGTGCTGGCGACGGCGGTGCGCGTGCCGCCGCTGGTGTCCACCATGCTGTCCGGCATGGTGCAGGAACATGAGCGCGCGCTCGGCGGATGGCAGGCCGAGTGGGACACGCTGCCGGACATCATGCAGCTGACCGCCGGTGCATTGCGCCAGATGCGCGACGTCGCTGCCGGCTTGTCGGTCGATGCGCCGCGCATGCTCGCCAACCTTGGCGCCACGCACGGCCTCATCATGGCCGAGGCGGTCACGCTTGCGCTCGGCGCGAGCATGGGCCGGCTCGCCGCGCACCAGCAGGTCGAGGCCGCATGCCATCGGGCGATCGCATCGGGGCAGCAGTTGAGGGACGCGCTTGCCGCCGATCCCGTCATCAGCCGCGAACTGCCGGCAGAACAGCTGGACCGCTTGCTCGATCCGTCCAATTACCTCGGTCAGGCAAGAGAATTCGTCGACCGTGTACTTCACAGTTATCGGAGCCGCAAGGCTGCCGGCCATCAAGGAATTGCATAGCCATGCCTTACATCGATACTTCCGAATTACGCCTGCACTACCTGATCGAAGGCCGCGAAGACGCGCCCTGGCTGATCCTGTCGAATTCGCTGGGCACCAGCCTCGAGATGTGGGCGCCGCAGATGCCGGCGCTGCTGCAGCATTTCCGCGTGTTGCGTTACGACACGCGCGGCCACGGCCAATCCGGCATCCCCGCCGGGCCTTACACCATCGACCAGCTCGGCAGCGACGTCATTGCATTGATGGACGGACTCGGCATTGCGCGCGCCCATTTCTGCGGCCTGTCGATGGGCGGCATGATCGGCATCTGGCTGGGCATCCATCAGCCGTCGCGCTTCGACAGCCTGGCGTTGTGCAATACCTCGCCGCGCATCGGCACCGCCGAGGTGTGGAATGCGCGCATCGACAAGGTCAACAGCGAGGGCATGCAGTCCATCGTGCCGGCGCTGATCGAACGATGGTTCACGCCGGCATTCCAGCTGCGCGCGCCGCAGCAGGTTGAACAGGTATGCCGCATGCTGCTCGGCACCGATCCGTCCGGCTACACGGCCAATTGTGCCGCCGTGCGCGACATGGACCAGCGCGACGGCGTGCTGACGATCAAGGTGCGCACGCTGGTCATCGCCGGTAAACATGACCAGGTCACGCCAACCGTAGACGGCAGGAAGCTGGCCGACGACATTCCCGGCGCGTGCTTCGTCGAACTGGATGCGGCCCATCTGTCGAACTGGGAAGCGGCCGAGGATTTCACCGAAGCGCTGTTGGATTTTTTGAATCAGGGGCATCGCATGGACGAGCGTGAACGGCATGCCAAGGGCATGGAGGTGCGGCGCGCGGTACTCGGCAATGCGCACGTCGACCGCGCGCAAGGCAATCTCAATCCGCTGAACAGCGAATTCCAGGACCTCATCACGCGCTATGCGTGGGGCGAGATCTGGACGCGGCCCGGCTTGCCGCGCCATACCCGCAGCCTGCTCACCATCATGGCGATGGTGGCGCTGAACCGCGAGGAAGAACTCAAGCTGCACCTGCGCGCCGCCGCCAACAACGGCGTCACGCGCGACGAGATCAAGGAAGTGCTGTTACAGGCCGCGATTTACTGCGGCGTGCCGGCGGCGAATTCCGCGTTCCATATGGCACAGGAAGTGTTTCGGCAGGTGGGTGAGGCGGGGTAAGGCGTTGATCTGAATACAAGAGCGGGTGTCTGAGCAGTCAGTAACTTGAGCGACAAAAGTTTGTATTCGATAAGACTGCTTGAATCACGAAGAACACTCGGCGTGCCCCACGAAGGACACGAAGAAAGACACTGTTCTTCGTGGTGAACATGCTTTTGTCGCCTTGGTTTCCGACTTCTGTGTAAGTGAACTTGTAAGGCCGGATCTCTTGCGAACACCCTCACCCCCACCCCTCTCCCGCCTGCGGGAAAGGGGAGTCAAGACAGGTGTCGTGTCAGACAAGTTGTTCCAGCCAGCAGCACGCCTGCGCGGCAACGGCGGGTGACAAAGAAGCGACGAAATTTTTTACAAGCAGAGGCACCACACAGGTGCCCGAAAACAATTGGAGACATACACCATGCACATTCCCACCCGGAACAGGAGGCGGCGATGCTAGGCAACTTCATCGGCGTTCTGTTCGACGGCATTGCCTACGGCAGCCTGCTATTCCTGATCAGCGTCGGCCTGTCGGTCACGATGGGCCTGATGAATTTCGTCAATCTTGCGCACGGCGCATTCGCGATGCTCGGCGGCTATGTCTGCGTGACGCTGATGAGCCGTGCCGGCGTGCCTTTCCTGCTGTCGCTGCCGGTGGCTTTTCTGGCCAGCGCGCTGGCCGGCCTGGTGCTGGAGCGCACGCTGTATCGCCGGCTGTACAAGGCCACGCACCTCGATCAGGTGCTGTTTTCCATCGGACTGACCTTCATGGCGGTTGCCGCCGCCAGCTATGTGTGGGGGCCGCAGCAACAGCCGGTGCGGCTGCCGGACTGGCTGCGCGGGCAAGTGTCGCTGCTCGGGCTGGAAGTAGGTGCTTACCGCCTGTTCATGATCGGTGTCGTCGTGGCGATCACGTTGGCGCTCGGCTACTTGCTTGAGCGCACCCGCTTCGGCGCGCAGATCCGCGCCTCGGTCGACAACCAGGCGGCGTCGGCCGGCCTCGGCATTAACGTCAGCCGCGTCTTCAGCCTGACCTTTGCGCTGGGTTCCGGGCTGGCCGGCCTCGGCGGCGGCCTCGGCATCGACGTGCTGGGTCTCGATCCGACGTTCCCGATCAAGTACATGGTGTACTTCTTGCTGGTGGTCGCCGTTGGCGGCGCCGGCACGATCAGGGGACCACTGATCGCGGCGCTCATCCTCGGCGTGTTCGATGTCGCGGGCAAATACTACGTGCCCTCAATCGGCGCCTTCGTCATCTATGCATTGATGGTGGTCCTGCTGCTGCTGTTCCCGGCCGGACTGCTCGGGAGGCGCACATGAAACCGGTCACTGTTCCAAACGATGCCGCTGCAGCCGGGCCGGCGTCACTCGTGGGCAGACATGCGCGTTTGCTGGACGACCGCTGGCGGCTGCCGGAAATCGTGTTCTGGCTGATCCCGGTCGCCGCCTATTTCCTGTTTCCCGGTTATCTGCTGCTTGGCAGCCAGATAATGATCGTCGGCCTGTTCGCGGTGTCGCTCGACTTGATCCTCGGCTACGCTGGCGTCGTGTCGCTGGGTCATGCGGCGTTCTTCGGCATTGGCGCTTATACCGCCGGACTGTTGGCAGTCCACGGTTGGGGCGAGCCGTTCAGCGGCTTGCTGATCGCGGCGGCTGTTGCCGGCCTTGCCGGTTTCCTGACCAGCTTCCTGGTGGTGCGCGGGCAGGACCTGACGCGGCTGATGGTGACGCTGGGCATCGGGCTCATGGTGTTTGAAGCGGCGAACAAGGCCGCCTTCGTCACCGGCGGCGTCGACGGCCTGTCGGGCGTGGCAATGGACAAGCTGTTCGGCGTGTTCGAGTTCGACTTGTATGGCAAGACCGCTTACCTGTACAGCTTCGCGGTGTTGTTCCTGGTGTTTGCGCTGCTGCGGCGCGTCGTGAATTCGCCGTTCGGCCTCAGCCTGACCGGCATTCGCGAAGGAGCAAAGCGAATGCCGGCCATCGGCGCCGACGTCAACCGCCGCCTGACTGCGATCTTCACGGTCGCTGCGATGGTGGCCGGTATTGCCGGTGCATTGCTGGCGCAGACGACCCAGTTCGTCGGGCTCGAATCGCTCAGTTTCGCGCGTTCGGCGGAGCTGCTGATCATGCTGGTGCTGGGCGGCACCGGCCGCTTGTACGGTGGCCTGGTCGGCGCACTGGTGTTCATGCTGGCACAGGATTACATCGCAGGGCTCAATCCGGCTTACTGGCAATTCTGGATCGGCCTGTTGCTGGTGGCGATCGTGCTGTTCGCGCGCGGTGGCATTCTCGGCGGCCTGGAACGACTGGCCGACCGTGCCAAAGTCGTGATCGGGAGGCGCCAATGAATACCATATTGCGTACCGAAGGATTGTCGAAGCAGTGGGGCGGTTTCAAGGCCAACAGCGACATCAGCCTGTCTTTTCAGCCGGGCGCGCGTCATGCGCTGATCGGCCCCAACGGCGCTGGCAAGACCACCTTCATCAACCTGCTCACTGGGTCCTTTGCGCCGACCTCGGGCAAGGTGTTTTTCGGTAACGAGGACATAAGCGCGCTACCGCAGCACAAGCGCGTCAAGCGCGGCATGACGCGCACTTTCCAGATCAACACGCTGTTCGGTGGCCTGACCGTGCTCGCGTCCGTGGTCATGGCGATCGCGGAACGCGAAGGCAGGCATTTCGTCTGGCACAAGACCGTCGCGCAGCAAAAGGCCGCGATCGACGAGGCGATGGCCTTGCTCACGACGCTGAAACTCGACCGCGATGCCGATACCGTGACGCGCAGCCTGCCGTACGGCAAGCAGCGCCTCATTGAAATCGCACTGGCGCTCGCCACCAAACCGAAAGTGCTGCTCCTCGACGAGCCGGCTGCCGGCATACCTTCCGCGGAAAGCGCGGAACTGTTCGATGTGATCGCGAAGCTGCCGCGCGACGTCACCATCCTGTTCATCGAACACGACATGGGACTGGTGTTCCGCTTCGCCGAACGGATCACCGTGCTGGTCGGCGGCAAGGTGCTGACCGAAGGCACACCGGACGAAATCGCATCCGATCCGCGCGTCAAGGAAGTCTATCTGGGAGAAGCCGAACATGGCTGAGCTGCTCGCATTCGACAAGGTCACGGCCGGCTATGGCGAGTCGGTCGTGCTCGAAGACATCTCGTTCGCCATGAACGAAGGCGACAGCTTGGCGCTGCTCGGCCGCAACGGCGTCGGCAAGACCAGCCTGCTGGTCACGTTGATGGGGCTGACACGCATGCACGGCGGCAGCATCCGCTGGCAGGGTGGCGACATCGTGCGCGTGCCGACCTACCAGCGCGCACATGCCGGCCTCGGCTGGGTTCCGCAGGAACGCTTCATGTTCCCGTCGCTGACCGTGGAAGAGCACCTGACCGTGGTTGCTCGTCCCGGCGAGTGGAACCTCAGGAAAATGTACGACATGTTTCCGCGTCTGGAAGAACGCCGTGCCAACATGGGCAACCAGCTCTCCGGCGGCGAACAGCAAATGCTCGCGATCGCGCGCGCGCTGATGGTCAATCCGAAGCTGCTGCTGCTCGACGAGCCGATGGAAGGCCTGGCGCCGATCATCGTGCAGGAGTTGATGCGCGTGATCCGCAAGCTGGTCAGCCACAGCGGCATGTCGGTAATCATGGTCGAACAGCATGCGCGTCTTGCGCTGTCGCTCACACGCCGCGCGATCGTGCTCGACCGCGGCAGGATCGTGCACGAGTCCGACAGCGATAGCCTGATGCAGGACGGGGAAACGCTGAACCGGCTGGTGGCGGTTGCGTAGGCAGGCTGTTGAAAAATGTAGCCACTAAGCGGGTTTTCAGGTGTCTTTTGACATGTCTGGTAGTGCTGGCCTCCGTGCCTGCACTACTGTCAAAAAACTTTTGTCCACCCGCTTAGCCGAGCCGTTCCGACATCTATCGCTGCGTGAGCATCAAATTCAAATTCTGTACCGCAGCGCCCGACGCGCCTTTGCCGAGATTATCAAAAACCGCGACCAGCAGTACCTGCCCATGCTCTGCATTGATGAATACGCTCAAGCGCATGTCGTCGGTGCCGTTCAGCGCTTGCGGATCGAGACGCGTCAAGGCGTGCGACTCTTCCAGCGGCATGACGTGCACATGAGGCGCCCCTGCATAGTGCTGCACGAGACTGGCGTGTAACCGGATGCCCTCCACGCCAGGCGCCAGCAAGCGCAATTCCAGCGGTATCGTCAGCACGATACCCTGGCGGAACGCGCCATACGCAGGAACGAAAACCGGGCGCCGGGCCAGCCCGGCATGCTGCTGAATCTCCGGCGTGTGCTTGTGTGCGAGCCCCAGGCCGTATACCTGGAAGGGCAATGCGTTGGAGGCACCGGGTCCTTCATATTGATCTATCCCGGTCCGCCCGCCCCCGGAATAGCCGGACACCGCGTGGATGCTGACCGGGTAGTCAGACGGCAACAGCCCGGCCTGCAGCAATGGACGCAGCAGGCCGATCGCACCGGTGGGGTAGCAGCCTGGATTGGTGACCCGATGCGCGCTCGCAATGCGTTGTGCCTGCTTCGGGGCCATCTCCGGAAAGCCGTATGTCCAGTCCGGCTGTGTGCGGTGAGCGGAACTCGCGTCAATCACCCTGACTGCAGGGTTGACGATAGCATCTACCGCCTCGCGTGCGGCGGCATCGGGCAGACAGAGAATGGCGATGTCGGACGTATTGATGGCCTCGGCACGCCGGCGCGGATCCTTGCGCTCCTCGGTTGGTAGCGTGAGCAGCTGCAGGTCGGTCCGGCCGCGCAGGCGCTGGTGAATTTGCAAGCCTGTGGTGCCCTGGTCACCATCGATAAAAACAAGGGGGGAGGTCATCGCGGGAATCCTTCGGAGGTGTGTTTGACAAGAGATCGGGAACGCCCATTTTCCGTTCACGGTTAGAATAGGAAAAGTTGAATTTTGTAATCTTGATATTCAGTGTTTCTGAATCAGGAAATCGTCATGCGTGAGATCAGCCTGGACCGCTTGCGTACCCTTGTCGCGATTGCCGATCGCGGCTCCTTTGCCGAGGCCGCACGCGCGTTGCACCTGGCGCCGCCCACTGTCAGCCTCCACATCGCCGAGTTGGAAAGCCGTGTTGGCGCGCCGCTTCTATCGCGCAAGCGTGGGCATGTGCGGCCATCGGTCATCGGCGAGGCGTTGGTGGAGCGCGCACGCCGGCTGCTGGCGGATGCGGAGCGGACTCTCGACGATGTCCAGCGGCAGGTGCAGGGTTTGGCCGGGCGCGTGAGACTCGGCGCATCCACTGGCGCAATCGCGCATCTGTTGCCGCAGGCGCTTGAGGTGCTGGCGCGGAACCATCCCGCTATCGACGTCCAGGTGGCAGTGCTCACTTCGCAGGAAACGCTGGCCCGACTTACAGAGGGGACGCTGGATGTGGGGCTGGTCGCCCTGCCCCAGTCCCGGGCGGCGGGGCTGGTGATCAAGCCCTGGCACCGCGATCCTGTCATGGCTTTCATGCCGGCCCATTGGCGGTGTCCGGCGCGCATTACGCCTGGCTGGCTTGCCGCTCAGCCTCTTATTCTCAATGATGCGACTACGCGGCTGTGGCGGTTAACGATGGAGTGGTTCGCGAGCGGCGGATGCCATCCTGTTCCACGCATCCAGCTTAACTACAATGATGCAATCAAGAGTCTGGTCGCTGCCGGTTATGGCGCATCATTGCTTCCCCATGAAGCGATCAGCCCGTTACCCGATGCGCGCATCGTCATGCGCCCGCTGCGCCCCGCATTGTGGCGTCAACTTGGTATTGCCCATCGTACGGCACACATCGAGCGTTCCACACAGCATGTACTCGATGTGTTGTGGGATCTGCGATTAGGGCGGAACCCGGAGTGAAGTCGTAAAGCGGAAAGCGGCATTCCAGGCAGACCGGAAAAAACCATGTTGACATAGCAGTAGTGCAGGCACGGCGGCCTGCACTACCTGTCAAAACACATTGCGCATTTGTTTAGGGCAATGGAGATTTCCCGCCGAGGGCCAAAGCGAGAATGAGATCTGTCGCGAGCACTGTGGAATTGGCTGCGGTTACGTTCGTCCTCGTTCTTCAGGTAAAACTCAGCTCTGTTTTGCCTGTAGCCGCAGCATTTCCTTGCAGTTCTGGATGATCCGCGGCGTCGCGTCGTCCCACAGCGTCTTCGCCTTTTCCTTCGACTGCACCAGTTCCGGGAACGGATAGCTGACCCCCATTTTCATGTTCGTCACGCCGCAGCCATTGGTCCATACACGCTTGTAGCGGCCGTCCGATTGCCGTTGGTAGGCGCGCATCCAGAGATAGCTCTCGGCGGTCACGTTCTTCGTACTCATCCCCAGCGTGAAGCCGGCTGCAAGTGCCGCGCCCATCGTGACCTGTTCGGTCAGCGACAGGCTGTTGACCCAGGCAACCAGAACCAGATCGGTGGCCGGTTTCAGGGTAAGCAGGTAGCCGTCCTTGTCTTCTACCGGTTTGCTCGGGGGATCGATGACCTGCAGCCTGTTCGGATCGTAGGTGAATCCCCATGCATGGGCGATCTCCGGCATGACCGCTTTCACCGCCCGGTCCGCCATCGGGTGATGATTGTACAAATGGGCCATGATCTCGGCATTCGTCGGTGCCCGCTGCCGCTGTTCGGAATCGGCCGCGGCGCCGATCACATGCCACATCCAGCCGCCGGTTTGTATGCCGACATCGGAGCCATGGGCTGCCCAGAAGCTGTTCGCGTCCACCACCCCGAAGGACATGTCGAGCGGTTCCCGTCCGTTCTGGACATAGGTGACGCTTTGCACCTGCGGACGAATTTCCGATATCGTCGGGCCGCTCGCACAACCCGCCAAGCCAAGAAGCGCCGTGGCGGCAACAATCAGACTTTTCCTATGCATCAAACAATCCTCCCTGTGTTATTTGCAGCAACCGGCAATTGATGCGTTGACTCCCAGTAAAAACTTGTCTTATCGACACATCTGTGGAGTTTTGCTTAAAAATACATTTTTTGCAACTTCATATGGAATGAGGAGCAGTTGAACCGGCTGGTGGCCGTCGCACAAAGCGCTCGCAAAAAATCCTGTCATCTCGAACGAACGTGAGGGATCTCTACCCGGAATGGTTGCGCCGGCGTGCGAGATCCCTCACAGGCGTTCGAGATGGCAGCGGAACTGTCAGCGGAATTTTTGTAGCATAGGCGTCATCACCGATCCTGCGCATTCGCTCTTTTGCTCCCCTACCGTCAGCCTGTGCGCGTTTCCCGGATGTACGTGACAATATGCGGATGACTTCATCTGCCCAGTCCATAGCAGCACAGCGCCGCTCCACTATCCTTCTCGCCCTCAGCCTGGTCCTCGTGGCCGTCAACCTGCGCCCGGCGCTCTCGGGCGTGTCGCCGCTGCTGGTCTCCATCCGCGCCGCCACCGGCCTGTCCGCAGCCGGCGCCGGCGGCCTGACCACCTTGCCGGTGCTGTGCTTCGGCCTGATTGCGCCGCTCGGCCCCTTGCTGGCGCGACGCCTGTCCGCCGAACGCGCGATCGTGCTCGGCTTGCTGCTGCTGGCGGTCGGCATAACGCTGCGTGCCTTCTTCGGTTTGCCCGGCCTGTTCGCCGGCACCTTCCTGGCCGGCTCCAGCATCGGCGTCGTGATGGTGCTGCTGCCCGGCATTCTCAAACGCGATTTTTCGGACCACATCGGCTTCATGACCGGCCTCTACACGATGGCGCTCTGCCTCGGCGCCGCGCTCGCGGCCGGTGTCGCCGTGCCGCTCCAGCAACTGGCCGGCGGCGACTGGCGGGTTGCGCTCGCGTTCTGGTCGTTGCCGGCCTTGCTGGCCGCGCTGGCATGGCGCGTGTTCGGTCCGCAGCAGAAAGCACATGGCACGCGGACCCGCACGCATGTCAGCGGCCTGTGGTCCAGCCTGCTCGCCTGGCAGGTAGCCTTGCATATGGGGCTGCAATCGATGCTCGCGTATTGCGTATTCGGCTGGCTGCCGACCATCCTGATCGACCGTGGTTTTACGCCATTGAATGCGGGCGCGGTTCTGTCCGCATCGATTACCGCACAATTCGTAAGCGCCTTGTCCGGCCCATGGCTTGCGACACGCGGCAAGGATCAGCGTGCGGCCGTGGCCGCCATGATGTCGATGACCCTGGCTGGACTGATGGGATGCATGTTTGCGCCGGTCGGCCAGATCTGGATGTGGGCGCTGGTGCTCGGACTGGGGCAGGGCGGCAGTTTCAGCGTGGCCACCATGCTGGTCGTGCTGCGCTCGCCCAGTGCGCAAGTCGTGGTGTCGCTGTCCGGCATGGCGCAGTTGGTCGGTTACAGCATGGCGGCTTGCGGTCCCTTCATCGTCGGCCTGCTGCGCGACCTGACCGGAGGCTGGAATGCGGCTGCGGTGTTTTTTGTCGTGGTCGATCTGGCGGCGCTCGCGGTCGGGGTAGGCGCGGGTCGCCGCATGCAGGTGCAGGCGAAGGTGCAGCCGTTGTTGTAGCGGGGGCGCTGTCACGAAAAGGCCCCCGGCGTATCAGTACGTCTGTTCCTCGACCAGTCGTTTGACGACCTGCAGGGTCGTACGCAGCCGGTCAAGGCCGATGGAACCGAGCGCCAGACGGATCGCGTGCGGCACCTGTTTCGACGTCGCAAAGGGTTCTGCCGTCGACACAGAGATACCTTCGTCCAGCAGCGCAGCTGCAACACGGTCGGCCCGGACCTCCAGTGGCAGGGAGAGCCAGACGAAGTATGACGCCGGATGGCCGATCAGCGTCAGCCCGGCCAACGCCTCCCTCGCGATGGCCTGCCGCGCTGCCGCATCGCGCCGCTTCTCGGCTTCGAGGCGGTTCACCGTGCCGTCGTCGAGCCAGGCGCAGGCAAGGGTCGTAACGATTCCCGGCGTGCTCCAGGTCGTGGCACGGATTGCCCGCTCGAGCTTCGGCACCCAAGTGGCCGGGGCGGCGACAAAGCCGAACCGCAGGCCGGTTGCCACGCTCTTCGACAATCCCGAGACGTAGATCGTCGCTTCCGGTGCAAGTGCGGCCAGCGGTACTGGTGGATCTTTTTCCAGGAAGGCGTAGGCCGCGTCCTCGATGGCGATCAGACCATGCCGGCGTACGATGGCCGCCAGACGGCGCCGCCAGCTTGCGCTGCTCACCCAGCCGAGCGGATTGTGGAGAGTCGGCATGACGTAGATCGCATGAACGCGGCGGCGCAAGCACAGCCGCTCCAGCGCGTCCAGGTCTGGTTCTTGTCCTCCTTTTCCCCCTTCTCCCGCCGCTGGAATCGGTGCCAGTTCCAGATGAAGCATTTCGGCAAGAACCTTGAATCCGGGATAGGTTAGTGCGTCGACCGCGACCACGTCGCCCGGCCGGAGCAGCGCCGTCGCCGTCACCGCCAAGCCATGCTGCGCGCCGTCGACGATAAGCACACTGGCTGGATCGACAGCCAGCCCCCGGGACAAGAGGTGCCGCGCGACGCAAGCACGCTCATGGGGGCGGCCGCCGTGCGGGGCATAGCGCAGCAGAGCTTCAAGGTCGCCCCCGGCCGCGAGCTGCCGCAAGGCGCGGCTTAACAGCTTGGCTTGTCCGGGTAGCGACGGGTAGTTGAAGTTCAGATCCACGAAACCGGCCGCCACGGCCTGCTGGTCGATGCTCAGGCCACGCGGCAGGGCGATCTCGCGCACGAAAGTACCGCGACCCACTTCGCCGCTGATCAGCCCCATCGATTCGAGTTCGGCATACACACGTGTAGCCGTGACCAACGCGATGCCGTGGCGCTCCGCAAGCCGGCGGTGTGTGGGCAGGCGAGTGCCGGGCGGCAGACGGCCGGTGCGGATCTGTGCCGCCAACTCTTCGACCAGCGGCAGATATCGGGCTTTGGTCATTGCGCAATGTACTAAGGACAATTTTTTGATTGTAATGGCTTTTACTCTTAGGATACCTGGCATCTCAACCAGGCCAGGCACCATGCCCGGAAATGCCATGCACATCGCTATCCTCACCTTCGACGGTTTCAACGAACTCGACTCGCTCATCGCCCTGGGCATCTTGAACCGCATCAAGAAGCCCGACTGGCAAGTGAGCTTGTGCTGCCCGCAACAAGAGGTCACCTCGTTGAATGGCGTAACCGTTCGTGCCCAGTCGCTGCTGGAGGACGCGCGTACAGCCGACGCAGTCATCGTCGGCAGCGGGATCCAGACCCGCCAGGTCGTCGCCGACGCTGGACTGATGGCACGCCTGGCACTCGATCCGTCACGTCAGCTGATCGCCGCACAGTGCTCCGGCACCCTGGTCTTGGCCAAGCTGGGTTTGCTCGGCAGCGTCCCGGCGTGCACGGACCTGACCACGAAACCCTGGGTGCAGGAAGCGGGCGTGGAGGTTCTGAACCAGCCGTTCTACGCCCATGGCAACGTCGCGACTGCGGGCGGCTGCCTGGCTTCGCCTTACATCGCGGCCTGGATCATCGCACGTACGGAAGGCATTGAAGCTGCCGCGTCGGCGCTGCATTACGTCGCCCCCGTCGGCGAAAAGGAGGCGTACGTGGAAAACGCCATGAAGAAAATCTCGCCGTACTTGGCAGGGTGATCCGTTGCGCCTTAACCGTTTGCCTTGGACAGAAACCTTCCTGTTCGAATGTGCGCAACGACACCATCTACAATCGGATTGGTTCTTGTTGCATTCCATGCCATGGCCGTCGTGACTACATGCATCTTCTCTTGCAGCGGCCGGAAAGCCACGCTTTCCGGGGCAAGTTTCTTCAGTGTGGAGGGTACCAGCGCGATGCCTTGGCCGCAGCCGACGAACGCTATCTGCGAAGCCACGGAACTGACCTCATGCACGACGCGCGGCGAGAACCCGCAGGCCTGGCATGATGCGATCAGATGATCGAAGTAGACCGGACTGACGCTCCGCGAGAACATCACGAAATCCTCTTCGGCAAGTGACGCAAGCCTGACACGCGCTTTTTCAGCGAAAGGATGCGTGCGGGGGAGCGCCACGGCCAGCCGCTCCTGGACGATGGGCAAGGCTTTAATCGTCTCGCCCAGGTCCCCTTCCAGACGTGCAAAGGCCAGATCGATGTCTCCGGCGATCAAAGCGGGGACGGCCTCGACGCTGTCAATCTCTTTCACCGACACGGTGAGTTGCGGATAGTCGGCCTTGAGCCGCGCAATGATGCCAGGAAGGACATCGAGCATCGCCGAGGTAATGGCACCGATCGTCAATACGCCCGACTGGCCGGAAGCTGCCTCCCGCACCACGAATTCAAGACGCTGCAACTGATCGGCGAGTTTTCTCACAGCGGGAAGGATCGCTGCCCCGGCCGGGGTAAGTTGTGCGCCGCGCCGCGAACGCTCGAACAGCTTCACCTTGAGGGATTGTTCCAGGACCTGGATTTGTTCGGTCAAGGGCGGTTGGGACATCCCCAGCCGCTGCGCGGCCTTTCTGAAATTTTTTTCTTCGGCTATGACAAGGAAGAGCCAAAGATCGATGGGGGCGTTCGAGATGTGGCGGCGATGACCCGCCGCCGGTTCCCGGTGTTCACGAGAGGTGTGTCTGTGCGTGGCACGATCAAGGCCAGCAGTCCCTCGGTGGGAAAACCGATGCTGTTCGGGGGCGTCCCCGTCGTGGCGGGTGATCTGGTGGTGGCTGACGACGATGGCGTGATCATCATCCCGGCGGCGGAGGTAGAGCGCACGCTTCTTGCAGCGGAAGCCAGGGCCGGCAAGGAAGCCGGCATGATGAAACGGCTATCCGAGGGAGCGACCACGCTGGACCTGTTGGGCCTTTCAGACTGGAGGGGCGAGCATGAACACTCTCAAGACTTTGAATATCCATCTTGCCCAGGCCCAGCCCTCGGCCACCTATCGCATGATGGACCGTGTGGCTTCACGCCGGGCGGCAGGAGCAAAGATCATTTCCCTCAGCGCCGGCGAGCCGGACTTCGATACGCCGGCCCATGTGCGGGACGCTGCTATCGCCGCTATTCAGGCCGGCCATACCCGCTACACGCAGGTTGCAGGGATGCGATCGTTGCGCGAGGCCGTCGCTGCAAAGTTTTCCAGGGAAAACGGGCTCGATGCAAGCTGGGAAGACATGATCGTTTGCAGTGGCGGCAAGCAAGTCATCTACAACGCGTTGGCAGCAACCTTGAATGCCGATGATGAAGTCATCATTCCGGCTCCGTACTGGGTCAGCTATCCAGAGATGGTGCAGTTATGCGGCGCCACATCCGTCATCGTCCCTTGCGGCAGTGAAAGCGGATTCAAACTTACTCCGGATGCCTTGTCGCAGGCAATCGGACACAGGACACGTTGGCTGATCCTGAATTCGCCCTCCAATCCGACGGGCGCGGTCTATACGTTCGAAGAACTTGCGGCGCTGGCAGAGGTGCTGCTCAATCATCCGCAGGTTCTGGTGCTGTCGGATGACATTTACGAACACCTGATCTTCGATGGCGCCCGTTTCTTCACCCTGGCACAGGTCGAACCGCGCCTTCGTGAGCGTATCCTGACAATGAACGGCGTCTCGAAGGCGTATGCAATGACGGGCTGGCGCATCGGTTATGGCACGGGCCCCCGCTGGCTGCTCGCGGCAATGGAAAAGCTCCAGGGCCAGCAAACGTCAGGGGCTTGTTCGATCGCCCAGCACGCCGCCCTGGCAGCACTGAACGGACCGCAGGATTTCATCCGGGAGTCGAGGGCCGTCTTTGAAGCACGGCGAGACATGGTCGTACATATGCTGAATGACACGCCCGGGCTCGCTTGCGCGACGCCGGGCGGCGCGTTCTACGCGTTTGCGTCTTGTGAATCCCTGCTGGGCCGCACCACGCCGGAGGGAGCAGTCCTCACAACTGATGAGGATATCGCCAATGCCCTGCTGGACGAAGCCGGCGTGGCGGTCGTGCACGGCAGCGCATTTGGACTGGGCCCGTTCATTCGCATTGCTTATGCATTGGACAATGATTCATTGCGCCAGGCTTGTGCTGCAATCAAGCGGTTTTGTGAGAGCTTGAGTGAGGAGTAAGGTAAATGTCTCAGAAGGAATTCGAAAGAGTGCAGTTTCCGCTTAACGTGGCCGGCGTTGACGTAAGCATTGCGGCTATTCGGCGGAGCGGTGCGCTGGCGCCCATAGTATTCCTGCATGGGTTCGGCTCAACCAAGGAAGACTATGCCGACATTGTCCGGCACGCAGCCTTCGCCGGACGTCCTTTCCTCGCCTACGATGCGCCGGGATGCGGCGAGACGCAATGCTCTGATTTCACTCGGATCTCCATTCCATTTTTGGTGCAAACCGCGCTCGCGGTTCTCGATCACGCGGGCATCGGCCGGTTTCACCTTGTCGGCCACTCCATGGGCGGACTGACCGCACTCATGCTTGCCTATCAACGCCCGCAGCGTGTGCTGAGCTTCGTCAACATCGAGGGAAACATCGCTCCCGAAGATTGCTTCCTCAGCCGCCAGATCATCGATTATCCGGAAAAGAATCCGGAGCGATTCTTTGATGAATTCATCGAGCGAACCCGCCATGCGCCGGCATATGCGAGCGCCTTGTATGCCGCGAGCCTGCGTCACAAAGTTCGCGTTGGAGCCGTACGAGGCATCTTCGAGTCCATGGTCGCGTTGTCTGATGGCGGTGATCTGATGACCAGGTTCCTTGGCCTGCCATGTCCGAAGATGTTCATGTATGGAGAGCAGAACCGGTCACTGTCCTATCTGACGCATATCCAGGCCAACGGGGTACGCTTGGCAGAAATCCCGGCATGCGGACATTTCCCGATGTACTCCAATCCAGCAGTGATGTGGAGCGAAATCGCTGTATTCCACGCCGAAGCAGATGCGGACGCGTGACCGTGGAGGCATCTTTCATCGTGGGGACCGGCATCTGCACGGTCAGTTATGCCTGGTGACTGAAATCCTCGCGTGTTTCATGTGCAGCATTCCGCGCCCCCTCGGTATCGGCCAACTCGGGGAAGGTGTTGGAGGCGTTTGACATTGTGGGACGTGTACAGCTTCGTTATCGATAGCGGCGCGCCAGGAGCAATCTGAAAACGCAAAGCCACTACGCGCTTCGAGACAGATGTCCCTACGCCGGTCAGCAAAGCGCTCTAATACAACAGCCGCGCATTCCGCCCGATTACCGCAATGTCCATGTAAGACGAGCCTTTTCGGTTCGTCTCGCTGAAATCGATCGGAAATCCGGCCAGCCGGTAATTTCGCATCGAGGTCAGGCTCTGGAGAACCTGCTCCGGCGTCGGGTGCGCACCAGCCTGCGAGTTTGCCGCGATGATCTGCCCGGCTTGCGCATGGAAATCCTTCTCGCCGGGCTTGTAGGCCACCTTGGCGACCACATCGAACTTGAACTCGTCCGATGCCTTCGCAACGCTCTTCATGATCGCCGCACCGAAACCGTCATCCTGGTAAAGCACAGCGACGCGGTGCAGACCGAGCGTGGAAAGCAGGCGGGCAATCTTCATGATCTCGTCGTTGTAGGACGCGCGCGTATGGAAGATGTTTTCGGAACCCGGCGCCCGGATCGCATCCGAACCACTGAATACGCCGACCAGAGGCACTTTGTACTTTTTCAGCACACCCTTCTAGATCAACGCCACCGTGTTCGATGTCCCGATGCCGTTGACGAGAGCGACGGGCTGGTCCTTGATCAGCACGTCTTCAACCAGCGCCGCAGTCTTTGTCGGGTCATACTGGTCGTCGCGCGTTACCAGCGTGAGCTGGTTGCCGTTGACGCCGCCCTGGGCATTGACCATCTCCAGGTACCCGCTCGTCACCTTGAGCACATCCGCTGCGCTCTGTGCAGTAGGGCCGGTAATACCGGCGACAAGGCCGACTTTCACCTGGTCCGCGTGTGCAGCGTGCAAAAAAGAACATGCGGCCAGTGCCGCGAGAAGCATATTGGCGTTCATACCGTTTCTCTCTTGATGATGATCCCGATCTTCTTGCCGGCGTCCGGCGCCTGTCAAAATCATAGCGAACTTGAGGTTCGCCAGACAGCCAGGTGTCCGGTTACCGCCCAGCTTTTGCGGAGACTTGGCGCCGCCGCGTCATCATGGTGGCAGGCGAGGGTCAGCCGCTGCGCGCGTACGGCAGGTCAATGTGGTTTTCGGCGATCGTGGTGCGGCCGGCAAATGAGCTTCGTGCCGAACATGCTTTTGTCGTCTTTATTTCCGGCTTCTGCGCGCGATCTCGCAGCCGCGGCGCCGAGGCCCGCACCGGCGGTTTCTCGGGCGCCGCCGGTTTTCGTTTCGCAAGGGCTTGGCAATATGCGCGGACGAGTCCAATCCCGGACTGGGAGCCAACACCAATGAAAAACACATCAGCCCCCGAGTTCGATAGCGCCCCGAGCAATCCGGCATATCCGGATTCGCCTGAAATCATGCCCCAGCGCAATGCACTGGTCCGATTTGTCACCAGTTCGCCGGTGAGAATGTTCGTCGGCTTGTCGGTCGCCGCCAGCGCACTTGTCGAGATCGCTCACGAAGTGGAACAGTTCTCCGACCTGTGGCAAAACATCGGCGCCCGGCACGGCATTTTTCTCGTTGGCGTCATGCAGTTCCTTCAAGCCTTGGGCGAGCTGCTTGATGGAATGGACGAGACGGTGGAGGCCAGGCAGGAAAATAGGCTTCTCAACTGAACGGGGCGAGAGAACTCTGGCGTCGGGTATTCTCACCCTTGCATTCTGGAGAACGCATGAACAATCCGCAAACCGCAAAAGAACGTCTTCTCGCCCAGGCCCGTCTCGACTACCAGCCCGAGAGATACCTGGCACTTCACCTTCCAAGGGACGCGAAAAGCTTTCATCTTCAACTGCGTGTGTTTGACAGCGCGAATAAAAAAGCCCGCTCATCGAGCGGGCCAAACCCGTATCCCTTGGAGGAAAGGGTGGAGACATCAATGAAAAAATCAGACTGAGCGTCCCGAGGGATTCCTGAACTGCTCAGTCCCAATAAGGCGATGCTTAGAAACGATGACGCACGCCCAATTGCACAATGCTGCTGTCCAGGCCCGCAGCGGCAGCCTTATACTTGACCAGGCTGTCGTTGTCGACACGTGAGTAGACTGCATACAGATTGGTGCGCTTGGACATGTCATACGTGTAAGCCACCGAAATCTGCGTTGCGTCGGAATTCGCGTTCTGCTTGTCGTCCTTGCGGATGTACGACGCCATGATCTTGTTGGCGCCGAACGGGAATGTCACAGCGAGCAGCATGTCGCGCGTGTCGAGCGTCGTATCGTTCTTGTTGACGCCGTATGCACCATGTAGCTTGAACGAACCGAAGTTGTAAACCGTGCCCAGGAACGTGTTCTTCGTGGTGTTCGTGTCGGTGGCGTTGTTACCGTTGTTGTGTGCGAAGGCAACGACGATCGGGCCATTGCGATAACCGACGCCCAGGCCGATCTGGCGGTTGGCCGAGTTGTTGCCCGCAACTTCGCCGAAGCCGTACATCACTTCACCGGAAAAACCGCCCATCTTCGGCGCCGTGTACTTGATCGAGTTGTCCATCCGGAAGCCATTGGCGGCAAACATATTGGTGCTTGCGCCGCCAGTGCCGGCGTGGAACGGATCAATCGCGATGTTCGCATTGAACGTCACGGTATTCTGACGGCCGAGGTCAACAGCGCCAAAGCCACCGGCAAGGCCAACACGTGCCTGACGGCCAAACAACAGTCCATCTTGAGTGGCTTCACCGGTATCGGCAGCGAAGCCATTTTCGATAACGAAGCGTGCGGAAAGACCGCCGCCGAGGTCTTCCGTTCCCTTGAAGCCAAGGCGCGAGCCGGACTGGTTGCCGCTATCAATACCGATCTTGTGTCCAACGGCTGCCCTGTCGGTTTGCGACACAATGCCGGCATCGATAATGCCGTAAGCCGTTACACTGGTTTGCGCCTGAGCACCACATGCCATCAAGGCACCGACACCTGCAACGATCATTTTAATCTTCATTTATTTAGCTCCCATTGAATTGATGTGCCCTTAAGAGAAATCTAAAAAAGCAACGCAAAGTATCGGCACATGAGTAATTCATGACAACTGAAAATTTGTCATAAGGCGATTACATCGTGTAATAGTTCATCGGAAATCATTAAGGTCAGGTGCGAATCTCCGCGAATTGCAATCAGAAAGAAATTCCAATTGCTACGTGGTTTACGTGGAGCGAGTTACACCATTTGTAGGCTTGTTTGTCATTGGCACGACAGGAGGCGAAATTGGAAACACTAGAGGAACTGGTTAACCTGGTGGAAGATTTTTGCAAGAGTTTCTAACAGGCTGTTGAAATTCGCCGCGATACAGTAATCGAGGCATTAGGCGAAAGGATTTCTGAAGCAAATGTTCGTTGGGTTGCCAAGAATTCGCGATGTCGACCAGGTGCATTGCGCTCTGGCGTGAAGTCTATCGCCAGGCGCGTCAACAGCACCCGCTGCGCTGGAAACGCCACGTTCGACAATGGGAAGCGCCTGGCCATGTCTGGCTAAACCCGCCATTGCCGTCGGAGTCGCGAATGGCAGCATCAGACTTATGCGACAACTATCTTGACTGGTACCGATTAATGTACTCGGGGGCGTTGTCGCAACGGATAACCTCGGGCTTGCCACGACGTTGGATGATCCGCTCCAGCGAACGGATTACCCGTTCGGACGGCAGCGAGAAGTCGATGTCTATCGCCAGTCCTTCGCGGTTGTAGTCGTCAATCACATTGAACAATCGAATGCTGCGCCCATCGGCGAGCTGGCCGTGCATGAAGTCCATCGACCAAATCTGGTTGATCCTAGTCGGCACGGCCAACGGCAGTGGCTTCTCGCGCACCAGCCGCTGGCGAGGCTTGATCCGCAAGTTCAGCTCAAGTTCACGGTAAATCCTGTAGACCTGCTTGTGGTTCCACTTGAAGCCCTTTACCTTGCGCAAAAACAGAAAGCACAGTCCGAAGCCCCAGTTGCGCTGAATGTTGGTCAACCGTACCAGCCAATCGGCGATAGTGTTGTTCTCTTCATTCAACTTGGCCTGATACAGGTAACAGGTTTGGCTAATGCCGAACGCCCGGCACGCCAACCCGATCGTGGCTGACCGCTCTGCAACGGCCCACTGCGCCATCTCCCGCCGCTGAGATGGCGCTACCATTTTTTTGTGAATGCCTCCGCAACGATCTCGGCCTTGAGCCGCTCTTCGGCATACATTTTCTTCAAGCGCCGGTTCTCGTCTTCGAGTTCCTTCATGCGGGCCACCAACGAGCCCACTTCGGATGCCGGATAGTCGACTGCAGGCTATTCCCTCAAGCCAGAACCATCGGTCATTTTCTTGTACTTTTGGGGGAGTCCATATACGAATGGTTAGCGGTTTGTTTCGGCATGGTAGCCGATATCACCTGGTAGCCGCGTTTTTGCGAAGCTGTTTTTCCAAGCCATAGTTCTCTTGTTGAATCCAATATTCCACGATTTGTCCATCGTTAACACGGTAGACGGCACTTCCCACACTGACAAGAGGCTTACCGGTTGGAGCATAGCCGAGGATAGTGCCGATGTGACGACCAGACTGACGCCACCGCACATAAACTTTGTCACCTTGTGATAGCAGTTCTTCTATAGCAAATTCATAAGGGCCATATGCGGCCAAAAACTCTTCGATATGCTCGGTATAGTTTTGGGGGCCGCGCTCAATAACAGTCGACTGGCCGGAAACCACTTGGTGCGCCAGAACTTTAGGGGCCATTAACTGTGATGCTGCTGCAGGTTCCCGACCCGAGCGCACTCGCTCAACAAACTGACGAACGACTTCTAATGGAGACATAAGCTGGAAGCCTCGAATCTCACGGCAGTAGAGTTTATTGTTTGTCGGCTAACGCCTATTGAAGATGCCAGTCGCATCTCCGACAGGAGACGAATTGAGATTAACAATGATCCGGTCAATGTCCTTATCCTCTGCGAGTACTGCAAGCGATGCACAACGCAGCAGCGCGCCGATTAGGGCCAGCAAAATTTTGCAACTTATTTCTGGGCGGCCCCTTAGCTGCAATGCAGCGCCTCCAACAACATTTATTACATCTCCAGATGACACGCCACCCAGCGGTCCGTGTCAAGTTGCCGCAATGGAGGTGATTCCACCCTGCAGCGCGCCATGGCATGCGAGCAGCGAGGATGAAAATGGCATCCGGACGGCGGATTCAGCGGCGAGGGTATTTCACCCGTGATTGGCATATATTGAAGCCGCTTGGCTACCATCTTCGGTTTCGCCGCCAACAGTCCTTGGGTATAGGGATGCAAGGGTTGAGCATAGATGGAATCTGTGTTGCCAATTTCCACGATGCGCCCGAGATACATGATAGCGACCCGGTCGGAAAGATGACCAACCACGCCCAGATCATGGCTGATGAAGAGGTAGGTCAATCCAAGCTTTTCGCGCAGATCCATGAATAAATTCAGTACCTGCGCCTGGATGGACACATCCAGTGCTGCGACCGATTCGTCGCACACGATGACTTTCGGCTGCACTGCAAGGGCGCGTGCAATGCCAATGCGTTGCCTCTGCCCGCCAGAAAATTGATGCGGATAGCGGTTGCTATAACTGGGGTCGAGCCCGACCTGTTCCAGCAGATGCGCGACATAGTTGTCAAGCTCGGACGCCTTAATCAATTCGTGCACCATCGGCGCTTCTCCGACGATATCCTTTACCTTCATACGAGGGTTAAGCGAAGCCATCGGGTTCTGGAATATCATCTGGATTTCCAGATTCATTTTTTTGCGCTGAGCAGCGGACATTTCGCTGCGCTGCTGGCCGTGATAATGCAACTGTCCAGTCGTGGCTGGGAAAATGCCGGCAATGATGCGACCCAAGGTTGATTTACCACATCCTGACTCACCGACCAAACCGAGTACTTCGCCAGGTTGGATTGCCAGGCTCACGTCATCGACTGCGTGGACCACTTGTGACGGATATCGCGCACCGACGGTGTTTAATAATTTTTGAACCGTATCAGGTTCTTTGACAAAATTCTTGCTGACGTGCTCGATTTCTAGCAAGGGGCTCATTGTTTCTCTCCCATCGGATGAAAGCAGCGAATATGTTGTCCACTAGGGGAAGGAAGAAGGTGGGGGTAGGTCTCGCAAACGGAGGTCGCACGCACACACCTGGAGCGAAAAGCGCAACCTGTCGGCAGAGATAGCAAGGAAGGCGTCATTCCAGGAATTTGTGTTAAACGCTCTCCGCGCTTGTTATTGCCAGGGACAGACGCAATCAACCCATGTGTGTACGGATGCTGAGGGGCGTTCAGAATTTCCTCTACACTCCCGCTTTCCACAATTTTTCCCGCATACATGACACACAATTTATCAGCTAGCCCAGCGACCACCGATAAATCGTGCGTGATCCAAATGAGCGCGGTACCGGTTTGCTGAATGAGTTGCTGTACCTGGTATAGGATTTGAGCCTGCACGTTCACGTCAAGCGCCGTAGTCGGTTCATCGGCGATGATGAGTTCGGGTCGATTAATCAGCGCCATAGCAATGACCACCCGCTGTCGCATACCACCGGAAAATTGATGCGGATATGCAAACAGGCGTTCATCCGGCGAGGCGATGCCGACGCTGACAAGTGCTTCCCTGGCACGGTCGAGCGCTACGTCGCGACTCACATTTTCATGTGAAAGAACCGCATCCACCATCTGCGTGTCGATACGCAACACCGGGTTGAGCGTCATCATCGGATCTTGAAAAATCATCGAGATCTTTGCGCCGCGTAGCTGTCGCAGGCGTTCAGGTGACGCTTTGACTAAATCTTCGCCATTGAAAAGAATTTGACCGCCTGCAATCCTGCCCGGCTCGTCGACCAGACCGAGAATGGAAAAGCCGGTAACCGTCTTGCCTGAGCCGGACTCGCCAACCAGGCCGAGTACTTCTCCACGGCTAACGGCGAAACTGACATCATCAACCGCTTTCAGCTTTCCGGCGCGCGTATCGAAGTGTGTCGCCAAGTTGCGGACTTCAAGTGTTGGGGGGGTGACGGACATACGACTTTCCTATCGCTTCAAGCGTGGATTAAGAACATCACGCAACTGATCACCAACCAGGTTGATCGAGACAATGGTAATCAGAAGCACTAAACCGGGATAGAAGCTGATCCAATAAATGCCCGATATCATATATTGATATCCGTTGGCGATCAGCATGCCGAGCGAGGGCTCTGTTACCGGCACACCTACCCCCAGAAAGGAAAGCGTCGCTTCGAGCGCAATGGCATGACCGACATTGATGGCCGCCACGACAATCAACGGTGGAAGGCAATTGGGCAGCAAATGCCGGAATACGATGCGTTGATGGGACAGATCAAGACACATTGCCGCCTCCACATATTCCTTGGTTCTTTCCGAAAGCGCGGCACTGCGGATGGTGCGGGCGTAGTAAGCCCACTGCACTGCAACCAACGCGATGATGACTTTGTCAATACCACCGCCCAGAATGGAGAGAAGAATCAACGCGATCAGAATTGCCGGAAATGACAGTTGAAAGTCGACGATACGCATGATCAGCCCGTCGACCCAACCGCCAAAATAACCAGCCGTTAGTCCCAAGGTAGACCCGATAATCAAGGCCAACGTAGTAGCGATGAGCCCAACTCCCAGGCTGATCCGAAGTCCATAGATGATTGCGCTAAACAAATCGCGTCCCTGATCATCGGTTCCCAACACAAATCGATAGCTTCCGTTGGGATGCAACGTGCCTGGCTCAAGCTTGCCGTTCATGATGCTGAGTTGCGTGAGATCATAAGGATTTTGCACGGCAATCCACGGCGCGAACACAGCTGAAAGAATAAGCGCAACTAATACCAGCAAGCCAATCAAAGCCAATTTATTATTGGCGAAGTCACCGGCGAAACGGCGTACACCCGGAGAAATACGTAGGACGCTCATGCTCTTTTCTCCGTAATTTTGATGCGCGGATCAAGCGCGGCGTAGAGAATATCGATTGAAAAATTAATGCATACAAAGAGAAAGACCGTGAACATCAGATAGGCCACCACCACTGGTCGGTCGAGTTGCAGAATGCTGTCGAGCAGCAGCTTTCCTATGCCTGGCCAAGAAAACACTGTTTCGGTGACCACTGCGAATGCCATCGCCGACCCGAACTCCAGACCGATGACTGTCACGATCGGGATCATGATGTTCTTCAGCACATATACGCCAATAATGCGGTGCTGCGGCAATCCGGTAGCGCGTGAAAACTTGATGTAATCCTGCATAACTACTTCGCGTGTACCAGCTCTTGCTAGACGGGTAATAAGCGACAGCTTGTAAATTGCCAGGTTCATTGCCGGCAACAGCATGTGTAGAAAGCCGTCTTTTGTTAAAAAGCTCCAGGTTGCATCGCCAAACGGCTTGACCGTCAACCCCCGGCCACCAGAAGGAAGCCAGCCCATATATACAGAGAAAAACATTACTAGCAGCATGCCTACCCAAAAGTTGGGCAGACTGAATCCGAAAATCGATCCCGACATGACGAGACGTGACCCAATCGTATTGGGTTTGAGTCCGGCCCATACGCCCAAGGGAACGCCGATCAGAACAGCAAATAGCATTGCCAAGACTACAAGCTCGAGCGTTGCGGGCAGGCGTTCCAGGATTAGTTCGAGCGCCGGCTTGCCATGCACAAAGGAATTACCCAGATCTCCGTGCACGGCATTCTCCAGGAATCTCCCTAACTGCTGGTAAAGCGGCAAATCCAGCCCCATTTGATGCTTGATCTGCTCGCGTTCGATTTGACTGGCTTCCGGGCTGATCAAAATTTCAGCCGGATCGCCGATCGCGTACACGCCTAAAAAAACAATAACAGCCATTGCAAACAGGACAACCGAACTCTGTATGAAACGGTTTATTAAATAAGAAAGCATGCTAGTCCCCCGCATCGGGGTCACATGACCCCGATGCTAATTTTTATATGTGCCGACGAATCATTTGGATGGTGTAATTTCCGACACGTTGGTCCGCTCGTCCCAGCGGCCTTTGTAGTTGACTTCCTTTTTCATCGCCCACAACTTGACTTCATAATGAAGAGGAATGACACCTACATCCTCCATTGCTAGGTCGCTGGCTTTTTGCAGCAGCTCTCGCCGCTTGATGTGGTCTATTGTTTCCAATGCCTGGTCTAATAAGGCATCCACAGCAGGATTCGAGTACTTGTTGTGGTTCGCAGTGCCGTAACCCTTTTCCTTGCTCTTCGTGGCAACCAACGACCGCAAGGGATAAGACATCTCTCCGGTGGTAGCTACCCAGCCGGAAATCCGAAATCCGAATTCGCCTTTAGCCTGCCTGGGAAAATAGACATTCGGCGTCATTACATTGACGTTCGTTTTGATGCCAACCGCAGTCAGCATCTGGGCGATTGCTTGCGCGACCTGTACGTCGTTGGTATAACGACCGTTTGGACCGGACAAGGTCAATTCAAATCCATTCGGATAACCAGCCTGGGCGAGCAGCTCCTTAGCTAGAGTAGGGTTGTACAAACTGCTCGCTTTGGTGTCAGCTGCACCGTACATGAGCTGGAACGCCGGGACTGCAAAACCGCCCATTATCTTGCTCGCGATCGCAGCACGGTCGATGGCGTGGCTCACAGCCTCTCTTACCCTCTTATCTTTGAAGGGATTTTTGGTTTCGCCACTTACAGCAGTATTGACGGCGCTCACGCTGTCCAATCCCAGAAAGATTATGCGCGCGCTACGGGCGCTGTGTATGGCGAGACGAGGATCACTCTGCAAGCGCGGCACATCTTGTGCGGGAGGCGATTCAATCAAATCAACATCGCCGGACAGCAAGGCCGCGACACGTGGCCCCTGAGATTTAATCGGACGAAGTAACACGCTACTCCATGCCGGCTTATTTCCCCAGTATTGGTCATTACGATTTAACACTATCCGGTTACCGGGCACAAATTCACCAAGCTTATAGGGCCCCGTGCCGATAGCCAGTTTGCCGCTATTGAAATCCTTGGTGGCAGGCCAAGCTGACGCTTCGCAACCATCTTTATTGAACTTGACGCTCTCACCATTATTCAATTTAGCCGAAATAATGCCGACCTTCGACAGATCATTAGGCAGCAAAGGATATACATCAGAGGTTTCGATGAGCAAGGTGCTCTCATCTTTAGCAGTGGCACCAACAATGGAGCGTGTCGCAATCGTAAAAGGAGACGGGCTGTTGGGAACCTTGGGTATGCGGCACAAGCTGTAAATTACGTCCTGGGCGGTAAACGGGGTGCCATCGCTGAACTTGACGCCTTTGCGCAACTTAAATTCCCAGGTCTTTGGATTCACGTTCTTCCATGACTCCGCCAACAACGGCTTGATATTCCGCGAGTCGTCGAAGGTAGTCAGCGTCTCGAAGATTTCCTCTGTGAGTTGCAAGTTGGGCGTGAAGACATGATAGTGCGGATCGATCGAACTAGGCTCCGCAGCGAGCCCTATCTTGAGCTCCTGAGACATGGCCGGCGCGCCAACAAGCATGGCAGCAGTGGCGGTGAGAACAGTTACAACGTTACGTCGAGACATGGTGCTCCCCCTTATTAAAAAGATTTGATGGTTGAGTAGACCGCGGGCCAGCGCTAGCAATGCAGAGAGCCGATCAATCAAACCTAGACGTTTTTGCCTTTAGCATAAAAACGTGGCTCATTCACCAAGAAACGTCGCGGTAACGTTGCTTGAATCATTTGCACTGGCAAGCTGCGCGAACTGCCCACATTATTATTTGTCCCGTTGGAAATGAAAAATGATTTGATTTCATTCGCTCTTTACCAACAAGCATACTGCGTCATTTCCGAGCGTGAATTTCCGGCACGCTGCTCTCCTGGTCCCAGCGGCCTTCATAATCAATGCCTTTCTTCATTGCCCACAAACTGATCTCGTAGTGGATTGGGACAATGCCGAAATCCTGGATACCCAAGTCACTGGCTTGTTGTAGCAATCGACGGCGTTTGGGCTTCTCCAATGTTTCCATCGCCTGCCCGAGCACAGTATCCAGCGCTGGGTTACTGTATCCGGAGAAATTAATGGTGCCGAATCCTTTGTCTTTGTTTGGGGTGGCAATCAATGCCCGCAATGGCGCCGACATTTCGCCGGTGGCTGCCAGATATCCGCCCATCCAGACGCCAAGCGTTTTTCTGGTTGCAAAAAACTCCTTTGATGTCATTGCACGCACATTGGTCTTGATACCGACAGCGCTGAGCATTTGCCCAATTGATTGAAGAACTTTTTCGTCGTTGACATAGCGGTCGTTGGTGCCTGAGAGGGTCAACTCAAAACCATTTGGGTAGCCGGCTTGCGCCAACAACTGCTTCGCCTTGTCCCGATCGTGCCAACCTGCAATTTTGTAATCCTGACCGTTGTATAACAACTGCCACGCAGGCTGGGAAAATCCGCCCATGACCTTGTGCGAAATGCTGAAGCGATCGATCGCCCGGCTGACTGCCTCTCGCACACGCTTGTCCTTGAACGGATTTCTGTTTTCGCCTTTAACGGCCGGATTTTGCGTGCTGCCGACGTCAAACTGCAGATAGATGACGCGCGTACTGCGATACCGGGCGATCGTGAAGCGCGAATCGGCTAGGATCTGAATCACATCTTGCGTAGGCGGCGATTCGATCATGTCAACTTCGCCGCCGAGCAATGCCGCTACGCGTCTGTTGTCAGATGGAAAATATTGAAAAGTCGCTTTCGCCCAATACGGTTTGACGCCCCAATATTGCTCATTACGGCTGAGGACGATGGGAGCTCCCGGCACAAATTCACTCAAGCGATAAGGACCGGTGCCTACAGCCAGCTTACCGCTATTGAAATCCTTGGTCTCGGGCCATCCGTCGCCCCGGCATCCGCCCCTGTCGAAACTTGTCTTTTCCCCACCATTGAGCTTCGCGGAAATGATGCCGATCTTCGCCATATCTTCTAGCAGCAGTGGATGAACTCCTGATGTTTCCAGAACCAAAGTGTAGGGATCCGTTGCAGTGGCGGTGACGATCCGGCGGGTGTAGCTCGAGAAGGGAGAGGGAGGGTTGACCACCGAAGATACGCGGCACAGGCTATAAATTACGTCCTGAGCGGTAAACGGGGTGCCATTGCTGAACCTGACACCTTCGCGCAGCTTGAATTCCCATTTTGTTGAAGTCAGCGGCTTCCATGACAGAGCTAGAACTGGCTTAACCCGACCCTCGTTGTCATAGCCTGTCATGGATTCGAAGACATGCTTTCTGAGCTGTTCGTTCGGCGTCAACAATTGATAATGAGGATCTGCCGACGATGGCTCCGCAGCCAATCCAATCCTGATTTCCTGCCCCCAAGCGGGAAACGCCATCATCGTTCCAACAAGGACTGCACAGGCGGAAAAGGTACGCAGTTCGGACATGACGATCCTCTGTATAAGATTAGAGTGGATAACAGGCTCGCGGGCTTGCCTGCAAGCGCCAATCAGGACGTGCGGCTGACTACATACTCGACAAGGTCTTTCGTTACCAGCGCAAGATCGGCACGCAGCATCTCGAATCTTTCATTCGGCTCGCGCGATTGCTCATCCATATATAGATCACGCCGGATCTCAATTTGCAGACTGTGGCGGTTGCGTACCGGCTGTCCATGCAGGGCCACGATTTCCGCGCCTTTGTAGGGATCATTGATGCTGACGCTATATCCCAATTTGCGTAGCAATTCTTTGACAAGCTCCGTGAACTCTGGTGAGCAACTTGTGCCGTCGCGGTCTCCCAGAACAAAATCGGCCGCAGGCTTGTTGGAGCGCACACCGAGACGCTCATACACATTGGCCGGCATCGAATGCAGGTTCAGGTGCCATACAGTCTTATGCTTTAGGCACACCCCGTCGATCATTTGGGACAGGGCGCTGTGGTAAGGCAAATAGTAATTATCGATACGGCTCCGCACTGCTTGCTGCGTCAATTTTCCGGAATAGATGAGGAGATCCCGGTGCACATTGCTCCATATCAGTCCATTTCCCATCCCTTTACGTGGGGAGTCCCGCACCGGGGCTGTCCACCCCCCCTCCACCATGGTTGGATCGAGATCCTCGAGGCCGCGATTACAGTCGATATAGGCGCGAGGCGCTTTGGCCGCTAATAGCGTCACGCCCAAGCAGGGACCGACCGACCACAGCGTATCTACATAGGTATCTTCCACAAAACGCAAACTCGCCAACGAGCATGTATAGTTGAAATCGGCCGGATAATGCGTGCCGCTGTGCGGCGAATCCATTACGAGCGGTACTGTTTTTTTAGGTTGAATCAATATGTAGCTTTGGGTTTCGATCTGTTGCATTCAGGCCTCTGTTTCGCTCTATAATCTTACGGTGGCAATATTTGCTGATAACGATTAAATTATTGACGGCATTTTTGCCAATAGAAAATGATTTGTTTTCAACGGGCTATGATCATCACGCACAATGCGGCTACGTTCCCCACCGTTAACAGAATTGCATGCTCTCGCCGCAGTGGCGCGTTCGGGTAGTCTCACGCATGCTGCCAACGAGTTATGTGTAACGCAAAGCGCAATCAGCCGCGCTATCAGCCGGCTGGAAGAACATTTCGGAAAACCGTTACTTGTACGCGGGAATCGCCGCGTGGAATTAACGGAAGCCGGGCGAAATTTTCTAGGTGTGATAGGGCCTGCGCTCGATACAATTGAACTGGCATCCAACCAGTTGCAGTCATCATCAAAAACACGGGAATTGTCGCTCGCTGTTGCGCCTTCTTTTTTCAGCAATTGGCTGCTTCCAAGACTCAAGAACTTCGAATCCAAGCATCCCGACATCGCATTGAATTTTGTGCATTACAAGTATGAAGGCCAGGATTTTACTGGCGATACACCGGATGCCACGATCAGTGCGGGCATGCTAAATGCCCCCTCGATTTGTTGCGAATATATGATCGGACGGGCCATGATCCCAATCTGCAGTCCATCGTTAATAAAAGAAGGAAAAATCAAAACGCCTAGGGATTTGTTGAGCCAGCCCCTGCTGTATCACAGGAACATACCCAATAGCTGGACAATTTGGCTCAAAGAAGTGGGCGTTACCGATGTCGTGCCAAAACTCGCACAGGAGTTCGACTATGTGACCATTTTGATTGAAGCGGTGAGCGCAGGTATCGGCGTCGCGGTCGTTACACGCTGCCTGCTAGACCAAAGCTTAGAATCGGGCAAAGTCGTGGCACCTTTCAATCAAACCGCCGAAAGTGCGCGTGGATTCTACCTTTGCTATCCTAAGGCAAAGAGCGATATGGCCAGCTTTGGCGTATTCAAGTTGTGGCTCAGGGAAGAGATTGCACTATATACATATTAGTAGGACTTACGCAAAAAAGTTGTTGATTTCAAAAATTACGTAAACCCAAAGCGGG
>CBIHRJ010000040.1:0-55174 GCA_966212445.1 uncultured Noviherbaspirillum sp. | reverse complement strand
ACAACAACAACAACAACAACCATCAAGCTAACAACGCTGCCACCAAATCCTTCTTCCCCTCCTCCAAAGCATCAAACCGCAACGCCCCCTCTACATGCTCAAGATGATCGACAATCAACTTGACCGCACTCTCCACCTTCCCCGCCTTCGCCGCATCCAGAAACTCCGCATGCTCATCCGAAGAACAAACCGCATCCATATCCGACTGATACAGCATCGTGATCAACGAACTCCGCGCCACCAGCTCCTGCAGAATCTCCGTCAGCACCTTGTTCCCCACAACCTGCGCCAGCAACACATGAAAATCCCCGAGCAGTTGCGAGCGCACTTTCGAGTCGCGCCCGGAAACGGCATTGCGCTCGTCCTTCAGATGCCGCTCCAGCATCTTGTAATCCGCCGGCTTGGCCTTGGCGATGAATTCACGCGCAAGGGCTGCTTCGATGATGCGCCGCGCGGCGAAGATCTCGCGCGCTTCGGTTTCGGTCGGCTGGCTGACGAACGCGCCCTTGTCCGGCACAATGTCAATCAGTTTGTCCTTGGACAGACTCAGTAAGGCAGCGCGGATTTTGGTGCGACTGACGTCATAGACACGTGACAGGGCTTCTTCACGCAGCTTGGTGCCCGGCGGCAGCTTGCGTGCGGCAATGGCAGCGGCGATGTCGTCCGCGATCCAGTTCGCGCTGCGCGAGGCGGCGCTTTCGTCTTCAGTCGTTTTTTTCATAAAATTCAGACAAGAAAATTATCGCGGGCCGGAAAGGGATCATGCGCCGCAATCGATACGCACTATAGCAGCGGACCATAGCAAAATACAAACCTTGCTCGAATTTTTTGTATACAATTTTTGAATACGATAATATACTTCCCTCATCGCAAGGAGACCCAATGACTGCAACAGACAAGGGATTGCACATCATGCGCCGGGCCGATGAACTGGCCTGCCACAGCGAAGCCGCCGGCTTGCTGACCCGCACCTACCTGACCGACGCCCATCACGGCGCCGCCGCGCAGCTTGCGCAATGGATGACGGAGGCCGGGATGCAGGTGCGGCGCGACGCCGCCGGCAACGTGATCGGCCGCTATGAAGGTGCAGAACCTGATGCGCCCGCGCTCCTGACCGGCTCGCATTTCGACACAGTGCGCGATGCCGGCAAATACGACGGCAACCTCGGCATCCTGCTGCCGATCGCCTGCATCGGCGAGTGGCACCGCCAAGGCCGGCGCTTTCCGTTTGCGATCGAGGTCATCGGCTTCGCCGAAGAGGAAGGCGTGCGCTTCAAGGCTACCCTGCTCGGCAGCCGTGCGATTGCCGGCACCTTCGACATGACGGTGCTGGACAAGCGCGACGATCGCGGCCAGACCATGCGCGAGGTGATGACGGCAGCAGGCTTCGATCCCGATACGCTGGGCGGTGCAGCGCACAAGCCGTCCGATGTGCTCGCCTTCGTCGAAGTCCATATCGAGCAAGGCCCGCTGCTGCTCGATGAAAACCTGCCGGTCGGCGTGGTCACCGCCATTTCCGGCGCATCGCGCTTCCTGGTTACCGCAACCGGTCTCGCCGGCCATGCAGGCACCGTGCCGATGCACCTGCGCCGCGACGCGGCGATGACCGCTGCCGAAATCGGTCTTTATATCGAAAAGCGCTGCTCCGGTATCCCCGGGCTGGTAGGCACCGTCGGCCAGCTCGACGTGCCGAACGGCGCTGCCAACGTCGTTCCCGGCAAGGCGGTATTCACGATCGACATCCGCGCCGAGAGCGACGAGGTGCGCATTGCCGCCGTCAATGACGTACTCGACGCCATGAAGGCGATTGCCGCGCGGCGCAAAGTCACGCTCGACATCAACCCGACACACGAGGCGAAGAGCGTGCCGTGCGCCGGATGGCTGCAGTCGCAGTTGCAGGACGCCATCGCGAGCTTCGGATTGCCGGTGCGCCACCTGCCCTCCGGCGCGGGCCATGACGCGATGGCGATCGCGGCGCTGACCGATGTCGCAATGCTGTTCGTCCGCTGCGGCAATGGCGGAATCAGCCATCATCCGGACGAAACGATGACGGCGGAAGATGCGGAAATCGCGGCAAACGTGTTCAGCCGCTTTGTGGAGAATTTTGCAGTGAAACCTTAATGCCGCACCGGACGGCTCCTTCCCCCTCCTAGGGGGAAGGTTGGGATGGGGCGGGCCGCGCAGGCTGGTGAGGTCGAATCATCGCAGTCGATGGCTCAACCCTCCCACCCCCTCCCTAACCCTCCCCCTTACAGGGGGAGGGGACCGTGTAGCGATGAATCGGCATACCTTTAATCAGATACCGACTGGAACGACCATGACTAAAACCCTCATCGACGGCTTCACCCTCACCGCGGAACAAGTTATCGCCATCGCCCGCGATCCGAACGTGAAAGTCGGCCTCGCACCATCCTCGCGCGATGCGCTCAAACAAAGCCGCGACTACATCGAATCGACCTGGATGCACGACGAAGCGCCGATGATGTACAGCTTCAACACCGGCGTCGGCCTGCTGAAGGACACCCGCATCAAGGTCGAGCATATCGAGCTGTTCCAGACGCAGTTGATCAAGGCCCACGCGGCCGGCATGGGCGAGCCGTTCCCGGAAGAAGTCAGCCGCGCCACCATGCTGCTGCGTGCCAATGCCTTCGCCAGCAACTACTCGGCGCCGCGCGTCGAAGTGCTCGACCGCCTGATCGATTTCATCAACGCCGGCATCCATCCGATCATGCCGCAGAAGGGGTCGGTCGGCGCGTCCGGCGATCTCGCGCCGCTGGCCTATCTGGCGGCCGCCATCGCCGGTTTCGACGAGGCGGAAGTGATGTACAAGGGCAAGCGCATGAATGCGCCGCAGGCGATCACCGAGGCAAAGATCGGCCCAGTCAAGTTCGACCTCAAGGCCAAGGACGCGTCGGCGCTGATCAACGGCTGCACGGTCTCGCTCGCGGTCGCGGTACTGGCCGCACATGATGCGCGCAACCTGCTGTCGGATGCCTGCCTGTCGCTCGGCCTGACGCTGGAAGCGATGCGCGCCGAGATGGCCGGTTTCGACGACCGCATCCACCAAGCGCGTCCGCACGCCGGCCAGATCAAGACCGCCGCCATCATCCGCAATCTGCTCAAGGGCTCGACCCGCACCACGCACGCGGCGCGCGCCGTGCAGTTCCCGGACGAACTGCGCCGCACCGACATCGAATACACGCCGCGCATCCAGGACGTGTACTCGCTGCGCTGCGCACCGCAGGTATATGGCCCAGTGTTCGACGCGCTCGACTACATCGATACCATCGTCAAGAACGAAATCAATTCCGCGACCGACAATCCGCTGATCTTCTCCAAGGACGGCGGCGGCTTCGAGATCATCTCGGGCGGCAATTTCCACGGCCAGTACCTGGCACAGGCAATGGACCTGCTGGCGATGGCAGTCACCGACCTCGGCAGCATCTGCGAACGCCGCATCGCGCGCCTGATCGACCCGACGCTGTCGTGGGGCTTGCCGCGCAATCTGATGAGCGGCGTGCGCGGGGTCAACACCGGCTATCCGGTGGTGCAATGCTCGATGAGTTCGCTGGTGATGGAAAACCGCACGCTGTGCATGCCGGGCAGCGTCGACAGCATCCCGTCCAAGGGCAATAGCGAAGACCACATCTCGAACTCCACTTGGTGCGCGCGCAAGGCCGCGACGGTGGTTGCCAACACCCAGTACATCATCGGTGTCGAGATGCTGCTGGCAGCGCAGGCCCTGACGATGACGGAATCGCTGCTGCCCGAATTCGTGCTCGGCCAAGGCACGCAGGCAGCCTATGACGAAGTGCGCAGGCAGATCCCGGCCTGCCTCGACGGCGACCGCTGGTTCCACAAGGACATCGAAGTCGCACACTCCTTCGTCACCAGCGGCTCGGTCCGCGCCGCCGTGGAAAAGAAGATCGGCGCGTTCGTCTGATTACCTCCCTGCAGTACCTTGTCGGCGGGCCCAGGCGGCCCGCCTTTTTTGTGCTAGGCCGGCGGCGCCTTTCAATGCCGCACATGCCATCAGTTTTGTAGGGCGGGTCCCACCCGCCGCTCCGATGGCGTACGGTGATGGCGGGTGGGACCCTCCCTACACACTCCTGCGCAATCAGCTCACCGCATCGGCCAGCCGGAAGCCGCCGATCCGGATGATCTGCTCGATGCATTCCTTCGCTTCCGTATCGCGGTCGTTCGCAAGCCGCCGCGAAAAGTTCTCCAGGATGCTTTGCCGGTTGTGCCCCTTCACCGCGATCACGAACGGAAAGCCGAACTTGTCGTTGTAGTCACGGTTGAGCTGCTGCAGGTGTGCGAATTCGTCCGCGCTGCACTGGTCGAGTCCGGCGCCCTTCTGTTCGCGCGTCGATTCCTCCGTCAACTCGCCGCGCACCGCCGCCTTGCCGGCGAGTTCCGGGTGGGCGCGAATCAGTTGCAGGCGTTCTTCTTCCTGCGCATTGCGTACCGCATCGGCCATCGCCGCATGCAACTGCTGCACGCTGTTGAAAGGACGGCACGCGGCGGCGCGCTGCGCAACCCACGGAGAATGTTCGAAGATCGCGCCAAGCGCGGCGGTGAATTCGTCCTGCGTCATCGTGTTCAGGGCGTCGAGGGAAAACTGCTTGCTCATTTCTTTTCCTGGTAGGGGTGGGTGGCTATCCAATGGTTGGCGATGTCGATGCGGCGGCAGATCCACACCTTCTCATGCGATTGCACATGGTCGAGGAAGCGCTGCAGCGCGCGGAAGCGCCCCGGCCTGCCGAGCAGCCGGCAATGCATGCCGATCGACAGCATCTTCGGCTGGTTCAGTCCTTGAGGATCGCCTTCCGCATACAGTACGTCGAAGCTGTCCTTCAGGTACTGGAAGAACTGTTCACCGCTGTTGAAGCCTTGCGGCGTGGCGAATCGCATGTCGTTGGTGTCCAGCGTGTACGGCACCACCAGGTGCGGCTTGACGCTGCCGTCGGATACCGCGACCTCGGTCCAGAACGGCAGGTCGTCGCCGTAGTAATCGGAGTCGTAGGTGAAACCGCCCTGCTCGACCACCAGCTTGCGCGTATTGGGCGAATCGCGGCCGGTGTACCAGCCGAGCGGCGCGCTGCCGGTCAGTTCGCGCTGGATCTCGATCGCGGTGCGCATGTGCTCGCGCTCGGTCGCCTCGTCCATGTGCTGGTAGTGGATCCAGCGCCAGCCATGGCAGGCGATTTCATGGCCGAGATCGGCGAAGGCCTGCGTCAGGTCGGGATGACGCTGCAGCGCCATCGCCACGCCGAACACGGTCAGCGGCAGCTTGCGCTGTTCGAATTCGCGCAGGATGCGCCAGACGCCGGCGCGCGAACCGTATTCGTAGATCGACTCCATCGACATGTGACGTGCCTCGAACGCGGCGGCGCCGATGATCTCGGACAGAAACTGCTCGGATGCCTTGTCGCCATGCAGCACGCAATTCTCGCCACCCTCCTCATAGTTCAACACGAATTGGACAGCAACGCGCGCCTGGTTCGGCCAGCGTGCATGGGGAACCTGGCGGCCGTAGCCGACCAGGTCGCGTGGGTAAGCGTTGGGTGTTTGCATGGTAGACAAGGATGTGGGTTATTCGCTGCCGCGGGAAGTTTGTGTTCGTATCAGAACTGCTACGCGTCCGGCTTGCCCAATGCCGAACGCAGGTCGAATCGTTTCTCGGGACGCCGCAGCATGCGGCATGCGCACTGGTCGAGGTGGTGCGCCATTTCCCTGAGCGCGCCGGGCTCGTCCTTCCTTTGCAGCGCATCGACTACCGCGAGGTGCTCGTCGAAAGAGCAAGGCTGCTGGCCGGACGTCTCGGTGGTGGAAATGAGCAGCGTGGTGCGCGACACCAGCCGGCGCAGCATGTCAACCAGCAGCACGTTGCCGCTGAGCCGGGCCAGTTCGATATGGAAGTCGGCAGACAGCCTGATCCACAACGGGCGGTTGCCCTGCATATAGGCGTCACGTTCGCGTGCGATCATTTGCCGCAGCTTGTCGAAGTCGGCCGGCGTCGCCTTATGCGCGACCTTTTCCATCGCCAGCCGCTCCAGGCTCTGGCGCAGCTCGAACATGTCGCACGCCTCCTGTTCGGTCGGACTCGCAATGAACGCGCCGCGGTTGGGCTCCAGGTCCACCAGGCCGTCCGCGGCGAGCTTGACCAGCACCTTGCGCACGTTGTGCCGCGCCATGTCGTAGATTTCACCCAGCGCCTGTTCCGTCAGCTTGGTGCCGGCCGGCAGGCGATGCTCCATGATGGCGTCATAGATTTCGAAGTACATGCGCTCCTCGGGCGCCAGTTTTTGCTCGATAGCGGCGGAGGAAGCGGTCACTAACCTGGGGCGTGCGTTCATGATTGATCCTGTCCGGTTGAAGAAATCGGTCCGAAGATTTCCGGCATTAATGATGCCTATCAGCGATTTCGTATTCCTTGAATGTTGACGAGGATGCCAAGTGAAGCTAGGATTGTCAACAATTTGTTATTCACTTTGTTCAATCTTTCGGGCAGATGCAGTCTCCGGACGGCGGCACGTCATGCTCGGCACTGAAGCCATTCCTGTGCTTCAGCCTATTCCCTACTTGTTTTGGAGCTGCAATGAGCCGTTTAACGACACATGTGCTGGATACCGCCCACGGTAAGCCCGGCCAAGGAATCAAGATCGATCTTTACAAAATTGTCGACAATAATAGAAATTTTTTGTTATCAAAAATGACGAACCAAGACGGCCGCTGCGACGGCCCCTTGCTGGAAGGCGATGCTTTCCAGGCGGGCGTCTATGAACTCGATTTCCATATCGGCGCCTATTTCGCCGCGCAAGGCCTTGCGCTGCCGGCACCGAACTTCCTCGATGTGGTGACGCTGCGCTTCGGCGTCGCCGACGCCTCGCAGCACTATCACGTGCCGCTGGTGGCCAGCCCCTGGAGCTATTCCACCTACCGCGGCAGCTAAGCGCCCGTACCGACAAGACAACGAGGAGAGATTCAATGGAAGCGTATTTTCTGGACTGGGCCAACCTGCTGCTGCGCTGGTTGCATGTAATCGTTGCGATCGCGTGGATCGGCTCGTCCTTTTATTTCGTCTGGCTGGATAACAGCCTGCAAGCACCGCAGGACGCCGAACTGAAAAAGAAAGGCGTCGGCGGCGAACTGTGGGCGGTGCATGGCGGCGGATTCTATAACCCGCAAAAGTACCTGGGCGCGCCGCCCGCGCTGCCGAACGACCTGCACTGGTTCTACTGGGAGTCGTACAGCACCTGGCTGTCGGGATTTGCCCTGTTCTCGGTGCTCTACCTGTTCAATCCCAAGGTGTTCCTGATCGACCCCAACGTCGCCAACCTGACCCCGGCCGTCGCCGTGATCCTGGCGCTAGCGTTCCTCGTGGTCGGCTGGCTGGTGTACGACCTGCTGTGCCGCGCGCTGCAAAAGAACGAGCGCGTGCTGGCGGTGCTGGTGGTGGCATACGTGGTCGCCGCGGCATGGACTGCCTGCCACCTGTTCTCCGGCCGTGCCGCGTACCTGATCATCGGCGCGATGATCGCGACCATCATGAGCGCCAACGTGTTCTTCTGGATCATTCCCGGCCAGCGCAAGGTGGTTGCCGCGATGAAGGCCGGCCAGCCGGTCGATCCGATCCACGGCCAGCGCGGCAAGCAGCGCAGCGTGCACAACACCTACTTCACGCTGCCGGTGCTGTTCGCGATGCTGTCGAACCACTACAGCATGACCTACAGCCACTCGCATAACTGGCTGGTGCTGGTGCTGATCATGGTGGCCGGCGTGCTGATCCGCCAGTTCTTCATCCTGCGTCACAAGGGCAAGGTTAACCTCGCCTATCCCGGCGTCGCGATCGCGCTGCTGATCGGCATCATCGCGTGGATCGCCCCGGCACCTGCGGCGAAAACCGCGGCTGTTGCGCAAGACGTCAGCCTGGCGCAAGTGCAGCAGGTTCTGCAGGCGCGTTGCGTGCAGTGCCACTCGGCGCAACCGACGCTGATGCCGACCGCCGCCAAGGGCATCCTGCTCGACCAGCCGGAATCGATCAAGTCGCATGCGCAACTGATTTATCAGCAAGTCGTGCTGCAGAAGGCGATGCCACTGGCGAACATGACGAAGATGACGGATGATGAACGGGCATTGATTGCGAAGTGGGTTGAGGGCGGGGCGAAGTAAAGGTGCCCAGCGTAGGGGGGAGGAGCTCTACCGAGAATTGCTCCAAGCTCTGCTCTCGAACCGTTCCTCTGCCCCCCTGACATCCATGGACAAATTCAAGCAAATCGAAGCCTTCGTCGCCGTCGTCGAGAAAGGCAGCCTCGCGCGCGCCGCACTCGAACAGCACATCACGCCGGTGATGCTGGGCCGCCGCATCGATGCGCTGGAAAAGCGCCTGGGGGTCAAGCTCATGCATCGCAGCACGCGTCACCTGACGCTCACCGAGGAAGGCACGGTCTTCCTCGACCATTGCCGCAAGCTGCTGGATGAACTGGATCACGCGGAAAGAATCATTTCCGAAGGCCGCCACAAAGCCACCGGCCATCTGGTCGTCTCGGCGCCGGCCGCCTACGGCCGCAAACATGTCGCGCCACACGCGCCGGCCTTCATCGCCGCCAATCCCGATGTACAGATTTCCTTCAACCTGACCGACCGCGTGGTCGACCTGGTGCGCGAAGGCTATGACCTGTCAATCCGCATCGGCGGCGCGATCGATCCCAATTTCGTCGCGGTAAAACTCGCCAGCAACAAGCGCGTGGTCTGCGCGACGCCGGAATACCTCGAGCGCAACGGCATTCCGCGTACGCTGGAAGACCTGGAACAGCACAACTGCCTGGCGTTCAACCTGCAAGGCGGGCAACAGCGCGGCTGGTATTTCCAGCAGCACGGCAAACCGGTGACGATCAAGGTCAACGGCAGCCTCGACTGCAACGACGGTGAACTGCTGCATCGCTGGGCCTGCGAGAGCCTCGGTCTGGCATGGCGCTCGACCTGGGAGATCCAGTCGGAACTCGCGTCCGGGGAACTAATCACGGTGCTCGACGAATACGCACTCGACAACTACGACATCATGGCCGTCTATCCGCAGCAGCGGCACCTGCCGGCCAGGATACGGTTTTTCATTGATATGCTGAAGGCGGTGTATGCGCAGCCGGGTTATTGGACGCGCCCAGCCTGAGAGTACGGGCAGTTGACCGCTCGCACGAGAAAAGTTTTTATAACAGCGACTGGCAGGTTGATTTAGCTGGACACGCTTCTACGGCCCTCCTGCGCCAAACAGTGCAGGCACTGCGGCCTGCACTACCGGACGCTTTCGGCGGTGTGTCAGGCCGCTGCGGATTCGAGCTTCGGGCGCCCCTTGCCCATGACAATGCTGTCGTTGCGAGCTGCCTTCATGCAATAAGCATCATCGGTCTTGTCGCCATAAGCAAATGTCTCGCCTTTCGACAGCGCCGCTTTCATGCAGTAGGCGCTGGCTTCAATCGCTCTCATGCAATAAGCGTCATCAGCCTTGGCACCGTCCACAGATGCCTCACCCTTCGGCGCCACCGCTTTCATGCAGTAGGCGCTGGCTTCAATCGCTCTCATGCAATAAGCGTCATCAGCCTTGGCACCGTCCACAGATGCCTCACCCTTCGGCGCCACCGCTTTCATGCAATAGGCGCTGGCTTCAATCGCTCTCATGCAATAAGCGTCGTCAGCCTTGGCACCGTCCACAGATGCCTCACCCTTCGGTGCCACCGCTTTCATGCAGTATGCACTGGCTTCAATCGCTTTCATGCAATAAGCGTCGTCAGCCTTGGCATGGTCGCTGACGTTCGCCTTCATGCAGTAAGCCTGCGCGTCTGGCGATTCCGTAACACCACCAAACTCCTGTTCGTACAGTCTCCTGGTCTGGAGACCGGCTTGCTTGAGATTTTCGGCATCCTCGGCATCACGCATGCCGAAGTAAGGAAAATGGTGCAGGAAATAGCCAAATATATTGGCGCAGTCTTCTGCGTACTTCATCGTGTCCAGTATATGGGCATGCCAGAATTTGTCGACGCTCTTGTTCAGGGTAATAAGCTCCTCCGGATACTTTGCAGTCAAAGCCAGGAAACGCCTGTACTCAAGTTCATGATGATCCGCCTCGGCGCGCGTCCAGCCATAGCCGTCCTCCTTGTCCATCACCTTGAGCTTGATCGGATCAAGATCCAGCGCGAAGATCGCTTCAATCATTTGTTCCGGTGTTTTGTTTTGGGAAACATGCATCATTTTTCTTCCACCTTTCCATGATATTGAGAGGAAACCCATGCGAAGGGCGTCGCGAAATCGCTTGGAAAAACGTTTCCTGACGGTCACTTCCTTCGACGAATTCACTCTAGCACGCGTATGGGCTTGCAATTTTGTAACACAATTGATGCATATCAAATTTCCTGTCAGTTATTTTCCTGTAAGCAACCTCGAAAAAAGTGCGAACAGTTTCTGAACTAAAACGTTATACACTTCCGGTTTCGGTGTTCCGACGCATTACAGCGGAACGGTAATTCAGGTGCCGGCGCGTCTTTCCCAACCTCTTTGTGCAGGTGAACAATCCGGTACTGGCAGACTAATGCATATTTCTAGACGATTCTTGCGGTCATTGCTCACCTCGCTGCCCTGGTGGCTAGGGGTGACAGCCTCATTTGTCCTGCATCTGATAGTAGCCCGGATGACTGAGGAAAAAACGCGTACGCAGTTCGAGTATCACGTCAAGAATGCGCAGCTCGCGATTCAGACCCGCATTCGTTCGTATATCGATGTGCTACACGGTGTCGCCGCCTTGTTCCATACTTCGGATACCGTGTCGCGCGAACAATTTCACGCCTACGTCACGGGCTTAACGCTCGACCGCAGCTATCCGGGAATAAGCAGCCTGAACTTTGCACGGCAGGTGCTTCCTTACGAAAAAGATGCCTTCATTGCATCCGTACAACGCGATACAAGCCTGACTCCCAAAGGCTATCCCGCCTTCGCCATCCAGCCACCGGGTACGCGACCCGAATACCACGTTCTGACTTACCTTGAACCAAGTATCAATTCAGGGCGATTCGGATTTGACTTGACTTCGCTCCATCAAGGTACACAAATACTCGCCGTAGCGCGTGACAGTGGGCAGCTTTTTTCCTCGGGAAGACTGATTCGCATTTCCGGACCCAATCGCCATATCGGTCTCGCCATGCGCATACCGCTGTATCGGCGGGGCATGCCGACCAAAACCGTAGAACAAAGGCGAGCAGCCTACTATGGATCCGTAGGAGCCGGATTTGATGTGCAAAAACTCATGCTGGGCGCTGTTGAAAAAAACGTGCTGAGCTACATGCGGATCAGGCTGTATGACACCGGGCGTAACGACGGCCTGAAGGATTCCGAATCCTTGGAATCGGAGAACCTGCTGTTCGACAGCGCCGCTATCGCTGGCGGCGATGAGAAGAGCCCTGCGCCGGCAACGCCCGACCACCTGGTAAAGCGGATCTCGATGACGATCGGCCCTCGGGTCTGGGAGGCCGAGTTTTCCGCCGATCGCTCAGCAATGGTCAGCGGATTCGACCTTTATCTTCCCTGGCTGGTGCTGGTCAGCGGCATCGCCGGATCGACGCTCCTGTTCAGCATCTACTATTCAATGATGACAGCACGGGGGCGCGCGGTCGAACTGGCGCGCGAGATGACCCGCGACCTGCGCAACAGCGAAGCCAGTCTGGCGGAAGCGCAGCACATGGCGCGCCTCGGCAGCTGGACGCTGGAGCCGATCTCGGGAAAGATGAGCTGGTCGGAAGAAACCTACCGCATCTTCGGCATGGAGAAGTTGACACAAGAACCCGTGTTTGACGACTTCCTGCGCCGCATCGATGCAGCCGATCGCAAGCAGGTACGCGAAGGCCTGGACCATTCGATCACCACCGGCGAAGAATTCACCATCGAACACCGTATCGCACAAATCGACGGTTCCATGCGCTGGGTGCAGACGATCGCCCGCCTCGGCCACGACGAGCACAACCTGCTGCTGCGCGGCACGCTGATGGACATCACCGACCGCAAGCAGACCGTCGAGGCGCTCAAACGTTCACAGGACCTGCTGCGCGAACTGACTGCGCACCAGGACCGCGTCAAGGAAGAGGAGCGCAAGCGCATCGCGCGCGAGATCCACGACGAGCTCGGACAGACCCTGCTGGCGCTGCGCATCGATGTCTCGATGCTCGATGCGCGCACCGCTAACACGCATCCGAAGCTGAACGAGAAGGTGCGCGGCGCATTGCAACACATCGACGCCACCGTCAAGACCATCCGCACCATCATCAACAACCTGCGCCCCGCGGTGCTCGACCTCGGCCTGACCGCCGCCATCGAATGGCAGGTGGCGGAATTCCGCCGCCGCACCGGCATCACCTGCGACCTGTTCCTCGGCGCGCGCGAATTCGACGTCGATGATACGCGCGCGACCTCGCTGTTCCGCATCCTGCAGGAATCGCTGACCAACGTGATCCGCCATGCCAAGGCAACGCATGTCATCATCGAGCTGTTCCAGGAAAACGAGCGGCTGGTGATGAAAATTACCGACAACGGTGTCGGCATCTATCCGGAAAGCCGCAAATCATCGCACTCCTTCGGCCTGGTCGGCGTCGAGGAACGCATCCATGCGCTCAACGGCGAGTTCCTGATCACCAGCGCGCCGGGCAAGGGCACCACGCTCACCATCTACATACCGCTGGAGAACGACGGCAGCGAGCTGTTTCCGCTCAATCTGGTCGATACGTCCGAATAGCGGAGAAAGGCGCGCCCCTCCCCCTACCAGACATGCCCGTACCGGCTGGCGATTGCAATGACCTGGTCAAGGAATCGCATTGGGCGCCTCATGCGGAAAGTCCAGCGCCTTTGCGACACCGGCGGCATATGCCGGATCCGCCCGGTGGAAGTGATCGAGCTGCCTGCGCTTGATCTCCTCCGGCACGCCGGCGATCGATGCCGCGATGTTGTCGAACAGTTGCTGTTGCTGCGACGCGTTCATCAAGCGGAACAAGGCGCCCGCCTGGCTGTAGTAATCGTCATCGACGCGATAGTCGTAGCGGTCGGCCGCCCCCTGGATCGTCAGCGGCGGTTCCGCGGCGTTGCGATCCTGTGCGAATTCGCCGGCACGATTCGGCTCGTAATTCAGCGTGCCGCCCTGGTTGCCATCGGTGCACATCGCGCCGTCCCGATGGAAGCTGTGATGAAACGGACAGCGCGGCGCGTTCACCAGAATCTGGTGATGATTGACGCCAAGCCGGTAGCGCTGTGCGTCGCCGTAGGAGAACAAGCGCCACTTGGGGAAGTTGCCTTTCTCGATGTTGGCGAACAGGTCCTTCTGCGCCGATTCCCGGTCGCGACCGATCACCTCCAGCGCTTCTTCGTTAGTCCACTTCACCCAGAAGCGCTCATTAGCTGCGTTGACGAACGAAAAGGTATGCGAACCATAACCGTTGATCTGGCGATAGTTTTGCGGCAGGTCACGCTCACCGGCAGTCATGGAGTTCTGATTATCGGCGACGGGGGCGCCTGCTGCGGTAGTCAACTTGCTCATTCTCGGCTCTCTTTTACGGTCGGTTAATCAACTCGGTCATCGGCTTGTTGCCGCTGAACCGTGCGCAAGGAGAGTATCGAGCAGGAGTGTCTATAGATTAAATTGATTTAATTTATTAAATCAATAGCCATGTCAGCCATCTTCACGATTGGAAAGAGAATCGGACCGGCTTCCGGGGATCGGTTCTGCCTGGTACCTTCGCTCACCATTCCTTCCGCCTTGCGGATCACCGGCAAATCGGCCGCCTTGCGTGAAAGGCAATGGAAATTCCGCCGAACTCGCCCTGCGGCATGCCCTCTAAACCATTCCGGCGCTCACCGCCGCTGCCTGACATGCGGGGCAACGGAGACGCCGCAGTGTCCACATGCACTCCAACGAAAGGAACCCATAATGCCTTCGACCAATCCGAACCGCGACAAGACCCATTCCACCGGTCGCGATGAAATACGCCGCAAGCAGTCCGGCGACCAACATGTGCTGCCGGAAGGAGAGCCGATGGAAGATCCGTATCGTCCACACCGACTCAACCGGAAAGACATGCAAAAGCCCGACCTGCCGCCGGAGGAGGATGACGCAAACCGGTAACAGGAACCTGTTTCCAGACAAATGAATGGCCAGCCTGCGGGCTGGCCTTGCTTTGTCGTCGGCATTGGCCGGCGCGCGCAGCTACACTATCAGTCCATCTGCCATTTCAGGACCGATTTTCCGATCAGCCTCTTCCCGGATCAAGACGATGAAAGCCATCCTTACCGGCCAATCGCGCGGCCTCGGCGCCGCGATCGCCGCAGAACTCCTTTCGCGCGACATTGCAGTGCTCGGCCTCGCGCGCAACAGGAACACCGAACTCGACCAACGATTTCCCGCGCTTGAGCAGGTCGAGCTCGACCTTGCGGATTCCGATGCTCTCACGCATTGGCTTGCCGGCGGCAAGCTGCGCGATTTCCTTGCCGGCAGCGATTCCGTCGTCCTCGTCAACAACGCCGGCATCGTCCAGCCGGTCGGTCCGATCGAAACGCAAGACATTGCCACGATCACGCATGCAGTCGGCCTCAACGTCGCGGCCCCGATGATGCTGGCCAGCGCCCTGGCGACTGCCAGCCCGCATGCGAAAGACAGGCGCATCGTGCACATTTCAAGCGGCGCCGGCCGCAACGCCTATGCCGGCTGGAGTGTGTATTGCGCCACCAAGGCGGCAATGGATCACCATGCGCGCAGTGTCGCCCTGGACCAGTCGCCGGGCGTGCGCATCTGCAGCCTCGCGCCCGGCGTGATCGACACCGACATGCAAGCCGAAATCCGCGGTACCAGGCTGGAACGGTTTCCGCAGCGTGCCCGGTTTGAAGCACTGAAGCGCAACGGTGAGCTGGCTAGCCCCGAGGACTGCGCGCGGCGCCTGGTGAACTATTTGCTGAGCGAGAAATTCGGGCGGCTTGCGGTCGCTGACTTGCGTGAAGTGAACAGGTAGCAGCCCTTCAGGGGAAACAGGAGCCCCGATCGTCCGTTTGGCATTACCTGTCTGCCAGTTGCCCCCGACCGGCATCGGGAGTGGCGTCGGTCAAGGGTTGGTGGCCTGGCGCAGCCTGTACCAGGCGATACCTATCCACTCATGCATTGCATAATGGCTACGGCGCATCCCCTCGCCATTGGGTAAAAAATCGAGCGGCTTCAGCGGGCCGCGTGCAAGAAACATCGTCGGCGCGGGCACGACCTGAAACCCTGCAGCTTCAAATATCGCTTGTGAACGCGGCATGTGAAGGGCATCGGTCACCAGCAGGATACGACGAACCCCTGCGGCCTGGAGAATCTTTGCCGAGAAACGCGCGTTCTCTTCGGTGTTGATCGACGTACCCTCTATCCACCTGACGGAAACACCGAAATCGTCGCGCAGCATCCGCGCCATCGTTTCCGCTTCCGACTCGCTGTCGCCATACAACACACCGCCCGTGACAAGCAATGGCAACTGCGTTTCACGTTGCAGTCGTGCTGCATAACGCAATCGTGGAAGCGCGACAAGGCTCGAAATGCTATTCCCGCCATACTCGGGCGCATCGGCAATGCTTCCGCCGCCCAGCACGATGATGGCTTCGGCATCGGCGGTCTTCGGCGACGTGACAGGTACCGTCCGCTGCTCCAATGGTTCCATCAGCAGGCGTGCGCCTGCCTGGGTGGAAAGCACAACCAGCAACACCAGCGCCAGTCCGGCCAATGTACGTCCTATGCGAGGCCATCTGGACAGCAGCGCCAAACCAAGGGCGCATAGCAGCACCAGATTCAGCGGCGGCAGAAACGCCGCGCTCGCGAGCTTGACGGCGAAATTGGTGATATTCACCATGTCTTCCCGAATCGGGTCGCATCAACGCTCAGTTGAGACACAACCGCAACGCCTTGTCCCAATCCGGCAGACAGCAGAATGCTCCGGTCAACCGGGCGCACGAAAGAACGGAGTTCGCCGGTCTCTTCGCAGGTAGTGGATAGTCCGTGGTTGCAATGGGCGTCACCCGCGGTTTCCTGCCGGACGACAGTTGCGCAACAATCGCTGCGGCAAAACCATGCCAACTGGTCCGGCCTTGTGCCGCGAGGTGATAAAGGCCGGACGCTTCACGCCAGGCATCCAGATCGATGCCGGGGCCCTTGTTCCCCGCTTGCAGCCTCGCCATCACGTGAACTGTCGTATCGGCGATCGTGCGGCACCACGTTGGCGCTCCGAACTGATCACTGACAATGCGCAACTCGTCGCGCTCCTGGGCCAAACGCTGCACAGTCAACAGGAAGTTCCTGCCACGCAGACCGTACACCCAACTGGTACGGAAAACGAGATGAGGAACGCCGCTTGCCTGAATCGCCTGCTCCCCGGCCAGCTTGGTACGGCCGTAGACATTGACCGGACTGGTCGGGTCATCCTCGCTATATGGCCCCGGTTTGTTGCCGTCGAACACATAGTCCGTCGAATAATGGATCATTGCGGCGCCGAGACGTCTTGCCTCCTCTGCCATGACGCCCGGCGCTTCGCCGTTGATCCGCATCGCCAGCTCGGGCTCACGCTCGGCATTGTCGACTGCCGTGTAAGCGGCCGGATTGACAATCAGTTCCGGATGAACGGCGCGAATCACGTCACGCACCTGATCGAGATCCGCCAGATCCAGGTGTTCACGATCCAGCGCAACGACGTCACCGAACCCCTGCAAGCTGCGTTCGAGTTCGTAGCCCACCTGGCCGGTCCTGCCCGTCAACAGGATCTTCATGGATACACCTCCGCTTCGGCCAGCGACACGCCGTTGCGATCCTTTTCGGACAACACGGGTGCGCCCGCAAGCGGCCACTCGATGCCGATCGCCGGATCGTCCCAGGCAATGCAGCGCTCGTGCTGCGACGCCCAGTAGTCGGTGGTTTTGTACAGAAAATCGGCGGACTCGCTGATCACCAGGAAGCCATGGGCAAAGCCTGCCGGAATCCACACCTGCCGCCGATTACTTTCCGACAGCACGGCGCCGGTCCACTTGCCGAAGGTCGGCGAACTCTTCCGGATGTCCACCGCGACATCGAATACTTCACCGCGTAGTACGCGCACCAGTTTTCCCTGCGGCTGGCGGACCTGATAGTGCAACCCACGCAGGACATGCCGTGCCGACCGCGAATGGTTGTCCTGCACGAACCGCACCGGCTGCCGTGCACCGATCGCCTCCGAGAATTCCCGCTCATTGAAGCTCTCGAAAAAAAATCCGCGATCGTCGCCGAAAACTTTCGGTTCGAGAATACGCACATCGGGAAGTGCCGTGGCAACACAATTGATCATCAAAATACCTTGTCCTGAAGAATGCGCAACAGGTACTGGCCGTAGCCGTTTTTGCGAAGCGGCTGCGCCAGTTTTTCCAGCTGCGTCGCGTCGATATAGCCCTTGCGATACGCAATCTCCTCAGGGCAGGCCACCTTCAGACCCTGGCGCTTTTCCAGTGTCGCAATGAACTGGCTCGCATCCATCAGCGACTCGTGCGTCCCCGTGTCCAGCCACGCCATGCCGCGCCCCATCACCTCCACATGCAGGCTGCCGCGCTCCAGGTAGGCACGATTGACATCGGTGATTTCGAGCTCGCCGCGTGCCGACGGACGTATGCCGGACGCGATATCGCAGACCTGCTCGTCATAGAAATACAGGCCGGTGACCGCGTAGTTCGATTTCGGCTGCGCCGGCTTCTCGTCAATGCTGACGGCGCGCCTTTGCGCATCGAACTCGACCACGCCATAGCGTTCCGGATCCTGCACATGATAGGCAAACACGGTCGCGCCCGCGGCACGACCGGTCGCAACGCGCAGCTGCGCATCGAATTCGTGGCCGTAGTAGATATTGTCTCCGAGGATCAGGGCCGACGGACCACCACCAATGAATTCGCGCCCGATAATGAATGCCTGCGCCAGACCATCCGGCGAAGGTTGGACCGCATAAGCCAGGCTGATCCCCCACTGGCTGCCGTCACCCAGCAGTTCGCGGAAGCGCTCCGTATCGCCGGGCGTGGAAATGAGCAGGATGTCGCGTATCCCGGCCAGCATCAGCGTGGTCAGCGGATAGTAGATCATCGGTTTGTCATATACCGGCAGCAGTTGCTTGGACACGGCCATGGTGACCGGATACAGGCGCGTGCCGCTGCCGCCGGCGAGAATGATGCCCTTGCGAATCGTCACGATGCCAGCTCCCGGGTTCCGGCCTGCGCAGAATAGTGGCGCGCGATCCACTGCCGGTAGGCGCCCGACTGCACCTCCCTCACCCAGTCCTGCCGATCGAGATACCACTGCACCGTCTTGCGCATGCCGCTATCGAAGGTCTCCGCAGGTTTCCAGCCGAGCTCGCGTTCGATCTTGTCCGCATCGATTGCATACCGGCGATCATGCCCGGGACGATCCTTGACGTACGCGATCTGCTTGCGATAGCCGGCGCCACGCGGCATCACGCAGTCCAGGATGTCGCACAGCGTGCCGACCACTTCCAGGTTGGTCTTTTCGTTGCGGCCACCGATGTTGTAAACCTCCCCGGGACGACCGGCTTCCAGGACACGCATCACGGCAGCGCAATGGTCACCTACATACAGCCAGTCCCGGACCTGCTTGCCGTCGCCATACAATGGCAGCGGTTCTCCGGCGAGCGCATTGACGATCATCAGCGGAATCAGTTTCTCCGGAAATTGATACGGCCCATAGTTATTCGAGCAATTGGTGGTCAGGGTCGGCAGGCCGTAAGTGTGATGATAGGCACGCACCAGATGATCCGACGCCGCTTTCGATGCGGAATAAGGGCTGTTGGGGGCATAAGCGGAGGTTTCCGTAAACGGAGCGTCATCTGCCGCAAGCGAACCGTACACCTCGTCCGTCGACACGTGAAGGAAACGGAAGGCGCCGCGCTCCGCCTCGGGCAACGCCGCATGATAGGCACGCGCCGCTTCGAGCAGGCCGAAGGTGCCGTTGACGTTGGTACGAATGAATTCCTCCGGACCGTGGATCGACCGGTCGACATGACTCTCCGCCGCGAAGTGGACGATGGCGCGCGGCCGATGCGTTGCCAACATGGTGGCAAGCAGTCCTGTATCGCAAATATCACCCTGCACGAAGATGTGACGAAGATCCTGCCGCAATCCGGCCAGATTGTTCAGGTTGCCGGCATAGGTAAGCTTGTCCAGATTGACTACCGGCTCGTCACACCGGGCGAGCCAGTCGAGAACGAAGTTCGAGCCGATGAAGCCGGCGCCGCCCGTCACCAAGATCATTCAGGTATCCTTCGGGTTATGAGAACTCATGGTAAGCCCATGATTTCACTGACAATCAGCTAAACAAAATCTTATCAGACGCAGCACCCCGCAACAGGAAGCCCATCAAGTTCCGTCGCGTATTTCTTTTTAAGTAAGGGAGTGCAAGCGATTGCGGAAAGTTGCTGTTTTTCACCATCGACATTTATGACAACCTACGCGATCGGCGATCTGCAAGGATGCTGCCCGAAACTGACCGAACTGCTCGAATGCATTCACTCCGCCTGTCCGCAACCGCGCCTGATCTTCCTCGGAGACCTGGTCAACCGCGGCCCGAATTCCCTCGACACCCTGCGCGCGGTCCGCGCCCTGGGCAATTCCGCCGAGACCGTGCTCGGCAACCACGACCTGCATTTGTTGGCAGTTGCCCAAGGCATTCGCAAGCTGCATCCATCCGATACCCTGAACGACATCCTGGAAGCCCCGGACCGCGACGAACTACTCGACTGGTTGCGAAACCGGCCGCTGGCGCTCCTTGAAAACAAGCACCTGCTGGTCCATGCCGGCGTGATGCCGCAATGGACGGCCGCCCAAACGATCGCACTCGCCGGCGAAGTGGAAAGCGTGTTGCGCGGTCCCCGCTGGGGCGACTTCCTGCGTCAGATGTACGGCAACAGCCCTGAACGCTGGGACGATGCACTGGAAGGCGCGGACCGGCTGCGCTGCATCGTCAACGCATTGACCCGCATCCGCTTCTGCAAGGCAGACGGCACGATGGAGCTATCCGCAAAGGGCGTCGAAAGCGACATGCCCGGCTACATGCGCTGGTTCGACGTCCCCGGACGAAAGACCGAAGATGTGACGGTGGTATTCGGCCACTGGTCAACGCTGGGACTGACCATGCGCCCCAACCTCATCAGTCTGGATACCGGCTGCCTGTGGGGCGGAAAACTGACTGCAGTACGCCTGGAAGACCGTGACATCGTTCAGGTGGATTGCCCGCAATATCAACGGCCTGGTTCAATCTGATCGGCCGGTAATTCGACGTCTCCCAGCGCCTTTGCAATCACATGCCGGGCCGCATCAGCCAGCTCCCGGCGGTGCGACGCCGTGTCAGTCGCGATCGCCGGCAGCAATCTCAGCTGCGCGGTCATCGGCGGCGACTTCAGGATGGTCATCAAACTTTCGACGAAACTCGTCTCGCCGATGAAGTCCGCGGCCGGATGCAATTCCCCCTGCGCATCAACGTAGCGAACCGCGTACGGCTGGATCGGCACACCGGCTTCGATCGCCGCTTCGAACAGGTTGGCATGGAACGGCAGCATCATCCCCTGCGGTGCAGTCGTGCCCTCAGGAAAAAACGCAAGGTGCTCACCCGCGTGCAGGCTGGCAACAAGTCCCTGATAGATCCGCCGGACGTCGCGCAGCTTGCCGCGTGAAATGAAGATGGTGCCGGTCTTTGCACAGAGCCAGCCGATCAGCGGCCAGCCGCGGATATCCGACTTGGCGACAAAACGACACGGGTGCAGTGCATTGATCGCGAAAATATCCAGCCAGGACACATGATTGGAGACGATCAGCGCGCGCGGTGCCGGCTGCACATCCTGGGCTTGCAGCACCTGCAAGCGGACCCGGCACAGTGCCAGCAATTTGGCCGACCACTTCCTGATGCGCTCCTGGCGGCCTTGCTCACTCAACAGGGGAAAGGCGAATGCGCAGGTCGCCAGCCCCTGAAAGAGATGCAGGATGACGCGCAACAGACGGAAAAAGAGCATGCCGGCGCGGCTCAGCGCTCGAAAGCGACATGCCCCGACACGATCGTCATTTTCACCTGGCCCGCCAGTTCATATCCGAGGAAAGGCGTGTGCTTGCCCTGGCTGGCCAGCGACTTCGCCTCCACTTTCCAGCTTGCGGACGGATCGAAAATGCACACATCGGCGACGCTGCCGACCGAAAGGCGGCCAGAGTCAAGGCCAACGACGCGCGCCGGATCGCAGGTAATTCTCGCAATCGCCCTTGCAAGCGCCTGCCGTGCGTCGTCGCGCGACTCGTCGGCCCACTTCAGGGTCAGCGGCAGCAGCAGTTCCAGCCCGGTCGCCCCCGGCGAAGCTTCGCCGAACGGCAGCAGCTTCTCGTCGTCGTCGACCGGCGTATGGTCGGAACAGATGACATCGATGGTGCCGTCCAGCAGGCCTTCACGGATCGCCGCGCGGTCGCGGTCGGAACGGAACGGCGGCGTCACGCGCGCATTCGAGTCGAAGAAACCGATATCGACATCGGTAAGGTGCACATAATGCACACCGACATCGCAGGTTACCGGCAAACCTTCCTTCTTCGCCGCCCGCACCAGTTCGATGCCGGCCGCCGACGAGATGCGGCAAAGATGGACCTTCACCCCGGTAGTCCGCATCAGTTCGAAAATCGTATGCAGCCTGATGGTCTCGGCAATCGCCGGCACGCCGGACAGGCCGAGCCGCGACGCCACCGGACCGCTGTGCGCAATGCCGCCGCGCCCGAGATACGGATCCTGCGGACGCAGCCAGACCGTGTAACCGAAGGTCTTCGCGTACTGCATCGCACGCAGCAACACGGTCGTGTCGAGTATCGGTTCCTCCGCCTGCGCAAAACCGATGCAGCCGGCCTCGGTCAGTTCGGCCATTTCGGTCAGCGCCTCACCTTTCAGGCCGACGGTCAGCGCACCGAGCGGATAGACATGCGCCTGGTTCAGGTTTTTCGCCCGGTGCTTCAGCATTTCGACCAGTCCTGGCTCATCCAGCACCGGCTCCGTGTCCGGCGGACAGACCAGGCTGGTGACGCCGCCGTACATGGCCGCGCGCATTTCCGATTCGAGCGTTGCCTTGTACTCATACCCCGGCTCGCGCAGACGCGCGCTCAGATCCACCAGGCCGGGAGCCACGATAAGTCCGCCGGCGTCGATGGTCTTGCTTGCCGCGAACCCTTCCGGTGCCGCACCGACCGCAAGGACCTTGCCTGCGGCGATGAACAAATCCTGTTGCGCATCGATACCGTTGGCCGGATCAATCAGGCGGCCATTCTTGATATGCAGTTTCATTATTCTAGTTTCCTGCCAAAATACTCATCACCGCCATGCGTACCGCAATGCCGAAAGTCACCTGCGGCAGAATCACGGCCTGCGAGCCGTCCGCAACCGCGGAGTCGATTTCAACGCCGCGATTCATCGGCCCCGGATGCATCACGATGGCGTCCGGCTTGGCGAGCGCAAGACGCTCCGGCGTCAGGCCGTAACTCTTGAAAAACTCCTGCGCCGAAGGCAGCAGCGCCCCGGTCATGCGTTCGTTCTGCAGGCGCAGCATGATGATGACGTCGACGCCCTTCAGGCCTTCATTGATGTCGTTGAAGACGCGCACCCCCATCTGCTCCAGCCCGCCCGGCAGCAGTGTATGGGGACCGATGGCGCGCACTTCCGGCACGCCCAGCGTCGTCAATGCATGGATATCGGAGCGCGCAACCCGGCTGTGCAGGATGTCGCCGACGATGGCCACGGTCAGGTTGGTGAAATCTTTCTTGTAGTGGCGGATCGTATACATGTCGAGCAGGCCTTGCGTCGGATGCGCATGGCGGCCGTCGCCGGCATTGACCACATGGACGTGTTGTTGCCGGGTATCGATCAGGTGCTTCGCAATCAGGTAAGGCGCGCCCGACTGCGCGTGCCGGACCACGAACATGTCGGCATGCATCGCCGACAGGTTGTCGATGGTGTCGAGCAGGGACTCTCCCTTGCTCGTGCTCGACGCCTGAATGTTCAGATTGATCACGTCCGCCGACAGGCGCTTGGACGCGATTTCAAAGGTGGTGCGGGTGCGCGTGGAGTTTTCAAAGAACAGATTGAAAACGCTTTTGCCGCGCATCAGCGGTACCTTCTTGACCTCGCGGTCACTGATGCCGACAAAGGAGGAAGCGGTATCGAGAATGTGATTGACGACCGCTTTCGGCAGGCCTTCGATGGTAAGCAAGTGCTGCAGCTCACCGTTTTTGTTCAGTTGCGGGTTATGCATGGTCCACCGTCAGGGAAAGCGTACCGTCGTCGGCACGCTCCAGTACAAGTCGTTGATCTTTGGAGAGAGAAACGGTTTCCGCGACGAAGTCGGCGGCAATCGGGAGTTCGCGTCCGCCGCGGTCGACCAGCGCCGCCAGCATGATTTTCGCGGGACGTCCGTAATCGAACAACTCGTTGATCGCAGCACGCGTGGTGCGCCCGGTGTACAGCACGTCGTCGACCAGCACGATGCAGGCGCCTTCGACGTCGAACGGAATCTGGGTCGGCTTGACCTCGGCGTGCAAGCCCTTTTCGGCGTAGTCGTCACGATAGAACGACACGTCGATAAAACCGAGTCGGTCCGAGAGCTGCATCTCCGCGGCGAGGCGCTCGGCCAGCCAGGTGCCTCCGGAATGGATGCCGACGATGGCTACATTGTCGGCATTGGCCAGGCCCGCCCTGACGCGCTGTGCGAGCGCCTTGTAGAGCGCTTCGGCGTCAAAATTAGGATTCGGCATAATCATCGAAGTATTGTTGCAAAATCACTGCTGCAGCCTGCGCATCGATCCTCTCGCCGCGCTGCTGCGGAATCACTGCCGACGAATACCGCTCATCCACCAGTTCCGTGACGACCCCGAAGCGGCCATGCAACTGGTTGGCGAAGCGGCGGCAGCGCACTGTCATCTCATGTTCCGCGCCGTCCGGATGCAAGGGCAAACCGACCACGCAACGCGCCGGCTGCCACTGCTGGATCAACGCAGCAATCTCGGAGAATTTCGCATCGTTGGTCGCGGCCGAAATCACGGCAAGCGGCTGCGCCTGCCTCAGCAGCGTATTGCCCACCGCCACGCCGATGCGCTTCAAGCCGAAATCAAACGCCAGCACCGTGCCCACTCAGGCGTGTCCCGCTTCGCCCGTCAGCATCATCGGATCGAAACCCAGCAACTTCATCGCCGCGGAAAAGCGCTCCTCGATCGGCATATCGAAAATGATCGATGGTTCGGCACGCACCGTGAGCCAGCCGTTGCGCGAGATTTCTTCCTCCAGTTGCCCGGCGCTCCAGCCGGCGCATCCCAGGCTGACCAGGATTCGCCGCGGCCCGTCGCCCACCGCGACCGCTTCGAGCACATCCTTCGAGGTGGTCAGGGCGATATCGTCGGTTACCTTCATCATCGACGAAAACCCGCCATGCGGCGTGTGCAACACAAAGCCGCGCTCCACCTGCACCGGCCCGCCGAACATGACCGGTTGCTTGTCGAACGGAATGCGGCCAGCGGAAATTTCCAGGTTGAGATCGATGCGATCGAACAAGACATCCATCATCATGTCGGTTGCCTTGTTGATGATCACGCCGAGCGCGCCGGCCGCATTGTGCTCGCAAAGGTAGACGACCGTTCCGCCGAAAACGGGATCGAGCATCGACGGCATCGCGATCAGGAAATGATTCGCGAGGTTGAGTTCAGGCACGGTATCGGAAGATTCGGGAAAATCGGGAGTGCCCCGGGAAGATCCGGGAGAAGGGTACGACGTGCGGCTCTTGCTAGCTTTCACCATGATGAGCATTTTAGCAGTTTTGACGCGGCCTCCACCCAGAAGCGCAGCCGATAAACATGAAATTCAATCATGACACCCCGGTCCCTTCATGCCTCAGTTTGCCAAAAGCCTGGTTTGGTTGCGGTGCGACCTGCGCGGCTTTGACCATGCCGCGCTTCATCATGCTCTCAAGGAAAGTCACCGTGTTTATTTCACTTTCATTTTCGACAATGAAATTCTTGCCACGTTACCGCACTAGGACCGCCATGTGGAATTCATTCTTGCCAGCGTGGCTGAACTTGATGCCGAGCTACGAGCCGCGGGTGAAAGTGCGAGATGGCAACGTAGCACGGACTGCTGTGAAGAAAAACTGCGTCAACGGGAGAACAGCACCCCAACAAAAAAGCCCGCAGCAAGTCTGCGGGCTTTTTACTCAACAGCCGCCTCAGAACGCCGGAACTTCCTTGCCAATGAAGCCGGCAACCAGTCCCAGCAATTGCTCTTCCTGATACGGTTTTCCGAGATACTCGTTAACCCCGAGTTCCAGAGCATAGTTGCGATGCTTGGCCGCGGTGCGCGACGTGATCATGATGATCGGGATATGGCGCGTACGCTGATCGTCCCGCACATTGCGGGTAAGGTCGAAGCCATCCATACGCGGCATTTCGATATCGACCAGCATTACATCCGGCGTCACCGACTGCAAATGCTCCAGCGCATCCACACCGTCTTTCGCCAGCACCACCTGATAGCCTTCGCGTGCGAGCAGGCGTTGCGTGACGCGGCGCACCGTCAGGGAATCGTCGACGACCATGACAATGCTTTGCCGGCGCAAACCTTGCACCGGTGCAGCGGTCTCCTTTACCCCCATCTCGGCAACAGCGCCCATGGACGGCGGCGCATCCGAAGCCGTGATGCGCGGCGCCCGCATGTCCTCCAGTGCGGCGCGATGCGCGAGCGGAACCGGATTCAGGATCAGAACGATTTCGCCGGAGCCGAGGACGGTGGCGCCGGCAATGCCGGTCATGCGCGCAAGCTGCGGTCCGATGTTCTTGACGACCACTTCGCGATTGCCGATAACTTCGTCGACGTGCAATGCCACACGGTCGTTGCCGCTCTTCAGAATCAGCAGGGGCGAGTAATGCTGCGAAACAGGCGACGACGATGTATCGCGAAGTAATGCCGACAAGTAGTGCATCGTGACGCGCTGCCCCTGCCACATCACGGCGCCGTCGTTGTACGCGGCGGCCAACGCATTGGTCTTGAGTTGCTGCACCTGCTCCACCAGCACCGATGGCACGGCATAGGTTCTGCCGCCGGTCGACAGCAAGACCACCTGCGTCACTGCAAGCGTCAACGGCAAACGGATGGTAAATTGCGCGCCCTTGCCCGGTTCGGAGCGGGTCGCAACGCGGCCGCCCAATGCTGCCGCCTCCGAGCGCACCACGTCCATACCCACGCCGCGGCCGGCAAGTTCGGTGATTTCCTCGGCGGTCGAAAAACCCGGATGGAAAATCATGTCGGTCACCTCTTCATCCGACACTTCCATGTCCTGGCTCAACAACCCGATGCGCAACGCCTTCTCGCGAATCCGGTCCAGGTTCAGGCCGCGTCCGTCGTCATTGAACTGGATCACGACCTCGTTGCCTTCCTGGCGAATCTCGACCAGCAACTCGCCGACCTCGCCTTTGCCGGCGGCTTTGCGGGCATCACGCGACTCGATTCCATGCACGATCGCATTGCGCAACAGGTGTTCGAACGGGCCGGTCATTTTTTCCAGCACGCCCCGATCGATTTCGACGGCGCTGCCGCGAATATCCAGGTTGACCCGCTTGTCGACCTCCTTGGCCGCCTGGCGCGTCACACGGAACAGGCGTTCCGAAATGCTTGCAAACTGCACCATGCGCACCCGCATCAAGTCCTGCTGCAAGTCACGCGTCAGGCGCGCCTGCACGGACAGGTCATCAACAGCGCTGTCGAGCGTACGGCTCAGGTTCTGATGCACCGACCCGACGTCATTGACGCTTTCCGCCATCATCCGGGTCAATTCCTGCAGCCGGGTAAAGCGATCGAATTCGAGCGGATCGAACTCGCGATCGGCGGAATGCGCCATGCGCGACGTGATCTGGGACTCCGCCTGCATCTCGATTTCGCGCAGCTGGTCGCGCAGGCGGCTGACGTTGTCGGTGAGTTCGGACAGCGATTGCTTCAAGGTCCCGACTTCCGTTTCAAGCTTGGATCGCGAAATCGAAACCTCACCGGCCTGATTCACCAGCCGGTCAAGAATATCCGCGCGCACCCTGACCAGCGGTGCCGGACCAGCCGGTGTCGCGAGTGCCCGCGGCGCGGGCGCGACAACGTCGGCGGACTTCGCACTCGCCACCGGAATCAAAGGCGACAGGACGACCGGGCCGCCGGCGATGGATGGTACTTCTTCGCCGATGCCCTGCTGGCTACCCAACTGCGCATCCGCTGTTACCGCAGCCGGCTTCTCGTGGTCGCCAGTCGTGGGACTTTGCAACTGTTCGAACATCTGCAAAGCCTGATCGTAGCGGATGACGATGTCTTCAATTGCGAGCGGCTCCGGCGAGCCCAGCCGCATGATGTTCTCGATACGGGTTTCAGTGTCGTGAAGATGCTGTCCGAGTGCCATTGCGCCGGCCATGCGCGCACTGCCTTTGAGGGTGTGCAACAGTCGCAACACGGATTGGGGCATGGAGATATCGGACGGCTGCTCTTGCCATGCGCGCAGCGCTGCTCCCATCTGCGGCAGCATGTCCCTGCCTTCTTCCAGGAAGACGGGCAGCAGGTCGGCATCGAGTTCGTCCTTAGGCACCATCGACGGGTCGACAGAGGCGTCGCCTTCCGCGACAAAAACCGGTTCCGCGAAGGGTTGGATGCTGACCGTCTCCGGCAACACGATCCTTGATTCCGAATCCGGCGCTGCTTCCTCCGCAGGCTCCTGCATCATTCCGAAATGCGGCACTACTGGTTCTGTAGTTACCGAAGTCTCCGCCCCCTTTTCCGGGCGGGGAGCAAACGCGGATTCGTCCGCAGCCGCGTGAATGACCGAACGTGCTTCGACATCGCGGCGAATACTGTTGAGCAGACGCGCGTATTCGGGCTGATGGGCAGGCATTTCACCGAGTGCGAACTTCTGCAGCATCAGCTTCATGCGTTCGATGCTTTGTTCAAGCGTATCGAACTCATGATCATTCAGCCGAACCGGCTTGCGCGACAGGAATTGCAACACCATCTCCAGCGCATGCGCCACCTCTTGAAGCGTGGTGAAGCCAACCGTGGCGGAACTGCCGGCCAGCGAATGCGCCGCATGTACCGACTGCATGCTGACGTCGCGATCCCGTTCATGCCGCCATTCGGCAATATCCTGAGCCAAGCGGCGTACAAGCTCGTCCGTTTCGGCCAGATAGATGTTATGCAAGGGAACGCTGATTTCCAGGTCGCCGATCCGCTTGATATGGTCATTCTGGCGCGCTTCCGGCTCGCGCAGCGTCGGGAATTCGATGACTTCGGCGATTGCAATTACCGGCGGATTTTCCGTCGGAATGTCAGTGCTCTCCGTGCCCGTGATCGCATCCCCCGCCCCGAACATTGCCATGTCGGTGTCGGACATTGCGATCTCTTCGACCACGGGCAACTCGGAAACGCTTTCGGGCGCGTCGTCGAACCCATCCTCCGGCTCCAGCACGGGATCGGGTGCTACGGCTGCTGCGGTTGTTTCGGTTGCTTCGGTTGCTTCGGTCGCGGCCATTGCATCGTCCACACCGAAACTCTCGGAAGCTTCCGGTTCGCCGGGCGATTCAAGCGCAGCATCGCTTTCCAACCCGAGAGCGGCCGCAGTTTCCGGCGAGTCCACCTCCAATGCCGGAGTTTCAACGGCCTGGCCGGACTGCACCTCCTCAAATTCGAATCGGCCACCTGCCTTGACACGTTCGGCGGCTCGCACCAGCGCATCCGGAGTGCGGCTGGACCACCCCTGGTTCGTGAGATCTTGCACCCACGTCCCCAAGATCTCGGCTGCCTTTTCCAGCAATGCATAAAGTTCCGCATCGCCGTTGCGAGCCTCGGACAAGCGCAGGTTGAGAACCTGTTCGATGCTCCATGCAGCCTCGCCGAACGCGACCAGCCCGACCATGCGACCGCTGCCCTTGAGCGTATGGAACGAGCGCCGCAAGGTCGTCAGGTGCTCCTGGTTATGCGGATGATTGCGCGACAACGGCAGTGTCTGAGCGACGGCATCCAGGACCTCCTCCGCCTCCGACAGGAATATCTCGAGAAGTTCGGCGTCGACTGCCTCGTCGCTGGCTGGCGCCACGACCGGCGGCAACTGGGTATTCGGCTGCACAACCGGAACGGTTGCGTTGATGATTTCCGCCAGCGCTTCGCGCGAACCGGAAAAACCGGGACGTTCCAGGATCTCGATGCCGGCCTGCGCGCGATCATTTGCTTCAGGGTTATCGACCAGTGTGGCATCGAGGCGAATCTGTTCGAGCGACTCCTTGAGCTGCTCCTGCAATTCCGGGTTACCGGGTTCAATGGTCAGGGACATCGCCAGTTCGGCGGATTGCCTCTGATGAAAGGCCAGTTCGTCTTCCACCGTCGGCACCTCGGGCTGGTGCGCCTCCGGAGAAACGGGTTCGGTATCGTCGATCACCTTCGCAATGACAGCGTCCGCCTCCGATGCCACGGAATTCCGCTCGATCAGATTGGCACTGAACACTCCGCTTTCCTCGTCGAACGAAAAGCGCTTCTTCGCTTTCTCGGACGGCAATTGCAGGGTTTCGATGAAAAAGCTCAGCGCGCCGACATTCTGCGCAACCTGCTGGAATCCTTTTTCGTCAGGAACTCCGTCCTCGTTGACAGCAAGAAAGCCTTGCACCGCGGCCCGAGTATGTTGAACCGTGCGCACCGCATCGCCTTGGTCGAGGACGGCCAGTGCACCTTCGATCTGATGCAGGACAAGGTCGAGCTGGCCGAGCGCACTCCGCTGCGACGGATCGCGAAAATACTCATCGAGCATTTTCTCGACCTGACGCAGGCTGGTTTGCATTTCACCGGCGAGCGCTGCCATCGTTTGCCGCTGCTGCGCTTCTCGCGACATCTCGTCAAGCCATTGCGCGGACTCCGCCGGCATTTCTCCAGTCACCACCGCCAGCAGCCTGGCGGTCATTGCATCGGCGCGTTCGCCGAAGTTTTCGGACAGGCGGCCGATATTGTTCAGCGCATTTTCAACGAACAAGAGGCTCGTTGCCATTTCCAGCCCCAGCATGTCGCCAGGGCGGGCATGCGCCGCGTGTCGGGCAATGCCCTTGAGCTCACGCAAGAGTTTCGACAGCGGCTGCGATCCGAGCCTGGAGCCGGCATCCGCCAATGCATGCATCTCATGTTCGAAGGAGTCGGTAACGGTCGCATCGCCACCCGCAATCCGGTTCCAGATGTTTTTCGCGTGCGTCAGGCGTTCCTTCGCCGCGGCGACAGCGTCCACATCGACCTGGCCGTAGCGCTTCCTGTCGTAGTCGACCGGCACCAGTCCATCCAGCTGATATGTGGAGCGTATCTGCAGGCCACGCGGCGTCGGATTGCTCGCCTTCGCGATGAAGAACAAGGCGTCGCGCAGCAGTCGTTCCGCGATGCTGGAAGACCCCTGGCACAGCCGGCGAATCTGCAGGTTGATGCGCGCGAACAGTTGCTTGACGTAGATCTCGTTTTCGATCTGCCCTTCGGCGACCGCTTCGGACAAGCCGTGCATCACCCACCAGAACGCGCGCGCATGCTGGTTTCCCTGCAGCGACTCGATTTCGGCGACGATGTCGCGCATCGTCGAGGCATTCGCCTTTTCGGTATTGCGCTCGCTACTTTTCAGAAATGGCAGGAGTGCCTGCTCAAAGCGCTTGCGCAAACCCACGTAGTGCGCCGGCTTGACCGGCTCAACCTTCTCGGCCGCCGGAAACTGGGGACGCACCGCAAGATTGGGAAAGAACAGGTCGGCCGGATGAATGCGTTCCGCGCCGCGCACCTCGAGCAGCGCCCGGTAATAGGGAAACAAACGTACCGGTTGATGGGGAGCGCCGGACAGGAGTTCCTCCAGATACTCGGTCAACGCCCGGTATCCGTTGTCCACTGCAAGTGCCAGGTCAGGGCCGAGCGCCAACTGGCCGGCTTCAATCCGCTCCAGCAGGTCTTCGACCGTCTCCGTAATGATCGACACGCCGTCGACGTCGACAATCTGCAACGCTCCGTGCGCCTGGTGCAGGTAGCTCTTCGCATGCCGGATCGACGTGGCTTGCACATCCGGTTCCTGCGTCACAGCCTCCCGGACAGAGGCTTTCGAACGGTTGAGGGCTTCGCGGATTTCACCCATTACCCAGGATAATGGCCCGGTGTCGAAGTTATCCCGTACACCCTGGGATTCGTAAAGAGGGGTGGTCATGACTGCCTCGCGAGATCAAGATGCGGCGCATCAGTACATCGATGCGCCGCCATGCATCAGAAATGGCCCATAAGCCAGAGAGCCGACAACTGCAACGATCAGGCAGTCACGCGGAAACGGGATACCGAATTCTTCAGTTCTTCGGCCAGCTCGGACAGTTGGCGAATGGATTGTGCGGTCTGCTGCGTGCCCTGTTGCGTCTGTTCGGTCACCGTCAGGATATTCTGGATGTTTTGCGCGACGCCATTGGCTGAAGTCGCCTGCTGTTCCGTAGAAGCGGAAATGCTCTGAATCAGGTCTGCAAGGCGATTCGACACGCTGCGGATTTCGGACAGGGCCGCACCGGCCGCATCGGACAGCTTTGCCCCCTCCACCACGCCCTGCGTCGATTTCTCCATTGCCGCCACCGCATCATGGGTATCGGTCTGAATCGTACGCACCAGCGCGCCGATCTGCTTGGTCGCCTCACCGGAACGTTCTGCCAGGCGCTGCACTTCTTCCGCCACCACCGAAAAGCCGCGCCCCGCTTCACCCGCCGACGCCGCCTGGATCGCCGCATTCAGCGCCAGAACGTTGGTTTGCTCCGTAATATCGGAAATCAGTTCGGTGATTTCGCCGATTTCCTGTGAGGATTCGCCGAGGCGCTTGATTCGCTTCGAGGTTTCCTGGATCTGTTCACGAATTTCATTCATGCCCTTGATCGCGTCTTCCACCGCTTTCGCGCCCTGCTCTGCTGCCGTCACCGACTGGCGCGCCACCTCGGCAGACTCATTGGCAGACTTGGAAACATCGGTAATCTGCACCGCCATTTCAAGCACCGCCTGACCGGTTTCCTGAATCTCGCGCGACTGCTTCTGCGAAGCGACCAGCAATTCGTTGGAAATACCCTGCGCCTGGTTCGACGCGGCAGTCACCTGCTCGGCCGTCCTGGTCACGCGTCCGACCAGTCCGCGCAGTTCTTCCACCGTGTAATTCACTGAGTCGGCGATCGCACCGGTAATGTCTTCCGACACCGTCGCCTGCACTGTCAAGTCGCCGTCCGCAACTTCCTGCAATTCATTCATCAGACGCAAAATAGCAGCCTGGTTCTGATCGTTTGCGCGTTTCGCCTCATCTTCTTGCGCAAGCGCCTGCAGACGCTGTTCTTCCGCTTCCTGACGGCGTTGGTCCGCTTCCTTCGTGCGGTTGCGGCTGTCCTGCAGCAGAACCAGTGCAATGCCTGTGGCCGCGGTCAAGGCGGCCAGCGCACTGGCCACCATCAGCCAGAATGACCAGTGCTGCGAATCTTCCTCGGCACGGTAAGCTTTTTGCAGGGTTGTGATGCGCTGCTTCAGGGTTTCGTTTTCCGCAAAAATGAGCTGCTCGGATTGTTTCGCGGCAATGAAGTTTTGCAGGTTGCCGAGAATGCTGGCGACCGACTGCTGATATTCGGCAAAAACAGTCTGCAGTTCTGTCAGCTTTTCACGCGTATCCTGATCCTTGGTCGCGCTCAGCCGCAGCACGTCGCTGCCATTCAGGAAGCCTTCGGTGATATCGCGGAAAGTATTGGTGTCCTTGCCCAGCAAGAATGCCGTTTCCGGATTCACACCTTCCGACGTCAGGAATTCGTTGGCGCTGCGGCCCAGGCGTTGCGTCAGCATGACCAGCTGGCCGGCTGCCGAAATCTCGCGCGGCGACGCGCCGCCTTGCGCCTTCAGTGTCGCAATCTGCTCCGTCAACTCCAGCAGCACAGGCGACAGGGTGTTCAGTTTCTGCAACGTGGTACCGAAACCCGTCAATTCCTTTTTCAGCTTCAGGATGGTGTCGGCGGCCTTGTCCGAATTCGCCCAGATCTTCTGGGTATCCTTCAGCAGCCCCGCCATTTGCTCGTCCGGAGCATCGATCTGACGTCCCTGATAATCACCGCCGCGTGCCAGAACGCTAAGGTCGCGGTTGAATTCCTTGCGGCTGTCGTCGAGCTGCTTGAATGCCTCCAGGTTGCCTTGAATGGCGTTCGGCGCCGCTTTACCGATACGTTGCGAGTGCATCAGCGCATCGCCGGCAATCTGCGTCTGGGTAGAGGCAAGAATGGAGTGGTTGGAGTTGACCCAGACGAAAGCGCCGCCAAGGACCAGCGAAACCCCGAGCATGCCTAGCAGGAGACGCACCTGCTGCTGCAACGGCAGGTTGCCGATCAATGGCAGTCGTATGTCGCCGGTTTTCTGCAGCGCATCGCCAATGAAGGTCGCATTGAGATTGCGTTCCGGTTCCACGTGCCGGGCGGAAGCCGCCGCACTGGCCGCCGGCGCAAGTTCCATCACGTTGCCGGCAGCAGCGGCATTACCCCCGGCCATGCCGGCCTCCTCAGCAAGTCCTTCCGCGGTGCTTTTGGACAAGAACGGTAGTTTAAACGCCATTACTGAGTCTCCTCATGATCCTGAATTTCGTATTGGGGCGGGGCCGTGCAACCGCGTGAATCACAAACCAACCTGCAAAAACCGCGGGTCTTGCACGATCAAAGAAAGGTTCAGTTCAGTCCACGCCTGCGATTCGCGGTCGAGATAAGTTTGAGCTGCCCAAGGCGAGTCATGACTCGCAGCAGTTGCCTGCAATTCCATGTCAGCGGCATTGCGCAAGCCCATAACGCGCGAGACGAGCAGGCCGCTGTTGAATGCCAATGCAGTACCGAAAGCGACGATCCGGCACTCCTTGTCGATGGGTGTCTGCGGTTGCCCCCTGAAACGTGCCAGATCGATCACGCTGATGAGGTTGCCTCGAATATTCGTCAGCCCGAGAAACCAGTCCTGGGTCAACGGCACCTTGGTGATTGTCCCAACCGACACAATTTCCCCTGCCTCTTGCAGGTTCAGCAACCATCGGGTTTCGCCGATCATCACGCCGAGCCGGCTCGCTTGCGATTGCGTTCCGCTGGTCGCGGCCTGCATGCGCTCGACCAGTTGCGCCTGAAATTCGCGCAGACGCGTGCGGCGCGTGCCGCTGTCGCTTTCTTTTGCTAGGTTGGTTGGAGCGAATTCCAGGTTCGACGGAGTCATGAGAATGCTCTCAGCCGAGTGCGGCGATTTTCGACAGGAGTTCCTGCGGATCGACCGGCTTGACAATATAGTCTCTCGCGCCTTGGCGCAAACCCCAGATACGATCGGTTTCCTGCCCCTTGCTGGTGCAAATGATGACAGGCACATCCTGCGTTTCCGGATCACGTGCAATCGCACGAGTGATCTGGAATCCATTCTGCCCGGGCATCACCACGTCCATCAGAATAAGCTGCGGCTTGTCTGCCTTGATTTTCAGCAAGGCTTCTTCGCCATTTTCGGCGGTGGAGACAGAGAATCCGTTCTTGACGAGAATGTCCGTCAGGAAATAACGCTCCGTCGGGGAATCGTCCACCACAAGAATTTTTTGTATGGGCATCTTCAACCTTTAATGCAGAAAAACTACTTTGAAACGGTCTGTGCGGTGTGCTCCCGCACTGTCTTGAGCAGGCTATCCTTGGTGAACGGCTTGGTCAGATAGGCATCGGAGCCGACCATTGCGCCCCGAGCACGGTCGAACAAGCCGTCTTTCGACGAGAGCATGATGACCGGGGTGGAATGAAACTTCGCGCTTTTTTTGATCAGCGCGCAAGTTTGATAGCCGTCGAGACGTGGCATCAGGATGTCGCAAAATATCAGCGCCGGCCTGTGGTCGTTCATCTTCGCAAGCGCGTCGAAGCCGTCGTCAGCCAGAACGACCTGATAACCGGCTTGTCCCAAGAAGATTTCTGCGGAACGACGGATTGTGCTGCTGTCGTCGATCACCATAATCTTGAGACTGCCGTTATCCAATGATGTTGTCATGACGTAATCTCATTAACCATCCGCCCAATATACGGCGCTACTGTAACAAAAAGCAAGATGCATTACCGCAACTCTGATGTTGATGGAAATCAACGTGGCTTTTCTGCGAAATTAATAAAATTGTAACATTGACAGCCGGAATTCAACCATCCGGACATTGTTTTTTATATTGCAACCATTTCAAAGTCTTCCTTGCGGGCGCCGCATTCCGGACAAGTCCAGTTCATCGGCACGTCAGCCCATCGCGTTCCGGGCGCAATGCCTTCTTCGGGCAGGCCGGCAGCCTCATCGTATACCCAGCCGCAAATCAGGCACATCCAGGTCTTGAATTCCTCGTTCGGTGTTTCGTTGTTGCTCACAGTTGGCAGCCCTTCTATCAAGTAAAATGCAAAGTCGATTATCTTAATCTACCCGTCGTGCAAAACCAAACTTCTCCCCTGATACTGACCTTCGGCGCTGCAGACCCGATCGGTGCAATCGGCATCCAGGCCGACCTGGCGTCCTTTGCTGCGATGGGTTGCCATGGACTGTCCGTGATCACATCGATCCTGATCGCCGATACCGCCCGCATCGAGGATATGCAATTGGTGGATGCGGACTGGGTCGCAGACCAAGCGCGCGTGGTGCTGGAAGACATGCCGGTTGCCGCCTTCAAGGTCGGCGCGGTCGGCAGCATCGAAAGCGTTTCGGTCATCGCGGAGATCGTCTCCGACTATCCCGACGTGCCGCTGATCCTCGACCCGTTCCTGACGTCGATGCCGGATCAGGGTCAGGACAGCGAGGACATGCTGATTGCCATCCGCGAACTGCTCATTCCGCAAACCACGCTGCTGGTTGCGTCGGCGGTGGAACTGGCGCGCCTTGCCGAAACCTGGCGCGAGCCGTCGTCCGACGACACCCTGCCTGTCGATGCGATGCGTGTGATCGACATGGGTTGCGAATATCTGTTCGTGACCGGCACGCCTGGCGATGTACACGACGTCACCAATACGCTGTTCGACGACTCCGGAATGGTGCGCAAGGATACCTGGCAGCGCCTGCCCGGATCATTCAGCGGCGCCGGCAGCACCCTGTCGGCAACCATCGCCGCCATGCTCGCCAATGGCGTCGAAGTTCCCGAGGCCGTGTTCGAGGCACAGGAATTCACGCATGCCGCACTGACGCATGCGCACCGCCTCGGCATGGGAAAACTGACACCGGACCGTTACTTCTGGGCGCGCGAACCCGACCCGGCGGCTGACCAATAACTCCCACTTCCTCAGACATCTATCAATGACTTCTCGCAACGACACCCTGTTTACCCGGGCGCAGATCAGCACGCCCGGCGGCGTCAACTCCCCGGTTCGCGCATTCCGCTCCGTTGGCGGCACGCCCCGTTTCATCACCCGCGCCGAAGGCCCCTATTTCTGGGATGCCGACGACAAGCGTTACATCGACTACATCGGCTCATGGGGTCCTGCAATCGTCGGGCACGCGCATCCGATGGTCATCAAGGCGGTGCAGGAGGCAGCGGCGCGCGGGCTGAGCTTCGGCGCGCCTACCGAGGGTGAAATCGAGATGGCGGACGAAATCTGCCGCATCCTCCCCTCCGTCGAGCAGGTGCGCCTGGTGTCGAGCGGAACCGAGGCGGCAATGAGCGCGCTTCGCCTAGCCCGCGGAGCCACCGGTCGCGACAAGGTCATCAAGTTCGAAGGCTGCTACCACGGACATGCCGACTCGATGCTGGTCAAGGCCGGCAGCGGCCTGCTCACGTTCGGCAATCCCACCTCGGCCGGCGTACCCGAGGATTTCGCCAAGCACACGCTGGTGCTCGACTACAACGATCCGCAGCAGCTTGAGGACGTGTTCGGGAAAATGGGCGACCAGATTGCATGCGTGATCGTCGAGCCTGTTGCCGGAAACATGAACCTCGTGCGTGCAACACCGGAATTCCTGCAAACCATGCGCCGCCTGTGCACCCGGCATGGCGCGGTACTGATCTTCGACGAAGTCATGTCGGGCTTCCGCGTCGCGCTCGGATGCGCGCAGTCGCTATACGGCATTACACCGGACCTGACGGTATTGGGTAAAGTCATCGGCGGCGGCCTCCCGGTCGCGGCATTCGGCGGGCGCAAGGAATTGATGCAGCATCTTGCGCCACTGGGCCCCGTGTACCAGGCCGGCACACTGTCAGGCAATCCGGTCGCGGTGGCAGCGGGCATGAGCACGATGAAGCTGATTCAGGCACCCGGATTTTACGAGTCGCTGACGGCGCAAACGGAGAAACTCGCAAAAGGCTTGTCGGACGAGGCCAGGGCGGCGGGAGTTGCCTTCTGCGCCGACTCTGTCGGCGGCATGTTCGGATTGTATTTTGCCGAACGGGTGCCGGGCACCTATGCCGAAATGATGGCGTGCGACAAGGATCGCTTCAACAGCTTCTTCCACGCCATGCTGGACCTGGGCGTTTACCTTGCACCGTCCGCCTTCGAAGTGGGGTTCGTGTCGGCACAGCATGACGATGCCGTGATTGAAGCAACGCTTGAGGCCGCGCGCAAGGCGTTTGCCTCGTTGAAGTAACAACAGAACCGCGGGATTCCGGCACATGCCGAGATCCCGCGCTTTTTCAACAGCGTATTGAATTCCCTGGCACCGTTGTCACTTGAGCCAGCCACGCTTGCGGAAATACCAGAACGGCGTCACCGCCGACAGCACCATCAATGTCAGCGAGAACGGATAGCCGAAAGTCCAGTCGAGTTCGGGCAGGAGCTTGAAGTTCATGCCGTAAATGCTGGCGATCAGGGTCGGCGGCAGGAAAGCGACCGAGGCGACCGAGAAAATCTTGATGATCTTGTTCTGATTGATGTTGATGAAACCGACGGTTGCGTCCATCAGGAAGTTGATCTTGTCGAACAGGAAGGCGGTATGACCGTCCAGGGATTCGATATCGCGCAGGATCTGCCGCGCCTCTTCAAACTGTTCCGAATTGAGCAGCCGTCCGCGCATCAGGAAACTGACTGCGCGCCGCGTATCCATCATGTTGCGACGAATACGTCCGTTCAAGTCCTCTTCCTGCGCAATGGAATTCAGCGCCATGGCAGCGTCCTGGTCGGTCAGTTCCTTCTGCAGCACGCGGCGGCTGACTTCTTCAAGGTTCTGATAAATCCCTTCCAGCGCATCCGCGGAATACTCGGCGTCGGTGGCGTACAGGTCGAGCAGCACATCCTTGTAGTCGCCAATGGAGCCGGGACGTGAGCGCGCGCGCATGCGCACCAGCCTGAATATCGGCAAGTCGTCCGTGTGCACGGAAAACAGCATGTTGCGGGCCAGGATGAACGCGACCGTTACGGTTTGCGAAGGGCCGTCTTCTTCTTCCAGCAGGAAGTCCGTGCGCAAATGCAGGTCGCCGTTCTCGGCTTCGTAGTACCGCGCGGACGCTTCGATGTCCTTCACTTCATCTTCGCCCGGCAAGATCACGCCGTAAATGCTTTTCACCCAGGCGCGCTCATCGTCGTTGGGATCGGTCAGATCGACCCAGACCGGCGCCACGCTCTCCAGGTCGGTTCGCGATTCGATGTTGACCTGGTTCAGTCGGCCGTTTTGCAAGACAAATACATTAATCATGTGCTCTCCCGACCGCGCCCGCTTGTATGGCGCAGCCATCCCGCAGCGGATAACCGCGGGTTCAGTCAATTTTCAGGGAACGCGGCCATGAATACGGCCTGGACGCGCCCGCCCACCAGGTTATGGCGAGAGGCGCGGAAGTGTTGCAGCGCTATCTCGCCGATCTACCGTCCGTTAACGGTTGACTATGTGTACTGGGACTACCCAAGACGGGTCTCCGGAAACAAAAAACAGCGCAAGTGTACTTATATCAATGGCCGCAGGCAAGCGGCATGCGGGTACGGCAACAGGATTTTTTCAAGCACGGAGAAGGTGATGCTTCAGGACGTGCAACTACTGCTGGGTCGCTTTCTCGATCATCCTGTCGCGCATGTTTACCGGTGCATCAGTGGCGGCAGGCGGAGGCGGCTTAGGCGCCTCGAAACCCTTGGTGTCATACAACTCGACGCGGCGGCTGGTCGGATTTTCCGATACGCAATCGACATTGGAATAAACAAGCTTACCGTCGACCATGCACTTTCGTACTCCGGCCGTGTCACCTTTGACCGTGGTCGTCATGGATTGTTGCGCTTTTTGCAGGATCCTGCCGGTTTCGCTCCCGGTGACACGCTTCCATGCTTCCGCAAAATAATTGTGCTCATAGCGCGCGGACATCAGCGTTACCATGGCCGCCAGTGTGACGATGCCGACGAACACGGCCGCCCACAACAAGCTCAAAGCACCACGCTGGTGTTTCTTGTACATCGCATCTCCCTGGTTGCCCCCCCTGCTACGGCAGTTCCGCGCCCCTCATGCGCCGCAGTATGAGATCGGTGCGGCGCGCAAGATAGGATGATCCGCGGTTCTTGTCATAGAAGCGCGGTCTCGGCAGCATGACCGCCAGTCGCGCGGCCTGCTCGGTGCTCAGGCTTGCCGCCGGCACGCCATAGTAGTGCTGCGCTGCGGCTTCGGCGCCGAATACGCCGACACCCCATTCGACGACATTCAGATAGATCTCGAAGATGCGTTCCTTGTCCATCAGGAATTCGAGCATATAGGTGATCACGACTTCCTGCCCTTTGCGCAAGTAACTGCGTTCGCCGGACAGGAACAGGTTTTTGGCAAGTTGCTGAGTGATGGTCGAGCCGCCGGCAACCACCTTGCCTTTCCTGGCATTTTTTTCGAATGCCTTTTGCATCGCCTCCCAGTCCACACCCTCGTGTTCCGAGAATCGTGCATCCTCCGACGCGATGATGGCCCGCTTCAGGTTATTGGAAATCCGGTTGTAAGGAACCCACTTGTGCTTCAGTTGCACCTTCGGATTTTTTTCGCGCAGGATCGACAACTGCCGGTCCATGAATGCGGTCGCCCCGGGGTTGTGATCAACCCACCACCATATCTGCACAAAGAAAAACAGTTGTATCGCCAACGCGATGGCGATCGGCGCAAGCACGAGCCACAGCAAAAACTTGCGCAAGAACTTCATCACGCCTGCAGTTTGCAGCGCAACTCGGCGTATACATCAGCCGTACGTGGCCGCACGCCGCGCCAGACAAAGAAGGATTCCGCCGCCTGTTCCACCAGCATGCCGAGTCCATCACGGGCACGTCCGCCATGTTGCTCTGCAAAGCGCATGAAGACTGTCGGCTGCTTGCCGTACATCATATCGTAGGCAAGCGCGCCCCCGGCGAAGACGATCGGCGCCACCGGCGGCATGTCCTGCGCGAGGCTGGCAGACGTCGCATTGATGACAATGTCGAAGGCGTCGTTCAGCGTAGCGAAATCGCTGAACGATACCGGTCCGTGCTGCGCAAACTGTCCGGTCAGTTCCTGCGCTTTCGCCATGGTGCGATTCGCAATCACCAGGCTGGCCGGACGCTGCTGCAGAATCGGCAACACGACGCCGCGTGCAGCACCGCCGGCGCCGAGCAGCAAAATCTTCCTGCCTTCGATCGCCACGCCGGCATTGCGCACGATATCCGTGACAAGTCCAACACCATCCGTATTGTCTCCGAGTATGGCATCGCCTTCGAACTTCAAGGTGTTGACCGCACCCGCTGCCTGCGCGCGCTCGGTCAGTGCTGTGGCAAGCGCATGAGCTTCCAGCTTGAACGGGACAGTCACGTTCAAGCCCTTGCCGCCGTGCCGGATGAAATCGCGCACAGCCTGCGCGAAGCCGTCCAACGGGGCCAGCAGGCGTTCATAGCTCAGTGTCTGCCCGGTCTGCGCCGCGAAGCTGGCGTGGATGTCCGGCGACTTGCTGTGCGCAATCGGGTTGCCGATCACTGCATAAAGGTCGTATTGGTCGCGTTGACCAGTCTGTTCGCTCAATTCCGTCCTCCCTGCAGTTCCGCCTCCAGTGCATTCTCGCGAGTGAACTTGAAACGGGTCGTCATCACCCACACGTCGTCCTTGCCCGTCGAGCGCATGTTCTTGGCGAAGACCCCGAAGGGGGCGGCGCGGCGGACAATCTTTCTTGCCGCCTCGTCGAGCGCCGGATTGCCGGATGACCGCTCCACCACGATGCCCTGGTCGCGATCCTTGGTATAGATCGTCCCATCCTGGAAAATCGAAATCGACATCGTCAGTTCACCGTAAATCCTCTTGCCGTCTTTCTGCGGGAAATTCAAGGTGCCGAATTTCTCGATGCGCTGCCGCACGCTGTCGAAATACATCGCGTATCCGACTTCGCGTGTGCTCGGAGAGATGAACGTTTTCTTCGGACGCTTGTTTTCGTCCTCGATGCGTTTTGCGATCTCCGCCTCGCGCCGCAGGATTTCCTGCGCGCTGTCGGTTGCGTCGGAAGCATCGGGACGCGACTGCGCTTCCTTCGGCTTGACCTGGTCCTTGATCGGCGACGCGGCAAACGTCGACTTCCTGTTGAGTTGCGCCAGCATGCGCTGCTGCCTTTCGAGCTCCTCGATACGACGCTGCACTGCGCGCGTGCCTTCGCCGTTTTCGCTCTTGTGCATATCCGGCAGCGGCGACTTGGAACGTCCTCGTTCGGCATGGCCGCCGCCATCGAGGTTGGCTTGCGCCAGCGCGTCGGCCTTTACCGGCTTCCTGTCATGCTTGGCATTAACAAGAATGACCTCCAGGCCGGTATCGATCGGCTTGAAGCGAAAGGAATCCGGAGCTGTGAACCGCACTGCCAGCAGCGCGCCATGCACCAGCACCGATGCCGCGACTGCGATGGACAAGGTGCGGTTTTCAAGAAGTAGCTTCACGCAGGAACAGGCAGGCGATTGCAGAAGGTTGGAATTTTACGATAAAGGCCGCGGGTGTCGCGCAGAGATTTCACTCCGGCACCGATTCGGCGCCCGCTTCGGTTTCGCTTGTGGCAATTTCGTCTTCGACGATCTCCGCCACTTCCGTGTCCTGCGCGGGCGGGCTTGCGATTTCGATCAGGCGCGCTTCCACCGTCAGGTCGACTTCGTCCCACCGGATCAGATCGAGCTTGACCTGCGTGCCGCGTGCCGCCTGCGGCATGCCGGGCAGGCGAATGATTAGCGGAATGTCAACCAGGCGCAGCACTTCATCCTTCAGCACGACAGCATCGACATGCTTGGCGTTCTCCTGGCAAAGCCAGCGCAGGCACCAGTAACGCTCCATGTTGTTCTGGAAATCGGCATACGCGGCGTAGGCGGCGTCGAACGCCGATACTACCGCAAACAGGTCGGCATCCTTGGGTTTGAACGGCGCGGCCAGCGGTGCGGTGACGCCATGCTCGACGCAGGCGAGGATCTGCCATTGATTGACGAGGTCGGTATAGCGTCGCAGCGGCGAGGTACTCCACGCATATTGATCGACGCCAAGACCCTGATGCGGCGCGGCATGTGTCAGCATGCGCACCTGCATCTTGGCAGCCCAGCCCCCCCCGCCACCGCCCTGCGCACGGTAGATGCCGGGCACGCCGTGTTCATGCATCAGTTTGCCCCAGGTGCTGTTGGCGAAGATCATCAGTTCGGCGACGATCTTGTCGAGCGGCGCGCCGCGTTTGCGGCGGACGATGCTGACCACATCGTCTTCAACGTAGAAATTGAAGTCGACGCGATTGGTCTGCTCCGGCTTCAGCCCGAAGCTTTCCCGTTTTGCCATGCGCGCACGTTCCAGCACCTGCGCCCACTGCCATAGCAACGCGATATCCGCCTTGTGCGGATATTCGCCGGCGCCGGCAGCCAGGTTTTCTTCGGTGACCAGTTGGTCCAAGTCGTTGTGGCGCAGGTTGGCTGCAATCGGCACTGCCTCGGCCCGGGTTTCGGTAGCGACCACCGACCAGTCGGCCGTGTCGAGGATCGCGTACAACGACAGTGCCGGGCAAGTCCGGCCTTCGGCGAGAGTGAACGCTTCAACCAGTCCGTCCGGCAGCATGGTGATCTTGTCGCCCGGCATGTAGACGGTGGACAAGCGCTGCCGTGCAATCGCGTCGAGCGCATCGTCGCGCTTGATGCCCAGGCCGGGAGCGGCGATATGAATACCGATGCGCACCTTGCCGTCAGTCAGTTGGACCAGCGAGAACGCGTCGTCGATTTCGGTCGTGGTCACGTCATCGATCGAGAAAGCCTGCACGTCCGCCACCGGCAACGATGGAACGGCCGGGATTGCCACCGGCGGAAAGGCCATCCCTTTCGGAAAGTACTCGTACAGGAACTTCGCCATGTGCAACTGCTTCGGCGACCCGATGCCGCCGGCTGCCAGCATCAGGCGTTGCGGCGTGGTCTGCAGCTCACTGCAAGCAACGTCCAGCGCTTTGTACTCGATGCTGTTCTTGTCAGGCTTGAACAGGAGTTGCAGTGCCATCGGCTTGATCGCATCGGGCAGGCGACCAGCCTTCAATTCCTCAACATACTGCGCCTGCACCAATGCCTGTTGCTTTTTCTTTTCGATGCCGGCCAGGGCCGCCTTGAGGGATTCTTCGGGCGCCGCCTTGTAGCGTCCCTTGCCCTTCTTGTAGAAATAGATCGGCGCGTTGTGCAAACGCAGCAGCAGGCCGGCGGCTTCATGCGGCTTCGGATCGTGGCCGAAGTATTCGCTGCCGAGTTCGGCAAAGCCGAATTCTTCCTGGCCGGCGACCTCCCAAAGGAAATCGAGATCGATTTCGTCGGCGATGGACCTGGCGTCGGTCAGCAACTGCGCCGGTTCCGGCGACGCGAACTGCAACAGCACATCGCGCGACTTGACCTTGGTGCGTTTGCCGGTCTGCATTTCGACCTGATACGCCTCGCCTTGCTGCGACAGCACTGCGCCGGCCTTGAAGTCGCCGGATTCTTCAAAAAATAGGTTCATTGATTCTTTCGTTTATCTGTATGTCCATCGTGTCGCCGCGCATTCAGTTCCGTGATCGCCGGCAGGAACATCTCGGTGACCAGCAGCACGCCGCTCTTGCGCCGGTACAGGCAGCGGCGCGCGAACAGCGGCGACACGAAATCCTGTCCGCCCAATGCGGTGCTGGCGCGGCGCACCAGCGGATGCTGCGCCCGCAGGCGCGCATATTGAAGCTTGCCGCGCACGACGCGCGGATCGCCGAACAAGGTTGTGCCGAGCGAGCGCTCGCCCAGCGTGCTGAAAAACGGCCAGTCCGACGCGGTCGCATCAAGCGGAACGATGGTGTGCGCATAGACCATCGGCTCTCCGTCGCATCGCAGCAGCACCTCGCGTTCCTGTACAAGGCCGCGGCGCGGCAGATCGACGATGGCGAATTCGTCGGCCAGGCAGATACCGCACTGCTGGCGCAGGCGCTGCACCTTGAACTGGCGGCTATGCGCAGTCAGCTTGACTGTCAGCGATGCCGTGTCGGCCAGCCAACCGCGCATTTCGCGTGGCGCATTCACACCGTTCACATGGCCGTACCAACGCGCAGACGCCACCGAATGGAAGCTCACCGGCGCGCCTCCGGTCCGATTCCGGCAAAAGCCAGCACCTTGTCGACATACTGGGCAAACTCTGAAATGCCGTGGTCGCTGCCTTCAATGACAAGCTGCTCCGCGCCCGGATAGTGCGCGACCATTTCACGCCAGTCGAGCACTTCATCGCCGGTCGCCGCGATCAGCAGGTAGCGCTCCGGCCGCGTGATCCGCTGCACTGCGAGTGCTTCCAGTTCACCGACATATTCGCGCTTGAACTCGAAGCGCTCGTCCGAATGCCAGGCCGTGGTCACGCCCACGTACTTCTCCAGGTCGCGCGGCGGCTTGACGGCCGGATTCAACAGGACCGCACGGCATCCGAATCGTTCCGCCAGCCAGGTTGCGTAGTAACCGCCAAGTGATGAACCGACCAGAGTCAGTTCATCACTTGCAATTCCCGCAGCCAGGTCCGACGCCAGCGCAATCGCCTCGCGCGGAGATGCCGGCAATTGCGGGCAAAGGTATTCGTCGCCCCGCCCCAACGCCTGCATCCGTTGCGCCAGCAAGCGCGCCTTGAAGGACTGCGGCGACGAGCGAAAGCCGTGCAAATAGAGAATCATTGCGCCAGCGCGCCCAGGATTTTCTGATGCACGCCGCCGAATCCGCCGTTGCTCATGACCAGTACATGGTCGCCAGGTTGCGCGGCCTTGACGATTGCCTGCACCAGCACATCAAGATCGTCGAAGGCGGCCCCGTTCCGTCCCAGTGGCGCCAGCACCTCGCCGAGATTCCAGCCGAGCGCATCCTTGCCGGCCTTTGCACCGTAACCGAACACGAGGTCGGCATCGGTCAGGCTGGCGGGCAAGGCATCCTTCATGGTGCCAAGCTTCATGGTGTTCGAGCGTGGTTCCAGCACCGCCAGGATGCGTGCGCCGCCAACCTTTTTGCGCAAACCGGCGACCGTGGTCGCAATCGCGGTCGGATGGTGGGCGAAATCGTCGTACACCGTAATATTGTTGACGACGCCGCGCACTTCCATGCGGCGCTTGACGTTTTCGAACTTCGACAGGGCTTCGATCGCCAGCGCCGGCGGCACGCCGACGTGGCGCGCCGCGGCGATCGACGCCAGTGCATTGAGCCGATTGTGTTCTCCGGTCAGCGACCAATCGACGGTACCCTGGACATCGCCGTTGAAACGCACATCGAACCTGCCGTCTTCATGTTCATGCAGCGCCCAGCCGTCGTTACCGTCAACGCCAAACCATTCCTTCCCGCTCCAGCAACCGCGCGCAATCACGCGTTGCAGCGACTCCTCACGGCCGTTGACGATCAGCCGGCCGACGCTCGGCACAGTCCGGACGAGATGGTGAAACTGGGTTTCGATCGCGCCCAGGTCGGGGAAAATATCGGCGTGATCGTATTCAAGATTATTCAGGATTGCCGTTTTTGTACGGTAATGAACGAATTTGCTACGCTTGTCGAAGAACGCGGTGTCATATTCATCCGCCTCGATCACGAAGAACGCGGAATCGGCTTCCCTGCCCGACAGACGCGCGGAAATGCCGAAATTCATCGGGACGCCACCGATCAGGAAGCCGGGATGATAACCGGCCTCTTCCAGTATCCAGGCCAGCATCGACGAGGTGGTGGTCTTGCCGTGCGTACCCGCGACAGCAAGCACCCATTTGTCGCGCAGGATGTGCTCGCCTATCCATTGCGGTCCGGAGGTATAGGGCAAGCCGCGGTTCAGGATTTCTTCCATCAAGGGGTTGCCGCGCGATACGACATTACCGATCACGAACAGGTCGGGCTGCAGCTTGATTTGTTCCGGTGCAAAGCCTTCGATCAGTTCGATGCCCTGCGCCTGCAACTGCGTGCTCATCGGCGGATAGACATTGGCATCGCAGCCTGTGACCTTGTGTCCGGCTTCCTTCGCCAGCACCGCGAGTCCGCCCATGAAGGTGCCGCAGATGCCGAGAATATGGATATGCATTGTGCTGTTTCAAATGAAATAAAAAAATCGACCGAATTGCTGCGCAACGGGTCCAAGCCAAGGATTCGGCTGAATCCGGAATTTTACCCGACCCGCGGGTCTCGGCCTTACAGAGTATCATCGCAACCATGAGCAATTTCTCCACCAATTATGAGACGCTGCGCGCCGAAATCGCCGCCGGGGCAGCGCGCCTGATCGCGGAAGATGGCGCCGACTACGGTACCGCGAAACGCAAGGCGGCCAGACAGATCCTGGGAAACACCAAGGTTCGCGGCGACTTCATGCCCGATAATGCCCAGATCGAAGAAGAAGTGCGGCTTTACAACGAACTGTTCTTCGGCGACACCCAGCCTGCGCGACTGTTGCAACTTCGAAAACTTGCGCTGCAACTGATGGATGACTTGGAGCAGTTTTCGCCGTACCTCACGGGCGCAGTGCTGAACGGCACTGCAAGCGAACATTCCGATATTCACCTGCAGCTCTTTGCAGACAGTGCCAAGGATGTGGAAATCTTTCTGCTCAACAGGAATGTCGACTTCGAGGTTTCCGAGACTGCGCATTTCAAGGGCCATGGCGAACCGGTGGAAACTGTCAGCTTCATGTGGCGTAACGAGGGCATACACCTTGCCTTGTATGAAAAGGATGACTTGCGCGGCGCAATCAAAAGCGCGCCCGACGGAAAAATCGCACGCGCGGACAAAGATGCAGTGCGCATACTGATTGAAGAAATAGAAGGTTCATGAAAAACAAGAATTTCCTGATTTTTGGCGCAGTGGCTTTGGTTTTCGCGAGTCTCGGCGGGTTTCTCGGTCACCGGCAGACTTCGCCCCAGGCGGTTGAATCGACTGCGGTCGACAATCTGCTGTCGCAGTCGCTCGCCGATGCCGGCGGGCAGTCGCAGTCGCTGGCGCAATGGAAGGGCAAACCGCTTGTGGTTAACTTCTGGGCAACCTGGTGCGCGCCCTGCGTCGAAGAAATGCCGGAGTTATCCGCCCTGCAAACCGAGCTGGCCGCGAAGAATATACAGATTCTGGGGATCGGCATCGATTCGCCATCGAACATCGCGGAATTTGCCACAAAATATAAAATTACCTATCCGCTCTATGTTGGCGGCATGCAGGGAACGGAGCTTTCGCATCGCCTTGGCAATGCAGCCGGAGGCTTGCCGTTTACCGTGTTGATCGACCGCGATGGCAATGCAAGAAAGACGTATCTCGGCCGCTTGAAAATGGATGAACTGAAAAAGGACTTGGCCGGGTTATAAATGCAGGAACATCATTCTCCTTGCCAGTGAGCATGATTTGGCGGCAAAATGCCGCATCCTCGTCAAACGGAGTCATATCTCCATGGCAAAAAATATTCTTCTGGTCAACGGCCCAAACCTGAATCTCCTGGGTACGCGCGAACCAGAAGTGTACGGATCGACAACATTGGCCGACGTCGAACATGCCGCCGCTGCACAGGCGGCAGCGGCAGGTGCAATGCTGACCGCCTTTCAGAGCAACCACGAGGGTGCATTGATCGACCGTATACATGCGGCGAAGACCGAAGGCGTGGATGCCATCGTGATCAATCCCGGCGGCCTGACCCATACCAGTGTGGCATTGCGCGATGCATTGGCGGGTGTAGCGATCAAGTTTGTCGAAGTACATATCTCCAATATCCACCAGCGCGAAAGCTTCCGGCACCACTCCTTCCTGTCCGGCATTGCTGTCGGCGTGATCTGCGGCCTGGGTGTCGACGGATACGCAGCCGCCATCGATTTCGCGCTCAAAAAGCTGTAATTTTCTTTATCTCGCCGCGTTCCACTTATAATTGCGGTGATTCCAATCCAATAAATACATAATTCTGAGGGATTTCATATGGATTTAAGAAAACTCAAAACGCTGATCGACCTCGTCGCCGAATCAGACATCGCCGAACTGGAAGTGACCGAAGGCGAAAGCAAGGTCCGTATCGTCAAATCCTCGGGAGCGCCGCAGAACCAGGTCGTCATGATGCAGCCGCAGTCGATGCCGCAACACCTGTCGGTACCCGCGCCTGCACCGCAAGCCGCGAGCGCACCCGTTGCCGTCGTCGTCGCCGAGCCGGAGGGCCATGTTGTCAAGTCGCCGATGGTCGGCACGTTCTATCGTTCTTCGGCTCCGGGCAGCCCGCCGTTCGTCGATATCGGCTCGACCGTGAAGGAAGGCGACACGCTGTGCATCATCGAAGCAATGAAACTGCTCAATGAAATCGATGCCGATGCTTCCGGTGTGATCAAGCAAATCCTGGTTGAAAACGGCCAGCCGGTGGAATTCGGCCAGCCGCTGTTTGTGATCGGTTGATGACGCGCATGGCACGCATGTGCCGTCCGCGCTGCAAAACCGCCCCTTAATCCGTCACATCCAGCATTACTCAACCGACATGTTCGAAAAAATCCTCATCGCCAATCGTGGTGAAATCGCGCTGCGCATCCAGCGCGCCTGCCGTGAAATGGGCATCAAGACCGTGGTCGTCCATTCCGAGGCGGACCGCGAAGCCAAGTACGTGAAACTGGCCGACGAATCGGTCTGCATCGGCCCGGCGCCGTCCTCGCAAAGCTATCTCAACATGCCCGCGATCATCAGCGCGGCGGAAGTGACCGATGCCGAGGCAATCCACCCCGGCTACGGCTTCCTTTCCGAAAACGCCGACTTCGCCGAACGCGTGGAAAAGTCAGGCTTCGTCTTCATCGGCCCGCGCCCGGAGTCGATCCGCTTGATGGGTGACAAGGTGTCGGCCAAGCATGCAATGATCAAGGCCGGCGTGCCATGCGTGCCGGGTTCCGAAGGCGCGTTGCCGGAGGACCCGAAGGAAGTCATCCGCATCGCGCGCAAGATCGGCTATCCGGTGATCATCAAGGCCGCCGGCGGCGGCGGCGGCCGCGGCATGCGCGTCGTGCATACCGAAGCGGCGCTGCTGAACGCAGTCACGATGACCAAGACCGAAGCCGGCACCGCATTCGGCAATCCGGAAGTTTATATGGAGAAGTACCTGGAAAATCCGCGCCACGTGGAAATCCAGGTGCTCGCGGATGAATTCAAGAACGCCATCTGGCTGGGCGAACGCGACTGCTCGATGCAACGCCGCCACCAGAAAGTGATCGAAGAAGCACCGGCGCCTGGCATTCCGCGCAAGCTAATCGAGCGCATCGGCGACCGTTGCGCGGAAGCTTGCCGCAAGATCGGCTATCGCGGCGCCGGCACTTTCGAGTTCCTGTATGAAAACGGCGAGTTCTACTTCATCGAGATGAATACCCGCATCCAGGTGGAGCATCCGGTGACGGAGATGATCACCGGTGTCGATCTGGTACAGGAGCAGATCCGCGTCGCAGCGGGAGAAAAGCTGCGCTTCCGCCAGCGCGACATCGAGTTGTCGGGACACGCGATCGAGTGCCGCATCAACGCGGAAGACCCGTTCAAGTTCACGCCTTCGCCGGGCAAGATCGTCGCCTGGCATGCGCCAGGCGGCCCCGGCATCCGCGTCGACTCGCATGCGTATGCCGGCTATTTCGTCCCGCCGACATATGACTCCATGGTCGGCAAAGTGATTTCCTACGGCGCGACGCGCGAACAGGCGATCCGCCGCATGCAGATCGCCCTGTCGGAAATGGTGGTCGAAGGCATACAAACCAATATTCCGCTGCACCGTGAATTGATGGTGGATGCGCGCTTCATCGAAGGCGGCACCAACATCCATTACCTGGAGCAGAAACTGGCCGACAAGCCGGATCTGCCGAAAGCATCCGCCAAGGCAACGAAGTAAACAAGGCATATCCCATGAGCTGGACTGAAATCGTCATCGAAGTCGCACGCGACCACGCGGAGGCATTGTCCGATGCGTTGATGGACGCGGGCGCGTTGTCGGTGTCGGTGGAAGATGCCGACGAAGGAACCGACGCCGAGCGTCCGCTGTTCGGCGAACCCGGCATGGAACCGACGGAAGCGGCGTGGGAGCGCAGCCGGGTAGTGGCACTGGCCGCCGAGGACGCAGATCATGCCGAGTTGGTGACCGCAGCGGCGGCTGCCTGTGGGCTCGACACCGTTCCGGCGTTCAGCCTGCGCCCGGTCGCCGAACAGGACTGGGTGCGCCTGACGCAATCGCAATTCGATCCGATCCACATCGGCAAGAGCATCTGGGTAGTGCCGAGCTGGCATGATGCTCCGGACCCGGACGGACTGGTGCTGGAACTCGATCCCGGCCTGGCGTTCGGCACCGGCAGCCACCCGACCACCCGCCTTTGCATGGAATGGCTGGAAGCGCACGCACCGCAGGGATTGTCGGTGCTCGATTACGGTTGCGGCTCCGGCATCCTGGCCATGGTGGCAAAGAAGCTGGGGGCGGCGCAGGTCCACGGCATCGATATCGATCCTCAGGCAATCGAGTCGGCACGCTACAACAGCGAACGCAACCGCTGTTCTATCGACTATTACCTGCCGGAGGATTTTGCCGCGGCAGCACATCCGCAAACCTTCGACGTGGTGGTTGCCAATATTCTGTCGAGCCCGCTGAAACTGATGGCGCCCATGCTCTCCTCGCGTGTCGCGCCCGGCGGCAACCTGGTCCTGTCCGGCATCCTGGTGCGGCAGGCGGAAGAAGTCGCCGCCGCTTACGCTCCTTTCATCAAGATGTCCGTGTGGGCGGAACATGACGGCTGGGTCGCGCTGGCCGGTCAGGCAACCGCCGCTCGGTAAACACCATGGCGCTCGCTACCCAGTGTCCGCATTGCCAAACGACATTCCGGGTCGCGCACGATCAATTGAAGCTGCGCGCCGGCTTGGTGCGCTGCGGCGCCTGCAAGCAAATCTTCAATGGCATCGAAAACCTGCTGCGTGCTGAAGAAGCCGAGCAGTTGAACCAAAGCGCCGCGGTCCCGCCACCGGCCGCGGCCGCCGCGGAAGCTCCCGGACCGGTAGTAGACACAACGCCCGCCGCTGCCGAAACCGAAGAAACGGCAACGGGCGAGGTAGAAGATTCTTCTGCCGCCAAAGAAAAGGCCGACGCCCAGGAAATGGCGCCGGCGGAAACACCCGGCACGGAGGCAAAGGATGATCCGCTGCTGCGCATGACGCTGATGGACTTTGCGTACGAACGTTCCGAGTCGCCCCCCGTGCCCGCTCCGGCTTCCGAGGAAGAAGATAGCGATCCGGTCGAACAAGCCATCGACGATCTGCAAAGCAAGCCCTGGCGCGAGCCGGAGACGAACATCGACGCCGAAGCCGACCCGATTGATCAGGCGGATGCCGCCGAGTATGAGGAGCCGAGCTTCGTGCGCCAGGGACGACGGCGCCAGCGAATTGGCCGGGCGCTGCGCATCTTCATGGCGGTCGCATCGGTGATCCTGCTACTGGGCCTCCTGGTGCAAAGCGCCTACGTATTCCGCAATCAGATCGCCGCCTGGCTGCCGCAAACCAAACCACTACTGGTCCAGGCGTGTGCACGCATTGGGTGCCAGGTCGGACTGCCGATGCAGATTGATGCCGTGTCGATCGAGTCGAGCGAACTTCAGGCTCTCTCGGCTGACAGTAACAGCTTCTCCCTGACGGTACTGCTTCGCAACCACAGCGCTACAGCGCAAGCCTGGCCGAATCTTGAGCTGACGCTCAATGACGCCGCCGAAAAGCCGCTGGTGCGCCGGGTGTTTCTGCCGCGTGGGTATCTGCCGAACGCCCAGGAATTCAACCAGGGCTTTGCGCCCAGGAGCGAACAGACGGTAAAGCTCTTTTTTGAACTCGCGCAACTGAAAGCGGCTGGCTACCGGGTATATGTGTTTTATCCATGACCGGCACCCGGTGCCGGCCGGACGGTCGCGTGGCGCCAACGATTTCCCATCTTTTTCGGACAGGTACTTATGACATCCTTGATCTGCGGCTCGCTCGCATTCGACACCATCATGCTGTTCGGCGGGCGTTTTTCCGAAGCGCTACTGGCCGACCAACTGCACAAGATCAACGTCGCCTTCCTTGTGCCGGAGATACGCCGCGAATTCGGCGGCTGCGCCGGCAATATCGCCTACAACCTGAAACTGCTGAACGGCGACCCGCTGATCATGGCGACGATCGGGCAGGATGGCGGCCCGTATCTTGAGCGGCTTGAACGCTTGCAGATCTCCCGTCGCTGCATCCGCACCATCGATGCGTCTTACACCGCGCAGGCATTCATCACCACCGACGCCAACAGCAACCAGATCACCGCCTTTCACCCTGGCGCAATGACTTTCTCGCATGAGAACAAAGTAGCCGATGCCGGCGCCGTCAAGCTGGCGATCGTCGCGCCGGACGGCCGCGACGGCATGCAACAGCATGCAAAACATTGCGCCGAACTTGGCATTCCTTTCATTTTCGATCCGGGCCAGGGTTTGCCGATGTTCAACGGCGCTGAGCTGGAACAGTTTATTGAACTGGCAACCTATGTTGCGGTCAACGACTATGAAGCCGAACTGTTGATGGAGCGTACCGGCCTGTCGCTCGAACAGATCGCCACCCGGGTAGCGGCGCTGATCGTTACCCGCGGCGAACAGGGCGCGGAGATTTTCACTGCAGGCAAACGGATCGACGTCCCCTGCGTGCCGGCGGAACAGGTGGTCGACCCAACTGGTTGCGGCGATGCATTCCGCGCCGGCCTGATGTACGGTTTGACGAACGACATGGATTGGCCGACCACAGGCAGGCTGGCAAGCCTGATGGGCGCAATGAAAATCGCCTATCAGGGCGGGCAGAACCACATACCGTCGCGAGACGAAATCGAAGACGGTTTCAAGCAGGCGTTTGGCTACCGCTTCTGATTTCAGGAGGCGCGCTTGCCGCGCCGACATTCGTCGGACTCTGTAGGAGAAAGCATGCGGACTGGTGTTGCCGTTGTGATGTCATTGCTCGCAGCCATTGCGATACCGGGATGCGCGTCGCGCACCCCGACTTCATCGACGCAAGGAACCACTGTCGTACGGACCGGCCAGGTAACCGACATACGGGATGTTACCGTGCGTGGAGGGAGAAGCAGCGGGCTGGGTTCTTTCGCCGGCGCGGTGCTCGGCGGCGTCGCGGGCAGCACGATAGGCAGCGGATACGGACGTGCGGCGGCAGGAGTTGGCGGCGCACTTGCCGGCAGCATGGCCGGGCAGCATCTCGAACAAACCTCGACAAGTGCCAGCATGACCGAACTGACGATTCGGCTGGAGAACGGGGAAACTCGTACCTATCCGGTGCAGGACGGCGGCAATTTCCGTATCGGTGACAGCGTGACGGTGACGACGCACAGTGGCGTCACCCAAATCACCCAGCAATTCCGACCGTAAGACGAGCTTCAATTTCCAGCAGGCGCAAGCAAGTGCTTCACACTGTCCAGCGTATGTCCGCAGGCGGCGATCGCAACAATCTTGCGCTTGCTGGTATGCCCCCGCAGGATCGAAACTGTGCTTTTCGGTATGCCGAGGGCATCGGCCAGAAAACGCACCAGGGCGTCGTTGGCCTTTCCTTCTATGGGTTGAGCATGCAGCCGGATCTTCAGCGCGTCATCGATGACACCGACCACCTCGCTCTTTTTTGCGTTCGGCATGACCTGCACAGTGACTCGAATGCCGTCCGGCACTGTGCAGCACCATTCCTGGCTCATGCGATCGAGGTGATGAGTGAGCTCACCAGCATGAGTCCGATGCGCAGCAAAACAAGCGCGACCAGCGGCGTCAGGTCGATATTGCCGATCAGGGGAACAACCCGGCGCAACGGACGCAGCAAGGGATCATTGAGGGCGCGGATGAACGGTGCCAGCGGTGCGTACGGGTTCACCCAGCTGAACACTGCTTCGATGATGATCAGGCCCATGAATCCGTAGAACACCCATTCAAAGAAGCGTATCAGCGAGAACAGCACAAGAAACTCGACCGAGAATCGCGAAAACACGGCGAGGTCGACAGCGACGGCGAGCACGATGACCAGGCCGGCGCCGATCAGGCTGGCCCAGTCGTAGCCGCCGATGCCGGGGAGCATGCGGCGCAAGGGGCGGACCAGCCAGTCGGTAAGCTGAAACGTAAACTGGCCTAGCGAGGTCGGTGGACGTACCCGCACCACCTGCATCCAGAATCGCAGTAGCAGCACACCGCCCAGTACCGCGGCAATGGTATCGACAATCAACGAGAGAATGCTGTTCAGCACTATGTAATCTCCAAATAAAAAAGCCCGTTGTGAGGCGCAAGGCCACGCAACGGGCATTTTGCCTGAACTTAATCAGGCGTGCGAGCGAGCTCGAGTATTACGGACGGCTGCCGGTCGGAAACGGCCATGCCGCTGCCGGGTTCAACACCGTCTTTACAGCGGGAGCTGCTGCTGCAGGCTTGGCCGCCGGCTTCTTGGCTGCTGCTGCCTTTTTCGGAGCTGCTGCCTTCTTGGGAGCGGCTGCCTTCTTGGCTGCAGGCTTGGCGGCTGCCTTCTTCGGAGCTGCTGCCTTCTTGGGAGCGGCTGCCTTTTTAGCTGCAGGCTTGGCGGCTGCCTTCTTGGCTGCCGGCTTCTTGGCTGCTGCTGCCTTCTTCGGAGCTGCCGCCTTCTTGGCTACCGGCTTCTTGGCTGCTGCTGCCTTCTTCGGAGCTGCCGCCTTCTTGGCTACCGG
>CBIHRJ010000039.1:0-57447 GCA_966212445.1 uncultured Noviherbaspirillum sp. | reverse complement strand
TGTCGTGTTCGGCGATGACGAGTGCGGTCATGATGGAATCCTGTTTGTTGTTCAGATCAGTTGCGGCTGCTCCTTGTCGGCCAGCGCTTTCAGCAGCTTGGCCACCGCCAGCGGCTGCAGTTCGGCATCGATCTCGACCAGCACGCCGCGGTCGGCGCCGATGGCCATCGCGGTGCGCAGGGTTTCCTGGCACTGGGTCACGCCGCAGGACACCGCGATCACTTCGGTCACCTTGCCGGCTTCCTTCAGGCGGGTGGCTTCCTCCACCGCGATCTCGTCGAACGGGTTCATCGACATCTTCACATTGGCGATGTCGACGCCCGTGCCGTCGGACTTGACGCGCACCTTGACGTTGAAGTCCACCACGCGTTTGACTGCGACAAGAGTTTTCATAGGAAAGATATTGGGAAAAAGAGATTCACTAAATAACGTTGCGCTCAATAAGAGGCCGGTTATCGATCAACCGTTGAACTGACAATGGCGCAAGATCAAGGCTGGTGTACGCACCGTCGATGATCAGCTCGGATAGGCCACGACCGACTGCCGGCGCCTGCTGTAATCCATGTCCGCTGAATCCGTTGGCGAACAGAAGATTCGGTAATTCGGGATGCGGTCCAAGGATGGCGTTGTGATCGAAGGTGTTGTACTCGTAATAACCGGCCCATGCCCGTTGCAGGCGGATCGCTTCAAACTCGGGAACGCGCTGCGCGAGCGTCAACCATGCCTGGTCAAAGAGGTCATAGTCCACTTCAAGCGGCGGATCATTCACATCGTTTTCAGGAGTGACGCCGCAAATCCAGTATTGGCCCTCCTGACGAAACCAAAGCCCGCTGGGATCAATAACCAAGGGGCAGTCGGGGGTCTTTGCCGGGCTGGAGAACACATACACGCAGCGTTTTCGTCCATGAATCGGCAGGGTGAAGCCTGTGGGATCGTTTAATTGTCCAGCCCATGCGCCGGCGGCGTTGATTGCCCAATCGCAGGAAATTTCCGAACCGTCAGCCAGGCGAACGCTGCTGACTTTTCCATTATCGACAGTGAACCCTTGTGCCTCGCACTGAAGATACTGCACTCCAAGGCTGCGAGCTTTCTGGCGAAATGCCATCAGCAATCCATAGCCGTCAAACCATCCTTCTCCGGTCAATCCAAGCGAGCCAAGCACCAGATCGTCAACGGAAAGCCAGGGAAATTTTGCTTTGAGCGCGGCTGGGTCAAGGAGCGCAGCATCGACGTTGTGCTCCTTTTGCGTGGCATGGTTTTTTCGAAGGATCTCTTCGCCGGCTTGCGTAGCAAGGTAAAGATAGCCATGTTCGGTCAGCGCAAGATCGGGCATTTCACCGTTAACCGCCAGGTGCTTTTCGATATTGCGCAAGAAGTCAATGCCGAACTGGGATATGGCGATATTGATCGGGCAGGAGAACTGTTGCCGTATCGAGCTTGCAGAGAGCGCAGACGAGGCGTTGACGTAGGTAAAATCTCGTTCAATAACGGTGACTGTCCCGGCGAACCGGGAATGTGAAACGAGGAAGTAGGCGATGGCACTGCCAATGACACCACCGCCGACGATCACAACTTTCTTATCCTTCTTTTCCATAGATAATATATCTTATAGTGGATTTATATCGGATAATATATGCGCAAATCGAAAAACGCAAACTCAAGTAAAACCATGCGGTCACACACTGAACCCACGTCGTCCCGCCCTAGGCGGAAAGGCGCCAATCACGGCAGCAACGATTCCACTCAATCCCCGAATGAGGCTTTGGAGTTGTCTGAACATGCTGCGGATACTGAGAGGGAATCGAGCCTCATCGCACTTGGAGAGAGGCTGCGCTCCATACGCAATGGACTCGGCATGACGTTGGCCGACGCAGCGCGGATTACCGGCACTGGCGCATCCACCTTGTCCAAGATCGAGTTGGGGCAGATGTCTCCTACGTACGACATGCTTCAAAAGATAGTGCGCGGATTGAAAATCGATATAGTCGACTTGTTTGATGCGCGGGAGCATCAGCGCCCGGCTGGACGACGTGATCTCACGCGTTCCGGAGCCGGGCGCCCACTGAAAACACCGCGTTACGAGCACGAACTGCTTGCCACGCAACTCTCTCATAAGAAATTTATTCCCTTTAGGAGTAAAATCACTGCGCGAGTGCCAGTGCTAAACGCGATTGACAGCGCAGATAACGAGACCAGCCATGCCGGTGAAGAGTTTTTCTATGTGCTGTCCGGTGCAGTGGAGCTTCATACCGACTCGTATGAGCCTGTACGGCTCGAAAGCGGAGATAGCGTGTATTTCGACAGCGGGATGCGGCATGCCGTGATTTCGGTCAGTAAAGGCGATGCGGTGGTTCTTTGGGTTGCGAGTCACGCATAGCGGGTGTTTGTCGCGTGACGCCACATCGCAGGCGCTCAAGATCTAGTTGTGCACGCCATACTGGTCACACTGGTAAGTGCAGGCACGGAGGCCTGCACTACTGTCAAAAGACTTTTGTCCACCCGTTTAGAAGAGGAAAACTAGGCGAGTTGTTTTGCTTCGTCCAGCAGCCACTCCTGAAATGAAATCAACCCAGGAAGAGACGCCTTTCTATTCGGGTAGATGAAGTAATAAGCGCCATCCGTCTGTCTTTCAGCGGGAAAAAGCTTGATCAAGGTGCGCCTCTTCAGTTCGTCAGTAATGAACATTTCCGGCAGCAAGGCAATTCCAAGTCCTGCTTTAGCCGCTTCCACGACCATGGAGAAGAGTTCGAAGCGCGGGCCGGGAACGACTGCCGGCACTGTCATGCCGCGGGATTCGAACCACCGTAGCCATGCGTACGGACGCGAGGCCGAATGCAGCAAGGTGAATTCAGTGAGCTCCTGAGGCTGTTTCGGTCGCCCACGGCGCTCGACGAAACCAGGGCTGCAAACGACAACCTGGGTCTCATTTGCGATCAGATGATGTTCACAATGAGGCCAGGCTTCCGGCTTTGCGAATACGATGCCCGCATCCAGGCCGGAGCCGGTGAATTCAAACTGATTCAGCTGAATCGTCAGGTTCACGGTAAGTTCAGGGCAGGCATCATTCAACTTCGGCAATCGGGGCATCAGCCATTTGGTGGCAAAGGTCGGGACGATCGCCAGATTGATCACGCCGCCCCCATGCTTTGAAGCCAGGACTTCCAGCATCACACCCTCAAGCTCATCCAGGCATCGCGGCAGGCGCGCCCAGAGCAACTCTGCTGCCGCCGTGCGGGTCAGGCCGGTCGGATGGCGTTCAAACATAGGCTGCTGGAAGAACTCCTCCAGCGCCTGAATCTTTTTGCTGACAGCGCCTTGGGTTAGCGATAGCTCATTTGCGGCTGTGCTTACGCTTTGATGGCGATACACGACCTCGAAGGCGATGAGCGAAGACAGTGAAGGGAAATGGCGTCTCATGTCAGGGGAAAATGCTTGCGGGAAGCTACGCATTATCGCGCCACTTTGATCGAAGCGGCGTATTCCGAAATGGAATATCAAGGGAAAAAATTTTCGCTTGAGACCTGCAAGTCGCGTAGTGATAATCCGTCGCAGAACTTTGTGCAATCTTCCTGCAATGCCGTACAAGGCGAGGCCGGATTTTTATTACTGGCAAAAAAATCGCAACCCAATGACCATTCTCGAACAGATCCTGACTCACCATATTGGCTCTTACGAAGCCGCACGATTGATGCAACTGATGCATATTCCCCAGTCATTGAGAAATGACCCGGGTGCCATTCCATCGAGCAGCATCTCTCGCATGCACCTTGCGTTCGCGCTGAACATGCTGCTTTTCCGGGATCTCCTGCAACGCGTTCCCGAGGGGAAAGCCTACACCGAAGATGCGTTCCGGAGTGGGCACAAGGTGTTTTTTGACCATGGTGCGGTTCGCACCGTCTTGATAGGGCAATCGGGTTCGCTTCCCGTTGGCGAGGCGGCGCTAACCCGAGTGCTGAAACCCTTGGGCTATGCGCTGAATGAGGTTTATCCGCTTCCGCGTCTCAAAATGACGGGACGCGCCTATATGCACAGCGATCTTCCTGAAGAGATCCCTCAGTTTTTTGTAAGCGAGTTGCATGTCGATCGGTTTTCTGCCGGGTTTCAGGCTGCGGCAGAGCGCGTAATCGGCACGTCCATCGATCCGCTTGGCGACGATGACAAGGCGTCCTTGGAAAGAATAGCGGTCGAAAGATGTTTGCCGTTCGCGGATGCCGTGGCATTACTGCCGTCACTGCTGAGATGCTTCGACCGTCAGCACGAGATTCCGTCATTGGCGGATTACGAAGCGCTTCTTTCGGAATCTCAAGAGATGGCATGGATCGCAACAGAAGGAAATGCCTTTAACCATGTGACCGACCGGGTACAAGATCTCTTTGCGCTCACCGAAGAGCAACGACTTCTCGGCCGCACCATTAAAACGAATGTTGAGGTCGCGGCGCGCGGCACGCTGCGCCAGACCGCTTACCGGGCTGCCGAAATCGACAGGGTTTTCCGCACCGACAAAGGCTGCGTGGTCAAACGTGTGCCCGGGTCGTTCTACGAGTTCATTTCGCGGGATCGTGTCGAGCCGGTGAACAATGAGTCTCCTCTCGATTTGGGCTTTGACAGCAGTAATGCAACGGCCATCTTCAAGATGACCTCCGTCGACAGCGCCGTCTGCTGAGGGCGAACGTGAACGTCGATCTAATAACGCTACTGAAGTCCGAACTGGGGTCCAGGGGCTTCCTGCATGACGAGGATGTGTGCGCTTCCTACCTGGAAGGCGCACGATATGGAATCGGAAAGGCACGGGCGGTACTCTTGCCTCGAACCGTGCAGCAGGCGATGTCGACGCTTGAAGCGCTGCACATGCACGATGCGTCATTTGTCGTGCAAGGGGCGAACACCGGTCTGGTAGCCGGATCGACACCGAACAGTTCTGGAGAACAATTCCTGGTGTCCTTCGATCGCCTCAAGGAACCGATTCAGATCGACCATCTTGAGCGGACTGCAACCGTAGCGGCCGGGACGCGACTATCGGAGTTGAATGATGCAGCGGAACGACACGGACTATGCTTTCCCATCGATCTGGGTGCGGACCCTACCATGGGCGGCATGGTCGCGACGAACACTGGGGGAGCGTGTCTCATCAAGTACGGTGACGTACGTGCCAATCTGTGTTCCGTCGACGTCTGGTTGCCCGGCACGGGCAAGGAACCGCTGACCCTCGGTACCGCTCTGCGAAAAAACAATACAGGCATCGAGTTCAAGCATCTGCTGTGTGGTACCGCGGGCGCGCTCGGGGTCGTGTTACGTGCGACGGTACGCCTGCACCCGCTTCCGAGGCAGCGGGCGACCGCGTTGGTCGTGCCGCGCTCGCCGGCGGCGCTCATGGAACTCGTCGCCGGCCTGGAGCGGGATATGCCGGAGTTTGTCGCGTCGATCGAAGGAATGTCCGGCGCAGCCATGGAGGCTGTCTTTCGGCATATTCCATCTGCCAGGAATCCATTCACGCATGGCGCCGTTCCCGCTTACGCCGTATTGATAGAACTTGTCGCCTCATTGCCGGTCGAGCGCATTTCGCTTGCGAGCGTGCTTGAAGATTGGCTGGAAAGAACGCTTGAAAACGAAATGATCACCGATGCCATTTTCGGCGATGACGAGTCGTTCTGGCGAATTCGACACGGCATCAGTGAAGCGCTGCGACTGGAAGGGAAGGTCATTGCGTTCGACGTGAGTGTTCCGCGTCAACAATGGAGTCACTTTCGCGAATGGGCGCAGTCGTGGATGGCAACAAATTTTCCAAGCGTGCGAATTTGCGACTTCGGGCATGTGGCCGATGGCGGGCTGCATTTTAACCTCGTCGCGCCTGAAGACGGAGCAGGTGCGCTTTCCGCGGACGCAGTTGGATCTCTGCGCACCGCCATCCTCGACAAGGTCGTCGAGGAATTTAATGGCAGTTATAGCGCGGAACACGGGATCGGCCCCTATAACCGCGTTTATTACGAGCGATTCACCCCGGCAAAGATCCGAAATTTGGCAAGCTTGACGCAACGCATTTTCATGGCTGATACGCCATGCGGAAATGTTCGTTTTGATTAAAGGCACGCATGTCAAAAACCTGCTTGATGGCGTCTTACAACAGGGCTCCTTTGTCATTTTCCCGCGGCCAAGGTGTGTACTTGTATGGCGACGATGGTCGGCGGTACATCGACTTCATGACAGGGATCGGGGTGAACATCATGGGTCACTGCCATCCCGCGGTGATGGACGCACTCACTGAACAGGGCAAGAAACTGTGGCATGTCTCCAACCAGTTTCGCATTCCTGATCAAGAGCGCCTGGCCGAGCGGCTATGTCGCGCAACGTTTGCCGACAAAGTGTTTTTTTCGAACACCGGTGCTGAAGCAATCGAATGCGCACTCAAGCTTTCCCGGCGATATTTTGACGTCGCAGGCAAGCCAGGGCGTTGGCGCACCATTGTCTTCGACGGGGCTTTCCATGGGCGCACGCTGACGACGATCGTCGCAGGCGGCGGCGAGAAATATCTGGACGGTTTTGCACCACATGCAGATGGCTTTGATCGTGCAAGCTTTGGCGATCTCGAATCAGTGCGCCGAGCGATTCGGACCGACACCGCGGCTATCCTGATCGAGCCGGTGCAAGGAGAAGGCGGTGTCCGCGCAGCAAGTGATGAATTTCTCGCCGGCTTGCGCATGTTGGCGGACGAGCATGGACTATTGCTGATTTTTGACGAGGTCCAATGCGGAAACGGAAGAACCGGACAGCTCTATTGCTACCAGTGGTCCAACACGGTTCCGGACATACTTGCTACGGCCAAGGGACTGGGCGCGGGCTTTCCGGTAGCGGCCTGTTTAGCAAGCGAAGAAGTGGCACGAGGATTCGCGGAGGGAAGCCACGGGACTACTTTTGGCGGCAATCCCTTGGCAATGGCAGTTGGCAATGCGGTATTCGATCATTTGGAACAACCATCGTTCCTTCAGCATGTTCAGCAGATATCGACATATCTGCGTGCTGGTCTCGTTGATGCCGCACGTCGGTATCCAGGCATCCTTGGCACGGCGTTACGCGGAAAAGGAATGATGATTGGCGTACCTGCGCTTGTTCCCAATACCCAGGTTGTCGCTGCATTGCGTGACGAAGGCGTTCTCGCGGTCACAGCACGGGATAACGTCGTTCGACTCTTGCCTCCACTTGTTCTTGCCGAAACCGAAGCAGACGAGGCGCTTGTTGCAATCCATGCCGCATGTGAACAACTGTAAGGCAGCACTAGAAAAGTGCAAGCTGCCCGTTGTCGTTTCCTGCCTGGCCTGCTTTCACCGCCGTCGGTCGCCTGAAGCGCGACGCGTCCAGCCCCCGGAACCCGGCCGCGCGCTTCCCCAGTCCGAGACGGGCGACGGTCTTTTCGAAGCGCTGGCGGATCAGGTCCGCCCACACGCCTTCGCCGTGCATGCGCGTGCCGAAGCCGGCGTCGTACTCCTTGCCGCCGCGCATGTCCTTGATCCGGTTCATCACGCGTTGCGCGCGGTCCGGAAAATGCGCGTGCAACCATTGCTGAAATACCGGATTCACTTCCCACGGCAAGCGCAGCACGATATAGCTGGCACTGACCGCGCCGGCTTCCGCGGCTGCGGTCAGCACCCGCTCCAGGTCGGGTTCGGTGACGAACGGAATGACCGGCGCGACGCTGACGCCGACCGGGATGCCGGTGTCGGTGAGTGTGCGGATCGTTCGCAGGCGTCGTGCCGGTGCGGTTGCACGCGGTTCGAGCGTACGCGCGATCGCGGGGTCGAGTGTGGTGAGCGTGAGCGCGACCGCCGCCTGCCGCTTCGCGGCCATTGCCGCAAGAAGATCGATGTCACGCTCGACCAGCGAGGATTTGGTAATGAGCGCGACCGGATGCTCGCACTCATGCAGGACTTCCAGCACGCGGCGCGTCAGCCGCAGTTCGCGTTCGCAGGGTTGATAGCCGTCGGTGTTGACGCCGAGGGCGATCGGCTCTGGCACGTACGACGGTTTTGCCAGCTCGCGGCGCAGCAATTCAGGTGCGTTGAGCTTGGCGAAAATCCGGCTTTCGAAATCCAGTCCCGGCGACAGGCCCAGATAGCTATGGGTCGGGCGCGCGAAGCAGTACACGCAGCCGTGTTCGCAACCGCGATAGGGATTGAGCGAGACATTGAATGGAATGTCGGGCGAGGCGTTGCGGGTCAGGATGCTGCGCGCTTCCTCCGCAAAGACGCGCGTCCTGGGCGCCGGATGCGCGTCGTCCTCGACGCACGGCATGCTGTCGGACCAGCCATCGTCAAACTGCTCGCGCAACTGCAACTCATAACGGCCCTGCAGGTTCGATACGGCGCCGCGTCCCTTTTGCGCTTGCAACGGACGCAGCGGCCATTCGGTTTGCGTGTCTTCGCGGGGAAGGTCTGGAACTTTACGGGTGGGCATGACATCTGATTTTACTGTATTTATGTACAGTATGTGCTGCGCGGCAAGCGTCGAGGAATGAACGCCTTCACAATTACTCACATTAGCTGTGGCCAAACCTGTGGATAAGTGGCTATGTGTTGTTATATGCCTTTGATCGGAAAGGATTTTATTCTGTTGATGAAAATCAAGGCAGGGGGATGGCGCGCGCTTCATCCTCGACCGCACGGCATATGGAGAATGGGCGCACAGCAACTGACCGAATTTGCAGGATAGTAAAACTACAGCAAAATAGCGCATGTAAACTAAAAAATCAGCAGGACATACCTGCGCCAAGGTTGTGTTTGTAGTTTAATTACATTAATATCGAGCAATAAAATTTTATCCGTTACATGCGCCATGCAAACCATTGCTGCATTTGCGTTCCCGTTCCCCGATGCTGCCGGTGGTTTGCCGGACCGGAGGCGGGTGGGGCGGATAAATTGAAAGTTACGAAGCGCGCTAAGATGCTGACTGGCGATGTTGCCCGGAGCTGTGCCGATAAAGGCTTGCTCCACCGCGCAGGGCCGATTGCATCGTCGATTGCTCAACCCAAAGTAACACTACATGTCTTCCACTACGATGATTAATTCTCAGGCCGCACAAGCGGCCATGTACCTGGACGGGCCGCGCCTGCTGGGGGATGTCGGTGGCACCAACGCCCGCTTCGCCCTCGAACGCGCGCCGGGGCAGATCGACACCGTCCGTATCCTGCCTTGCGCCGACTACGCGGAGTTTGCCGATGCGGTCGAGGCCTATCTCTCCGAGTGCGGCAGTCCGCCCGTGCGCCATGCCGCGATCGACATCGCGAACCCGGTGCAGGGCGACGAAGTGAAGATGACCAACCATACCTGGTCATTCTCGATCGAAGCGGCCCGCCGCCGCCTTAATCTCGACACGCTGTTGATCGTCAACGACTTCACTGCGCTGGCCATGTCGCTGCCGCACCTGGAGGCCACCCACTGCCAGCAGATCGGCGGCGGCAAGCCGCGTCCGGCAAGCGTGGTGGGCCTGGTCGGCGCCGGCACCGGGCTTGGCGTGGGCGGCCTGATTCCGTCGGATGGCCGCTGGATCGCGCTGGGCAGCGAAGGCGGCCATGTGTCGTTCTCGCCCGCCGACGAGCGCGACATCGCGGTCCTGCAATATTGCTGGCGCATTTATTCGCACGTCTCGGCCGAGCGGCTGATATCCGGCCCGGGCATCGAGCTCATTTACGAAGCGCTGGCGGCGCGCGGCGGCTACCGGAGAGAGCCGATCAATACGCCGGAGATCGCCAAGCGCGCGCTGGCCGGCACCGATCCGCTATGCATGGAAACGCTGGAGTGCTTCTGCGGCATGCTCGGCACGGTCGCTTCCAATGTCGCAGTCACGCTCGGCACGCTGGGCGGCATCTATATCGGTGGCGGCGTGGTGCCGCGGCTGGGCGAGTATTTCGCCCGTTCGCCGTTCCGCGCGCGCTTCGAAAGCAAGGGGCGTTTCAGCGAATACCTTACCCAGATCCCGACCTACGCGATCACCGCGCCGTATCCGGCGTTCGTCGGCGTGGCCGCGATCCTGGCCGAGCACCTGGGCGGCGGCAATGCGGTCCCGATCCTGGAGCGTATCCGCAAGATCAAGACCCAGCTGTCGCCGGCCGAACAGAAGGTCGCGACCCTGATCCTGGCGCATCCGCGCGCCGTGATGAACGACCCGATCGCGGAGATCGCGCGCAAGGCGGAAGTCAGCCAGCCGACTGTGATCCGCTTCTGCCGTACCCTGGGCTGCCAGGGCCTGGCCGACTTCAAGCTCAAGCTCGCTTCCGGCGTGACGGGCACGGTGCCGGTCACGCATAGTCAGGTGCATGTCGGCGATTCGTCCCTCGACGTCGGCGTCAAGGTGGTCGACAACACGATATCGGCGATGGTCGAAATACGCGACAACCTGAATCCGGCCGCCCTGTCGCGCGCCACCGAGTTGCTGGGGCAGGCCAACCGGATCGAGTTCTACGGATTCGGCAGTTGCGGCCTGGTGGCCGCCGACGCCCAGCAGAAATTCTCGCGCCTGGGCATCGCGGCGTCTTCCTGCAGCGATCCGCAGGTGCAGGAAGTGTCGGCATCGATGCTCAAGCCGGGCGACGTCGCCGTCGTGATTTCCAATTCCGGCCGCTTGCGTCATCTCGCGCCGGCGGTGGAAGCGGCGATCAATGCCGGCGCCACAGTTATTTCCCTGGCGCCGAGCAATTCGCAACTGGCCAAGCGCGCGCATCTGGCGATTCCCGTCGAGCACGACGAAACCAGCACCACGCACATCCCGATGGTGTCGCGCATATTGCTGCTGCTGTTGATCGACATGCTGGCGGTCGGTGTCTCGCTGAACCGTTCGAGTCCGTTCGCCGAACTCCAGCGCCAGGCCAAGCGCGGAATATTGACGCATACGCTGTCCGGCAACACGCCTCCCGTCAGCGAGGACACCGAAGCGGCTGCCGACGTCTAGTGCTCCTTCCTGAGCGGCCCGCATCAGCGGGCCGCGTCTTTTGCTCCCTTCACAATCTATCCTCTGCATTGCGGTGACACACAATGTCAATGTGTTGGCACCGCCCGTCATCGTCGCATGGGGTAGCGCTCGCTAGACTTGTCGCAAGATCAATTGTGATGAGGACTGTCGATGAACACGCATTTGAAAATTCCCGCACTGCTCGCCGGCATCGTGCTGTGCCTGGCCACGATGGCCGTGCATGCGGCCGGGATTCATGCCACAGGCGGGCAGTTGAAAGACGCCGAGGGACGCACCCTGATGCTGCGCGGTATCAACCTCGGCGGCAGCGCGAAAGTCCCGTCCCGTCCGAACGGCGCGACACATTTGCGCGACGGCTTCTACGACTATCGGCAGGTTTCCTTTGTCGGACGACCCTTTCCGCTGGCGGAAGCGGATGAACACTTCGCCAGGCTGAAGCAATGGGGCCTCACGCTCGTTCGCCTGGTCGTGACATGGGAAGCCATCGAACATGCGGGCCCCGGCCAGTACGACCGCGCGTACCTGGCGTATTTGCGCGATCTGGTGACCAAGGCCGAAGGGCATGGTCTGCAAGTCATCATCGATCCGCATCAGGATGCGTGGAGCCGCTGGACAGGCGGTAGCGGCGCGCCGGCATGGACGCTGGAAATGGCCGGCATGGATTTGAGGAAGTTGCATTCCAGCGGCGCCGCGCTCACGCATCAGTTGCACGAAGGCGGCTACAGCGATACCGATTGGGTGGCGAATTACAACCGTTATGGCGCTGCCACCATGTTCACCTTGTTCTTCGGGGGTAACGACTTCGCGCCGCAGCTCAAGCCAGGCGGCATGCCAATCCAGGAGTTTCTGCAATCCCACTATGTCGAAGCGTTCCGTCATCTTGCGTTGGCATTGAAGGATCTGCCGAATGTCGTTGGCTTCGGTGTCATGAACGAGCCGGGACGCGGATACATCGGCCTGGGCGATCTCAGGCAGATCGCGAGTTCCCTCTTTCTCACCGGGCCGGGACCGACACCTTTCGAAGGCATGCTGCTGGCCGCAGGCTATCCGCAGCAGGTGACGGTGATGGATGCACGCGGCCAGCCGTCAGGCAAGACCGTGCTGAACCCGGGCAAGGCAAGGCTGGCGAGCGACGGCGCCGTCGAGACATGGAAGCGGCATGGCGTGTGGGTCGACAACGGCGGCCAGCCGGCGCTGGTGAAACCGGATTACTTCAGCCGGGTAAAAGGAAGGCCGGTCGATTTTGTCGGCGATTATCTTGCGCCCTTCGTCAAACGTTACCGGACGGCGATTCAGTCGGCGATGCCGGACGCCCTGGTTTTCGTTGAAAGCGTGGCGGCGGGAGATGACGTGAAGGTGACGTTGCCGGCAAACGCGACGGAAGACATCGTGTTTGCGCCGAAGTGGTACGACGGTCCGACCAAGGCATCGAGGGCGTTCTATCCGTGGCTCGACCAGGCCGGCCGCGAGGCTGCCAAGCGCGGCTTCATGGAGCAGTTGGCCGCACTCAAGGCATCTGCAGCGCAGCGCATGCCGGGAGTGCCGATGCTGATCAGCGAATTCGGCATGCCGATCAACCTGGAAGGCGGCAAGGCGTACAGAACCGGCGACTACGGTGTGCAGGAGGAAGCCTTCAACAGCTACTTCGCAGCGCTGGAAGCAAACCTGCTCAGTGCGGCGATCTGGAACTATACCGCCGACAATACGCACGCCAACGGCGACCAGTGGAACACGGAGGACTATTCGATTTTCAGCCGCGACGACAAGCGGAATGGCGGCGGACGGGCGGTACATGCGATCGTCCGGCCGTATCCGGCGCGCACCACCGGCGAGCCCTTGCGCCTGCGCTTCGATCCTGTCGATAAAACATTCGAGTACGAGTACCGGCCCGATCCCGGCATCGCGGCGCCCACGGAGATCTTCGTTCCCGCGCTGCAGTATCCGCAAGGGTATGAGGTCGCGATCGACGGCGGCGTGGTTGCGGAAGACCGGGTGCAGCAGCAATTGCGTGTTACGGCCAAGACTGGTGCAAACCTGGTCCGGCTGCGGATCGTGCCGAAGAATCTCTGAGCGTCAGACAGCATATGGGTGAGAAAAAACGCAGGCTGGCGCGTCGGCACGCGCCGCAGAACAATGACGATGCGCCGGCGGCACGCGCAAGAAACTGGCTGGAGCGGGGATTGCAATTGCACCGTGGCGGCAAGCTGGCGGAAGCGCTCAATGCCTATCAGGAAGCGCAGAAACATGCGCCCGAATTTGTCGATGCCTTGCACTACCAGGGCGTGGCACTGGTTGCGCTCGGCCATGCCGCGCACGGCATCCATTTGATGCAACGGTCGGTGCTGCGGGCGGCGCATAACCCGCTGTTCCATTTCAACCTGGGGAATGCGCTGCAAGAGGCCGACCCTTCGGCTTCGATCCGGCATTTGCAAACAGCGGCGACGCTCAATCCGGCCGAAATCCGGTTCGCGCTTGCCCATGCAACGGCATTGCGCCGGCAAGGCCGCACAACCGAAGCGATCGCCGAACTGGAACGTGCACGGGCGCTGGACCCCGATCGCATTGAAACGCTGCGCAGCCTCGCCGAACTCTACTATCACGCCAACCGGCTCGAACTCGCGCGGGAACGCTTTGAGCACACGCTGTCGCTGAATCCGTCACTGGCGAAAACGTGTTACATCGGATTCGCTCATGGCGATAAGGGTGGGCCGGCCGCGCATGCCGGCACGCCGGAATCGGGATCGATTTCGTCGAACGCACGGTTTTGCGCGGACCTCGATCTGCATGTCGTCGACGACTTCCTGCCGGACCCGCTGGCGTATCGCGCGCAGGCATTGTCGCTGCCGTTTCGCGAACGTCATTACACCGGCCAGAACTATCCCGGGATACAGACAGATGGCTATCCCTGCCAGCCGATGATGGAGCGGATCGCCGCCGTACTTGGCCGGACGATCAAATTCATGTCGCCCGACAACGGTTCTTACCGCCTGAGCTTTTTCGATTCGCTTGCCCGCACCGATATTCATGTCGACAATGAAGCCGGCGACAACTTCAATTACTACGCCGGAGTGCTCTACCTGAACCCGCCGGAACAATGCCGGGGCGGTACGACGTTCTGGAAACACCTGCCGACCGGCTGGGAACGGCGTCCCGTCGACACCGAGGTCCATGCCGCCGGTTATCCCGGCTTCAAGGCGTTCCAGGAGCGCTGGCTTCCGAACAGACAGGTAACGGAGTTCAACAAGTTAAAAGTGCAGCGCCAGGCATGGCAATCCGTGCTGGAAGTGCCGATGCAACAGAACCGGCTGATCCTGTATCGAGGACATTATTTTCATTCGATCAGCGAGGTGTTCGGTACGAGCAGGGAGGATGGAAGGCTGGTGCAGCTGTTTTTCTTTGAAGTGCCGGATGACTGAGATCGTTCCGCATGGCCGCGAAAAATTCACGGCATGCTTCTGCTGCCGTGCGCATCGCGGAAGGCACTCGGACTCTGTCCGGTCCATCGCTTGAAAGCACGGTGGAATGCGCTGCTCTCGGAATAGCCGAGCAGGAATCCGATCTCGCCTGTGGAAAATCCGCTCTTGAGCAGATAGTCGGAAGCGAGTTCGCGCCGGATCTCTTCCAGCAGGGCGACGAACGACATTCCATGCGCATCCAGCCTGCGATGCAGCGTTCGCCGGCTCATGTGCAGCGACGCCGCGCAGCGGTCGATGTTGACGGTCGCGCTCTGGAGATTGGCAAGGATGTAGCGCCGCACCTTGCCGATCAGGCCGTCGTCCGGATTGATTTCCTTCAGCAGCGCGCTTGCATGGCGCGTCAGTACGGAATGGGCATAGGCGTCGTGATGGGAAACTGGCAGATCCTGATAGCCGCTGCCGAACACCATGGCGTTGTCCGCCTGGCCGAAACGCAGCGGGCAGCGGAACAGCCTGGCGTACTCCGCCGCATGGTCCGGTTCGGGATAGCGGAACCGCATTTCCAGCGGCACGATGTCTGTCCGGACCAGTGTCCTGCACAAGGTGATGGCAGTCGAAAAAAACAGTTCGACGGAATCGGACTCGAACTCCGGCGGGCATTCGGGCCGGTAAGTGCAGGTATAGATCCCGTTTTCTTCGCGCTCGACCATGTCCATGCGGTCATTGATCAGCCGGGCGTAACGCGCGAACTGCCGTCCGGCGTCACGCAGAGTAGGGCTGGTCAATGCAAGACTGCCGACCACCCCCATGCGCCGCGGATCCGACGCTGCGCCGATCCGCAATGCGAATGCCGGGTCGCCGATCAGTTCGCGTCCCGCTTTCCAGAGAAGGAATTCCTGTTCCAGCGGTATCCGCTGGTCGGGATCGTGAATGGCGCGCGGATCGAATCCCGCCCTGCGCACCAGTTCCCGAGGGCAGGCGCCGTACTGCACCATGCTCTCGAAGCGGGTCTTCACGAAGGCGGCCATGACGGTAGCGCTGTTGGGCATGCTCAATAAAACGGGGCGGTGAGTTTCAGTGAAGGGGAGTGTAAAAAAACCCGCATGGCCGAAGCCAGCGGGCATAAATCCTTCCGAGGAACAGACAAGGAAGGTGGAGACAAACGTGCGCGGTGGTCCGGGTGGTCACGCATTGCACGCTGCCTTGATATCGACGAGGCTGCATGTACGGACGCCGGCAAACCGCAGATTCAATAATCCGATAACCGGAAGTGGTCCAGACCCGGGATCACGCGATCGGCCTCCGTCAGCACCGCGGCGTCGCCGATGCCGAGCGCATACATGCCGGCCGTCTTGATCGCGTGGATTCCGGCGGTCGAATCCTCGACGCCCAGGCACTGCGCCGGCGATACCGCAAGGTTTTCTGCAGCGTTCAGGAAAATCTCCGGATCGGGCTTGCCGTTCTTGATGGTCCGGGTATCGACGATATAGTCGAACCAGTCGGTGATGCCGAGCCGCTCCAGCACGGTAGCGGCATTCTTGCTGGCCGACGCCAGGCCGGTCGTCAGGTCGGCTTCCCGTATCGCGTTCAGCGTGGCCAGCGCGCCGGGCAGCAGGTCGTCGGGCGACATCGATTCGATCAGTTTCTGGTAGTGCAGGTTCTTCCGTTCCGCCAACAGGATCTTCTCCACCTGGGTATGACTCCTGGAGGACCGTGCAAGGATCATTTCCAGCGAGCCCATGCGGTCGATGCCCTTCAACTGTTCGTTGAAGGTTTCGTCGAAGGGGATGTCGAGGCTGTCCGCCAGCGCTTTCCATGCCAGGAAGTGGTAGTGCGCGGTATCGGTGAGCACGCCATCCAGGTCAAAGATGACTGCCTTGAATTTGGTGTTATGCATGTGAGGAGATCTTTGTCGTATCGGTTGGCAAAGGGACCAGCTTTAGCGCCGCCAGGTCCACGGTGTAGGCCGGGCTGTCGCTGCTCAGGTGGATAGTCAACGCCTGATGCCGGAAGGAGAGCGCTTCGCCTTCGACGAGGCGATACTCGATCTTGTCCACGCCGACATAGGCATGGAGCAATTGATCCTGGACACGCACCTTGAACTGGTAGTGGCGCCATTTCTTCGGCAGGTAAGGCGAAAACTGCAGGCAACCGTCGTACACCCGCATGCCGCCGAAGCCGTACACCACGCTCATCCAGGTGCCTGCCATGGCCGCCGTGTGCACACCGTAGTGCGTATTGCCGTGGGTATTGTCCAGGTCGAGGCGCGCGGTTTCCATGAAGTAGTCGTAGGCCTTGTCGTGGTAGCCGATTTCCGACGCGACGATGCTGAAGATGCACGACGACAGCGACGAGTCATGCGTCGTGACGGCTTCGTAGTAGTCGAAGTCGCGCCGCTTGTCGTCCAGCGTGAACTGGTCGCCGAGCAGCAGGAGCGCCAGCAACACGTCGGCCTGCTTGCACACCTGGTGCCGGTAAATGACTAGCGGGTGGTAATGCAGCAGCAAGGGATAATTCTCTTTCGGCGTTGCGCCGAAGTCCCACATCTTCTTGGACAGGAACGTGTCGTCCTGCGGATGAATCCCGAGCGACAGGTCGTAGGGCAGGTACATGCGTTCGGCCGCACGACGCCACTGCAGCGGTTCATCCAGTTCCAGGCCGATCAGGCGCGACAGGCGTTCGAAGTCTTCCGGAAATTCGCGCTGGATCCTTTCCGCCACGTCGGCCGCAAACTCCAGGTGCATCTGCGCCATCGCATTGGTGTAGTAGTTGTTGCTGACAAGCGCGGTGTACTCGTCGGGGCCGGTCACTTCGTTGATGCAGAACTGCAAGTCGTGCCTTTCCGAATAGCAGCCGATTCCCATCCAGATGCGGGCGGTTTCCAGCACCATCTCGGCGCCCTGCTGCAGCAGGAAGGCATCATCGCCGGTGACGTCGTAATACAGCTTCACCGAATAGGCGATGTCCGCGTTGATGTGGTACTGGGCGGTCCCGGCCGGGAAGTATGCGGAGCATTCCTCGCCGGCGATGGTGCGCCACGGATAGAGCGCTCCCTTGGAATGCGACATCAGGCGGGCGCGCTTGCGCGCTTCGTCGAGGCCGCTGCAGCGGTGCTCGAGCAGCTTGCGCGCGATCTCCGGCTTGGTGTAGAGGAAGAACGGGAAGATGTAGATCTCCGTATCCCAGAAATAATGGCCCTCGTAACCTTCGCCGGTGACGCCCTTGGCGGCGATGTTGGTCTTGCCGTCGCGGCCGACCGACTGCAGCAGATGGAACTGGTTGAAATGGATTCCCTGCTGGAGCGCGTCGTCGCCGTCGATGTCGACGTCGGCCTGTTCCCAGAACTCGTCGAGGAAACGTGCCTGGGTCGCGCACAAGGCATCGAAGCCGTCGGCGGAAGCCGCGAGCAGGGTTTCCCGGCTGCGCGTCATCAGCTCGATTTCCGGATAGTCGCGCGACGTGAAATAGCTGCCGAACTTGACGAGGCGAACCTCTTGCCCCTCGGTCGCCTGCAGGTCGTAGTGCAGTTCCAGCCGTTGCTCGTTCTTCACGCTGCGGCGCGTGACCGGGCCGTCGTGCGTCAACTCGCTGCCCATCGCGCTGACTAGCGTGAAGCCGCTGTTCCTGGTGCGATGGACCAGGGCGGAGAAGTCTTCGGACTGCGCGCTGTCGACCATTTGCAGGGGCGGGGCCGAGACCACCGTCCCGACACGCGGGTCATCGCCGGCCTCGATGTTTTTCACATGTCCGTCGAGTGCGGAAACCAGCCGCACGCTGCCGTTGAAGTTCAGCGGCATGACGTTGTACCGGATGGCGAACAGATGTTTTTGCCGGAAGCTCACCAGGCGCTGGCTGTTGACCATGATGCGCCGGCCCTTCGGCGAGATCCACTCGACGCTGCGCGACAGCAGGCCGGTGCGGAAATCCAGCGTGCGTTCATAGTTCAGGACTTCGCCTTGCAACAGGTCGAAGCGCTCGTCCTCGATCCAGAGTTCGATGCATTTGCCGTTCGGCACATTGAGCATGAACTGGTTGGTCTTGGCGAGCCCGTACGCGGTTTCCGGATAGTGGATCGGTTCCGATTCATAGAAACCGTTGAGATAGGTGCCGTCCAGCGACGTGCCTGCGGGACCGCCGTATCCCTCTTCATGCGTTCCGCGCAAACCGATGTAGCCGTTGCCGAGGGCGAACAGTGTTTCGTCCAGGAAGTGCGACTCGGTATCGAAGGCGGTTTCGGTGATCCGCCATGCTTCAAGCGGATAGGTGTGGCGCTGGCTGTCTCGAGCTTGCAAGATGCTCTCCTTCGTCGTGGCCGTGGTAATGCCAAGATTCATATGTCGTAAAACTACAAAAAATAAAATGCGAAAAAGTTAATCCGAGTCTATTCAAAGCGCTTTGAAAAGTCAAATAGCGAATGGCCAGGCGGCGTTGTTTTTTCTTTGTGGGCCGTACTACAGCAATATTTCTAAGGGGATTCAGCAGCAGTAATTGCGCTACCGTATGCAATGTAGTTTAAATACATTTAAATGTCAAAAATAAATATACATTACTACATTGATTTGGCGGGGCATGAAGGAGAGCAGCCGGGCGGGATGCCCGTTCCGGGGCAACGGCGTTGCCGCCGTTGTTCTAGCCCGGATATTTCACCAGACCGGCCCTCAACTCGATCGGAAGGCGCGTGTTTACACGGTTTGCGGCCTGCTACGGCCAGATCCAATTTGTACCGCCGGCCTACGCGGGTGCTGGCGTGCGATTTGCGGCCATTTTGCGTCTCCGCTTCGCGCCAATAGGTGAACTATTGGCTTGGCGCGGAAACGCAAACCGGCTCACAACTCGCGCGCCATCACTCCGCGTCCTGGTGAAATATCCGGGCTAGCGATCGTTGCTATCTGGAGGTTGTTCCTACTCCCGGCTCCTTGTCGGGATAGCCGTAGTCATGGCTACCGGTCGTACAGGCAACAAGCGAGAGAAAAAGCAACCCTGCGATGATGGTTGCCAGCTTTTTCGTCCACATTGCGATCTCCTTGAGAAGATATGCAGCCAGGTGTCGGCTGCCATCCCGTTCAGGCATCGAATGTGCCAAATTCGTCGAAACAAGAGCGCGCCGCATGGAAAAACGGTGGCAGCGAAAACATATTCTGTAGTCGTGACAAGGAACGCGGCATCACGCCGTGTTCACGTTTTCCCCGACGGAGGCAATCTCTTCCGGCATTGGTCACGCATCCGCAGTTACATGGAGCGGGTATTTATTACGCGTCCGTGCCGGCAAATGACGGATGCACAACACCCGGGTAACTGAGTAAGTGCGTTGTAAGCTTGTCTCAGCACAATGGCATTCCATCGATGCCCGCCAGCTTCAACGACATCTGCGTCGGCATCGTTTTCTGTTCGATGATGTTCCCTGGTCTTTCCGCACGGGGATGCCCGTTATCGAAATTCTTGCCGCGATGCGCCGCCTGCCCTCTGATCCTGGCGGCTGCACGCGGAATCATGCACCTGCCGTTCCCTGCGAGCGGCATCGGCGACAAACGGGACCACCCGTTGCGTCACGGACGAGGAGACGCCGTGAGTCAGGACAGATATATCGAAGCCGAGCGACGCCTTGCGGAGTTGCTCTACCCGGAAATGACGGTCGTCGATGCTCCGTTCGATCGGCTGATGGTCACGGCAGGCAATGCGCAGGAGCCGCCTGCGCTGTTGCCGCAGTGGACGAGATGCTGGACCGCTTGCGGTCCGCTGCTGACGGCGCACGGGATGCATGTCATGTCATACGACGATTACGTCGTGTGCGATTGCGTCAGCGGCCCGGGCGACGAGGTCGAAGTCATCGCGGATTACATCGATCACGGCAGCCGGGAGACTGCGATTCGCTATGCTATCGTGCTGGCCGTCATTGCCAAGCTGGAGGCGGTACTGATGCCGGTGACGGCGATGACGGAAACCTTGACATGATCCAGCCGCCCGGCTATTCCGTCTCGGCCCTTTCAATGCAGTTGCGCCCCTTGTCCTTGGCACGATAGAGCGCATTGTCGGCAAGCTGCAGCAAACGGTCGACGCCGGTCGACGCGCTTGCGCCGACAGTCGCCAGGCCGATGCTGAGCGAGGTCGGGATCGCGCCGAAATCGGTTTCGACCGGCAGGTCCGCGACAATCGCGCGCGTTCTTTCCGCGACTTCGGCCGCGCTCTCCATATCGCATGCGGGAAGCACGATCAGCAATTCCTCGCCGCCGTAACGCCCGAGGGCATCATAGGGACGGACCGTGGCGCCGATGCGCCGCGTCACTTCGCGCAGCACCTGGTCTCCCGCCACATGGCCGTAGGTATCGTTGGTGCGCTTGAAATGATCGATATCGGCGAAGATGACCGACAGCGGGTTTGCTTCCCTGTGATGCCGCGCCAGTTCCTTGTGCAGGATATCAATGATCGCGCCGCGGTTGTAGATGCCGGTCAGCGGATCATGCGTCGCCCTGAGGCGCAGTTCCTGTTCCAGTTCGCAGATGCGCCGGCCGGCGCGCAGGCGCACCTTGAGTTCCTCGGCGTCGAACGGTTTGCTGATATAGTCGTCCATGCCTGCTTCCATCGCCTCGACGATGAAGGCGGTTTCGCTGCGCGAGGTAAGCATGATCAGATAGGTGTAATGGTCTTTCGCGCCGTCACGTATCTTCCGGCAGAGTTCGATCCCGTCCATGCCCGGCATCATCCAGTCGACGATCGCGAGTGCCGGCGCGTCCCGCTGCAGCAGGATGTCGCATGCAGCTGTTCCGTCGGACGCGGTCACGACTTCATAGCCCCAGTCCTGAAGCGCATCCTGCAGATACAGCAGCGAAACCGGGTCGTCGTCGGCAATCAGTGTTTTCAATCCGCTTCTCCCATGAATGCGTCAAGTTCGGCGGCAAGTTCCGCCATGTCCGTTTCAAGCCGGCGCAATGCCGCATCGATGCCGCTGAAGTCACTGCCGCGCCCCGCTTCTTCCAGGCGCGCGGCAGCCAGTGTGGCCGGTCCCGCGCCCAACACCAGCACGGCGCCCTTCAGCCTGTGGGCGCCGCGCTCCAGTTGCTTTCCGTCGTGTGCCGTCGCTGCGGCGCGGATGTTCTCCAGGGCGCTGGGCAGTTCGCCGAGAAAGAGCGCGACAAGCTGCCTGAGCAACGCCGGCTTGCCGCGCGCCCGCTGCAATGCACTCTCCCGGTCGAACAGCTTGACTGCGTCTGCCGTATCCAGCACCGTCGCGGCAAGGTCTGCGGGCGGGCGCACAAGGTCATCGGGTTGCGGCGCTTCCAGACATAGCAGCAGCTCTTCCTGGTCGATCGGCTTGCTGATGTAATCGTCCATGCCGGCCGCCAGGCACAACTCGCGGTCCGAGTCCATCGCGTGCGCGGTGACCGCGATGATCCGCAGATGCTTTCCGGTCGCCCGCTCACGCCGCCGGATTTCCGCCGTCGCCTGGTAGCCGTCCATTTCCGGCATTTGCCCATCCATCAGGATGGCATCGAAGGCCGTGTGTTCGAGCATGCGCAGCACCTCGACGCCGTTGTTCGCGAGCGCCGCCGAATGGCCCCGCTCGCGCAGGATGTCCGTGATCAGTTTCTGGTTCACCGGATGATCTTCCGCCACCAGCACATTGAGCAGGCGCGCCGGCTTTTCCGCCAATACCGGCCTGGCATGGCGGCCGCCCGCCGGTTCGAGCGGCCCATGTCCCGATGCGGAAGCGATGGCATAGAACAGTTCGGAAGGCTTGACCGGCTTTCTCAGGTAACGCTCGATGCCGAGACGTTCACAGCGTTCGATGTCGCCGGCCAGGTCGTTCGATGCCAGCATCATGACCACGGCGGCATGCAGGCCGGGAATCGCCGCGATGGCCTGCACCAGTTGAAAGCTGTCGACGCCCGGCATGCGGGAATCGATCAGCACCAGGCGGATGGCGCTACCGAGGTCGGCATGCTGCCGCAGTTCCGCGAGCGCGCTGGTCCCGTCCTGCACCGACACCGGCGCCATGCGCCAGCTTTTCAGGACTTCTTCGAGAATCCGGCAGTTGCTGGCGTTGTCGTCGACAATCATGACCCGCATCCCCCGCAGCGCCTTGAGGTCCGGCGGCGCGGGCAGGTCGATTGCGACCGTGCCCAGTTCTATCGTGAAATGGAAGGTGGTTCCCTGGCCGGGCTCGCTGTTGACCCATACCTTGCCGTTCATCAGGCCGACCAGCTGCGTGACGATCGCCAGGCCGAGGCCGGTTCCGCCGTACTGGCGCGTGGTGGAGCTGTCGGCCTGGGCGAACGCGTCGAAAATATGCTGCTGCTTTTCCCGCGAGATACCGATACCGGTGTCGGCGATATCGAAGCGGAGCACGACTTTGTGGCCTTCGCGGTGTTCCTGGCTGACGTTGACGATGACTTCGCCCTGTTTCGTAAACTTGATGCTGTTGCCCACCAGGTTGACGATGATCTGGTTCAGCCTGCCCGGATCGCCGGCCAGCATCCGCGGCACCTCCGGCGCGACGTGGTACGCCAGTTCCAGTTCCTTTTCATTGGCGCCGGCGGCGAATGCCTTCAGCGCGTTTCCTGTCGATTCCCGCAGATCGAAATCGATGACTTCCAGTTCCAGTTTCTTCGCCTCCATTTTCGAGAAATCGAGAATGTCGTTGATCAGCCGGCGCAGCGAATCGGCGGAGGTCTTGATCAGCGCGAGATACTCCCGCTGCTGCGCGGACAACGGAGTTTTCAAGACCAGGTCGGCGATGCCGATGACGCCGTTCATCGGCGTGCGGATTTCGTGGCTCATGTTGGCGAGGAATTCGCTTTTGGCCCTGGTCGCGACTTCGGCGGCTTCCTTTGCCGCCTGCAGTGCGCGTTCGGTCTCTTTCCTGGTATCGACTTCGGCGGTCAGCAAGGCGTTGGCGCCGGCAAGTTCCCTGGTCCGCTCCTGGACGCGTTCTTCCAGTTCGGCCGCTTTCGATTCCTGCGCGGCGCGTGCTTCCCGAAGCGAAGCGGCCATCGTATTGAGCGCATGGGCAAGCGCCGAGAACTCCGCCTGCTTGGGCGGAACGATATGGCTGTCGAGGTTGCCGCCGGCAATCCGCTGCGCGAAGGTCATGCAGTCGCTGACCGAACGCTCGATTTTCTCCCGCACCAGGAAGGCGACGAAAAACGCGATCAGCGTCGCCGCCAGGCTTGCGGCCACGACCGAGTCCTGGGTCAGGAGCGCTTCCTGGTGCAGGTTGCGCCGCGTTTCTTCGACGCCGCGCGTTATCTGCACGTAGAGGTTCTGCAGCAGGGGTTCGGCCTTGTTGATCGCGTCGAGGTATTCCGACTTGGCGAGGTCGATGCGCGAGCGGGTATCGGCAAAGATCTCGAACAGGTTGAGATAGCTTTGCACGGTCCTGGTCATTTCCTCCTTTTCGGCGCGCCCCAACGGCGCTGCCGCCAGGTCCGTCTTGAAGCGGCCGACCGCATTGCGCAGGCGTTCGGTATCCCTTTCCAGTTCCCAGAGCAGGTAGTTCTTTTCCGAGCGCCGGATGGACAGCAGATCCGCCGTCAAGCGGTCCGACTGCACGGCCAGCACCCGCTGTTCCAGCGCAAGCACCTTGTCGCTGAACAGCTGCTCCAGCCCGGAGCGCGGGCTGCCGAGCGCCGCATAGAGTTCGATCACCGCGAGAAAACCGTTTTCATACCGGTTCAGGATGCTTTCGATCTCCCTGGTTTTCCGCTCCACGTCCGGGACGCGTGCCAGCGCACGTATCTTTTCCAGCTTGTTCCTGGTTTCCGCGAGTTCGGCGCGAAACAGCGTGGCGTAGCGCGCCTTGGCCTCGATGAATCCCAGCGTGCGGTAATAGAGGAAAAAGTCTTTCTCGTAGCGCCGCGCCCGCATCAGCGCGTTATTGCTTTGCAGCGTGGATTCGGCGAGCTTGGCGTCGACCGCGATCAGCTTGTCGACCGCGCTGGTGGACCGATGCTGGCTGAACAAGGCGATCGCGCCAACAAAGAGCAGGAGGACGATGACGCCGAAGAAGCCGAGCGACAACTCCTTTTTGACACTGATCTGTTTGCGGTTCGCTGGATTTTTCGTCATAGCGTTTCCGCGCGGTTAATCCAGGTAGGGGATGAAGTCGTATTGCTTGACGAGTTCGGTCGCCTGAGACGACAGGCAGAAATCGATGAACTGCTTGGCCGCGCCTTCCGGAAGGTCCTTCGTGACAAAGACCAGCGGCCGCACGACTGGGTAGTTGCCGTTGCGGACATTGCGCGCGGACGCGCCGGTATCGTCTATGCGCAGCAGTTTGATCGGAACGCCGTTGTCGATCAGGCGTTCCGCCTTGACCAGCGACATATGGGTGAGCAGTTGCGGATCGGACGCCGCGGCGATAACGCGCATGGGATCTGCATCCGGCGGCAGGGAGATGTGGAGAGCGGCGGCGTCGATGCCGAAATGGTCCGTCAACAGTTCCAGCGCAGCGTTGCCGTCGCCGTAGGTGACCGGCGCCAAGGCGGCATCGGCGCCGGCAAGCATTTTCCAGTTCGTCAGCCGCCCTGTGTAGATCGCGACCACTTGCTCTGCGCTCAGCGCACCGACGGGATTGTCCTTGTTGACCACGATGCCGGCGCTGTCGCGCGCGATCGGAAAACTCTGCAAGTCCCGCTCGTCTTCGCCGAGATTGCGCATTGCCATGCCGATGGTGGACGTACCGTTGCGCACATTGCTGATCGCCTGCCTGGTTTGCGTCGCCTGCACGTCCACATGCATGCCCGGGTACAAGGATTCGAATTGCCGTCCGAGGTCCGTGACCAGCGGCGCCATCGCCGCCGCGCCGGAGATCGTGATGCGAACGGGCTCCTGTCCGGCCGGCGGACTGGCCGAATCCGGCATGCCGGACTCTTTCACGCAGCCGCAGAGCATGGCGAGGACCAGCATGAAGGCGGGTGCCGCGCACCACCGTTTGCGCATCGTTGCTCCCCAGGAGGTTTCGCCCAGTATAAACAACAATTACTGTATTGCAACTATTGCTCACGGCGAGCGGAAAGGGAGAAGAGGGAGGAGTTGGCGTCGAGCGTGGCGTTCAGCCGGCGGGCGAGCCCACCGTCTCGCCGGGCAGCAGCACCGGCTGCCACAGCTCATGCAGGTCGGAAGGCGGCATTCCGTCAAGCAGGGCCAGCAGCATCTCGATCATCCGTGCGCCGGCCCGCTCGGGGTGAGGCTGGTCGATGGTGGTGACCTGCATGTCGACCAGCGAGTCTTCCGTGCTGCCCCAGACGATGACGGACATGTCGCGGCCGATCGCGATACGGGCATCGAGGATGGCGCGCAGTGCGCCCACGCCTGACAGATGGTTGTCGATGATCAAGGCGGTCGGGCGGTCCGCGCCGGCCAGCATCTGCTGCACGGCCTGGTAGCCGGTGCGCCTGTCGATCGCGCCATCCTGCAGGTGGCGGGGATCGGCGTCCAGGCCGGCTTCCCGCATCGTCGCCAGGAAACTGTCGCGGCGCTGGCGTGCGAAATTCATGTCGAGCGGCGCGCTGATCATGCCGATGCGCCGATGTCCCAGCGACAGCAGCCGCTCGGTTGCGAGCCGGATGCCGGCCGCGTTGTCGTAGTCGAACCAGGCGTAAGGCTGCTTGATGTCGGTACGGCCGTGGGCGACGAAGGGCATGCCGTTTTTCAGGAGATAGGCGATGCGTTCGTCATGCACGCGCGTACGCCCCACCACCAGGCCGTCGACGCGCCGGCCGCGTACCAGTTGCTCGTAGGCGCGCAGGCTGTTGCTCATGGAAGCCGGTGCAATGATCAGATCCATGCCGTGCGCGGCAAGCGTGTCGGACATACCGGCAATGGTATTCAGAAACATCGTGTCGCCGAAATCGGCGGGCTGCAGCGGATAGACGATGCCGACCACATTGGTGCGGCCGATGGCCAGATGCCTTGCGGAAGGATTGGGTTGATAACCGGTGGCGCGGGCGGCGGCGATCACTCGCTGCCGGGTCTGCTCGCTGACTTCGGGATAGCCGTTGAGCGCGCGGCTGACCGTGGTTTCGGAAAGGCCCAGGGTTTTTGCGAGGTTCTTGAGATTCATGGAAATGCCACAGGCCGCACCAACACCGAGGCACATCGGCAAATGACGTCGCGGTAGAGGGAGTGAAAAAATATTATAGCAACTATTGTAGTGACAACCCGCTGCCGGCGTAGCGCCGACAACGGGACTTATGCGCATGCTCAATGAGGCACATGCTCAATGGCTTGCGGCAAGGCAAGCGGATGAACGGCGCCGGCGATTCAGTCCCGATGACGGCAGACGCCGGTCGATTCGCCGGGCAGCAATACCGGTTGCCACAGCACTTGCAGATCGCCGGCAGGCATTCCGTCGCGCAGCGTCAACAACATCTCGATCATTTTGGCGCCGGCCTGGCGCTGCGCGGGCTGGTCGATGGTCGTGATGCGCAGGCCGTCGAACGTGTCTTCCATCTTGCCCCACACGATCACCGACATCTCGCGCCCGATACCGACGCCGGCGTCGAGCAGCGCGCGCACCGCGCCGGCGGCTGCCAGGTGATTGTCGATGACGACCGCGGAGGGAGGCGGGTGGCACGCCAGCAAGGCCTGCATCGCGCGGTACCCCGAGCGGCGGTCGAGTGCGCCGACGGCAGTATGCGCGGGATCGGTGGCGAGACCGGTTTCATGCAGCGCGGCAAGCAGGCTGTCGAACCTTTGCCGCGTGCAGGTCATTGTCAGCGGTGCACCGATGAAGCCGATGTGCCGGTGCCCCAGCGACAGGAGGTGCTCGACGGCGGTGCGCATGCCGGCCGCGTTGTCGTAGTCGAACCACGCATATGGCCGGTCGAGTTCGGTGCGTCCATGCGCGACGAAGGGCATGCCCTGTTTGACGAGATAGGCGATCCGTTCGTCATGGATGCGGGTGCGTCCGACCACCAGGCCGTCGACGCGCCGCCCGCGCACGATACGTTCATAGCTGTGCAGCTCGTTGTCCGGCGATACCGGCACGACGATCAATTCCATTCGCCGGGCTTCGAGCGCATCCGACATGCCGCCTACGATATCCAGGAACATCGGATCGCCGAGATCGGTGGGCGACAGCGGGTAGATGATGCCGAAGACATTGGTGCGGCCGACCGCAAGATTCCGGGCGGTGGGGTTGGCGCGATAGCCGGCGGCCTTGGCTGCCGCAAGCACGCGTTTGCGGGTGCGTTCGCTGACTTCCGGAAAGCCGTTCAGCGCACGGCTGGCGGTGGTTTCCGAAATGCCGAGGTTACGGGCGAGGAGTTTGAGATTCATCGGTTCGGGAGTCTCGTGATCGGGGCAAGCTGCGCACTCGCCGGCCGTCATTCGGCGTACAGGTAGCGATAGCGCTCCCGCAGTTCCTCGCGCCGCGCACGTATCTTCAGGCCCTTGCGGGTTTGTCCTGCGCCGATGTAGGCGTCGCTGAGGAACGAAAGCACATCCAGGTCGAGTTCGCTGTCGATGTCCAGGTGCTTTTCCAGCAGCTCGGCGGCTTGCGCGTAGTGTCCCTGGTTCGAATAGATTTCTCCCAGTTCCTTCATCAGCAGCTCGTATGGCCTGGCCGTGATCCCTTTTTCGTAGTACGCGACGGCGCGCCGCACTTTGTCGAGGCCCGAGCCGCGCAGTGCCTGGCGGGCCATGTCGCGATACATGCGCGATTCCATGTTCGCGACCAGGTCCGGGTCCTTCAGGCGTTCGCGCATCTCGGAGATGAATGCAGTGACGGGGGCATAGGAATCCCAGTTCGGATAGACGCCCTGGTAATAGGCCAGAACCGGCCACCACATGGCCGGGTCTTCCTTCAGCGCCGTTTCAAGGAGCTGGCGGTCCGAGGCGCGGTCGTCCACGGCTCGGTTGTTGTTGATCAGTTCGCCTGCACACAGCGCGCAGCGCGGAATGCCGAGGTTCGCGGCCAGCAGGTCTTCGCGTGCGCGCAACGCGAGGGCACGCATGGCCTGGAACTGCGTCTGCGTCGTGTCGATCGCGGCCTGCGGGCCGCGCGCCTTCCATGCCTGCTGCTGCAGGAACATGCCGCGCGCCAGACGCGCGTAGCCACTGCCGGTCGTATCGACCCAGCGATCGAAACGGTTGGCAAACTTGCTGTCGACGGAAGCCAGGCTCAGGAAGCGCTGCGCCCACTCGTTTGACGGCAGTTCGCCCTTTTCATGACGGAGGTTCTCGTCTTCCAGCGCCTGGTCCAACTGGCTGTAGTTTTCATTGAGCAGCAGGCCATGCAGGAGGTCGCGTTGTTCGGCGCTCTCGTTCCGTCCGCAACCGGCAAGGACGTACATGCAGATCGCCAGCAGGATCAGTCTGGTCAGAGGCTTCATTTTTTGCTTCCTTCCTGCAGTAGCTTGAGGGAGGGGCCTGTGGCGCGGGATTCCATGCCTGCGGCACGGAATCCCGTCGGGTCTAGCCCTTGACCGCGCCCGCGGTCAGGCCCGAGACGATGCGTCGCTGGAACACCAGCACCAGCGCCACCACGGGAACGGTGACGATCACGGAGGCCGCCATCAGCATTCCCCACGGCGACTCGTGCTGGCTCGATCCGCTGATCAGCGAGATCGCCACCGGCACCGTCCTCGTCTCGTCGAGGAAAGTGAAGGTCAGCGCGAACAGGAACTCGTTCCATGCCGCGATGAACGCAAGCAGGCCGGTGGTGACAAGGGCTGGCCACATCAGCGGCATGAAAACCCTGGTGACGATGGTCCAGGGCGAGGCACCGTCCATCACCGCCGCATCCTCCAGTTCCTTCGGCAGTCCGCGCATGAAGGTGGTCAGCACCCATACCGTGAAAGGCAAGGTGAACAGCATGTAGGACAGGGTGAGTGCGCCGAGGTTGTTGTACAGGCCGAGCGCGCGGATCAACTGGAACATGCCGGACAGCACCGCGACCTGCGGGAACATCGAAATGCCGAGGATGGTCATCAGCAACAGGCTGCGGCCCGCGAACTGGATGCGTGCCAGCGCGTAGGCCGCCGTGACGCCGAGCAGCAGCGATGCGAAGACGACGGAACTCGCCACCATGATCGAGTTGAGGATGTTGGTGCCGAACGGCTGATCGTGGAATACCGAGATGTAGTTGTCCAGGTTCAGGCGCGTCGGATAGTAAGTCACCGTGAACAGTTCGGCCGGTGTTTTGAAGGACGAAATGATCGCGTAGTAGAACGGGAATACCGCGTACACGACAATCACCCCGACCAGCAGGTAAAAAGCGGTTTGCTGCAGCAATTTTTTCATCTTCATGATGCATCGCTCCCATCGAAACGAACGCGTCCCACCGTCACGTAGATGGCGATGCACAGGCCGATCGTCATGAAGAGCAGGGTGGATGCCGCGGAGCCGTAACCCACCAGCTGGAAATCGACAAGCTGCTGGCGTGCGAACACCGACATCGACATGGTTCTCGTATTGTTGGAAGTGAGCACGTAGATGACGTCGAACACGCGCAGCGCATCCATTGCCCGGAAAATCACCGCGACCATGAGCGCCGGGCGGATCAGCGGCAGCGTGACCTTGAAAAACACCTTGACCGGGTGAATGCCGTCCACCTTGGCGGCTTCATAGCAGTCCGACGGCAGCATCTGCAATGCGGCGAGGATCAGCAGCGCCATGAAGGGGGCGGTCTTCCAGACGTCGACCATCACCACTGCGGCCATGACCAGCGTGTGGTCCGAGGTCCATGCTTTCGCTTCGGACAGCAGGCCGATGTGCAGCAGCATGTCGTTGATGATGCCGTTCTGATCGTTGAGCATCCAGTTCCACATGGTGGCCGAGACGATTGTCGGCACCGCCCACGGAATGAGCACCGCCGCCCGCACCAGGCCGCGGCCGCGGAAGGATTGGTTCATCACCAGCGCGATCACCATGCCGACAATGGTTTCCAGCGTGACTGAGAGCACCGTGAATAGCAGCGTGTTGCGCACCGACTGCCACCAGGCCGGATCGGCCAGCAAGCCGACCCATCGTCCGTCTTCCCGGTGCAGATAGTTGTCGAGACCGATGAAGCCGAAGTCGGACAGGTCGGCGAGGTTGGCGTCGGTGAAACTGAAGAAAATCGTCCGTAGCAGGGGCCACAGAGCGATGAGCGCCAGGGCGATCAGGATCGGCGAGAGGAATAACCAGGCGGTTCTGACCTTGGTTTGTTCCAGACCGGATAGCCTGGCGGGCGCCAGGCTGGATAAAGCAGGCATGTTTGTCTCCAGCAAATCGTATCCCTGCCGCAGCATGCGCTGCGGCAGGGAATCATGGATTACGGCTTGGCGCCGAAGCTGATGCGGCGCAGCTTGTCGTCCAGCGCCTTCACGCTGGCGGCCGGGTCCTTGCCTTCGGACAGCACGCCGTAGACCGCATTCCAGAATTCGGAGCTGACCTTGTTGTAGTTGCCGCCGGTGACCGTCGAAGGACGCGGCGTCGCATTGACGAAGGTGTTATACAGCGCACCCTGGAACGGATTGGCGCTCAGCACATCCTTGTCCTGGTACAGGCTCTTGATGGTCGGGTTGTAGGCGCCGACGACGGCGCGGCGTTTCTGCTCATCCTTGCCGGTCAGGTACATGACCAGGTCTGCTGCCAGTTCCGGCGACTTCGAGAACCGGGACACCGCCAGTTGCTGGCCGCCGAGCGCCGCCGCGCCCTGGCCGTCTTTGCCGCCCTTGGGCAGGGCGACCACGCCGACCTTGTCCTTGATCACGCTGTCGGCGCTGTTGGCCAGCGCCCAGGCATACGGCCAGTTGCGCATGAACACCGCATTGCCGGCCTGGAAGGTGCCGCGTGCCTCTTCCTCGCCGTAGCTCAGCACGCCTTTCGGAGAAATCGTGCCGACCCAGCCCTTCGCGGTTTTCAATGCATTGACTGCGCCCGGATTGTTGATCGTGACCTTGCCGGAGGGATCGACGATGGTGCCGCCGTTGTAGCTCGCCACCCACTCGATCGCATTGCAGGTCAGGCCTTCATAGGCTTTCCCCTGCCACACGTAGCCCCACATCTTGTCGTTGCCGGCCTTGCGCTCCGCGTCCTGGACCTTCTTGGCGGTAGCGGACAGTTCTTCCCATGTTTCCGGCACTTTCTCGCCGTACTTCTGCAGCAGGTCCTTGCGATAGTAGAGCAGGCCGGCGTCGGTGAACCACGGCATCGCGACCAGCTTGCCGTCGAGGGTGTTGTTCTTGATGATCGCAGGGAAATGGTCGTTGACCGTGTCGCCCGCGTATTTTTTCAGATCGATGAAGTAGTTGCCCAGGATCCCCGGCCAGACGACGTCGATCATGAAGACGTCGACCACGGTGGAATCGGCGGCCAGCAGTTGCTGGTACAGGCCGAGGCGTTCCGAACCCGAGGTCGGTACGGTGACCAGCTTGACCGTGTTGCCGGTCTTCTTGCCCCAGGCGGCGGCGCCTTCCTTGCAGATCTCGGCGCCGGCGCCGACGGAATCGCAGGCGATCGAAATCGTCGCCGCCGAAGCCGCGCCGGCGATCGCCAGGGTTGCGCACATCAAACCGGTCTTCACTGCAAAATTTTTGGGTAGTTTCATCATGTCTCACTCCGCTTGAAAAAGTCGAAAAATAGGTCCCAATTCGATCGTCAGGTGTTCAGGTGATCAGCCTCCATTAACAACATTGCCAACAACAATTTCATGCCTGATGCTTCTCGTGCGTGCGCTTCAAAGCCGGGCGGGCCTGTGCCGCCTTGTGCCATTCCGCATTGCCGATGTGAACGCGACGAGCTCATGTGCGCAGGCCGTTTACCTGATGGCCTGCAGGCGGGCCGCCTGCGTCTGGGCGCCGGGCGCGATGCGCTGGCCTTCCTGGTCGAACACGTAGCATTGCGATTTCGGCAGGCTGATCCTGATGTCGTCGCCGACGCGATACGTGGTTTCCGGGGCCACGCGCATCATCAACGGCGCGGCATAGCGATTACTTTCCACATGCAGGTAGGTGACGTCGCCCAGGCGCTCGACCACCTTGACGGTGCCGGCGAGCTTGTTCTCCGTATTGGCATCGGCGATGCCCACGTGTTCCGGCCGGATGCCGAGCGTCAGGGTCTTGTTGGCGGCAAGCGTGGCGGTGGCGACCGGCACGCTGAGGAAATTGCCGCAAGGGAGTTTCACCTTGCCTTCCATGCCTTCTCCCTGCGCGGCGCGGATGTCGATGAAGTTCATTTTCGGCGAGCCGATGAAGCCGGCCACGAACAGGTTTTTCGGCGAGCCGTACAGTTCCAGCGGCGTCCCCACTTGCTCCACGCGCCCGGCGTTGAGGACGACGATGCGGTCGGCCAGCGTCATCGCTTCGACCTGGTCGTGCGTGACGTAGATCATGGTCTTGCCGAGATCCTGGTGCAGGCGCGCGATTTCGACGCGCATATGCACCCGCAGCGCGGCGTCGAGGTTCGACAGCGGTTCGTCGAACAGGAATACGCCCGGTTTGCGCACGATGGCGCGGCCGATCGCGACGCGCTGGCGCTGGCCGCCGGAGAGCTCCTTCGGCTTGCGGTCGAGCAGCGCGCTCAGTTGCAGGATGTCGGCCGCCTGCTCCACCGCCTGGTCGACTTCGGCCTTGCCCGCCTTCGCCAGCTTGAGCCCGAACGAGATGTTTTCCCGCACGGTCATGTGCGGATACAGGGCGTAGCTCTGGAACACCATCGACACCCCGCGCTGCGACGGCGGGATGTCGTTCACCACTTGATCGCCGATCGACAGTTCGCCGGAAGTAACGCTTTCCAGCCCCGCGATCATGCGCAGCAAGGTCGATTTGCCGCAACCGGACGGCCCGACGAACACCACGAATTCGCCGTCATTCACTTCAAGGTTGATGCCTTTCAGGATTTCGACGGTGCCGTGGGACTTCCGGATATCCTTGAGAACTACATTCGCCATTTGCGAACTCCTAATCGGTTTTCGTGAAAGGGAGGGCGAGCGCGGCCGCTGGTCGCCGGCATGGCTTTTCCGTATTTCACGGCGCCACTACAGGTACGGCGACAAGACCTGCGCTCACGCACAACACCAAATTCAAATCGCTTTGATGACACTAGAGTATATTCCAAAGCGCTTTGAATTATAAGTATTGCTACATCTTTGGCCGTCCGCTACACGGCATCCTATGGAACGTTATAGATGAAACGGTGAAAAACGCTCACCCGCGAACGGGTGAGCCCAATGTCGGCTGGTGGGGGGGGGGGGGGGGCCCCCCCCCCCCCCCCCCCCCCCCCGCGACCCGGCATGTTTCCCCTGGAGATGAGGTCCGCATGCCGGTGCCGGCTGCCCATGCCGGCACTGCCAACTGCTCGCTACTCGCTACTCGCTACTGCCTGTTGCTGCGGCTTACCACCAGGCTTCGACCTGGAAGCCGAAGGACGTGCCGCTGGTGTCCGAACCGAACGGTCCGGTGTTCGATAGCGTGCTGCCCGCGGAAGCTGCCGCTTGCGCCGCCCCGTTCCACTTTGCATGGGTGATGAAGGCGCGCAGTTCCGGACGGGACCAGTAGCCTTTGCCAGCTGTCAGCGTCGGCGCGAAGGTGAACTTGGTCAGCTGTCGTGCTGCGCCGCCGCCCGCAGGCGAAACGCGGCCATGAGTGGCTTCGAGTTGCAGCTTGAGGTGATCGTTGAGCGCATAGACAGGACGCACGCCGAACATGGTCCAGGTTTCGTTGCCGGTCGGCAGTTTGTCGCGTTGCCATACGGCGACGGCTTCACCGCCAAAGCTCGGCGTGACCTGCCACCAGAGGTGGTCGAGGATACGGGTGCGCTTGACGTCCGAGCCATCGGTAACGTTGCCGACCTGGCCGAACTTGGAGTGGCGCGCGCCGGCACCGACGCCGTACTGCAGCACCACCGAGTTGACGCCGCCCAGCACCTTCTGCTGATTGACTTCCGCGGAGAACGCATAACCGCCGTGCGCCGCCGGGTTCTTGTTGTCCTTGCTGATCAGGCTCAGGTTCAACTTGAGGCCGGTATTGGTCCAGAGAGGCAGGCTGTCATAGATGAAATGGTTGATGCTGACGGCAGTGTCTGCATTGGTGTCGTCGCGCACCAGTGCGTAGCTGAATTTGCCGGGTCCGGCAGCCACGCCGTCGATACCGATACCGGTGCCGCTCATGTTGATGTACTGCCAGTCCATCATGTGGACGTCCGGACGGTTATAGAAGCGGTTGCCGACCCAGGCGGTGGCGCCGTGCAGGAACGGAACGTTCTTGGCGGCGACCCAGTACTGGTTCAGGCTCAGGTTGGCGCCGCTGAAGGTGGATTTGGGGTTCCAGATATTGGCCATGATGGTGCCGACGAAGCTGGTGCCGTCGGCCGACTTGGCGAATTCCTTGGTATAGCCGAATTCACCATAGGTGTCGCACTCGTTGCCGAGGCGGCCGCTGGAATTTTCCGCTGTCGGGCCGCCCAGGCCGAAACAGGCTTGCGCGCCTTTTTCGGAATTGGTGCCGGCGCCGCTCCGCAAATAGCCATGGAATTCACCTTCTGCATCCCCCGCGTAAACCTGGCCGCAAGTGAAGGCCATGGCCACTGCCATCGGCAGCGTTTTCAAAACGAGACTTCTCATCCTCTTCTCCTATTGGGTTAAAAATTTTGTGGTGACCGGCACCACAGCCGAGCCGTGCAGGACCGAGATCCCGAGTCCCTTCCATTGCGATTGCAAATTCAGGATTTCTTGTTCATGACCCGTTTTGTCGTCAACGCCCGTCGCAGCAGCCCTCATCCCTTAAAAAATCTAGCAAAACTACGACAAAGACGATAACAACCGACAGCAAGGTTTCATGAGTCACTTGATTCCTTACTATCTGGTAATGGGAATATTAACATAAACGTGTAGTTTTACTAGATAAAAAATAGAAAATTTGCAGGCCGTCTCTTTTCTGTAACGATGTTTTTCAATGACTTTAAATTTTTATTAATATAATCAATAACTTAAATTGATATCTGAATGTATATGCTATCCCGCAAATGTATACTTGTATTTTTTGTTTAGGTAATTAAAGTACATAATCTTGAGGTGTAACGGAAACGTACGAAAAAGCACCGACAGCATTGGCTTGCTTGTACAGGCCGAGCCAATGCCAACCGTGCACCTGGAAAAGGAAAAACAGTGGTGTTGCAACGGCATGTGCGGCACCGACCATCGACATGAAAAGGGAGAAGCAAATGGTCCATGGCGTCACTGCCGGCCTCGTTCGGCGCAGCATCTGGGTAATGGCGGCAGTCTCGTTCGCGTACCTGCCTTTGCCTGCGACGGCAGCGGGCAGCAACTATGCGGCGTGTCCGGCCTGCAGGAATGGCCCGGCGGTATGGAGCAGCGGTGAATTCGACCAGGTGCATCTGGTCGCAGCGCCGGCGGCAACCAACCAGCATCCTCAAGCCCTGTCCGCCGAGGGATTGGCGAAGGCGTTGGCGGCGCTGCGCATCGCGCGCGACGGCGGCCTCAAGCCGCTGCTGGACGGTGACGGAGCCACCCGTATGGCACAAGGGATCGCATCGGCCCTGGCAAAGGCGACTCCGGGGCAGGACGCGATTTTCCTTGCCACCACCAGTACCGGCGGCAGTGGCTTGTTTGCGACTGTGCTCGGCCACAGCGGCCGTGCCTTCGTCGACGCGAACGGCCTGAATATCGTGTTCGCCGAAGCCGATGTCGATTTCGTCGGCCAATACCGCGGCACCAGGCACGCCCGCGCCTTCGATTTCGGCAGCCGGGCTGCTGCTTCGAACGTCCGGCTCGCGGCAGACGGTTTTTCCCATCCTCGTCATGACTGGGTGGTGATGCCGCTGGCGGCGATACGCGCCGGCGCCGCGCCGCGGATGGCAGGGGATGCGCCGGCACCGCGCGACGAGCAGTATTACGCCGCGCAGGAAATCCGGCTCAAGAGTCTCAAGCGGCTACGCGACCAGAACCTGATCGGCGAGGACGAGTACCGGGCGAAAAAGCAGGAAATCCTCAAGGACTGGTAACGCGTATTTCATCGTGCCGCATCAATAGTCCTTTTTCCGCTTGCACGGGTTCTACATCTGGGAGCACATCATGTCCATCATTTCCAACATCAAGATCGGCGGCCGTCTCGCACTGGGGTTCGGTATCGTCCTGCTATGCGCCGGCGCCTTGCTGGCGCTCGGCCTGTGGCGTATGAGCGACTTGCAGCGCAATGCCGAGGTCATGGTGAAAGACACCGGCGGCGGCCTTGTGGATGCGGTGGAAATGCGCGAGACCGGGTGGGCGGTGATGCAGGCCCTGCGCAAGGTGATGACACCGACCGATGCGATGGAAGCCGAACGGGAAAGCAAGCGGCTCGATGAACTGTTCGCAGCCTACGCCGGCTGGGAAGCGGACCTGAGGAAGGTGGTGACCAGCGCGGAAGGCAAGGCCCTGCTGGCTGCCACCGAGGACGACAGCAAGGCGCTCGTGCCGCTGGTGGCGAAGCTGAAAGCGATGGCGGCCGAAGGCGACTACATCGAGGGCGGGCAAATGATGAAGAACGAGTTCGCGCCTCTTCACGAAAAATGGATGATCAGCCTCGGCAAGCTCGCCCGCCGGCAGCAGGCGGAGATGACGGCGACGTACGACGTCTCGTTGCAGAACTACCGGCAAACCAGGGCCGGCATGCTGGGCGTCGGCATGCTGACACTGGCGCTGGGCGCGGCCGTGGCCTGGTTCATTACCCGCACCATCATCGGTCCGCTGCGGCATGCCAGCCGCATCGCGGACGTCATCGCCGGCGGCGACCTGACGGAGAAGATCGAGGCGACGTCGCGGGACGAAGCCGGGCAACTCGTCGGCTCGCTGAAAACCATGCAGACCAATCTTGTCGGCACGGTCAACCGGATCAAGCAAGGCACGGAGGTGATCTCGGTTGCCGCGCACCAGATCGCCTCCGGCAATGCCGACCTGTCGGCGCGTACCGAGTCGCAGGCCGGATCGCTGGAAGAGACTGCTGCCTCGATGGAGGAACTGACTGCCACCGTCCGGAAAAATGCCGAAAATGCGCAGCAGGCAAACCAACTGGTGGCGGCGGCGGCCGGGCTGGCCCTGAAAGGCGGCAAGGTGGTCGGACGCGTCGTCGACACCATGGCGTCGATCAAGGAAAGTTCGCGCAAGATCGTCGATATCATCGGCGTTATCGACGGGATTGCATTTCAAACCAATATCCTCGCATTGAATGCGGCGGTGGAAGCCGCGCGCGCCGGCGAACAGGGACGCGGCTTTGCGGTGGTGGCGGCCGAAGTGCGCAACCTGGCGCAACGCTCGGCGGGCGCCGCCAGGGAAATCAAGGCATTGATCGGCGATTCGGTCGAGAAAGTGGATCTCGGCGGTGGACTGGTCGACGAGGCCGGAAAGACGATGACCGAGATCGTCGCGTCGGTGCAGGACGTGACCGGCATCATGGGCAAGATCGCTGCAGCGAGCGAAGAACAAAGCGGGGGAATTGCGGAGGTCAATCAGGCGATTGCCCGGATCGACGACATGACGCAGCAGAACGCCGCACTGGTCGAGCAGGCGGCGGCCGCCGCGATGAGCATGCAGCACCAGACCGAGGGATTGATGCAGGCGGTGTCACAGTTCAGACTGGCCGGGAGTGCCGAGGCGGAGATGGCAGTGCACGAGCAGGTGCCGGCTGTCATGGCCTTGCTGGGGAAGCCAATGTCCGGCGAGCTGCTTGCCGCTCCGAAGAGCCTTGCTGCGCGTCTCGGCTTCTTGCAGAGGACCGGGTAGTCCGGGTGCCGGCGCTCCGGAGACCTGCACTATTTAACATCCTGAACGAAGCAAAGCATCTCAACCGTTCGCACTTTATCGTGGCGCCAGCAATCCGGCGGCCAGTCGCAACACCGCCGCCCGTTCGCGCGCGGGCGCGAACAGCGGCGCCCGTGCATTGCACTGCCGGCGCAAGCGTTCCTCGAAGGCGGGCTGTTCCAGTACCCGGTCGATCGCCGCCGCCAGCGCACGGTAATCCCCCACCGGAAAATACCCCGCATAGTCGTCTCCCAGCATGCCGCGATTGCCGGAGATATCGCTAGCCAGCACCGGAACGCCGCTGGTCACCGCCTCGATGATGACATTGGCGCCGCCCTCCATCCGCGATGCGATCACCATCAGGCGGCTGCGTTTGAGGCGCTGCCGGGTTGCCGCATGCGGCAGGTTGCCGAGCCAGTGGTAGTGCGGCACCGTCTGCTGCATTGCGCGTGCCTGCTGTTCGAGCGCTGGGTCGAGCGCGCCGCCGATATGCAGCATGCGCAAGCGCGGTGCGGTCGCCAGTGCTGCGGCGCGCATGAAGGTGAGCGGGTCCTTCTCGTCGCGCAGGTGGCCGATCATTGTGACGTCGCGATAGCGTGCGGCGGGCGCGTGCACGGCGGGCGTGAGCGATGGCGCCGACTGGTGGATCACACCGGTCTTGTCGTATGCCGACGGCGGCAATGCATGCAGGCCGGCTTCCTGCAGCACGATGAGCCGCGTCGCCAATCGCAGTGAAGTCTGTGCGTCGGCATCGGTGCGGATATCACGGTACAGGTCGGTGCCGGTCAGCACCAGTGCGGTGGGCCGTTCGGGATGGGTAGCGGCAAACGCGGCAAGCGGCGCCGCCGACCGCCTTGCATGCAAGGCAATCAGCAGATCGCAGGGCTCGCCGTTCCACGATGGCATCACGGCAACATGGTATTGCCCTGCAAGAAAGCGCGCCCAGCGGCTGGCAGTCTGCCAGTTGCCGTTGTTGGCTTTCGCCGAAGCCGGGCTGATAATGACGACGTGTGGTTTAGCCAATCCTGTCCTTCAACATGTCTGCGACCAATGTGATGACTGCTTCCTTCAGAACCGCAACGCCCGATGAACTGGCGTCCGGCTTGCGCGATGCGCGCCGGCGCAACCTGGCCTTGTTCGATTGCTTTGTGTCGGCAGGCATGGATCAGCCGCAACGGGTGCCGCTGTTGTCCATCCTCAATCCGCCGCTGTGGGAACTGGGTCATATGGCCTGGTTCGCCGAATGGTACGTGTTGCGCGAAGCGGCGTCGAGCGCACCGGATGCGGCGCGCCATCCCTGCCTGCTGCCCGGCGGCGACAACTGGTTCGATTCTAATATGGTGGCGCACGATACGCGCTGGACGCTGGGGCTGCCGCCGACTGCCGAGCTCAACGCCTATTGCGCGCAGGTACTGGAGCGTGTGCTGGAAAAACTCGCCTCGGCGCCGCCGGACGACGCCGGCCTGTATCCCTACCGCCTGATCCTTGCACATGAGGACATGCATGGCGAGGCCTTCGCCTACACCTTGCAGACGCTAGGCATTGCGCCGCCCGCGCCGTGGCCTGATTCGGCGCCGGCAGCGCAAGCCGAAATCCGCTTCGACGGCGGCACGCTGGAGCGTGGCGGCCGGCCGCAGGACGGCTTCGTGTTCGACAACGAGCAATGGCGGCATGCATGTGAGGTGAGTTCGTTCGCCATCGATGCGAGCGCGGTCTGCAATGCGCAATATCTGGCGTTTGTCGACGATGGCGGTTACCGGCGGCCGGCGTTGTGGACGGAGGCGGGGCGCGACTGGCTGGCGCACACCGGGCGCACTGCGCCGGCGTACTGGCGGCGGGACGGCGAGGACTGGCGCTGCCGCCGCTTCGGCGTCGACATTGCGTTGCCGGCGGCGGAGCCGGTGCGCCACGTCAGCCTGTACGAGGCGCAAGCGTACTGTGCCTGGGCCGGCCGGCGCTTGCCGGCCGAAACGGAGTGGGAGTTCGCGGCGCGCGCGATGCATCCTGTGTTCCGTTGGGGTGAGGTATGGGAGTGGACGGCGTCGGCCTTCATGCCGTATCCAGGGTTTGCGCCCGGCCCTTACCGCGAATATTCGGCGCCGTACTTCGGGACGCACCAGTCGGTACGCGGTGCATCGTTCGCGACGCCGCCGCGGCTGCGGTCATCGCAATTCCGCAATTTCTACCAGCCGCAACGCGACGACATCTTTGTCGGCTTTCGTACTTGCGCTGCATAGGCAGCATTATTGCAGTTTTCCTCATGTCCAATTTCTTATTCAGAAAATAGACGAATTTTTTAAATTTTAATTTGTAAGACTTGAGTTATTGTATTGTTTATTCTGCTGGTGACGGTATTGCGTTGAAACCTGTGATCGCGGCGCAGAACTCGCATTCCGGCCATCCCAACAATGTCAGTCGTCTTCCAAACCCTGTTCGACAGTGAACTGCTGACGATTCGCCACGCAGTAGCACGTCCGGTGTCAAGCCAATGCGACGACGTCAGGCATGCAATCGCCGATCTGGTGTTGATGCCGATCGCGGGCCTGTTTGCCAGGCACGACGGTCCGAAACAGCGTTTCATCGTCAATTCCAACCATGCTCTTTTTCTTGGCCATGAAAAACCCTATCGCTTCAGCTTTCCCGGCTGCATAGGGGACGAGTGTCTTGTCCTTCATTTTTCGCAAGCGGCATTGATGCAACTGCTGTCCGACATGGTGGGCGTGCAGGACCTGTACTCGCCTTGCCTCGATACGCAGTGCCTGCTTTCCGCTGCAACCGTGCTCGACCGGGAACGGCTCTGGCGGCATTTGACGCAAGGCGCCGCCGACCCGCTGGCCATCGAAGAGATCAGTGTGGCAATGCTGTCTGCGTCGGTCCGGGCCGCATGCAAAGACCGCCGGCGCGAAGATCGGGCGCGGCATTCCTTGACGATGTCGCGCAGACGCCGCCAGGTCGAGGTCGTGAAGGAAGCGATTTCGCTGGACCCGGCGCACGAATGGACGCTAGGCGTCCTGGCGCGGCTGGCCGGTAGTTCCCCGTACCATCTCGCACGGGTCTTCCGCGAGGAGGTCGGTGTGCCGGTACATCAGTACCTGATTCGCACGCGGCTCGGAAAGGCATTGGCGGCGATGCGCGCGGAAGAGGCGGATCTGACGGACATCGCACTCGCGACGGGTTTTGCGAATCATAGCCACTTTACGTCCAGCTTTCGCTCGTTCTTCGGCATCACACCTTCTCGCCTTCTCGATTACGCAGCGGCGTGCGCGGCGATTAGCCGCTCTGCGATCCATGCGCTCGCCGAACGGGACGTCGCAGCCTGAGATGCGGTTTGAGCAAGATTCTGGTAGCGGCCATTTTTTCCGGTTCTTAAGATGCATCGCATTCGTCTTGCCCGGAAAAAATGCCGTGAACCTTGCCGTGACAAACCCCTTCCGCACCAGAAACGTCAACGCCGATCCGCGCAAGACATATGCCGGCCTGGCATTGCTCGGGACGGTGCTGGTGTTGTTTCCGTTCTTCGCCGCCCAGTTCGGCAATTCCTGGGTGCGCATGATGGACGTCGCGCTGTTGTACATCATGCTGGCGCTGGGCCTGAACATCGTGGTCGGCTTCGCCGGCCTTCTGGACCTGGGTTATATCGCGTTTTACGCGGTCGGCGCCTATATGACAGGCTTGCTGGCGTCGCCGCAGTTTGCGGTTGTGCTGGAGTCCATCATCAATACCTATCCGCTGATCGGCAATACGCTGCTCCGGATACTGGGGCCGGACATCGCGAAAGACGGCATCCATTTGTCAGTGTGGTTCATCGTTCCGCTGAGCGCGGCGCTGGCGGCGTTTTTCGGCGTTTTGCTTGGCGCACCGACACTGAAGCTGCGTGGCGACTATCTGGCGGTCGTGACGCTCGGCTTCGGTGAAATCATCCGCATCTTCATCATCAACCTGAACGCGCCGATCAACATCACCGACGGTCCGAAAGGCATCAACATGATCGATCCGATCCGCGTCTTCGGTGTGTCGCTGAAAGGCGAACCCGGTTCGAAGGCGACGCTCGACCTCGCCGGATTCGCGATGCCGTCGGTGAATGCCTATTACTTTCTGTTCCTGTTCCTGTGCGTCGCGATCATCATCGTGTCGATCCGTTTGCAAAACTCGCGCCTGGGCCGCGCCTTCGTGGCGATCCGCGAAGATGAAATCGCTGCCAGGGCCATGGGCATCAATACCCGCAACGTCAAACTGTTTGCGTTCGCCCTGGGTGCATCGTTCGGCGGTGTGGCTGGGGCGATGTTTGCCGCGTTCCAGGGATACGTGTCTCCGGAATCGTTCTCGCTGGCCGAATCGATCTCCGTATTGTCGATGGTCGTGCTGGGCGGCATGGGCCACATTCCCGGCGTCGTACTGGGCGGCGTGATTCTGGCTGCCTTGCCTGAGGTCCTGAGACACGCGGTCGAGCCGATGCAACGGCAGTTGTTCGGGCAGGTGCTGATCGAAGCCGAAGTATTGCGCCAGTTGCTGCTGGGCCTGGCGATGGTGCTGATCATGCTTTACCGTCCTGCCGGCTTGTGGCCAGGCGCCAGGCATGAGGATAAACTGCGCTCCGACAAGGACATGATCGGTGGCGCCGGGCGGCCGGCGCCGGACAACAAGCTGCTTGCCGCGTAAGGGCGGATGGATAAATGGCGATGATGCATCTTCTGGACAATCTCGTGTGGCACACCCTGTTCGGGCCGCATGCGCGCTACGCTGCCGGCACGGACACGGCACGCCGATATGCGCCGGGCTTCCCGCCGATTATCGGTTTTTCGGACGTCGACAATCCGGACTTCCCCTCGCTGATTCCCTACACTGAAACCGGCGAGCATTTGTACTGCGACGGCTGGGCGGGCGCAGTGCCCTCCGGATGGCGCATCGAGTTCGAGTCCGCCATGCGCACAATGATGTGGGAAGCTTCCATGCCTGTGGCGGATGATGTGCCGGAAGCCGTCTTGCTCGGTTCACAGCATGCATCGGCTGTGCTCGAATTGACCGATCTGATTCGCCCCGGGCCGTTCGGCCCGCGGACCATCGAACTGGGCGAATATATTGGCGTCTTCGATGGGCCGCGCCTGGTCGCGATGGTCGGCGGGCGTTTGTGTGCGGGTGGATTCGGTGAAATCGGCAGCGTCTGTACGCATCCCGACTTTCGGGGCAGGGGCCTGGCACGGCGGCTTGTCGTCAGCCTGGTGCGGCGCCAGATGCAGCGCGGCGAGACACCGGTCCTCCGCGTTTTGCGGGACAACGACGGGGCGCACCGGCTCTATCGGCGCATGGGGTTCCGCGATGTCCGGGAATCGGTGGCCAGGGTCGTTTCGCGGTGCTGACGGTGGCACTTCGAAAACCGTTCGACCTGACCAGCAGTGCAGGCACCTATGCCTGTCTTTGCCTGTGCTGAAGCATGACAAAAGTCAGGGAAGGGAAGCGCGGCCGGGAACTTGTGCGATCATGCGCGCCTCAACAACGTAAATCATTACCTGTCGCGCCATGCCCTCACCAGAATCTCCGCCCGCCCGCAACGTATTTGGCGAACCGCTCGTCCCTTGTTCCTTCAATCCGCTGACCGGGTTTTTCCGCGATGGCTGCTGCAAGACGAATGCCGAAGATGTCGGCACGCATGTGGTGTGCGCGCTGATGACCGAGGAATTTCTCGAATTCAGCGCGATCCGGGGCAACGATCTTTCCACGCCGGTGCCGGAGTGGGGATTTCCCGGCCTGAAGCCGGGCGATCAGTGGTGCCTGTGCGCGCTGCGCTGGGCTGAAGCGCTTGCCGCCAGCGTCGCACCGCCGGTCGTGCTGGAGAGTACGAACTTCAGCGCGCTCGACATCATCGACGTGGAAGTGCTCAAGCAGTTCGATCATCGCGAGCGCTAAGCAGCCATGCTCTGTGAAAGTAGTGCAGGCCTCCCTGCCTGCACCAGATTCAGGCACGGAGGCCAGCACAACTCCATTCATGTGTTGAGGACCGCGTTCACTGGCTGACGGTGCGCCAGCTTCCATCCGCCTGCCGGCATGCGGTACCGTAGATTTTTTCCCGCTGCCTTCCGACGACGCCGTTGACCGTATATTCGCGGCAGGGCGTGCCGGAACTTTCATAGGTGCGGGTTGGCACCACGGTGTATTGATTGCCGGTATCCGGGTTGCGCCAGTGCGAGGGAACGCCGGTGCGTACGGTTTCGAGCGAGCGCGTAACCTTCAGGCGATCGGTTTCATCCATTGAGCGGCCGACCGAGCCGCCGATCGACGCGCCGGCCAGGGTGCCGATGACAGTGGCGACGGTGCGGCCGCTTCCGCCGCCTACCTGCGATCCGAGCGCACCGCCGAGTGCGCCGCCGATCACCATGCCGGTTTGTTCCTGTGTCGGCGGAGCGGCACAGCTTGCCAACAGAAGAACGCTGCTCGCCATCGCAACGACAGTGGTTTTTGCACGCATTGACTTACCCTCCAGTCAGACTGTTCCCTTTGCAGCCTATCAATGCGTCCAACACACTGCCTTGATCATGATCAGTGAAAGCAAGGACGAGTGCTTGCCGCGAAACAATCAGTGCTTTTGAAACAGCCCGATCAGTTCCGCCTGTCCCACCACATGTCCCTGCATTGCCTTTTCCAGCTCGGCCTTGCTTGCCTTTCCGAGATCGGGCAGGACCGTATCCAGCGCATACAGCTTGAAGAAGTAGCGATGCCGCCCGACTGGCGGACAAGGACCGCCGTAGGCGGTGCGTTTCCAGTCGTTGCTGCCCTGATGCGTGCCTTCCGGCAAATCCTGCACACTCGTGCCTTCCTTCAGTCCGCTGGCGCCGGGAGGAATGTTGTAGAGCACCCAATGCACCCAGGTGCGCTGCGGCGCCGCCGGATCGGGCGCGTCCGGGTCGTCGACGATCAGCACCAGGCTTTTTGCATCGGAAGAAACGCCCGACCATGACAGCGGTGGCGAGATGTCGCGGCCCTGGCAAGTGTAGATGGCAGGAATCTCCTGGTTGGCATCGAAGGCGGGGGAGTGCAGGTCCATTAATGCCATCCTTTCGCGGTAAAACGCATCAAACCGCTTCAGTGTAGCGATGCACGACGGCCGTGCCGCATCGAATGGCCGAGACCCGATCTGCATCAATGATGTCGCGGCCGACCGTCATCTCGTTTGCGAACGCGAACACTGCCGACAGCTTCGAATCCGGAATGTCCTCGCCGCTGCGGATCGCAGCCAGAACAGGTGCGGGCACACCGGAAACCTTGTCGGATTGACCAGGGCGACCGGGAACGCGGGTTATCCGTCCAGCGTCGAGCAGTGACCAGACGGCAAGAGAAATCCGTGCAGGGCATCCCGCGGGAACGCTACGCTGCCGGGGAAATTGAACGTGAGGATTACGGGCAGAACAGGCGCAATCCAGACGGCTGATATAGACGGATTGAATGAAGCCCGGTCCAGAAGGGAGCGCCGATGAATCAAATCCTCGGCGTTGCCCAACACTACACCGCCGTCCGCATCGTCACAAACTCTTCCGCCATGGTCGGATGAATGCCGATGGTGGCATCGAACTGCGCCTTGGTGGCGCCGCATTGCAGCGCCACCGCAAATCCCTGCACCAGTTCCCCCGCATCCGGGCCAACCATGTGCAGGCCAAGCACGCGGTCGCTGGCGGCATCGACCACCAGCTTCATGAAGGTGCGTTCGGCCGAGGCGGACAAGGTGTGCTTGAGCGCCTTGAATTCGCTTTTGAAGATCCGGACCTCGCCGTATTTTTTGCGCGCATCCGTTTCCGTCATGCCGACGGTGCCGACATTCGGATGGCTGAACACGGCGGTCGGGATGTTCTCGTACGACATGCGGCGCTCGCCATGCTGGAACAGATTGGCTGCCACCACCATACCCTCGGCCAGTGCTACCGGCGTCAACGCGACGCGGCCGATCACGTCGCCGATGGCGTAGATCGAGTCGACATTGGTTCTGAACTGCTCGTCGACGATGATGGAACCATTGTCGCGTACCGCAACCCCTGCATTTTCGAGGCCGAGATCGGTGGTATTGGCATGGCGTCCGGTAGCGAACAGCACGCATTCGGCGGCGATGGTGCGGTCATGGTTCAACTGCACGTGTTTGACGTCGCCGTCGGCATGGATCGCCTCGATGTGCGCGTCAAACCGGACGTCGATCCCTTTCTTGATCATTTCTGCAGCCAGGAAGGTTCCCAGGTCGTGGTCCATCGTGCGTAACAGCCGTTTGTCGCGATAGACCAGCGTCACCTTGCTGCCGAGCCCATTCAGGATCGACGCCAGTTCCACCGCAATGTAGCCGCCGCCCGATACCACGGCGCGCGGCGGCAATGCGTCCAGGTGGAAGAAGTCGTCGGAAGTGATGCCATGTTCCGATCCCGCAACATGCGGACGCGTCGGGCGCCCGCCGGTCGCGACCAGGATGTGGCGCGCGGTCATGCGGCGGCCGTCGACCACGACGGTATGCGCGTCTTCGATGCGCGCATGCCCATCCAGTATCTCGACCGATGCCTTCTCCAGTGTGGAACGGTAGACGACGTTGAGCCGTGCGATTTCGCGGTCCTTGTTGGCCATCAGGACAGACCAGTCCAATGTCGTCTCGCAGAGCTGCCAGCCGAATCCTGCCGCATCGGCAAAGTCGTCATGAAAATGCGCGGCGTACGACATCAGCTTCTTGGGAATGCAGCCGAGATTGACGCAGGTTCCTCCCAGCCGGCTCTTTTCCGCCAGCGCCACCCTTGCGCCGTACTGGCTCGCAAAACGGCTGGCGCGCACGCCGCCCGAACCGCCGCCGATGGTAAACAAGTCGTAGTCGTATCTGTTCATCCGGGTTTCCTTTTGATTGCGCAGAAGCTGTCGATGGGATTGGTCGAGGTCATGGCTGTCGTCGTTTTCGCGGGTTCCCGCGCATCGCGGGAACCTTTGGCGATTCTCGCACGGCGCGGCGGATTCCGTTTCCCGCCGGTTTCCTCCAGTCAGCCGTAAATTGCAGCAGATACTCGATCATGCGCGCAGCAGCTGGCGACCGCTGGCGGCCCTTGCGTTCCAGCAGGCAGATTTGCCGTTCCATCGTGGGCGAGTGGAGTTCCATCCGCTTCAGGTGCGGCGGCAGGAAGGCGGGCAGGGCGCTGGACGGCAGCACGGTGACGCCTTCGCCGTTTTCGACCAGCGCGATCGCGCTGGTCATGAAGGACACTTCGTAGGCGGGTTCCGGGTCGAGCTCAAGCTGGACGAATGCCTGGTCGGTCAGCTTGCGGATACTGGTGCCGCGCGCCATCGCGACAAACGGATAGGCCACCAGTTCCGTCCAGCTCAATTGCGTCCGGTCCGCCGCAAGCTGGTCGGGGCGGGCAATCGCCACCAGTTGATCCATCAGTAAATGGGTGGTGCTCAGTTAGTCTTTAGCCTGCATTGCGAAACCGAGCGCCAGATCCACCTCGCCGGCCTTGAGCGCATTGACCACGCCATCGGCCACCGCATCGCGCACGACGATCCTGATGCCGGGATGAAGCTTGCGGAAATTTGCAATCGCCTCGGCGAGCAAGGTCGACGCGAGCGAAGGCAGCGCAGCAATGGCGACCCTGCCGCGCCGGCAATCGGCGTAGTCGCGTAAATGCGCGATCGCCTCGTCGACTTCGCCGATCACGCGGCGCGCCGTCATCAGCAGTTCCTGCCCGGCGGGCGTGAGTTCCACCTTGCGCGTGGTGCGATGGAACAACTTCAGTTCCAGGCTCTCCTCAAGCTGCTTGACCAGCAGGCTCAGCGCCGGTTGCGAAAGAAAGATGCGATTGGCGGCCGCCGAAAAGCTGCCTTCCTCGGCGATCGCCACCAGCGCCTGGAACTGGCGCAAGTCCAGATTTATACGGCTCATAAATAAATCTATCAAATAATTAAAATTGTTTAATAAGAGTGACTTTGATTGAATGTGCACATCGCGTCAATGACGTATATGGGCTGAATTGCTGAATTGGGGTTGAATTTGAACAAAGAGTCGTTATTGATCGGATGCGGGGCGGGCTTCGCCGGCGACCGGCTCGATGCCGCGCTGCCGGTGGCCGAGGCCCTTGCAGCCAGCGGCAAGCCGGCCTGCCTGATCTACGAAACCCTGGCCGAGCGCACGCTTGCGCTGGCGCAATTGCGGCGCCGGCAAGACCCGGAAGGCGGCTATCTGGCCAACCTTGCCGAGTTGCTTGCGCCGGTGCTGCCGCTGTGCGTGCGGCATCGGATCCCGATCATCGGCAATTTCGGCTCGGCCAATCCCGTGGCTGCTGCGCGCCGTGTCGTGGAACTTGCAAAAATGCTCGGCTGCGGGTCCATACGAGTGGTGGCGGTGACAGGCGACGACTTGCTCGCCCGCATTTCGCCGGCGGAACTGTTGCAGATGCCATTCCACCCGCCGATGACGATTGCGCCCGAAGCGCTGGTGTCGGCCAACGTCTATCTTGGCGCCGAAGGCATCGCCAGGGCGCTGGCGATGGGAGCGGATGTCGTTGTCACCGGACGCGTCGCCGACCCGGCGCTGGCGCTGGGGCCGCTGCTGCACCATTTCGGCTGGCGCCGGGATGACTGGAACCTGGTCGCGGCCGGGGTGCTGGCGGGACATCTGCTGGAGTGCGGCGCACAGGTCACCGGCGGCTATTTCGCCGATCCAGGCGTCAAGGAGGTGCCGGACTTGGCCCGTGTCGGCTACCCGATTGCGGAAGTCGGCGCCGCCGGCGACATCCTCATCACCAAGCCGGAAGGCACCGGCGGCATCGTGTCGGAACGTACGGTGAAGGAACAGATGCTCTACGAAATCCACGATCCTTCCGTCTACCTGACGCCGGATGTGGTCCTCGACCTGTCCGCAGTGCGGGTGACGCAGGCGGGCGACAACAAGGTCCTGGTGCAAGGCGCGCAAGGCAAGCCGCGGCCGGCAACGCTCAAGGGTACGGTGTGCTTCGATGGCGGCTGGATGGGCGAGGGAGAAATTTCCTACGCCGGCCCGCATTGCCGCGAGCGCGGCCTGCTCGCAATCGATGTGCTGAAGGCACGGCTGAACATGCTGGACCTGGCGCTCGACAGCCACTTCGACCTGATCGGCGTTGCCAGCATCTTCAATGACGGCCAGGGGCAGTGGCTGGAGCGGGTCGATGTGCGCGAGGTACCGGAGGTGCGCGTGCGCATGGCGGTGAGCGGCGTCGACCGGCGTCGGGTCGAGCGCGCGATGCAGGAAGTCGAAGCGCTATACACCGCCGGCCCGGCCGGCGGCGGCGGCGTGCGCACCACCGTCACGCCGCTGATGAACTCGACCTCGGTCTATATCGACCGCAGCGCGTTCGACGCGCAGGTCGCGATGCTGGAGTCATGAACATGGAACAGGAAGACCTCATCGAAGTGCCGCTGCACCGGGTCGCGCATGCGCGTACCGGCGACAAGGGCAACCGCATCAACATCTCGCTGATCTGCTATCACGCCGATGCCTATGCGCACGTAGTGGAACAGATCACGGAAGCCGCGGTGGGCCGTTGCTACGCGCACCGGCAACCGGCCGCGGTCCAGCGCTTCCTGGTTCCCAACCTGGCCGCCTGCAACTTCGTCATCGACGACGTGCTGGCGGGCGGCGTCAACAACAGCCTTTGCCTCGATCGCCACGGCAAGGGCCTGTCCTACCTGCTGCTCACGATGCCGGTGAAGGTGCCGCGTCGTTGCGTGGCGGGACATTGAATTCAACCGAGGAGACAACATAATGAAACGTCAATTTCGATTCGCAAAACAATGTGGCCTGGTGCTCTGCATGTCCGCATTCGCGCTGACCACAGGGCAAGCCGCCGCACAATCGAAGAAACTCCTGATCGGCACCACTTCCGCGTCGTCCAGCCACTACGGCTACTTCGTCGCGGTATCGCAGGTCATCAACAGCAAGGTCAAGGGTATCGATACGTCAGTGGTGGAAACCGGTGCGACGATGGACAACCTGCGTCGCCTGGAGCGCCGCCAGATGGACCTGGGCCTGGTCACCACCAACGTGATCCACCATGCCAACGCCGGCACCGGCGACTTCGCCGGCAAGCCGGTGAAGAGCCGCCTGTTGTGGATCTACTCGATCGCGCCGCAAAACACGGTGGTGCGCAAGGATTCCGGCGTCAAGACGCTGGCCGAACTCAACGGCCGCAAGTTCAACACTGGACTCAAGGGTTCCGCCACCGAGAAGACGTCCGACGCGGTGTTCGCGCTGCTCGGCATCAAGCCGGACGTCGTGCGCGGCTCCACCGGCGAGATCGTCGATGCGGTGAAGGACAACCGCATCGCCGGCTATGTGAAATCCGGCGCCGGCCTCAAGCTCGATGCGTCGACGCGCGAGATCGCGACCTTCACGCCGATCAGCGTGCTGAGCCTGGACGATGCGCAGAAAGCGAAGATCGGCAGCGCGATGCCGGAGCTGTCGCTGGTCGATGTGCCGAAGGATGCGCAGACCAACATTCCCGCCTATTCGACCTGGGGCTTCGGCGTCGGCGCCGCCGCCTCCGCCGACCTCGATGAAAAGACCGCGCACGACATCGTGAAGGCGATCTGCGAGGACAAGGAAGTCCAGGCGGCGGCCTTCGGTGACGTGGCTGGCGTCGACATCGCCGAGATGACGATCAAGTATGCGGCATCGCCGCTGCATCCCGGCGCGGTGCGCTATTTCCGCGAGCGGGGCCTGCGGGTTCCGGCGCGCCTGATCGCCCAGTAAGGGGACGGCGATGGACAAGCTTCGGGACAAGGCTGTCATGCTGGTGGCGTTGGTGTTGAGCGTGTTCGCGCTCTACACCTCGGCGTTCGGCGTGCTGGATGCGCTGGTGCAGCGCTCGACCTTTCTGGCGCTGGTGGTGCTGCTGGCCCTGCTGCGCTATCCATTGGGGAAGGGCCGTGCATGGCGGCCGCTCGGAGCTGTCTGCGACTTCCTGCTGGGCGCGATTACGATCGGCACCTGCGCGTGGATCGGCTGGCATGCGGACCGGATCATGGATTCGCTGCCGACCGCCGGGAACCTGGAAATCGCGATGGCGTTCAGCCTGGTGCTGGTGATCCTGGAACTGTCGCGCCGCGCGATCGGCCTGATCTTTCCGTCCATGGTGCTGATCGGGTTGCTGTATGCGCTGTTCGGCAATTACGTGCCGGGCGCGCTCGGACATCGCGGCTTCGATCTCTATTTCATCACTGAGACCCTGCTGCTCAGCGACATCGGCATCTGGGGCTCGCTGCTCGGTGTGGCGGCCACCATCATCGCGGTATTTTCGCTGCTCGGCAGCTTCCTGCTGCATTCGGGCGGCGGCGCGGCGTTCATGGACATCGCCTTGCGCGTGAGCGGACGCTCGACCGGCGGCGCGGCGAAGATCGCCACTATCGCCTCGGGCCTGTTCGGCATGGTCAGCGGCAGCGCGGTGGGCAACGTGGCAACCACCGGCACCTTCACCATCCCGCTGATGAAGCGGCTCGGTTATCCGGCCGCGCTGGCCGGCGCGGTGGAAGCGGTGGCGTCGACCGGCGGCCAGCTCGCGCCGCCGATCATGGGCGCGGCCGCCTTCATCATGGCCGAGATCATCAACGTCGATTACGTCACCATCGCCACGGCGGCCATCCTTCCCGCCTTCCTGTTCTATCTCGGCGTGTTCGGCACCGTGCACGTCACCGCCCGCGAAGAACAGCTTGGGCGAGTGCCGGACGACCAGATTCCGCTATGGCAGGCGATTCTCCGCATCCACCGTCTCGCGCCCATCGTCTGCGCATTCGCCGGGCTGGGCATCGGCATCGCGACCGGCAAGTCGATCCAGACGGCGGCGTTCTTCGGCATCGCCGGCACGGTCATCGGCATGCTGATCGGCCGCGCGGTGCCGATCAGGAAAGGCGACCAGGAAACGCGGGAACCGCTGGCGCGGCAGTTCTGGATGGCGCTCGACGAAGGCGCGAACAGCCTGGTGGTGGTCGGCATCCTGCTGGCCGGTGCGCAGATCCTGGTGTCGATGATCAACCTCACCGGCATCGGCGTCACGCTGTCGTCGATGATTGTCGGCGGCGCCACCATGTCGGTGCTGGCGGTCGGCTTCATCGTTGCGCTGATCTGCATGATCATGGGCATGGGCATTCCGACCACCGCGGCCTACGTGCTGGTGGCGGCGACATTGGCGCCGGCGCTGGTCAAGGTCGGCGTCAGCCCGCTGGCGGCGCACATGTTCGTGTTCTATTTCGCCACGCTGTCGGTGATCACGCCGCCGGTCTGCGTCGGTGTCTTCGTCGCTGCCGGCATCGCCGATATCGGGTGGACCGCCGTTGCACGGCGCGCCGTGGCGCTCGGCGCGGTGACCTATGTGATTCCGTTCCTGTTCCTGATCTATCCGGGCATGCTGACGCCGGGTTCGGTCGCCGAGTATCTGGAAGCAGCACTCTCCGGGATCGTGTTCGTGGTCGGCTTCGCCCATCTGTTCGGCGGCGCCAGGGTGACCGGCAATCGCCTGGCCGACAGCCTCGCCTGGCTGAGTGTGGCGCTGGTGGCGATCTATCCGCATGTGGCCGGGCTGGCGGTCGGTGTCGTGGCGGCCGCAGGCCTCATGTGGCTGAGCCGGCGCCGCTATCTGGCTGTTCCGGCCATGTAATCGATCACCGGCGGGCCGGGCGGCTCGCCGGTTTCAGTCATGCGCTACACCATGCCGAGGATGCGGCCGATTTCGGTGATGTAGGGCGTGTCCTTCAGCACTTCGCCTTCGACCTTGGCGCTCATTTCTTCCAGCGCGCCGCGGATGGCATGCAGGCGTTCATTGATGCCGCTTTCCCGCTTGCCGGGCGAGGCCAGAACGTGCTTGAGGGTTTCGATTTCTTCCCTGAGTTCCTGCCCGTGCGGAATATCGGGCGGCGCTTTTGCCAGTTCCTGTTCCAGATCGGCAATGAGGCGGCTGATTCGCTGCAGGCTGAAGTCGGAGTGCTGTGCTGTTCCGGTGACCGGTTCGTGATCGGTAGGTGTTGTCATCTCGTCCTGCCCTTCGGAAAAAGTGGGTGTTTCGATTGTAATCCTTGTGCGATATGCTAGACCGTCCGCAGCGCACAAATATCCTGATCGGAGGATTACCGATCTTCGCCGGCGTTCCGAGGCTCCTTCAGCGACGCCGCGCTGGCGACCACCAGGGCAAGGTCCATGGGCTTGAGCAGTTTTTCGATGGTAGCCAGGGTCGGGCTGGCTTCGCCCCGTTCGATGTCTTGCAAGCCGCGCGCGGAAATCCCGCAGAGCTTCGCATAGTCGGCAATCGTAAAGCGCAGCGCCTTGCGCACCTGGCGGATGACTTGCGGAATCGGCCGCCCGGGGTGGGCGGCGATATCTTCCAGCAACTGCCGGCGCGCCTGCAATTGTTCATGCGGTGTGAGCGGCTTGAATCGCTTGTCCATGTCGGCGTCCGCTTACAGTTGTTCCAGTTGGTCGGCAATGCCGGCGATGGTGCGTTCCTGCAGTTCGACGATCGCGCGCTCGATACCGATTTGCAATGCGTAGCCGGGCAGTTCGCGCATTGGTTCGGCCATCGCACGCAGCGCGTCAACGACCGGATCGGGCGCCATGCCGGCAGCGGCCGCCGCCTGCTGCACCACGCTTGCCCAGCGCGGCGAGCCGTTGTCGTCCCGTGCCCAACGCATGCGGCGCGCAATGCCGTCCGGATGCAGCATCATCGGCGCAAAATCGAATACCGGCGTCAGTGCGACCAAGCCCTCCTTGCGCTGTATTGCGGTATTGCGCGCATGGTTGTCCTTGTTGCCCAACGCGACGTTGGCGATATCGCGCCGCAGGTATTCGATCAGTTCCGCTTGCGGGTTGGTGGCGGCGGCGGCGAGCCGCGCGCACGCATCGTTGTGACTGGGTGCGACGCCGAACCCAGGCAGGTCGCACAGCGCGGCGAGGCTTTCCTGCGCGTGGCGCATGACGCCCCGCGCAGTGACGCTCCGGTCGAAGCGCGGGATGAACAGCGCGCGTGCACGCAGTTGCAGTTCGCCATGCACGCGCAGCCCGAGATGGCGGGCCAGCAGCATATAGGGCGCTTCTGCCTGTAGGATGCGCGCCAGCGCCTCGTTGGGGCCGCGTCCGAACTTGACGATCCAGTGTGCTGCGGCCGCCTCGTCGGGCAAGGCATGGTCGAGGTACAGCAAGCCGTCGCGGCCTTGGGTGAGCAGGATCTTCGGCCATTCGCCCTGGACGCCCGAGGAGCCGGCGACAAACAGTCCATGCTGCGCCAGATGTTCGGAAAAATGTTCGCTGCGTTCCGCTACTTCGTCGAAGGTGAAGCCGTGCAAATCCTGCGTCGAGCGCGCGTCGAGCCAGGCGCGCGCTTCCTTGATGCGCAGGTGTCCGATTGGGTTGCCGGCGCCGGCCTTTAGCAGCGTCCAGTCGCCTTCCGCTTCGGTGGATTCGGGCAGTCCGAGTTGGCGCAGCAGTTCGGCACGGCCATGTCCCTGCGGCAGGAGATCGAGCAGGAAGGCCGGCCAGGTATTCAACTGCCAAGGCGCAAGACCGACCGGATAACTCCAGGCCAGCGCTGCGACGTCGCGCCTGTCGAGATGGCCCGCGGCGTAATCGAGTTCATAACCGGTATAGGTCGGGGTCTGCCAGCCGCGCCGTGCAGGGCCGAACAGGGTGACGCTGGCAAGGTCTTGCCAGCGGCCGTCGATGAAACCCTCAATGGTACAAAATTCTTCCATATAGGTACTTTAGTAGTATTTTTATGGTAGCACAATATATTAATTACGATACTAAAGTGCATAAATATAAAGGTCGGGCCTTTGCCGCCGCCCGCCGCATATCGTTCCGGGAATTTCGCCTGTCTTGACTGGTCACAATGACACGCGGGCGAGCAGTGGAACATGGTGCCGGGGGCAACTCGACTGAGCGCTTGGTCCGCTGGTCGTTGCGCCAACCGCCGGCAACGAGGAGCGACATCATGGCACCGTGGCAAGACAACACCCGGCAAGCGCCGGCAAGGCAGGGAACGGTAGTGGTGCTGCCCGGCAAATCGCATGGCACGCAGGCCGGCCACGAGATGGCCACGCATCATGCGCTGGCGCAACAACTGGCAGCGATCATGGAGTTCGAGTTCGGCGGCAATTTCGATGCGTCGCGCCGCTATGTCGGAAGCATGTATTTCGTGCCGAGCGACACCCTGGTCAATCTGCGCGATGCGATCGGGTTGGGTATACACAACGACGCCTGCCTGTTCGGCGGCGTCGTGCCGTTTCCCTTCGTCGCCACCAAGACCATTACCCATCCGTTGCTGTATGCCGGCGCGCAGGCGCCGCAGGGCTGGTCACCGCGTTTCGCGCAGGAGGTCGCAGATGTCGTGCTGCCGGGCTACTCGGCGTTCACGCCTGACGACGTGACGACCGCCGCCTTGCGATTGCTGCAGCAGGGACCGGTGCGTATCAAGCTGGCGAGCGGTACGGGTGGCCTCGGGCAATGGGTGGTTCGCGACAGGGAAGAACTGCAGGCCTGCCTCGACACCCTCGACTCTGCCGACGTCATGCGCGACGGCGTGGTGTGCGAGCACAACCTGGCGGACGTGACGACCGCCAGCGTCGGGCAGGTGAAGGTGGGGGCGCTACTGGCGAGCTATTACGGCGAGCAGCGGCTCACGGTCAACAACCGCGGCGAAAAGGTCTACGGCGGCTCCGACCTGATCGTGGTGCGCGGCGATTTCGACGCATTGCTCGGTGTCGTGTCGGGCGATGAACCCAGGACCGCGGTGGCGCAGGCCTGCACCTATCACGCGGCAGCGCTGGCGTCTTTCGCCGGCATGTTCGCGTCGCGTTGCAACTACGACATTGCCCGCGGCATCGACGACCAGGGCCGCGTGCACTCCGGCGTGCTGGAGCAGTCGTGGCGCATCGGCGGCGCCAGCGGTGCGGAGATCGTGGCGCTCGACGCCTTCCGGCGTAATCCTGCGCTCGGCGTGGTGCGAGCATCCACCACCGAGGTGTATGGCGTGGAGCCGGCGCTGCCGGCGGATGCGCTGGTTTATTTTTCCGGCACCGACGAGCAGGCGGGGCCGATCACCAAATACGCAAGATTGGAGGGCTATGTCAATCCGTGACGATTCGATCCGTATTGCCGTCGGTGACGGACACATCGATGGCACCATCATTGCACCCGCAACCAGGATGCCGGGCGTGCTGTTCGTGCATGGCTGGGGCGGTTGCCAGGAGCAGTACGTGGTACGTGCGCGGGAAATCGCGGAACTCGGCTGCGTCTGCCTCGCCTTCGACCTGAGAGGGCATGCACGGACCAGGGCAGAGTACGAGACGGTGTCGCGCGAAAAAAATCTGGAAGACGTGGTGGCGGCCTATGATGTATTGGTCAGTCACCACGGTGTCGACCCGTCGGCAATCGCGGTGGTCGGCAGCAGCTACGGCGGCTATCTGGGCGCGATCCTGACAACGAAGCGTCCGGTGAAATGGCTGACACTGCGGGTTCCCGCACTCTACATGGACGAAGACTGGCAACTGCCCAAGCGCCAGTTGCACCAGGGCCAGGCGCTAATCACTTATCGCCAGAGCCCCGTGGCCGCCGCCGACAACCGTGCGTTGCGCGCCTGTGCGGCATTCCAGGGCGATGTGCTGCTGGTCGAATCGGAGTTCGACACCATCATTCCGCACGCGGTGGTCTGCAGCTACCGCGAAGCCTTTGTACAGACACGGTCGCTGAGCTACCGGCTGATGGAAGGCGCAGACCACGGACTGACCGAGGACAAGGCGCAGCTTGCCTATACCAGGCTGTTGGTGAACTGGTTTACCGACGTTGTCTGCGGTGTTCGCGGACCGAAGACGCCAGCACCGCCGCCATCCTTGGAACCGGGAGCCTTGCCGGAAACGCCGCCGCGAGCGGCGTAGCCAAGGGCCCGCGCAGTTGCTCACAATTCCTGTGGTCAATCCTGTGGACAAGTGCTTGCAACCGTGCGCAAGTCGTTGATATGAAGCGAAAATTTTGCGTTGATGAAAATCAATGCAGGACGTGGGCGTGCCGGCTGCATGCTCACGCACTCTTGCGCGCATGCTTGGACTGGAACATGCGCGTATCCGCGACACGCAGCAGTGAATCGATGCTGGCGCCGTCAGCCGGGAAGCGGGCAATACCGATGGAGGCACCGACGTGGTCGATGACGCCGTGCCGAACCTCGACTGCCGCCTGTATTGTCTGACAGATCTTTTCGCACACGGCGTTGATTGCCGGCTCGTCAAGTTCACCTTGAAGGTACATCACGAATTCGTCGCCGCCGAAGCGTGCGACCTCGTCCGATGCACCTCATTACACACAACTTCTCCCCCTGGAGTGAGTCGCAGGTATTTGGAGGG
>CBIHRJ010000038.1:0-58215 GCA_966212445.1 uncultured Noviherbaspirillum sp. | reverse complement strand
TACGATATCGTCCAGGCCGTCTGCGGCGCCCGCATGCATCCGAGCTGGTTTCGCATCGGCGGCGTGGCACAGGATTTGCCCCAAGGCTGGGACCGACTGATGCGCGATTTCCTCGACTATATGCCGCGCCGGCTCGCGGAGTACGACAGGATCGCGTTGGGCAATCGCATCCTGCGGGGACGCACCCGTGGTGTGGGCAGCACTACGGTGGACGAGGCGATCGAGTGGGGCGTGACCGGGCCCAACCTGCGCGCCTGCGGTTTCGACTGGGACCTCCGCAAGCGCAGGCCCTATTCAGGCTACGAACAGTTCGAGTTCGATATTCCCACCGGCCAGCATGGCGATTGCTACGACCGCTGTGCCGTACGCGTCGAGGAAATGCGCCAGAGCCTGCGCATCATCGAACAGTGCGTCAACAACATGCCGGCCGGCCCGCACAAGGCGAATCATCCGCTCACGACGCCACCGCGCAAGGAACGCACCCTGCACGACATCGAGACCCTGATCGCGCATTTCCTGAATGTGAGCTGGGGACCGGTGATACCGCGTGGCGAAGCGATGATCAGCATCGAGGCCACCAAGGGCATCAACGGGTATTACCTGATCAGCGACGGCGGCACCATGCCCTACCGGGTGCGCATCCGCACGCCTTCATTTCCGCATCTGCAAACGATTCCGCTGCTCAGCCGCGGGCTGATGGTGGCCGACCTGATCGCCATCCTCGGCAGTATCGACTTTGTGATGGCGGATGTGGATCGGTGAACAATATGCAGTAGCCAAGTAGAGTGGGCACAAAAGGCCGTGCCCACTCTACTTGGCTGAGCGTAAATCACTTGGCCCCAGAAACATCAATGCGCCTGCGCAGGTAGACGATCTGCGCGGTCAGGCCCACGATCAGGATGACCACAAGACCGCCTTGGAAACCGAGCAGCAGCGGCGATTTCATATCCGTGACAAACGGGTTCCCATCCGGAACGCGGCGCAGCGTTTCTGTAACGGTCGGCACCATCAACAAAAATACGGTCAGGCTCAGGCAAACCGTTTCCAGATATCTGGCGGCCCGCCCCGCGTCGGGAACTCGCCCAACGCCATAACCGACCAGAAGAAAGAATAGAGTGGCCGCGCCGATGGCATAGCTGACCGGCTGATGCGCGACCAGAAAGGCAGTGGCCGCGCCGATCAGCATCGAAACAAAATAGATGGCGCCCAGCCGCGAGCATGGCACGATGCGGCCATGACGTGCAAACATGTACACGGCCACAGGAATGGCAGGCAGGCTGCCGAGCGTATGCACCCAGCCGAGTGGGGAAATTCCAAACATGAGGTTCTCCTTGTATCGAGAAAAATACGTGTTGAATTGAAGCCAGCATCGACAGCATGCCATCCAGAGATTTTTCTTCCAATTACGCTACCTATTAATCGGTAGGCTATTTAAGCGTTTTTTCCTTTGTCAGCAAAAAATCAATATCAGGGTTGAGGGACGAGGCGTGCCAGCAGCGAACGAACGATCGCGCCAAAGACCTTCGCGTCGCCATACGCCCGCGCCGACAGCATGGCGCCGTGCATAGCGGCCAAGAAGGCTTCTGCTTCGTCTTTGGCGGAGCCGGCAAGCCGCAGGCTGCGCTGCGCCACACCGCGTTCGAATATCGAGGCCAGCCACGACGACAGCGCCCGAAAATGCGCCCTCACCTCAAGCGCGACTTCTTCTGGGAGCACCGGGATTTCGCTCGCCAACAAAGCGCAGACGCAGAAAGACGACGTCGGTTCGGCAATGCAGCCTTCCCAGAAACCCGTATAGGCCCGCAGCAGCCCAATCGGATCGGACACCTGCCGCTCCAGCTCGGCGATCCCGGCTTGCGCCTCCATCCGGTACCGGGCGACCAGGGTGCGTACCAAATCGACCTTGCTGGGAAAGTGATGGTGGATGCTCGCGTTGCGAATGCCGATCACCTTCGAGATGTCGGTATAGCTGAACCCGTTGTAGCCGCCGGCAATGATCAGCGATTGCGCGCAGCGCAAGATGTTGTCTGAGGTAGCGGAATTGACCATGCACGAATCCTACCTTTTAGTAGGTAGTGTGTCAATATCTACCTTACTATTGATATTCCTAGGCGAGCGGACTCCGTAACGAAGACGAAGAGCGCAAGCCTTCGTTCGCGTCTCCATGCTAGTCATGTCGAGTAAATTACGATGCGATCAAACAAACAATCTGGACTTCGTTGTAGAGCCATTAAAAAGCCGGCCACCCCCGGCTTTTTAGTAAGTCGCGCGGACAGATCGATTCAGACGTGCCAACAGTGCTCTGATTAAGGTGTTGCATATCACGTTTCTGCAAGTCCACACCGTCCAGTTCAGGCATTCGGAACAGTTAGCAGCTCGGTAGGGCGGCAAAGTGCTTGCATTGCATGCGACGTCTTGCCAGAGCAGTCACGCCCTCATACATGCGATGGACTTTCACTCCGGACATTGGCCGCCGGTATGACACGACTCTCCAGCTCAGGCGCAGGCGGCAGACCGGTGACTGCGAGGATTTCCTGTTCATCCAGGGTTTCCCGTTCCAGCAAGGCGCGCACCAGCGCATCGAGCTCCTTCCGATGCTTGCGCAACAGATGCAGGGCTTCGCCATGGCTCTCGTTGATGATCCGTTGCACTTCGAGGTCGACCATGCGCGCGGTTTCCTCGCTGAAGGGCTTTTCACCTCCGAATCCGGCGACGCCGCTCAGGTAGGGATTCTCGCGTGGCGCGAGCTGCACCATCCCGAGCTCGTCGCTCATGCCCCAGCGGGTGACCATGTTGCGGGCAAGGCTGGTCGCCTGCTCGATGTCGTTCTCCGCTCCGGTGGTCCTGGTGCCGTACGCAATCTCCTCGGCCACACGCCCGCCGAGCATGCCGACGATCCTGGCCCGCAAATAGGCTTCGGGGTAGTTGTAGCGGTCGGTCTGCGGCCGTTGATAGGTGACGCCCAGCGCCTGTCCGCGGGGCACGATCGTGACCCGGTGCACCGGATCGGCGCCGGGTACCACTAGGCCAAGGATCGCGTGTCCGCTCTCGTGATACGCGATGCGCTCGCGATCCGCCTCGCTCAACAGGATCGGCCGTTCGGGGCCAAGCACGATCTTTTCCAGCGCATCTATGAAGTCCTTCTGGCGCACCTCGTTTTGTTCGCGGCGGGCCGCCAGCAGCGCCGCCTCGTTGACGAGATTCTTCAGGTCGGCGCCGGAAAGCCCAGGCGTCGCCGCCGCCAGCTCCACCAGACTGACATCCTTGGCAAGAGGAACCTTGCGCGTGTGGACGCGGAGAATGGCTTCGCGCCCGTTCTTGTCCGGAAGATTGACGACGACCCGCCGGTCGAACCGCCCCGGCCTCAACAGCGCCTTGTCGAGCACGTCGGGCTGGTTGGTCGCGGCGAGCACGATGATGCCCTCGCGGCTGGAGAAGCCATCCATCTCGGTGAGGATCTGGTTCAGCGTCTGTTCCTGTTCGCTGGCCCCTCCGATTGCGATCTGACCGCGCGCACGGCCGATCGAATCGAGCTCGTCGACGAAGATGATCGCCGGGGCATGCTCGCGCGCCTGCTTGAAGAGATCCCGCACCCGTGCCGCGCCGACACCGACGATCATCTCCACGAACTCGGCCGCACTCATCGAAAAGAACGGCACGCCGGCCTCTCCCGCGACCGCCCGTGCCAGCAGGGTCTTCCCGGTTCCCGGCGCGCCGACCAGCAGGACGCCCTTCGGCGCTGTGCCACCGAGACGGGTGTATTTTTCGGGATCCTTCAGAAAGTCCACGATCTCGACCAGTTCGTTCTCCGCCTCGTCGATGCCGGCCACATCGTCGAAGGAGACCCGCGCATCCTGCTCCTGATCATAGCGGCGTGCCTTGCTCTTGCCCATGCCGAAGAACGAACCGCCCATGCCGCCCTGCTGCGCTGCTCGCCGGTAGATCCAGACGTAAAAGCCGATGATGAGTATCGCCGGGCCGAAGCCGAAAAGAAGCGTGGCCCAGGCGCTGCCATTCTGGATCGGCACGGCGCTGATTTCGACTTTGTTGGCGATAAGGAATTCTTCCAGGCCGGGATCGACAAAGGCGGGCAGCGTGGTCGTGAAGGTTTGCGCCGTCCGGCTCGGCGTTTCCACAAGCGAAAGCGGTCCGGAGCGCTGCTCTGCCCCCTTGTCGCCGGGTGGCGGCCAGGTAACCGGCGCTGCGAAACGGCCCTCGACGTTTGCACCCTGGCTGTAAATCGACTTGACGTTGCCCTTTGCCACTTCTTGCTTGAAGACCGTATAGGGCACAGTGATCGGTGCATTCGCATCCGGGAAAAAGGTCTTCACAATCACGTAATTGACCAGCAGGATGATCGCGAACAACAGCCAGGCCTTGCGCGGCGGCAGTTTGGTTGGTCCGGAAGTCTTCGGTCCGCCCTGTCCGTTGTTTGCCGTTGGGACAGGTTTCAGGAATGGATGCTTGTCGTCGCGTTTCATATGATGATTCGGCCTGCTCATCGTATTGATAGTTTCTTCTGCGTCGACAACGACGGTTGTTTTAGCTCAAACGTCTGCCATCGGCGAAGGTATTGCAATGGCAGCTTTTGGCCGCAGGCGTTGCCAGAGAGGGCTTGCGTGCCGAAGGCTTCCTGCCATGAACTTCAACCTGCTTGTTGAAGCAAGACATACGCACCCGCCGGGTCAGCCTCGATTGTCACGACAGGAAAGGTTCAGGCTTCCAGCTTGAGTGAAGCCATGTCGCATTGCGTCCTCCCGTTTATCCGGCGCATGGCGGTCGCCTTTCATTTTGGATAAGCCGGTGAAACCAGATCGGCTTGCCCGGTCAATCCAGGCTCCGCCTCCTCTGTATTGCCCTGTTACAAATCCCATCAACATGCAGTACTTCCACTTGATAAGATTAGTTCGAAGAAACAATCTTCATTACATGGTCCCGGCAGGGTTGGCGAGCGGAGAATCGCCCTGATCGTTCGCAAGAACTTCACCAACGCCCTGTACGCAAAGTTGATGCGCCTTCCCTTGGCATGGCACGACCGTCACCAAACAGGCAAGGATGGTCGTTCTTGGCTTGGCGGACAAATTCCAGGCGATAGCGCGTGCCCGTACCGATCTGGCAAGCGCGAACGCGATCTGGACCGCAACTGACCACCCTGCTCCCGGTTCTCCGATCCCGAAAGATTGGCAGCTCATCGACGTGAGCGGTCTGTGCTACGACCACACACCTGCTGATGCCATGGCCTCCCATACTGACAGCGGGAGCAAAAACCCCCATGCAGGATCCGGCTTGAAGAAGATTGCCATGACGCTTGGGCGCGGTGACCGCATCGCCCTTGTTGGTCCCAGCGGTGCGGGGAAAAGCACGCTGATGCGCGTGTTGGCCGGACAATACAGCCCGAATGAGCAGCGTATAGAAGTCGACGGGCAGCACTATCCGACTACCGTCCACCTCGGCAGTATCGCCATGCTCATTCCGCAGGAAGCCGATGTGTTTAATGCCTCTATCCGGGACAACCTGTCGCTGTCGGGCGAGCACAGCGACATCGAGATCAGCGAGGCCACCCATGCGAGTGCCTTCGATGCCGTCATGGCCGATATGTCATTGGGCTTGGATACGCCTCTGTCGGAGCGCGGTTGCAATCTCTCGGGCGGCCAGCGTCAGCGGCTTTGCCTTGCAAGAGGGCTGCTTGCCGCGCGCGGAAATTCCCTCGTTTTTCTAGATGAACCGACCAGCGCGCTCGACCCGATCACCGAGGAAACCGTATTCGGACGGATCACGGCAGCATTGCCCGACTCCTGCATTGTGGCTTCCATACACCGAATGAATCTCCTGCACCACTTCAACAAGATAGTGTTGATGGCAAACGGCCAGGTTCAGGATATCGGCACTGTTGACGAACTGTTGAGCCGGCAACCTGCATTTCGCGAAATGCTAAGGCAGCACAGTTGCGATCAACATACGGCTGTAGTGCCGTCCATGAGCGGAGCGTTATAAAAATGGAATCTTGCGGGCTGTTGTTTGCAGCGTCCACGATGAGCAGAAATCGGCCGAGGCCAGCCAGTCACGAGTGTTTCTTGAACGTCTGTTATGCAGCGGGAGCTGCCGTTCAGGTCATGCAGCAGCCGGCCAATCCCGTCCCTCTTGGATTCAATTCGTAGGTTGGGGTGACGAAGGAACCCCAACATACCCCCCACCGCAAAGCCATGGTCACCCCTGCCGTTTGTATCCGCATCCCGGAATCTGGTAGCCTGCACATTTCCAAAAAAGCAAACTTGGGCACATGCGCTACAGGCGAGCCAGGACAGAGGGCGGCACTTATTTTTTCACGGTCAATCTGGCGGATCGATCAAGTACCTTGCTGGTGGATGCGATCGATATCCTGCGAGACGCAATGCGGCTGGTCCAACGACGGCATCCCTTTCACATCGATGCCATCGTCTTCTGCCCGACCATTTGCATGCGATATGGACCTTACCACCGAACGATGCGGCTTTTGCAAAGCGCTGGGGATTGATCAAGGCAGGTTTCTCGCGCAATCTGCCATGCATGGAAAGACGTTCCGACAGCCGGAAGAAAAAAGGCGAACGCGGTATCTGGCAGCGACGCTATTGGGAACACATGATCCGCGATGATGAGGACTATGCGCGGCATGTCGACTACATTCATGTCAATCCGGTCAAGCACGGTCATGCCTTGCATCCGGTCGCATGGCCGTATTCGAGCATTCATCGATATGTCAGGGACGGCATCCTTCCGTCGGATTGGGGCGGGCCAGTGAAGACGGATGAATGGATGTTTGGAGAGGCGTGATGCAAAGGCCGTTGGGGTTCCTTCCTCACCCCAACCTACGAGCTACGAGCTTGCTGCCTGAAAAGCCAAACAGGCTGTCGAAGCAAGGCAACCTCTGCCAGCTGTCCTCATTCTAGCTTGCTGCTCCCAAGGGAGTGGCGGTTGCGGGAAGCGCATCATTGATGTGCATCAGTCAGAATGAGTCACTGGTACTGTAATCACCGCCGCCGCTGTAATCCGAGGTACTGAATACGCTGGACAAGCTGTCGTCGGTCGCTTGGCCCCAGCCGGAGGACAAATGGTTGTACGGGTAGTCCTCTTCGACCTCCTGTCGGTACTGGGCGATCTCGTGGGCTGTCTGGTCGAGGGTGAGCCGGCCGGCCATATAGCCCATGAGCAGACTGCCCAAATCCAGGCCGCTTCCGTACACATAACGGCCGCCTGAGAAGACCGGCTGGCGCAAGGTATGTTCCAGTTCCTTCGCCCGTCGATACTCGGTCTCCGCGGCGTTGCGCTCGCGCTCCAGGGCAACACTGCTGTCGCGCTGTTGCTTCAAGGCCGATTGGAGCTCAATCACTTCCCGGACCAATGCATCATCGGCCAGTCCTGGAGTTTTCCGGACGCGCTCCGTCAATTCTTCGCCGGAATGTGATTGCAGCGACACCGCGACAATCGATCGCGCCTGTCGATAGCGGGCATCACTTTTGCTGGCATAGAGGGCGAGTTGGGCATGGATCTCCTTGGCGCGCTGCTTTTCGGTCTTTACCTCTTCCTTCAAGCGCGCCAACTCGGTGTTCAGCCCATCCAGACCGGCGGATGCTTCCGCCGCTGCCGTGGTCGCGGCCAGCCTGTCGTTGAGGGTTTGCAGGCGTTGCCGGCTAAGGCCTTCTGTGCGGGCCAACTCTTCTTGCATGGCCAATAGCGTCAGCTCATTGCGGCGGTTCGCGTGATAGTTGCATAACCTCGCGATCCACGAATCGAGGTACCGCACGATGCCGGAACGTTTGTATGCCTCTGTGCCGTAACCGGCCGCAACCAAGTAGGCATATCGCGCGTCTTGTCGGTATCCCGAGAGCTTGCGTGCACATTCTTCCTGCAGCTCGCGCGTGCGGGAAGTTGTCTTGCCCTGGCGTTCCTTTTCCTCTTCGTACCGTACAAGGGTCTGATTGAATTCGGCATGTTTGGCCAAGGTATCGGCCGCCTGTTTCTTCGCTTTACGAATGGCAGCCTGGTGTGCGTCGATTTTTTCGAGCAACGCGGAAATGGATTTCTCGACCTTTTCCAGTTGGCCGCGCAATGCGTTTTCCTCCTCGTCCCGAAGTTGCAGCACGTGGCGCGCCTCCTGCTCCAGGCTGTGGATCTGGTCCATTTGCAAGCCCGCCACCTCAGCCAGCTTGACGGCGATTTGCTGCTCCAGGCGCAACTCCTGCGTAGCCGCTTCCGAAAGGCGGTATTCGATCGCTCGCAGCTTCTGTTCATAACCGAGGGCATTGTCGTGAACAGACCCCAGCATGAATGTGGAGAACATCGCTTACCACTCCAGGATCATTTCCGGTTGAGCGGAAAACGCGCGAGTGAATTGGGGTGTCAGGGAGTTCGCCGGCTTTTTGCCAAGCATCCGATTGTCCACATGGCCGTCTTCCATCTTGTCCGCCTTGACGCTCTCATAAACTTCCCTGCTGACTCGAACGCCGAACAGGGTGGCCTGGTTTATCGTTCCGGATTCGGCGCTCGCGACAGTCACTGGAAAGGCTTTGCCGGACGGATCGATTGCCTCGGCGATCAGGTACCAGGATTTGCCGCCGCTCGCGCTGTAGTTTCGTTCGACACCGGAATTGACCCCGGCCCGGTCGACGACATTAAATGTGAGTGGCGTTTCGGCATAGGCGAGTGTCGCTTTCAGCACAGCAAGGGACTCCTTGACACGTGCGGTATCGCGCTCCCGTACCGCGGCGTTCGCCGCTGCCACCTTTGCCGCGACCTGCTCCTGCTCGGCGGGAGTCAGGCCCATCGACTTGAAGCGCTCGTCTATCTCGCGGATTTGCAGCGCGATATTGTCGATGACAGCCGCTTCGCGGGCTGCCGCCTGCATCGCCGCGGTCTCGCGCGCCTGCTGCGTTATATAGCTTCCCCCCGCCAAAAGGGTGAGCGCAGTGACGCCAACGACTGCAGGCTTTTTCCATGACGACCTCGTGATGTAAATGCGCGCCAGCAAACTGGACAACCTGCCCGCAGACGGCGCCTCATACGTCAGGCGCTTCTCGAAATAAGACCGGACGCCTTGCTCCACGAGTTCGTCATTCACCTCGATGTTCTGGCTCTGGTAATACTCGCGAATGCGCCGCGCCACTTCCTCCCGGCGCCTGGGCAGGTCCAGGTGCTCCTGGACGATCATCTGCTTGTGGCGCATTTCATCGATCAGCGCCATCGCCCCCATCTGGTCGCGAAGAAGAACTTCGGCCATTGCGCTCAGGCTCCTTTGTTCACCAGCTCGACAAATCGCCGCTTGCTGTCCTCGGTAGCGTCCTCGATCTCCTGGGATGCCTGGGTGGATTCCTTGCGCAGCTCTTCGATCAGTTTGATGGTGTGCGCCTGGAACTCGACGACAGCGTCGGCCAGCGCCTTGACGGAACTGGCCCGCAACGTTGCACCGTATCCGGCCCGCAGGCCGGCCTCAAGCTGGGCGCCGCCCACCCGCGCCAGATCTTCCAGGCCCTTGTTCATGCCGGCTTTCATGGCTTCCATGGTGTTGGTTGCCTCGGACAGCCCGGCCATTGACGTAAAGGAGGCGGACAAGCCGGTAAAGACCACTTCGTTGGTCGAGAAGAATGTCACGGCGCGCTGATAGAGACGCTCCTTGACGTTATGCGTCTGTTGCAGCCTCGCAAAGACCAGTTCGGCCGCGTTGTAGGCGGACCTGATGTCGTCCGCGATGTCCTTGACGATCTGGAACGACTTGTCCTCGTCCTGAACGGCGCGCAGCGCTTCATCCCGCGCCAATTCAAGACGGGTACGCTCGGCGACATCCTCGCCGGTGTAACCTTCAACGGCGGCGTTGGCAGCCTGCAGCGCCGATTTCTTTTCTTCAAGCGCCGCGGTGGCCGTATTCAACAGTTCCTGGGCCTGCACTTCTGCAGCCTTGAGCGCCAAGCGAAAGTCGTGGTACGCCTCCAGGATGGTGTTCTCGCGCAGAATCTGGTCATTGGCGGATCGGGCGACGTCAAGATAGGTAGTACGGATATCGTTGAACCGATCCGGAATGGAGCCGCGGCGCAACCTCATCCAGTTCTGTTGCAAGCGCTCTCTGAAATCCAGCTTGCCATCGGCCATCCATCCGACCATTTGCTGTGCGTCGTCGCGGATCGAATTGAACCGCTCGGCAATATCGGCGTAGCGGGTCGAGATGTCCATACCGGCGATCTGCTCGCGTACGGCGGCGTTGAACGAAGAAGACTGCTGCAGCGTGGCAGCGATTGCCGCCACTTTGGCATTGTCGTAGCGGGCAATCTTTTCCAGGATCGTGACCACTGGCGCCCCCTGCTCCATTTGCATGTTGATTCCCAACGTACGCAGCGCGGAAACGGCGCGGTCAAGGTAGTTTACGGGCGACATAAAAGCTCTCCGGGTCCATATGTGGCTGTACGTCAAACGGATTTAACAATTCCACCTATTAGCCACAGAGTTATTAATGGCGGAGTCGTTCCGCAAGCCGGCATGATGCGATCGGAAGCAGTCGCACATCGACTCTGCGTCAGCGACCTGGAGCTCCATCCCGTGCGACACGGAATCATTGCCGCCCGCCCAGTCAAACACTCCCGACACCAAGCATCAAGGATTCCCGATAGCCGCAAACAACCGGTCGCTCTACTGTAGCGATGGGGTCGTTGTGCAGCGAAGGAGTCTCATGCTGAGCGAACAGGAAAAACAGGAAATCGAAGCCGGGTCGCACCATTACCCGGATCGGCGCGCCTTGTGCATCGATGCGCTCAAGATCGTGCAGCAGCATCGCGGCTGGGTATCGGATCAAGGCATTGCGGACGTGGCGGAATTTCTGCAGATGCCGGAGGCGGAATTGGAGGGCGTCGCCACGTTCTACAACATGATCTTCCGCAAGCCGGTGGGACGGCACGTGATCCTGCTGTGCGATAGCGTGAGCTGCTGGATCATGGGCAGCGACCGCTTGCGCGAGCACTTGTCGGCGCGGCTGCGCATCGCCCCGGGAGAAACCAGTGCCGATGGCCGCTTCACCCTGTTGCCGAACGTCTGCCTGGGCGCTTGCGACCATGCGCCGGTCATGATGATAGATAACACGCACTACCAGGATCTGGACCCGTCCAGGATCGATCAGCTCCTCGCAAACGATTGGCCAGAATAAAGAAAGCCAACCGATGGAAACACCGCTTACCGGAAACATCCGGCCAGGAATGGAACCGCCCGATCTCTCGCAGTACGAGAAGACAGGCGGCTACCGGGCGCTGCGCAAAACCTTGCGAATGGACCCCAAGGAAGTGACAGCCCTGGTGAAAGAGTCGAACCTGCGCGGACGCGGCGGCGCCGGTTTTCTCACCGGTCTGAAATGGAGTTTCGTGCCGATGGGGGAAGACGCGCCCCGCCCGAAATATTTCATCTGCAATGCGGACGAGATGGAGCCCGGCACCTTCAAGGATCGCCTGCTGCTCGAAGGCGACCCGCATCAGCTGATCGAGGGCATGATCGTCGGCGCTTATGCGGTCCAGGCCGATACGGCCTTTATCTTCCTGCGTTGGGCTTACAAGCTGGCGGCGCAGCGGCTGGAGAAGGCGATCGCCGAAGCATACCGCCAAGGCTACCTGGGAAAAAACATTCTGGGCTCCGGATACAACCTGGAACTGCACGTGCATGTCAGTGCGGGACGCTACATCTGCGGTGAAGAGACCGCGCTGCTCAATGCACTGGAAGGAAAACGCGCCAATCCGCGCAGCAAACCGCCCTTTCCGCAGATAAGCGGTTTATGGGGCAAACCCACCGTGGTCAACAATGTCGAAACGCTTTGCAACCTGCCCCACATCCTCAATAACGGCGCGCTGTGGTTCAAGAACCTGAGCCGCAGTCCCAAGTTCGATGGCGGAACCAAGCTGTACGGCGCAAGCGGCAGAGTGCGCAAGCCCGGACTGTGGGAACTACCGATGGGCACGACCGTCCGCGAGATCCTGGAGGAACATGCGGGCGGCATGCGCGACGGTTTCAAGTTCCGCGGCCTGTTGCCGGGCGGCGCATCGACCGAGTTCCTGGTCGAGGAACACCTGGACGTGGCGATGGATTTCGATTCGGTGCGGGCGGCAGGCAGCCGCCTCGGCACCGGCACCATGATCATCCTCGACGACAAGACCTGCCCGGTCGGCATGTTGCACAACCTTGAACATTTTTTCGCGCAGGAATCGTGCGGCTGGTGCACGCCGTGCTGGTCCGGGCTGGCGTGGGTGGAACAGATCCTGTACGGCCTGGAGCAGGGACAAGGCCAAGCAGGAGACCTGGAAAGGCTGCAGTCGCATGCCCGCCTGCTCGGTCCGGGGCGCACTTATTGCGCTCTGGCGCCCGGCGCGACAGAACCTCTGCAAAGCGGCCTCAAGCATTTCCGTGAGGATTTCGAGCGGCACATTCGCGAGCGGCACTGTCCCTGGAGATGAGCGTGGCGACCATCCATATCGACAATCGGCCTTATACCGCGAAAGACGGCGAGAACCTGCTGCAGGAATGCCTTTCGCTGGGGTTCGATCTACCGTACTTTTGCTGGCACCCTGCCCTGGGTTCGGTGGGCGCATGCCGTCAATGCGCCATCAAGCAGTTCAAGGATAGTGCGGATACCAAAGGCAGGATCGTCATGGCATGCATGACACCGGCCACGGACGGCGCCCGTATCTCGATCGATGATCCGGAAGTGCGGGAATTCCGCGCCGAAGTCATTGAATGGCTGATGACCAACCATCCGCACGATTGTCCGGTATGCGACGAGGGCGGCGAATGCCATTTGCAGGATATGACGCTCATGACCGGGCATACGGTCCGCCGCTACGATGGCCGCAAGCGCACCTGGCGCAACCAGAATCTGGGGCCATTGGTCGACCACGAAATGAACCGTTGCATCCAGTGCTACCGCTGTGTGCGCTTCTATCGCCACTACGCCGGCGGCAAGGACTTCGATGCCCTGTCATTGCGTAATCAAGTCTACTTCGGCCGCCATCAGGACGGCACGCTGGAGAGCGAATTCAGCGGCAATCTGGTCGAGGTCTGTCCTACCGGCGTATTCACCGACAAGACCTTGGGACGGCATTACGTGCGCAAGTGGGATCTGCAGACCGCGCCGTCGGTGTGCGTGCATTGCGGGTCGGGCTGCAACACCATCCCCGGCGAGCGTTACGGCACGCTGCGGCGCATCCTCAACCGCTACAACAGCGAAGTCAACGGCTATTTCCTGTGCGACCGCGGGCGCTACGGCTATGAATTCGTCAACAGCGAACGCCGGGTCCGGCAAGCCTTGCTGCAAAACAGTGGCAGCGAAGCGCCTCAACCCGTCAGTAAACAGGAAGCGTTGAGCACCCTGGCCGTCGAGCTTGCCGGCAATGCCAAGGTGATCGGCATCGGTTCTCCCCGGGCGTCGCTCGAAGCAAACTTCGCGCTGCGCAGTCTGGTCGGCCCCGACCGCTTCCATCTCGGCATGTCCGACCGGGATGCGCGCCTGATCGCCACCATTCTCGACATCCTGCGCAACGGTCCGGCGCGCACGCCGTCGCTGCACGAGGTGGAACTTGCCGACGCCGTGCTGGTGCTGGGCGAGGACTTGACCAATACGGCGCCTCGTCTCTCGCTCGCGCTGCGGCAGTCGGTGCGGCAACGGCCGCTGCGGATCGCTGCAAAGATGCATATCCCGCATTGGGATGACAACGCATTGCGCCACGCGGTAGAGCAGGAAAAAGGGCCGCTGTTTCTCGCCACGCTGATCGGCACCAAGCTCGACGATGTTGCCACGGAGACCTTCCACGGCGCTCCCGACGACCTGGCCCGGCTCGGCTTCGCGGTAGCGCATGCGCTCGATGCCAAGGCGCCGCAGCCGGATCTGCCGGACACGATGCGCGCGCTGGCCGATGCCATCGCACAGGCATTGAAGACAGCGCAGCGCCCGCTGGTGATTTCGGGCATGAGTTGCGGCAGCGACGCCGTGATCCGGGCGGCGGCCAATGTTGCCTGGGCCCTGTGCGGCAGCGGTCATCCGGCGGAACTCTGCTATACCGTACCGGAATGCAACAGCATGGGCACAGCCCTCATGGAGGGAAAACCGCTCGAGGCAGCCTTCCAGGCAGTCCAGGAGGGCAACGCCGACACCGTCGTCATTCTCGAAAACGATCTTTACCGGCGCGCCGATATCGCATCCGTCAATGCGTTTCTCACCACAGCCAAACATGTGATCGTCATCGACCATGTGATGCACGCCACCGGCGCGAAGGCGGATGTGGTGCTGCCGGCAGGCAGCTTCGCCGAAGCCGACGGCACGCTGGTGAGCAATGAAGGCCGGGCGCAACGCTTCTTCCAGGTGTTCGTGCCCGAGCCCGAGGGCGTGATCCAGGAAAGCTGGCGTTGGGTGCGCGACATCCTGACTGCGGTCGGACGCGCGCAGGAAGGTCCGTGGCGGAATCTGGATCAGCTCACGACCGCCTGCGCCGCGGCGATTCCGGTATTGGCACCGATCGTGCGCGCCGCTCCGTCGGCAGACTTCCGCATCGAGGGACAGAAGATCCCGCGCGAGACGCATCGTTACAGCGGACGTACCGCGATACGGGCCAACCTCAATGTGCACGAGCTCCAGCCGCCGCCGAACGATCTGGACGCACCGATGACCTTCTCGATGGAAGGCTACCCCGGCCAGCCGCCGCCGCCGTTGATTCCAATTTTCTGGGCGCCGCGCTGGAATTCGGCGCAGGCGGTGACCAAGTTTCAGGACGAAGTGGGAGGACCGCTGCGCGGCGGTGATCCGGGTATGCGTCTGATCGAACCCGCGCGGCCCGAAGAAGATGTAGGGTGGGCAGGCACTGCCCACGCGGTTGCATCCGGCACATCGACCGCGTGGGCACAACACCCCGTGCCCACCCTACCCGGTTCATGGGAAGGCATGTACTCTGGTGATATACCTGCGGCTTTCGAGCAACGCACCGATCAATCGCTGCTGGTGCCGCTGCATCACATCTTCGGCAGCGAAGAGTTGAGCGTGCTCGCGCCCGGCATCGCCGCCCTGGCCGCCAGCCCTTATCTGGCGCTTCATCCCGACGATGCAGCGCAACTCGGTTATGGCGCCGGCGATGACGCGCAGTTGCATCTGGACCGGACGACTTACTGGCTGCCGGTGCAGCTGCGCCCCGATCTGCCGCGCGGCGTCGCCGGGCTCCCCGCCGCCTTACCCAGCCTTGAGGGAATCATGCTGCCGTCCTGGGGCCAGATCGTGAGAAAGGCATCCCCATGAGCGAAGCATCCCGCGCCTGGTTGAACATCATCTTCATCCTGATCGCCCTGCTCAGCTTGTCCGGCATGCTGGTCTGGATCGAACGCCGCCTGCTGGCGCTCTGGCAGGACCGCTATGGTCCCAACCGGGTCGGCCCGTTCGGCGTGCTGCAGACGGTCGCCGATGCCATCAAGCTCATCACCAAGGAAGACTGGATTCCGCCGTTCGCCGACAAGCCCGTGTTCGTGCTGGCGCCGCTGGTGATCGCCGTGACCACCCTGCTGGCGTTCGCCGTTGTCCCGATCGCACCCGGCATCGGCATCGTCGATATGAACATCGGCTTGCTGTTTTTTCTCGCCATGTCCTCGCTTGCCGTCTACAGCGTGGTCCTTGGGGGATGGGCATCCAACAACAAGTATGCGCTGCTGGGCTGCTTCCGGGCCGCGGCCCAGATGCTGAGCTACGAGGTATTCATGGGACTGGCGCTGATGGGCGTGGTCATGCTGGCCGGTTCCTTCAACCTGCGCGACATCGTCGAGGCGCAAAGGGATCTGTGGTTTTTCATTCCGCAAATCCTCGGCTTGATCACGTTTGCCGTGGCCGGCATCGCGGAGACGCGTCGTCTGCCGTTCGACTTGCCCGAGGCGGAAAACGAGCTGATCGGGGGATTCCATACCGAATACTCGGGCATGAAGTTCGGCCTTTTTTTCGTCGGCGAATACATCGGCATCATTCTCATCTCGGCGATGATCGTCACGCTGTTTTTCGGCGGCTGGCTGGGACCGCTGCTGCCGCCTGTGGTGTGGTTCCTGCTCAAGACCGGCATCGTCATCGGATTGTTCATTTTGCTGCGTGCTTCGCTACCGCGGCCCCGCTACGACCAGTTGATGGCTTACGGGTGGAAAGTGATGCTGCCGCTGACGCTGGCCAATCTGGTTGTCACCGGGGCAGTTGTGCTGGCGCGTGATTGATTACTGGAGACAGACGATGTATGCAATATGGAACTCCCTGAAGACCATGTGGTTCGTCTTTCTCCACATGTTCCGGCGCCGGGTGACGGTTCAGTACCCGGAAGAAAAAATTCCCATGGCGCCACGCTGGCGTGGACGCATCATCCTTTCCCGCGATCCCGACGGCGGCGAGCGTTGCGTGGCTTGCTACCTGTGCGCGGTAGCGTGTCCGGTGGACTGCATCGCGCTGCAAGCGACCGAAGACGAACACGGGCGGCGCTACCCCCAGTTCTTTCGCATCAACTTCTCACGCTGCATATTCTGCGGCTACTGCGAGGAGGCGTGCCCCACTTACGCGATCCAGCTCACCCCGGACTTCGAGATGAGCGAGTACAAGCGGCAGAACCTGGTCTACGAAAAACACGACCTGCTGATCGACGGCCCCGGCAAGTATCCCGACTATAACTTTTACCGGGTGGCCGGACTCGCCATCGGCGGCAAGGACAAGGGCGAGGCCGAGAATGAAGCGCCGGCGGTGGATCTGCATCGATTGTTGCCATGAGGTAGAAGTAGGCTGGGTTGAGGAACGAAACCCAGCGTTCGAAGAGGGAAATGCCGGGTTTCGTTCCTCAACCCAGCCTACGATTCTGAATGGAAAATGCGCCATGGAATTCACTTTCTACCTGGCAGGCGCCGTCGCCATCGCATCCACGATCATGGTCATCGTGGAGCTCTCCGCGATGCACGCGCTGCTCTATCTGATCGTGTCGCTGCTCGCGATGGCCGTGGTGTTCTATGTGCTCGGCGCCCCCTTCGCTGCGGCGCTGGAAGTCATCATCTATGCCGGCGCCATCATGGTGCTGTTCGTGTTCGTGCTGATGATGCTCAACCTGGGCCAGGCCGCCATCGTGCAGGAGCGAGACTGGCTGAGTCCGCGCGCGTGGGCCGGACCCGCCCTGCTCTCAGCGCTGCTGCTGGCCGGATTGATCTATATACTCGCGCGCCCCGCCGACACGATCCCCGGCACCAGTGTAATCGATGCGAAAGAAGTGGGCATCGTTTTGTTCGGGCCTTACCTGCTTGGCGTCGAGCTGGCTTCAATGCTGCTGCTGGCGGGGCTGGTAGGCGCTTTCCATCTGGGCTGGCGTCAGCCGGAGGAGGCGTGATGGCCGCGGTTCCGTCAATACCGCCAATACCGATATCGCACGGGCTGCTGCTGGCAGCGATCCTGTTTGCGCTGGGCCTGATCGGTATCCTGGTGCGGCGCAATCTGATTTTTATCCTGATGTCGATCGAGATCATGCTCAATGCGGCCGGACTTGCCTTCATCGTCGCCGGGGCGCACTGGGGGCAGGCCGACGGTCAAGTGATGTTCATCTTCATCCTGAGTCTGGCGGCGGCCGAAGTCTCGGTTGGACTAGCGCTGTTGCTGCTGTTGCATCGCCGCTTCCCGACGCTGGACGCCGATGCCGCAAGCACGATGCGAGGGTGAGCATGCTGAATCTGCTATGGCTGATACCCGTTTTCCCCCTGGCCGGTTTCGTGATGCTGGCCTTGGCCGGCAGCCGGCTGTCGCGGTCCGGCGTCGCCGTGGTGGGCGTAGGCTCGATCGGCCTGGCGGCGCTCGTCGCCATTCTGATCGGCATTGATTTCATCGCGACGCCTCCACCCCAGTATGTCTACCGGCAGGCCTTGTGGACCTGGATAGCCGTCGCCGGTTTCACGCCACGGATAGCGCTCTATCTCGATGCCTTGTCACTGGTGATGGTGCTGGTGGTGACGGTGGTGGGTTTTCTGATTCATCTCTATTCGACAGAATTCATGCTCTCCTCCCACTCTGAATCGCCGAGCGATTCGGCTCGTATGGACTACAAGCGTTTCTTCACCTACATGAATCTGTTCGTCGCATCGATGTGCACGCTGCTGCTCGCCGACAACCTGCTGCTGCTTTATCTTGGCTGGGAGGGGGTGGGTCTATGCAGCTATTTGCTGATCGGCTTCTGGTACCGGGATCCGGCCAATGGGCTTGCCGCGCGCAAGGCCTTCGTGGTGACGCGGGTCGGCGACGCGGCGATGGCGATCGGCCTGTTCCTGCTGTTTACCCACTTGGGCACGCTGGATATCCAGCCGCTCATGCAACAGGCGACGCTGCAGTGGCCAGCCGGATCGGCACTGCCCATCGCTGCGGCGGCGCTGCTGCTCGGCGGGGCGGTGGGCAAATCGGCACAGTTGCCGCTGCAAACCTGGTTGCCCGACGCCATGGCCGGCCCGACGCCAGTCAGCGCCCTGATCCACGCCGCGACCATGGTGACGGCCGGGGTCTATCTGATTGCCCGCACCCACGTACTCTATGCGCTGGCGCCGCCGGTGCTGCTGGCGGTGGCGGTGATCGGCGCGCTCACGCTATTGATTGCAGGCTTTTCCGCACTCGTCCAGGACGACATCAAACGCGTGCTCGCCTATTCCACCATCAGCCAGATCGGCTACATGTTCCTTGCCCTGGGCGTGGGCGCTTGGTCAGCGGCGATCTTCCACTTCATGACGCACGCCTTCTTCAAGGCCTTGCTGTTCCTCTGCGCGGGAGTGGTGATTGCAAGCCTGCATGAAGAACACAATATTTTCAGGATGGGAGGATTGCGTAAACAGCTTCCGGCGGTATTCTGGACCTTCCTGATCGGTAGCGCTTCGCTCGCGGCGCTGCCCCTAGTCACGGCGGGGTTCTACAGCAAGGACCAGATCCTGTGGCAGTCGTGGTCGTCGCCGCAGGGGAATCCGTGGCTGTGGCTTGCCGGATGGATTGGCGCGCTCCTGACCGGCCTGTATATCTTCCGCGTGGTGTTCGTCGCTTTTTTCCGCGAACCCGGAACCGCGCTTGGCAGGCGACCCGGACTGCGCATGATGGCGCCGCTTATCGTGCTGGCTGTGCTTTCCGTGGCGGGAGGCTGGCTGGAACTGCCGCCGCTTCTGGGTGAGCTGACCTTGTTTTCCAACTTCGTCCACACGGCCTTGCCGCCGATCCCGATTGTCCACGCCGCCGGCAATATCGAACTAATCCTATCGCTGCTCGCCGCGGCGGCGTCCCTGGCGGGCATAGCCCTCGCTTACCTGCTGTTCCTGCGCCATCCGCGGGCACTCGAACAGTTTTCCCAGAGTACGTCTGCCGCGGCGCTGCGCGCTTTCTGGCATGCCGACTGGGGCTTCGATGCGCTCTACGACCGCTTGTTCGTACATCCCTGGCTATGGCTGGCACGGGTAGACCGGTACGACATCATCGATACGCTGTTCGGCGGTCTGGCACAGCTCTGCAGGTTTCTGTATCGCGGCTTGAGCGCGACCCAGACCGGGCAGGTGCGCCGTTATGCCGCCGGCATCGTCGTCGGTTCGATCGTGATCCTGTTCATCTCGGTGTTCGCATGATGCTGACCGCACTGATCCTCGTCCTGGTTATCGGCGGCTTGCTGGCGTGGCCGGCCGAGCGCTGGCACCGGGATTTGCCGCGCTGGATCGCGCTCGCCGCCGTCACGCTTGACCTGGCTTTGGCACTGCTGCTGTGGACGCAGCACGCCGGCGATGCCGCTCCCGCCGCCGATGACGCGTGGCTGGCGGAAACGCGCGTCCCATGGATTCCCCGCTTCGGCATCGGCTTTCACCTCGCACTGGACGGCATGAGCTTGATGTTGATCGTACTGACCGCCTTCCTCGGTATCGTGTCGGTGGCGAGTTCCTGGACCGAGATCCGCGAGCGAACCGGCTTCTTTCACTTCAACCTGCTGTGGACCCTGGCGGGCGCGATCGGCGTATTCCTCGCGCTGGATCTGTTCCTGTTCTTCTTCCTGTGGGAACTGATGCTGGTGCCGATGTATTTTCTGATCGCGATCTGGGGCCATGAGAACCGCCGCTACGCGTCGCTCAAGTTCTTCCTCTTTACCCAAGGCAGCGGGCTGCTGATGCTGCTAGCGATCCTGGCGCTGGCCTTCGTCCATTACCGCAGCAGCGGCGTATTCAGCTTCAACTATTTTGATCTGCTGGGCGCGGCCATTGCGCCGTCCACGGCACTGTGGATCATGCTCGGCTTTTTCATCGCGTTCGCGGTCAAGCTGCCGGCCATGCCCTTCCATACCTGGTTGCCGGATGCCCACACCGAGGCGCCAACGGCGGGCAGCGTGATCCTGGCCGGTGTATTGCTGAAGACCGGGGCGTATGGTTTGTTGCGCTTTGTCGTCCCACTATTTCCGGAGGCGGCACGGACCTTCGCGCCGGTGGCAATGACATTGGGTGTGGCCGGCGTGTTATACGGCGCCTTGCTGGCATTTGCCCAGAACGATCTCAAGCGGCTGGTGGCCTACACCAGCGTCAGCCACATGGGCTTCGTGCTGCTCGGCGTGTTCGCCTGGAACCCATGGGCACTCAACGGCGCGGTGATGCAAATGATCGCGCACGGCATCGGCACCGGGGCCTTGTTCATCATCGTCGGCGCGCTGCAGGAGCGCATGCACACCCGCGACATGCAGCGCATGGGCGGCCTGTGGACGACCATGCCGCGCATGGCGGCGCTCGGATTGTTCTTCGCCATCGCCGCGCTCGGCCTGCCGGGGATGGGCAGTTTCGTGGGCGAATTCCTGGTGTTGCTGGGCGCCTATCGCGCCAGCACAGGGCTGACCGCAGTGGCAACCCTGGGCTTGATCGCCGCAGTGGTATACGCGCTGATCCTGGTCCAGAAGACCTTCCACGGCGAAAATACGCATGCCTGGCGATTGCGCGATTCTTCCGTCCGTGAAACGGCGACCCTGGGCGCGATGGTCGCTGTCAGCGTCTGGCTCGGCTTGTATCCGCAGCCGGTGCTCAACGCCGCTACACCGGCAGTCAACATCCTGCAAACCCTCGCAAGCGGAAATGCACAATGAACCTGGATGCCGCCGATCTGATTGCCTTGCTGCCTCTGATCACGACCGCGGCAAGCGTGATCGTGGTGATGCTGGCCGCCGCCTTCTATCCTCACCGGCAACTGACAATGAGCTTGACGCTGCTCGGATTGCTCCTGTCCTGCGCGGCGCTGCCGCTGGCTGCCGACATGGGGCCGCGCCAGGTCACTCCGCTGCTGCTGGTGGATCATTACGCGCTGTATTACATGGGACTGGTGTTCGCCGCCACCTTCGTCGTTACCGTGTTGTGCCACGCTTACTTCGATGGCCGCGAAGGCAGCACAGGCGCGCTCTACATTCTGTTACTGCTGGCCGCACTGGGTAGCGCGGTACTGGCGGCGAGCAACCATTTCGCCTCGTTCCTGCTCGGGCTTGAGTTGTACAGCATTGCCCTGTTTGCATTGATCGCCTATCCGCGAGACGCCGAGCGCCCGCTGGAAGCCGCCATCAAATACCTGGTATTGACCGGGTTTTCTTCCGCATTCCTGCTGTTCGGCATGGCGGTGATCTATGCGCAATTGGGGACGATGCAGTTCGACGAAATCGGTATCATGCTCGCCGCCACGGGGTCTCCCTCCAATGGCATCCTGCTTGCCGGGCTCGCACTGATCCTGGCCGGCGTCGGTTTCAAGCTGGCACTGGTGCCGTTCCACATGTGGGCCCCCGACGTGTATGAGGGCGCCCCTGCGCCGGTAGCCGCGCTCATCGCCACCGTCTCGAAAGGCGCGGTGCTTGCGCTGCTGCTGCGCTACTTCGTCGCGACACAAGCGTATCGCTCGCAATCGATCATGCTGGCATTGAGCCTGATCGCGATTGCATCGATCCTGGCCGGCAACCTGCTGGCGCTGCTGCAGGACAACGTCAAGCGCATCCTCGCATATTCGTCGATCGCGCACCTCGGCTATCTGCTGGTTGGGTTCCTGGCCGCCGGCACGCTGGCAGCCGAGGCAGTCGGCTATTACCTGGCAGCCTATTTCGTCACCATGCTGGGCGCGTTCGGCGTCGTCACCCTGCTGTCGGCGGATGGCCGGGAACGCGAGTGCGACCATCTTGCGGATTACCGCAGCCTGTTCTGGCGCAGGCCATGGCTGGCGGCGGCGTTTACCGCCATGCTGTTGTCGCTTGCCGGCATCCCGCTGACCATGGGCTTCGTCGGCAAATTCTACGTGGCCGCGGCCGGGGTTGGCGCATCCTTGTGGCTGCTCGTCATTGTTCTCGTGATCGGTAGCACGATCAGCCTGTTCTACTACTTGCGAATCATTGCCATGATGGCTGCGCCCCTTCCGGAAACAACGACAGAACAATCGCCGATGCCCGCCACGCCGGCTCCTCCTGCCGCAAGTGCGGCACTCGCAGCCTTGGTGCTGTTGCTGATATGGCTGGGCGTCGATCCGGTTCCACTCATGCATTTGCTTGACACGACGGTCGCGCAATTGCCAGTACTTCTGGTGCAAGTTGCAAAGTGATTGAATTATTCCAACGGAATCAACCCGTGTTGAATCGCGAACTTGATCAGGTCGGGAAAGCCGCTGATGCCCAATTTACGCATCAGCCGACTGCGATAAGTTTCCACCGTCTTTGGAGAAAGAAAGAGAATCTTCGCTGCGTGCGCACTGGATTTTCCCTCGGCGATCAGTTGCAGTATCTGTCTCTCGCGGCTGCTCAGGCTTGCCAGTGGACTCGATGCATAGTGCTTGCATGCGTAATCATCGATGACGGCGCCGGTGATCTTTTGGCTCAGGTAACGACGCCCGGCATGCACGGCCCGGACGGCATCGACCAGCTCCGCCCCCGTGGCTTCCATCAGGAGATAACCGTGAGCACCGGCCTGCAAGGCCCGGGAAATATGATCGATGGAGGAAAACATCGAAAGGATGAGAATCTTGACCGACGGACAGGCTTCGCGGATTTCCAGGGTTGCGTCGATGCCGCTCAATTCCGGCATCGCCATGCCCATGATGACAGTATCCGGGCACAAGCGCCGCACTTCCCGTACCGCGTCGCGCCCGTTGCCTGCGTTGCCGACAACCTGGATGTCGGTCTGCGCCTCAAGCAGAAGGCACATGCCGTCACGCACCACTCCATGGTTGTCCGCCAGGAACACCGTGATTGTCATGCATTGCCTCCTCGTCTCGACCAGGATTCACTGGTCCCCGGCACTGCCCACGAGTTCCATGTGCAGCCAAGCGTGCGCAGTTTCGCCTCGCTCAAATACGACCTTCCCTTTTTTCAAACGATTTCGGTACGCTGGCAATATCTGATCCGCGTCAACGCCGAGTCAAGGCAACGAACGATAGTCTTGATGCGGGAGACTACGCAGTGCTTGGCTTTCTTCGTCCGGTGTGCCAAGGGATTGGGTTTCTCATTGACAGAGATTTGGGACCTGTTAAACCTTGTGCTCGGCCAAGACACATATCTGGATGGCGGAACGCGACCTTGCGTTGTGGGCCGCACTGAAATCCGTCCGTTAAGAGTTTCCAGACCACGAACTGCCGCCATTCGGCCGGTGTCCAATCGACAGGCATCTCCCTGGCGTACAATGTCGCAGGCATGACCTCCGGTTTACATTTCTCTCAATGCTATGCGGAAGCCCGCGCGAAATTCCTTGCGGCGGCTGCTGCCGCGGAACTCCGTGTCACCTCACATTTGCATCCGCTTGCCGGGTGCGACGGCGAGCCGCTGGCGGTAGACGTGGCGCTGGACGGCGCGCCGGACATGGAGAGTCTGTTGATCATCAGCAGCGGATGCCACGGGGTGGAAGGCTACTGCGGCTCCGGAATTCAAATCTCCTTGCTCCATGACCGGCAGTGGCGTGCCCTTGCGCGCAACGCCGGCATTGCCGTGCTTTACATCCATGCGTTGAATCCGTACGGGTTTTCATGGTCCCGGCGTACAACCCATGAAAACATCGACTTGAACCGCAACGTCCAGGATTTCTCGAAACCCCTCCCCGTCAATCGCGAATACGACGCGCTTGCGGAACTGCTGGTGCCGGATCGATGGCCGCCGACTCCCGGAAACTGGCTTGCGCTTCTGGGATTCGTGGCCAGGCACGGCATCAAGGCGATGCAGGCGGCGATCTCGCGTGGGCAATACGCGCATCCACGCGGCCTTTTCTACGGCGGTAGCGGTCCCAGCTGGAGTCATGATGTTTTCCGCCGCATCATGCGCGAACATGGCCAATACGCGGGAAGGATCACGTGCATCGATCTGCACACGGGCCTCGGCCCGAAGGGCGTGGGCGAACGCATCTTCACTTGCCGCAACGACACGGCTGCCCTGCAGCGCGCCCGCGCCTGGTGGGGCAAGGACGTCACATCCGACTACGACGGCAGTTCCGTTTCGGCTTCGGTCAGCGGCCAGCTATGGAACGTCATCTACGAAGAATGTCCGCAAGCGGAATATACCGGCATCGCGCTGGAATACGGCACCGTATCCATGCGGCACGTACTCCATGCATTGCGGGCGGATCAGTGGCTCGAGAATCATCCGGAAGCCCCTGATGCCACGAGACGCCGGATCAAACGCCAGATCCGGGATGCGTTCTACGTCGATACGGAGGAATGGAAATCGCAAGTGGTGGAACAAGCCCGGAAAGCAGCCCGGCAGGCGGTCCGGGGCTTGAATGACAACGATCCGAACTCCTGAATTTGGAAGGTTTGGAAATCAGAAACCGGAACAGCTCGCCAGCAGGATGGCGATCGTTGAGACTGCCACCGCGGCGGCGGTAGTGCGTAACGCGATATCGGCGAGGTCACGAAGCAACATGGCAGTGCAGATGTGCAGGGAATGTGGAGATCGGTCAATCCGATGCCGGCGCCAGTACCTCGCGGCTGCCATTGGACGCCATCGGCGAAAGTATGCCGGCCGCTTCCATCTGCTCCACGAGACGCGCGGCCCGGTTATAGCCAATCCGCAGTTGCCGCTGAACCGAAGAAATCGATGCCCGCCGGGTACGGAGGACGAAAGCGACGGCTTCATCGTAGAGCGGATCGGACTCGGTCCCGCCGTTGTCGCCGAACAGATCCGCACTCGCCTCTTCGCTCGGTGCGCCGGCGAGTATCGCTTCTTCATACTCGGGCTCACCGAATTGCTTCAGGTATTCGACGACGCGATGCACTTCCTCGTCCGAAACGAAAGCGCCATGCACGCGTTGCGGGTACCCGCTGCCCGGCGGAAGGAACAGCATGTCGCCATGCCCGAGCAGCGTTTCGGCGCCCATCTGGTCAAGAATGGTACGCGAATCGATCTTCGACGACACCTGGAAAGCGACACGGGTCGGGATATTGGCCTTGATCAGGCCGGTGATCACATCGACCGACGGACGTTGCGTTGCAAGGATCAGGTGGATGCCGGCCGCGCGCGCCTTTTGTGCGAGACGGGCAATCAATTCCTCGATCTTCTTGCCGGTCACCATCATCAGGTCCGCCAGTTCGTCGATGACCACGACGATCGTCGGCAGCGTGGACAGCGGTTCCGGGGCGTCCGGCGTCAGCGAAAACGGATTCGTCACGTACTTTTCCGCCGCCCGGCCGTCGCGTATTTTCTGATTGAAGCCGGCGAGGTTGCGCACGCCGAGCGCGGACATCAGGCGGTAGCGCTTCTCCATCTCGCCGACACACCATGTCAAGGCATTGGCGGCAAGCTTCATGTCGGTGACCACCGGCGCAAGCAGATGCGGAATGCCGTCATAGACGGACAGTTCGAGCATCTTGGGATCGATCATGATCATGCGCACGTCCGCCGGCGTGGCCTTGTACAGCAAGGACAGGATCATTGCGTTGATGGCGACCGACTTGCCGGAACCCGTGGTCCCTGCCACCAGCATGTGCGGGGCGCGCGCGAGGTCCGTGACGACCGGCGTGCCGGTAATGTCCTTGCCCATCGCAAGCGTGAGGTGGGAGCGCGATGCGCAGTATGCCTCCGATTCGAGCATCTCCGACAATCGGATCATCTGTCGATGCGCATTCGGCAATTCCAGGCCCATGCATGTCTTGCCTGGAATGGTTTCGACAACGCGGATCGAGGTCAAGCCGAGCGCCCGCGATAAATCCTTCATCAAGCCGACGATCTGGGCGCCGCGCACGCCGACGGCCGGTTCGATGTCGAACCGGGTGATGACCGGACCGGCGCACGCGCCAAGCACCGTTACCGGCACCTTGAATTCCTTGAGCCGCTGCTCGATCAGTTGGGCGGTCTCCGCAAGCGCGGTCTCTGAAACTTCGATGGCGACATCCGAGGGCATGTCGAGCAGGTCCATGCCGGGCAGCTCGACGCCGAGGTCGGCGGGTGCCTGGAATGCGAACGGCTCTCCCATGACAGCGCGTTGGCCGGAAACGACGATAGCCGGACGGATGGTCTGCTCGGGTTCTTCCGCCTGCATCGAAATTGAAAGTGGCGAAGATGGCGCGACCGGTTCTTCCGGTTTCGATGGCGATGGCACTGTGTCATGCACGGTTAGCTCGGCAACCTCCGTCGGGCCGGTTTCATCGGCAGACGGCACGGTATGTTCCGCGGATTGTCGTAGCTGGGGCTGGCTTTCGGCCGGCGCTCCGCTCGGGACCAAGGGTGCTTCCGCTTCTGCCGCCGTCAATGGCGGGTGATTGTGCCGCACGCTGGCAGCGGGCGCCGCGACAGGCGCCCGAGGCAGCGCGCCTGTCATCTTGCGTACCGGCTCCCGATCCTGCCGATCCTGTAAATTGCCGTCGCCCGAGGCCCTCTGCGGAGAAACGAAGACACTGGTCGTCTGCCTCTGCTGATTGCGGACATTTTCCGCCTGCGCAGTGCCGGCGCGTGCCAGCATGGCCGACGTCGGGCGGATGCGTTCAAACGGCGCCCATTCTTCGGTGGATCGCGCAGCAGGCGTTCTTTTTTCGGTAGCCGATGATCTTGCGGAAGCCTTTCCCAGGGAATCCTTGCCGAAAAAAAGCGCCGGCAATTTCCAGGGCTCGATATTCTGTGACGACACGCCACCGGTCGGGCGCATGCTCTCGCGAACTGGACGCGCAGATACCGGTTCCTCGATCGGATACCTTGCCGGCGCCCGGTTATCGCTGCGTTCGCGCCCCTTGACGAGATTGACACATGCCCGGTAACACCCGCCGATGAAACGGAATGCACTACCACCAAACAGCCAGGGGAGCGTGAAGAACGCTGTGGCGACTAACAGGAAAACAGCGAAGGCGAAACCGAACACGTCGGCAACAAAGGCGGCAATGAACTGCCCGACAACAACGCCGTCGTCTGGCGCGCCCTCCTCCGTCCGGACAAGCGCTTCCAGCGCGCTGCTGGAGCACAGGACAAGGAAGGTTCCCAACCACAGGCGAATCGAACCGTTTCCACGCAACCGCGCGCTTTTAAACAAAAACGTCTTTGCGAGGCGCCACAACAACGGTGAAAGCCATAGCACAGACCATCCAAACCACCCCGTAACCACCATTTGCATTCTTTGAATTGAAGAGTGCCGGTCAAAACCCAGGAGGCCATACGGGCCGGCAAGAGTCTTTCGAACACCCGATTCCAACTTCGCTGCCGGCACTCGACATGCCCGCGAGCAACTCAGTCCGATACTTTAGCAGATCACCCCATCGATCCATGATCTGAGATTCATGCTGCGGGCGCGTACCCGGCTGGGACAATTTTTCTGCTGTCGGTGTGTGGTACGGGGATGCCGGCGATTTCATGCATATCATTCCGCTGGCCAGGAAAGAGCAGCAAGCGGCGGGCAAGCTCAGCGGAAAGCGACGGCCCCCATTTCTCATGTTGTAGCGCGAGCGTGCCGTTCAGGGCGGCGGCGCAGGCGTCTGCGCAAAAAAAAGCCCGCAGACCTTGCGGTTGCGGGCGAATCCAATTCAAGAAGAGTTGGAGGACACAGGGCTCGTGCGTGACTTCAAGACTATCCGGTTTTTCCGGCTGTCTGGCTCGCAGTTTGGCTATTGCCACCGGGATTGGTTTGCCTGGTATCACGTTCCGTGCGTACTTTTCCGGGCGCAACCCGCTTCGTGTTTCTGAACTCGCTGTACTTCGTCCCGGTCTTATCCGCGGGATACTTGTTCTTCACGTTTTTGGCCATTAGGTTTCCTATGGTTAAAAGTTGTCGTGCTCCTGAAGTGCTTAGTTATGTCATTTGCCGGGAAGGTTTCATGTTTTTAAAAAAATAAAAGAAAAACACGATGGCTTATAAGTAATTTTACTTATCCTCGCTACGTGCTTGTACGAATGTCTACAGTTGACCAAGCACGTTAAGCTGGCCATGCTTCGTACCCGGTGAACGGCCGTGTACGAGGCAACTGTCAGCTCCGTCTTGCACTGCACCTTCGGTTTGCGCGAATTCTGTTTTCCCTGTTCGTATGCCGGGAACCCAGGACACAGTTCAAACGAGGTGCCGCGCATTTCATGAGTTGTCTCCTCCTAGCATCATTTGCCCGCCTTCATGGCGGGCTCTTTTTTTCCGCAGACCTTTTTACAGAGAGCCCCATCGCGCATTGCGGCAATGTCATCCTCGTCCGGGGTATACAGATTTTGTGCGTTTTCGACGGAAAAGAGGCATTCAGGTCGGTTGAATGTCGATTTTCGCGTCGCCATTCGTCGTAAGGCAAGTTGACGGAGGTGGAGATTCGCGAGTGGCGGCAGGCTGAACGGAGATACGCACCGGACGGCGCGGTCCAGTGGCCTTTGGCGTCGTTGCCGACGCCCTCATGGCGGAAAGATTCAGGCGTTCTTCCGGTCAGAACTTTCTTCGCCGTTCTTTTTTGCCTGGTATCGGACGAGTGCATTTGCCAGGCAGGCCCATTCCAGCTCTTCCCTGTACTATGAGGAATGGGGACCCGCGGGCGAACGCCCGGCGCGGATGAGGAAACGGGGCTGCGCGCGAATGCGGCAGCCCCGGCAATCTTACTGCGCGAACTCGAGCAGCAGATCCTTGGCGCCGACCACGGCGCCCGGTTTCACATGGGTGTGCTTCACCACGCCGTCGCGCTCGGCGCGGATCATGGTTTCCATCTTCATCGCTTCGATCGACACCAGCGGATCGCCCTTGGACACCTTCTGCCCCGTCTTCACCGCCAGCGTCACCACCATGCCCGGCATCGGCGCACCCACGTGGTTCTCATTGCCGTCCTGCGCCCTCGGGTGCGTGACCTGCTTGACCGCGCCGGAGCGGTCGACGCGCACCATGCGTGCTTGGCCGTTGAGTTCAAAGAACAACTTGTTCTGCCCTTCTTCTTCCATCTCGGCATTACCCTGCAGGCGAATCACCAGCGTCTTGCCCTGGTCGATATCGACCGAAATCTCCTGTCCTTCCTTCAGCCCGTAGAAGAACGTCTGCGTCGGCAGCACGCTGACGTCGCCGTACTGGCGGCGATGCTCGGCATAGTCGCGGAAGACTTTCGGGTACATCAGGTACGACGCCAGTTCCTGCTCGGTGATCGCGCGGTCGACCGCCTTTTCGGCTTCGGCACGCGCCTTTGCCAGGTCGACCGGCGGCAGGTTGGCGCCCGGCCGCCCTTGCATCGGCTGGCCCCCCTTGAGCACCTTCTGTTCCAACTCCTTCGGGAAGCCGTCTGGCGGAAAGCCGAGCTCGCCCTTGAACAGCGAAATGACCGATTCGGGGAAGGCGATTTCCCTGGCCGGGTCGCGCACCTGCTCCGGCGTCAGGTCGTTGGCGACCATGAACAGCGCCATGTCGCCGACCACCTTGGACGTCGGCGTGACCTTGACGATGTCGCCGAACAACTGGTTGACGTCGGCATACGCCTGTGCGACTTCGGTCCAGCGGTGCTCGATGCCCATCGCGCGCGCCTGCTCGCGCAGGTTGGTGTACTGCCCGCCCGGCATTTCATGGCGATACACGTCGGAAGTGCCGGAGCGCATCTCGGCTTCGAACGGCGCGTACTGGCGGCGCACGCCTTCCCAGTATTGCGAGATCGCGAACAACGCTTCCTTGTCCATGCCGGGGTCGCGGTCGGTGAATGCCAGGGCCGAGGCAATCGATCCGAGGTTCGGTTGCGAGGTGAGTCCGCTCATCGCGTCCATTGCGCCGTCGACGGCGTCGCAGCCCGCTTCCACCGCGGCCAGCACACTGGCGGCGGCGATGCCGCTGGTGTCGTGCGTATGGAAGTGGATCGGCAGGCCGACCTCTTCCTTCAGCGCCTTGACCAGCGCGCGCGCCGCATGCGGCTTGCAGACGCCGGCCATGTCCTTGATCGCGATAATGTTGACGCCGGCCTTTTCCAGCTCTTTCGCCATGTTGACGTAGTACTGCAGGCTGTACTTCGGGCGGCTGGGGTCGAACGGATCGCCGGTGTAGCAGATCGCGCCTTCGCACAATGCGCCGGTTTCGCGCACCGCATCGATCGCCACGCGCATGTTCTCGACCCAGTTGAGCGAGTCGAACACGCGGAACAGGTCGATGCCGCCGGCGGCGGCCTGCTGCACGAAGTGCTTCACGACATTGTCGGCATAGTTGGTGTAGCCGACCGCATTGGACGCACGCAGCAGCATCTGGAACAGGATGTTCGGCACCTCTTCACGCAATTGCGCCAGGCGCTCCCACGGATCTTCCTTCAGGAAACGCATCGACACGTCGAAGGTGGCGCCGCCCCAGCATTCCATGGAGAACAGATTGGGCAGCATGCGCGCGTAGTACGGTGCGATCGCACGCATGTCGGCGGTGCGCATGCGGGTCGCGAACAGCGACTGGTGCGCGTCGCGCATCGTGGTGTCGGTCAGCAGCACGCGCGATTGGTCCTTCATCCACTGCGAGAACTTCTCCGCGCCCAGTTCCTTGAAGACGTCGCGCGAGCCGGGCACGATCGGCGCGGAGCGATGCACGGACGGCAGGATCGGCGCCGGCAACACGCCGTCGAGTCCCTTGCGGCCCTTCATCTCCGGATTGCCGTTGACTGTCACGTCCCCGATAAAGCGCAGCAGGCGCGTGGCGCGGTCACGGCGCTTGGCGAAACGGAACAGTTCGGGCGTGGTGTCGATGAAGCGGGTGATGCATTCGCCCGACTTGAACATCGGGTGATTGATCACGTTCTCGAGGAACGGCAGGTTGGTCGACACGCCGCGGATGCGGAACTCGCGCAGCGCGCGGTCCATGCGCGCAATCGCCTCGTCCGAGGTCGGCGCCGAGGCGGTGACCTTGACCAGCAGCGAGTCGTAGTAGGGCGTGATCACCGCGCCGGAGTAGGCGGTGCCGCCGTCGAGCCGCACGCCGAAGCCGGCGGCGCTGCGGTAGGCGACCAGGCGGCCGTAGTCGGGCGTGAAGTTGTTTTCCGGGTCTTCGGTGGTGACGCGGCACTGCAGCGCATGGCCGTTCAGGCGGATATCGGCCTGCACCGGGATGCCGGCGCCGTGCTCGTCCTTGTCGCCGATCTTGATGCCTTCGGACACGCGGATCTGCGCCTTGACGATGTCGATGCCGGTGACCTGTTCGGTCACGGTGTGCTCGACCTGGATACGCGGGTTGACTTCGATGAAGTAGAACTTGTTGGTGTCGGCATCCATCAGGAACTCGACGGTGCCGGCATGCGTGTAGTTGACGGCTTTGCCGAGGCGCAGGGCGGCTTCGCACAGTGCATTGCGGGTCTGGTCGTCGAGATACGGCGCCGGCGCGCGTTCGACCACCTTCTGGTTGCGGCGCTGCACCGAGCAGTCCCGCTCGAACAGGTGCACTAGGTTGCCGTGCTTGTCGCCCATCAGTTGCACTTCGACGTGGCGCGCGCGGCGCACCAGCTTCTCCAGGTACATCTCGTCGTTGCCGAAGGCGGCCAGCGCTTCCCGGCGCGCCACTTCGAGCTGGCCGGGCAGATCCGCCTCGGATTCGATCACGCGCATGCCGCGTCCGCCGCCGCCCCAGCTGGCTTTGAGCATCAGCGGGTAGCCGATGTCGGCGGCCATCTTCTTCGCCTGCGTGATATCGTGCGGCAGCGCGGAGGTTGCCGGCATCACCGGCACGCCGGCCGATACCGCCGCGTTGCGGGCGGCAACCTTGTTGCCGAGCGTACGCATCACATCGGGTTTGGGGCCGATGAAAATAATGCCATTCTTCGCACAGGCTTCCGCGAAATCGGGGTTCTCGGACAGGAAACCGTAACCGGGATGGATGGCGTCGACATCGGCTTCCTTGGCGATGCGAATGATGTCGTCGATGTCGAGGTAGGCGGCGATCGGCTTTTTGCCCTCGCCGACGAGATACGACTCGTCGGCCTTGAAGCGGTGCAGCGCGAAGCGGTCTTCGGCGGCATAGATCGACACGGTGCGGATGCCGAGTTCGGACGCCGCTCGCATCACACGGATGGCGATTTCAGAGCGGTTCGCAACGAGGAGTTTGCGGATCGGATGAAAATTCTTGTGAGTAGAAGTAGTCATTGTGGTCGAACAGTGGAAATAAAACCTGTGTCAGCGGCGCTCCGCGGTTGGCAGATTGTCGACAATCTTCGACATCCGCAACAAGGCGCCTTCCATTGTTCTCTACCTGCGCCGTCCCGGCGCACCCCGCATCTCCCGCGCGGCAGCGTCGCTGCGGCCGCAAAAAGATCCTTGGCTGCGCCAGGTATGGCAGCAAATGGTTTTTGACGCAATGGAGACAACGCAAACCGGAGGCGCAACGCGCTCTGCTAGTCCGCATCGTAGGGGTTCAGGCGCAACACTGCAATTTATTTAATTTTATCCGCGATCGCTTCGGTAATTCCACGTACAAGCAAACGCTTAGTGATAACGGTACTGCGTTCCAGCACGAGCAGTTGTCGGCTACCGCATTCTTGAGGCCGGATTTGAAGGAAGCGCAACACCGGCGTCTCCATGCCCGTCCGTTTCATCCTGGCGAGCGAGGCCGGCAAACCAGACCTGCACGCCGAGCTGAACGCTTGCCAAAATGGCAATATTAAAACTGCCATCGTCGTACTTCATACGCTCGCCGAGTGCGCGCGGCACTTTGCGCAAGCCGCCCACGTCGCCCACACATATCGGCGTCCTGCCGACGAACAGCGCCCGTCTGCCGCTGCCCGCCAACGTCCCCCATCTTCATGGGATGGACGAGGGCAGCGAACTCCGCTTTAATGCACGACCTCTGCACAAAGTTCTTGCTTGACGGAAAAACAGCGCACGCGCAACGAGCAGCAGCGTGATTCATGTGGTCGCTCCGCGTCGCGACTTCATCAATTCGGGACTTTTATTTGTTATTCCATTGGGGAAATTTTATACTCGTCCACTCTCTCGCAGTGCGGAAAGGCGTCGACGCCGAATCGCGGACGCTTTCCCGTTGCACCTCGATCGCTGCTGGCGCGGCGGTCGTCGGCGCCGCCTGCCTGGACCGGAATCAATGGGCGTCACTGTGCCGCCCGGACATGGATAAATAATGATCAAAAAAATTGCCCTGGTGTATTCCGGCATTGGGACGCAGTGGATCGGGATGGCGGAAGCGTTGCTGGAGACCGACGCCGTTTTCCGTGAAGCCGTCGCCGAAATCGATGCCTGCTTCTTGCCGTTGCAAGGCTGGTCCCTGCGCGATTTGCTTGCCGGCCGCGCTACTGGAGTGTCGCTGGATCGTCCGGAGATCGCGCATCCGGCGATTTTCTCGGTCCAGGTGGGATTGACGCGCTGCCTGCTGCAGCGCGGCATGCAGCCAGCCGCCGTGATCGGGCACAGCGCAGGTGAAGTGGCCGCCGCCGTATGCGCCGGCGCGCTGACGCTGGGCGACGCCGTCCGCGTGGTCGCAGCGCACAGCGAATTGATCGCTGCGGTGCACCCCGGCGCAATGCTGCACGTGCCGCTAGATCCGCGCACCCTGGCAGCGCGCATGGACGCTGCCGGATCGGGCCTGGAACTGGCGGCCATCAATTCGGAGCAGGCCTCCGTCATTGCCGGTACGCCGGATGCGATCGCGGCCTTCGACGCCACACTCAAGAGCGAGGGCATCGACACACGGCTGCTCAGCATCCGCATCCCCTTTCACACCCGGGCGGTCGAGCCGCATCTCGAGGTCTTCCGGGCACGCATCGCCGATGTCCGCCCACAGAAGACGGCGCTGCCGTTTTATTCCTCATTGCGCGGCGGCCTGGCGCAAGACGGCGATTTTTCGGCCGGCTACTGGGCGCGCCACATCCGCGAGACGGTACAGTTTCCCTCCGCGGCGCGCGCGCTGTTCGCCGATGGCGTCGACCGTTGCGTTGAAGTCAGCCCGCATCCGGCGCTGTTGCAGCATCTGGCAGCGATTGCCGGCGAACAGGCCGCGACGATAACCTTCGATGCCACCCTGCAGCGCGGCGTGGCGATGCCGGCCTGGCCGGACACCCAGGAAGCCGTGGCGCGCCAAACCGATGCGGAAAGCGTCGCGCAAGCGCTGCAAGCCTGCGCGGCCGGCATTCTGGGACCCGATTTTTCGCTGGATCGCGCCGCTCAGATGAAGTGGACCGAGATCGGCTGCACCTCCCTGCAGATCACACAGATCATGGCGGCGCTGTCGGCAAGCCTCGGCCGCCCGCTGTCGGTCACGCTGCCTTACCGTTTTCCGACCCCGTCCGCGTTGATCGGCGCTCTCTCCGATGCCCCGGCCGCAGGTTCAAACAATGTACGTACATCGATGCGCCGTGAGGAGCCGGTAGCGATCGTCGGCATGGCGTGCCGCCTGCCGGGCGGCGCCAACGATCCGGATGCGTTGTGGGACCTGCTCGCAGCGGGCGTCGATCCGGTTACCGAGATTCCGTCCGAGCGCTGGCCGGCCAACGCGTTCTATGACGCCGACCGCAATGCCAAGGGCCGCAGCGTCACGCGCTGGGGCAGCTTCATCAGCGGCCAGGATCTGCGCGATTTCGACGCGAAGCATTTCCGCATGACGCCGCGCGAAGCCAGCGCGCTCGATCCGCAGCAGCGGCTGCTGCTCGAAGTCACCTGGGAAGCGCTGGAGAATGCCGGCCTTGCGCCGTCTGCGCTCAAGGGCAAGCAGGTCGGCGTGTACGTCGGCATCTCCACCGACGACTACAAGAACGCGACGCTGTACCGCGACATCGATACCCTCGATCCGTATGCGGGCGCGGGCGCGATGAGCTGCACCGCGGCCGGACGCCTGTCGTACTTCTTCGGCTGGGAAGGCCCCAACCTGGCGCTCGACACCGCCTGCTCCGGTTCGCTGGTGGCCCTGCACCTGGCCTGCCAGTCGCTGCGGTCGGGCGAATGCGACATCGCGGTGGTGGGCGGTGTCAACGCCTTGCTGACACCGCATCTGTTCGTCTATTTTTCCAAGACCGGCATCATGTCGCCGACCGGGCGCTGCCATGTGTTCGACGACGCCGCCGACGGTTATGTGCGCGCCGAAGGCTGCGGCATGCTGGTGCTGCAGCGCGAGTCGGATGCGCAGCGCGACGGCCGCCGCGTGCGCGCCCGCGTGCTCGGGTCGGCGGTCAACCAGGACGGCGCCAGCACCGGCTTTTCCGCGCCCAACGGCGCCGCGCAGCAGAAGGTCTTGCGCCAGGCGTGGGCGCATGCCGGCGTGACGTCCGCCGATATCGGCTACCTGGAAGCGCACGGCACCGGCACGCCGATCGGCGACCCGATCGAACTGGAAGCGATGGCCGAGTCGATTGCGCCGCAACGCACGACGCAGGACCCGATGCCGGTCGGCTCGCTTAAATCCAACCTCGGACACCTGGAGGCGGCGGCCGGCGTCGGCGCGGTCATCAAGACGGTGCTGGCGCTGGAACACGGCGAACTGCCGGCCAACCTGCATTTCGACAAGCCCAATTCGCATATCGACTGGACCCGCCTGCCGCTGCGTGTGGTCGACCGTCATCAGCCTTTCCCCGAGCGCCAGGGCCGCCGCATCGCGGGCATCAGTTCATTCGGATTCAGCGGCACCAACGCGCATGTGGTGCTGGAGCGGGCAATCCCGTCCGCGAGCGCCCCTGCTCGTCCAGTGCAGGTGCTGGCGCTGGGCGCGCATGACGAGGACGGCCTACGCGCGCTGGCACGCGCGTATGCGCAGCGTATCGACAGACTGGACGCCGATGCGCTGGCTGACCTCGCCTGTTCGACGCATCTTGCGCGCTCCCGTTTTTCACACCGCGTCGCGGTCGCCGGACAAGCGGATGCGATCACCGGACTGCTGCGGCAATGGGCGAACGAGCCGGCTGACGGTGAACAGGTGTTCGCCGGCGCGGGTGACGGCGGTCCGCTGGTGTTCGCCTTCACCGGCCAGGGCTGTCAGTATCCGGGCATGGCGCAGGCGTTGTACGACAGCGAGCCGGTGTTCCGTGCCGTGCTCGACCGCTGCGAGGCCGTACTGGTCAGCGTGCGCGGCAGCGGCATGCTGGATCAGATGCTGGACTCGCAGGCCGATCCGGCACAGCTTGAATCCACCGACCTCGCACAACCCGCGATCTTCGCGATGCAATGCGGCATCGCCGCGCTGCTCGCTTCCTGGGGCATCAAGCCGGACCGCGTGCTCGGCCACAGCGTCGGCGAATTCGCGGCGGCAGTGACGGCCGGCGTGCTGTCGCTGGAAGACGCACTGGCACTGGTCGCGCAACGCGGCAGCCTGATGGCGGCCATGCCGGCCGGCGGCGCGATGGCGTCGGTGCAGGTCGATGCGCAGACCGCGGACGACGCCATCGGCGAGTACCGCGACAGGCTGGCGATCGCGGCGATCAACGGCAAGCGCTCGGTCGTCCTATCGGGCGAGGCGGAAGCGCTCGATGCGGTGCTCGCGCGGCTGGGAACACCAGGCACGCGTGCCAAACGGCTCGTTGTCTCCCACGCCTATCACTCGCCGCTGATGGCGCCTGCGGCCAAAGCATTTGCAGACACGGCGGCGCCGGCATTCGGCAAGGCCGCCATGCCGTGGATCTCCACCGTCGACGGCCGCGACCTGGCGGAAACCGGCATCGACATGGCGTACCTGGGTCGGCAGATCATGTCGCCGGTGCGTTTCGACGCGGCGCTCGACAAGCTCGAAGCGGACGGCTGCAAGTCCTTCATCGAGATCGGCCCGGCCGCGGTGCTGACGCAGATGGGACGCGCGCGCGGCGATGCCTGTTCCTGGATGCCGACGCAGCAGCGCCAGCGCGACGGCAAGCTGGCCATTGCCGCCGCGCTCGCCGCACTTGCCGCGCAGGGCCGCGCGATCGACTGGGCCGCTTGGGACGATCCCGCCGGACGGCGTCGCGCCGACCTGCCGCCCTACCCGTTCCAGCGCCGCCGCCATTGGCGCGAGCCGTACATTCCGCACACGACCGCCAGCGCGGCGCCGGATGGATCGCCCTATCCCTGGCTGAACCGTTTCGCCATGGCGCGCCTGCTCGCCGTGCTCCACGACAGCGGCCTGCTGACCGCGCAAAACGTCGCGCCGGCATGGCGCAAGCACAGCGCCAGTTGTCTTGCGCTGTTGACGGATGCCGGCCTGCTGACTCGGCAGAACGGCACGCTTGTCATGAGTGCCGACGGCAGGCAGGCATTGAACGGCGCAGCGGATCTCGCGCAGGAACGCGCGCGATTCCTGGCCGCCCATCCCAGCCTGTCCGGCTGCCTGGCGCTGCTCGACGATTGCATCGGCCGCTATCCGGAGATCCTGAGCGGCCGGCTCGATCCTCTGACCGTGCTGTTCCCCGGCGGCAGCATGGAACGGGTGGCATCGGTCTATGCCAACAATGAAGTGCAGGACCAGTTCAACCGCCATGTCGCCGATGCCGTTGCGCGCTGGTGCCAGGCGCGCCTGTCCGGCACGCCGTCGCGCCGTCTGCGCATCGTCGAAATCGGCGCCGGCACCGGCTCCACCACCGCCACCATCCTGGCGGCCCTGCCGCCGGGCGCGCCGGTCGACTATTGCTTTACCGATGTCGGCCCGGCCTTCCTGGCAAGGGCGAAACAACGCTTCGGCAACCTGCGCAACCTGCATTTCGCCCTGCTCAACATCGAGCGCGATCCGGGGGCGCAAGGCTTCCGTGAAAGCGAAGCCGACCTCGTGATCGCCAACAACGTGTTGCATGCGACCACCGACATCGCCGTCACGCTGGCCAATGTGCGCTGGCTGTCGGCGCCCGGCAGCGCGCTGCTGCTGAACGAGCAGACCGAGCTGCAGGCGTTCATCCACCTGATCTTCGGACTGACCGACGGCTGGTGGCGCTTTACCGATGCACTGCGCCAGGACGCGCACTCGCCGATCCTGTCGCAGGCGCAATGGAACGGCGCGCTGCGCGACGCCGGATTCGAGGTGCAGCCCGACGCTTTCCATACCGACGCCGGCCAGACCGTGTTTGTCGCCAATGTCATCAAAAAGGATTCCGAAATGGCACAAGTTGCTGCTTCCAGCGACCACGCTTCACTGCTCGCTTCCGCCGATTCCGCGCTTGCCGCGATCCGCGACATGGTCGCCGAGCTAACCGGCATGGCCGGCAGCGAGGTCGATCCGGATGCCGCGCTGATCGACCTCGGTCTGGATTCGCTGATGCTGGTACAGATGAAGACGCTGTTGGCGAACAAGCTGGGCGTCGAGGTGGACATGGCGGATTTTTACGGGGATCTGGATACGGTGGGGAGACTGGCGAAGGTAGTGCCGGCAGCGGTGTCCGTACCGCTGCCGCAGCCGATAGCGGCGCCTCCAGCTCAGGCTCCTTCCTTCTCGCAGAGCGAGGGCTGGCGAGCGGCGGACGCAGTCGATCCATCGGCATTGGCCCAGACGCCCCGACCCCATAACAGCCTTCCGTTCGCGCCGTTCGCCATGTCCAACGGGAGCCCCCAATCCGATCTCGCCCGCCTGATGTCGCAGCAACTCGACGCCATGTCGCGCATGATCAGCGAACAGAATGCCCTGCTCGCCAGCGTGCCGGTCGCCGCACCGCCCATGCACGCCGCACCGCAGCCGCCCGCAGCGCCGGCCGTCAAGGACGCCGCACCGGTCAAGTCCGGCACCCCCAACTTCCGCTCCCTCAAGCTCGACATCGACAAGCTGACGCCCGCGCAAAAGACTTTCGTCGACGAACTCGCCCGCCGCTATGCCGCCCGCACCCCGGGCTCCAAGGCGCTGGCCGATCGCACGCGCCATACCCTGGCCGACTGGAAGAACACGCTGAGCTTCCGCTACACGCTCAAGGAAATGATGTACCCGATCGTGGCGGCGACCTCGCACGGTTCGCATTTCACCGACATCGACGGCAACGACTTCCTCGACGTGACCATGGGTTGCGGCATTGCGCTGCTCGGCCATGCGCCCGACTGCGTGACCAGGGCCGTCCATGCGCAGGTCGACGCCAGCTTCGCGATCGGGCCGCAGACGCCGCTGGCGGCGGAAGTCGCCGAACGCTTCGCGCGCATCACCGGCCTGGAGCGCGTGACCTTCTGCAACACCGGCGCCGAGGCGGTGATGATGGCGGTGCGCATCGCGCGCGCGGTGACCGGCCGCAACAAGATCGTGATCTTCAACGGCGCCTACCACGGCACCTGGGACGGCGTGCTGGGTGTCGAACATGAAGGCCATGTGCATCCGATCGCCGCCGGCATCCCGCAAGGCATGGTCGACGACCTGGTGATCCTCAACTACGGCACCGACGAGGCGCTGGCCGCCTTGCGCGAACAGCAGGACGACATCGCGGCGGTGCTGGTCGAACCGGTGCAATCGCGCCGGCCCGGCTTCCATCCGGCGGAATTCCTGAAGCAGTTGCGCACGATCACCGAGCAGTCCGGCGCGGCGCTGATCTTCGATGAAATGATCACCGGCTTCCGCATCCTGCCGGGCGGCGGACAGGCGTACTACGGCATCAAGGCCGACCTCGCCACCTACGGCAAGATCGTCGGCGGCGGCCTGCCGCTGTCGGTGGTCGCCGGCAGCGCGCGCTTCATGGACGTGGTCGACGGCGGCGACTGGCGGTATGGCGACGATTCCAAGCCGGAAAGCGACGTCATCTATTTCGGCGGCACCTATGTCAAGCATCCGCTGGCGCTGGCCGCCGCCAAGGCATCGCTGGAGTACATCGAAAGCATCGGCCTCCAGGCTTATGAAGAACTGAACCAGCGCACGAAGCGCATGGTGGACACCATCAATGCCTGGTTCGCCAGCGAGGCAGTGCCGCTGAACATCGCGCATTTCGGCTCGCTGTTCCGCATCGACGGCACCGGGCGTTACAGCAGCATCATGCAGCCGGTCGAACTCGACCTGTTCTTCCTGCTGCTGAACCTGCGCAGCATCTATGTGTGGGAGCGCCGCATCTGCTTCCTGTCGTTCGCGCATACCGACGCCGAAGTCGATCGCCTGATCGAATGCATGAAAGAAGCCGTGCTCGAACTGCGCGCGGCCGGCTTCGAATTCCGCTCCGGCGGCTCGGGCGGCAAGCCGACACCGCCAGGCTCCCCGCTCCCGCAAACCAGGACCGGCTCCCCGGTAAGCACCCTCAGCCAGCCCCTCTCCCGCCTGCCCGAGAGGGTGCCGAACGCCGGCCCTGCCGCATCCGCCCAGCGCCGCATGTTCGCCCTCGCCGAAATCGAAGGTCCGAGCGTGGTCTACAACGTGCCGCTCGCGATCCGCCTGCGCGGCCCGCTGGACCTGCCGCGTCTGGAGCAGTCGCTGGCGGCGCTGGTCGCGCGCCATCCCGCGCTGCGCACCCGTTTCGCGGTCGAAGACGACGCGCTCGTGCAGAAAGTCGATGCTGCCGCGCCCTTCGCCATCGACACCATCGAAGGCGATGAATCGCAGATCACCGAGCGCCTGGATGCCTTCATCCGCCCGTTCGATTTGAAGACCGGCCCGCTGTTCCGCGCCGGCCTGATGGCAGTCGCGCCCGACCAGCACGTACTGATCATGGATGCGCATCACATCGTCGTCGACGGCCTGTCGCTGAACATCCTGGCACAGGAACTGATGGCAAGCTACGGCGGCCAGCCGCTGCCGGAAAGCGGCGCCGGCATGATCGACTATGCGCTGGCCGAAGCAGCCTACCTGCAGGCCGACGCCTGCCGGCGCGACGCGGACTACTGGCGCGCGCAATTCAGCTCGGTGCCGGAACCGCTGCAACTGCCGCTCGACCATCCGCGCCCGCTGCGCCGCCGTCACCGGGGCGCCGACCTGCTCGCCAAACTCGACAGCGTCGCCACCGCGCGCCTGAAAGCCGCCGCCCGCGCGCACAAGATGCCGGCCTTCCCGCTGCTGCTGACGCTGTATGCCGCCCTGCTGCACCGCCTGACCGCCCAGGACGACATCGTGATCGGCCTGCCGGTCGGCGGCCGCACCGACCCGGCTTTCCGCAACACGGTCGGCATGCTGGCCGCGACGCTGCCGCTGCGCATGACCGCGGCCCCGGACGACACGCTGGCCGCCTGTGCGCGCGCCTGCCACAAGTCTTTCCTGACCTCGCTCGGTCACCAGTCCTATCCGCTGGAAGCGCTGATCGCCGCGCTCGACCTGCCGCGCGACACCTCGCGCAATCCGCTGTTCGACACCATGTTCATCTACGAGGACGGCAACGACCGCGTCTACCGCATGGCCGGCCTTGATTGCGAACCGGCGGAAGTGTCCCGCCACGCGGCGATGTTCGACATTGCGATGGAAGTGGTCGAAGCCGACGGCGAACTCACGCTGCGCTGCGAATACGACCTCGACCTGTTCACCCAGGCATCGGCGCAATGCGTGCTGGATACCTACCTGCGCCTGCTGCATCTCGCGCCGGACATGCTCGACCAGCCGGTCGGCGAACTCAGCCTGGTCGATGCGCCGCAGCGCAATACGCTGCTGGCCTGGGGCGATGGCGGCGCGGCGCCGGCGCACGGTACGCTGCTGCAGGCATTCGATGCGCAACTGGCGCGCGCGGCCGACGCGCCCGCGCTGGTCAGCGGCGATATCAGGCTGAGCTACCGCGAACTCGACCGCCGCGCCAACCGCCTCGCGCACACCTTGCTTGCCAATGGCCCGCTGCCGCCGGACACGCCGGTGGCGCTGGTCGCGCAGCGCGACGCCGGCTTGCTGACCGGCATGCTCGCCATCCTGCGCGCCGGCGGCGCCTACGTGCCGGTCGACCCGGATTTTCCGGCCGAGCGCGTGCGCCTGATGCTGGACGCCAGCGGCTGCCGCCATGTGCTCGCCTCTGCTGCACTGATGGACGACCTGCCGACACCGGCCGGCACCCGCATCCTCAATCTCGACGCCATCGACGAAACGATGCCCGTGACCGCACCGCATTGCGCGATCACACCGGAGCGGCTGGCCTACATCATCTTCACCTCCGGCTCCACCGGCACGCCCAAGGGCGCGATGCTCAGCCATCGCAACGCGGCGGCATTCTTCGCCGGCTTGCCGCAAGCGTTCGGCTTTGCGCCGGGCCAGCGCATTCTCGGGGTGACGACGGTGTCGTTCGACATCGCCGGGCTGGAACTGATCGGCGCGTTGTGCTGCGGGATGACGGTGGTGCTGGCGTCCGCCGAACAGGCGCGCGAACCGGCGTTGCTGCTGGAACTGGTTGAACGCGAAAAGGTCGACGTGGTGCAGATGACGCCGACCAGATTGAAGATGCTGCTCGACGTGCTCCCCTCTCCCGCGGGCGGAAGAGGGGCCGGGGGTGAGGGCGCTCGCAAGGTAAAAGGTCTTGACGCACACCCTCACCCCAACCCTCTCCCGCCCGCGGGAGAGGGAGCGCTCTCCGGCATCAAGATCCTCCTGGTCGGCGGCGAGGCCCTGCCCCAAACCCTCGCCGACCAGTTGCTCACCTGGTCTCGCACCCGCGTCTACAACGTCTACGGCCCCACCGAAACGACCATCTGGTCCGCCTACTGGCCATTGACACCCGGCCCGGTCAGTCTCGGCCGCCCGTTCGCCGGCGAACGCCTGCTGGTGCTCTCCCCGAAACACCGTCTGCAGCCGCCGGGCGCGACCGGCGAAATCGCGATCGCCGGCGCCGGTGTCGCGCGCGGTTACCTGAACGATCCTGCACGCACCGCCGAACGCTTCGTCACGCTGCCCGGCATCGACGGCCCGGTCTACCTGACTGGCGACCTCGGCCGCTGGCGCCCTGACGGCAGCCTCGAATATCTCGGCCGCCGCGACGACCAGGTGAAAATCCGCGGCATGCGTATCGAGATCGGCGACATCGAACACCAGTTGTGCCAGTTGCCCGACGTGACCGATGCCGCCGCCGCCATCCGCAAGAATGCCTTGGGCGAGGCGGAAATCGTCGCCTACCTGGTCGGCCCATCGGCCGGCGTCGACGCCGCTGCGCTGCGCGCCAGGCTGTCCGGCAGCCTGCCCGCGCCCATGGTGCCGTCACGCTTCACGCTGTTGCCCGCACTGCCGCAAACCCCGAACGGCAAGACCGACCGCCGCGCGCTGCCCGATCCCGAACCGTTGGCGCAAACCGGCGCCAGACGTACGCCGGCCGGCCCCGTCGAAGAGGCGCTCACCGCCGTCTTCAATGAAGTGCTCGGCCACGAGGTCGGGCCGGATGATGACTTCTTCCTTGCCGGCGGCGAATCGATCCGGGCACTGCGGCTCGCCACCCGCGTACGCGCCGCCGGCCTCGCCTTCGAATTGCAGGACCTGTTCCGCTGGCCGACACCGGCGGCGCTCGCCGCCAACCTGAAACCGCTCGCATCCGACGACACGAAAGAAGAAAACGCCCCCGGCGCGCTCAGCGGACTGAGCGACGCGGAGCTCGCGGACTTGATCGCGTAGGCATCCCGACAACACCACGCCGAAAAAGCATCCTTCATGTTCAGCAAGAACGACATCAAAGACATTTGCGCGCTGACTCCGATGCAGCGCGGCATGCTGCACCACAGCTTGCTGGAACCTGAATCCCGCGCCTACCGCGAACAACTCGTGCTGCTCCTCGACGGCCCGGTCGATGCCGCGCGCCTGCAAAGCGCGTGGCAGCAGGTGATCGATCTTCACGATGCGCTGCGCGGCCGTTTCCTGAGCGAGCGGGTATCCAATCCGGTGCAGGTGATCCCGCATCGCGAGACCGTGACGCTGGCGCTGCACGAGCTTCGCGATCCGTCGCGGTGCAACGCCGAGGGCATTCCCATCGAACTGGAAGACTTCCTGGAGCGCGACCGGGCGCAGGCTTACGACCTTGCAAATGCGCACCCGATGCGGCTTGCGCTGTTGCGCGCGGGTGCGGACCGTCACTGGCTGGTCTGGAGCTTCCATCACATCCTTCTCGACGGCTGGAGCATCGGCATCGTGCTTGACCAGGTGCTCACCATCTACAGCGGGCAGACGCCGGCTGCACCCGCCCCGTCGTATCCGCGCTACCTGCGCTGGCTGGCCGCACGTGACAGCAAGGCTGCGCTCGATTACTGGAAGACGACGCACGCAGGCTTTAGCGGCGACGCGCTGGCGCCGGCCGGTGACGCGCAGGAAGAAGCACACGCAAGCGCCGCCGTCGATACCGCAAGCACGCAGCGGCTGCGCGCGCTGGCACAGACCCAACGCGCGTCGCTGCACCACCTGCTGTTGTGCGCATGGGCGCTGACGGCGGGAAGGCAGCTCGACCAGCGCGACGTCGTCGTCCCGACCGTGCTCGCCGGCCGTCCCGCCGAGGTCGACGATGCGGACAAGCTGGTCGGCCTGCTGATCAACACCGTGCCGATGCGCGTCACCTGGCAGGACGGCGACCATTTCGCCGGCCTGCTGGAACGGGTGCGCGATCACCACCTCGACGCTTCCCGGCACCAGTACGTGTCGATGGCCGACATCCAGGCCATCACCGGCAAGCTGCCGATCGACCACGTACTGCTGGTGCAGGGCATGCCCGGCCAGGACGTGATCGGCAGCCGCTGCGGCGAAGCAAGCGTCGGCGCAGCCAGCTTCCGTGAAAGCATTCCGTATGCACTGGAAGTGTCGCTGACGCCGCATGACGGCGGCATCGGCATTTCCCTGCGCGGCAAGCGGGACCCGGCCTGGCTGCAGGGGCTGGCCGACAGTCTGTGCCGCTTGCTCACGGCCGTCGCCGCCAATCCGCAACAAGCCCTCGGCGAGATCGACCTCGTCGACCCGGCGCAGCGCGCGGCTTTGCTGGCCTGGGGCGACGGCGGTGCGGTACCGCCGCACGGCACCGTGCTGCAGGCCTTCGACGCGCAGTTGTCGCGCGCACCCGATGCGGCGGCGCTGATATGCGACGGCAACACGCTGAGCTACCGCGAACTCGACCGCCGCGCCAACCGCCTCGCGCACACCTTGCTTGCCGACGGACCGCTGGCGCCGGACACGCCGGTGGCGCTGGTATCGCACCGCGACGCCGGCCTGCTGGCGGGCCTGCTCGCGATTCTCCGCGCCGGCGCCGCCTACGTGCCGGTCGACCCCGACTTCCCGGCGGACCGCGTGCGCCTGATGCTGGAAGCCAGCGGCTGCCGCCATGTGCTGGCGTCCCCCACTCTGGCCGCCGCACTGCCGGTGATGCCGGGCACGCGCGTGCTGTCACTTGATGCGCCTGCCGCTGATGCACCGGAGACGACGCCGGACCGCACGCCGTCGCCGGACGATCTGGCCTACGTCATTTTCACCTCCGGCTCCACCGGCACGCCGAAAGGGGCAATGCTCAGTCATCGCAATGCGGCAGCGTTCTTCGCCGGCTTGCCGCAAGCGTTCGGCTTTGCGCCGGGCCAGCGCATTCTCGGGGTGACGACGGTGTCGTTCGACATCGCCGGGCTGGAACTGATCGGCGCGTTGTGCTGCGGGATGACGGTGGTGCTGGCGTCCGCCGAACAGGCGCGCGAACCGGCGTTGCTGCTGGAACTGGTTGAACGCGAAAAGGTCGACGTGGTGCAGATGACGCCGACCAGATTGAAGATGCTGCTCGACGTGCTCCCCTCTCCCGCGGGCGGAAGAGGGGCCGGGGGTGAGGGCGCTCGCAAGGTAAAAGGTCTTGACGCACACCCTCACCCCAACCCTCTCCCGCCCGCGGGAGAGGGAGCGCGACCGCTCTCCGCTGTCCGCACTCTTCTAGTCGGCGGCGAAGCCCTACCCCAAACCCTCGCCGACCAGTTGCTCACCTGGTCTCACACCCGCGTCTACAACGTCTACGGCCCCACCGAAACCACCATCTGGTCCGCCTGCTGGCCGCTCGCACCCGGCCCGGTCACCCTCGGCCGCGCCCTGCCGGGCGAACAACTGCTGGTCCTCTCCAGCCGGCACCACCTGCAGCCGCCCGGCGCAACCGGTGAAATCGCGATCGCCGGCGCCGGTGTCGCCCGCGGCTACCTGAACGATCCCGCACGCACCGCCGAACGCTTCATCACGCTGCCCGGCATCGACGGCCCGGTCTACCTGACCGGCGACCTCGGCCGCTGGAATGCCGACGGCACGCTCAGCTACCTCGGCCGCCGCGACGACCAGATCAAGATACGCGGCATGCGCATCGAGATCGGCGACATCGAACAGCAGTTGCGTCAATTGCCCGGCGTGCAGGACGCAGCGGCCGCAGCCCGAAAGAACGCCGCAGGCGAACTCGATATCGTCGGCTATCTGGTCGGCCCGTCCCAGGCCGGCCTGGCCGCATTGCGCGATGCGCTTTCCGTCCGCCTGCCCGCCGCGATGATCCCGACGCATTTCGTTTTTCTTCCCGCACTTCCGCAAACCCCCAACGGCAAAACCGACCGCCGCGCGCTGCCGGATCCGCAACCGCTGGCGAATGAACCTACAACCCGCGCCGCGGCCAACCCGCTGGAAGAAACGATCACCCGCATTTTCTCGGACCTGCTCGACCGCGCCATCGGCCCCGACGACGACTTCTTCCTGTCCGGCGGCCACAGCCTCAAAGCCATCCAGGCGGTAGGACGCCTCAACCGCGAACTCGGCGCCGGCTACAGCCTGCGCGACCTGTACCGCGCCCCCAGCGCCGCCGCGCTGTCACGCGTCGCCCCCGGCCGCACTGCGCCGATCACGCGCACCGCGGACGCCGCCGACTACCCGCTGTCGTACGCACAGCAGGCGCTGTGGGTGCTGCAGCAGATGCAGCCGGATTACGCGGGATACAACGTGCCCGGCACCTATCTGTTGCACGGCAAGCTCGATGCCGGCGCGTTGGCGCGCGCCTGGGAAGCGCTGGTGACGCGGCATGAATCGCTGCGGACGGTGTTTCGCAGCGTTAACGGGCAGCCGCGGCAGATCGTGCTGGACAGGATGGATTTCGCCATCGGCCATGTTGCAGCCGCTGCAGCCGCTACTCAACCTCAGCTTGAAGCCGAAATCGCCGCCCTCACCTGCCGCCCCTTCGACCTGGCAGCCGGCCCGCTGTTCCGCATCGCCCTGCTCCCGCTCGACGCCGACCGTCACATCCTGTTGCTGGTCACCCACCACATCATCAGCGACGGCTGGTCCGACAACGTGATGGTGAACGACCTTGCGATGGCGTACAGCGCCGCCCTAGCCCGGCAGGACCCGCTCGCCGCCCTCCCGACGCCGCCCGCGATCCGCTACCGCGACTTCGCCGCCTGGCAGCAGCGCTACCTCGCCTCACCGCTCGCACAAACCCATCGCGACTACTGGGCGGAACGCCTGCGCGACCTGCCGCGGCTGGCGTTGCCGGCCGACGGCGCGCGCAGCAATACGCTGTCGCGGCGCGGCGCCCGGATCGAGATGCGCATGGACGACGCCGAAGCCGCCGCCTGGCTGCAAGCAGTCCCGCCGGGCAAGCGCTATGCGACGCTGGCCGCCGCCACGCTCGCCCTGCTGCATCTCGAAAGCGGACAGAGCGACCTCGTGCTCGGCCTGCCGGTCGCCAACCGCGACCGCGCCGAATTGCAGGACCAGGTCGGACTGCATCTGAACATGCTGCCGCTGCGCCAGCGGTTGCACAGCGACGCGCCGCTGGAACAGCTGCGCGACGACTGTGCCGCTGCGATCGTCGAAGCGATGGCGCACGCGGACTACCCGTTTGCAAAGCTGGTGGACGAGCTCGGCGTCAGCGCAGAACCAGGCCGCCATCCGGTGTTCGATGCGATGCTGATCTATCACCAGCATACAGTGCCGGCGCCGGATCTGGACGGCCTGACGGTGGAGCCGCATGGACTGCAGTCGTACACCAGCCGCTTCGATCTGGATTTCGAAGTGTGGACAAGCGACGACGCGGTCTACGGATTCATCGAGTATGACGCCGGTTTGTTCAGCGCAGAGCGGGCTGCGGACATCGTCTCGAGGTGGAAGGACGTGCTGGCCGCCTGGAAGGACAACAGGCCGGTTGCCTTGTCCGAATTGCGCGGCAAAGCCGTACCGCAGAACAATGACCCAGCCGGTTTTCTGGCAAGAAGCCTGGCGCTGGATGAAGAATTTTGATACTGAACACCAAGGAATCATCAGATGTGCGGCATAGCCGGAATAGTCAATTTCGATCCCCGCCGCCCGGCCGCAGGCGAGGAAGTCGCGCGCATGACCCGCGCCCTTGTCCACCGCGGCCCGGACGACGACGGTCTGCATGTGCACGGCCCGGCCGCGTTCGGTTTTCGCCGCCTGTCCATCGTCGACCTGCGCCCGGAGGGCAACCAGCCGCATTTCAATGAAGACGGCAGCATCTTCTCGGTCGTCAACGGCGAAATCTACAATCACGACGAACTGCGCGATGCGCTCGCCAAAAAAGGCCACACGCTGCGCTCACGCTGCGACGTCGAGGTCGTGCCGCACCTGTACGAGGACGTCGGCATCGAACTGATGGACCGGCTGAACGGCCAGTTCGCACTGGCCGTGTACGACACCGCGCGCCATCGTCTGCTGCTGGCGCGCGATCCGGTCGGCGTCTGCCCGCTGTTCTACACCGTGGTCGACGGCCAGTTGCTGTTTGCATCGGAGATCAAGGGCTTGCTGGCGCATCCGGCGGTGAGCCGCGAGATCGACCTGCGCGGGCTGGACCAGATCCTCGCGTTTCCCGGACTGGCAAGCCCGACCACGATGTTCCGCGGCATCCGTTCGCTGCCGGCCGGTCACTACCTGGTGCTGGAAGACGGCAATGTGCGCACCGGCTGCTACTGGGATCTCGACTACCCGCTCGATGGGGCGCGCGCAGCGCCGTCCGACTGGCAGGAGCAGCTCGACCACCTTTTGCAGCAAGCGGTGAGCCGGCGCCTGCAGGCGGACGTGCCGGTGGCCTGCTACCTGAGCGGCGGTCTCGATTCATCGCTGGTGGCGGGCGTGATGCACAAGCTGCGGCCGTCCAGCCATTGGCATGCGTTCTCGGTGGTGTTCGACGATGCCGATATCGACGAGCGCAAGTACCAGCGGATCATGGCCGAGCGCATCGGCGCGCGCCACCATGAAGTGCCGTTCACTGCCGGCGAAGTCGAGAAGCGCCTGCGCTCGGTGATCCGCCACGCGGAATCGCCGCTCAAGGAAAGCTACGACACTTGCTCGCACGCCCTGTCGGAAGCGGTGCGCGCGTCCGGCTGCAAGGTGGTGCTGTCGGGCGAAGGCGCGGACGAATTGTTCGCCGGTTATGTCGGTTATCGCTTTGATATGATGCGTGCCGGCCAGGACGACGCGATGGATCTGCTGGACGAGGACAGCTGGCGCGAATCGCAGTTGCGCGAAACGCTGTGGGGCGACGCCGGCTTTTTCTATGAGCGCGAATACGGCGCGTTCCGCGACTTGAGCAGCGCGCTGTATGCGCCGGACATCGCGCGCGACCCGGCGCGCTACGATTGCCTGGCACAACCGCTGGTCGACCGTGCGCGGCTGCGCGGGCGCCATCCGGTGCATCAGCGCTCATACATCGACTTCAAGCTGCGCATCGCCGACCACCTGCTGTCGGACCATGGCGACCGCATGACCTTCGCCAACAGCGTCGAAGGCCGCTATCCCTTCCTCGACAAGGACCTGATCGCCTTCGTCACCCGCCTGCCGCCCGGCCTGCTGACGCAGGACCAGCGCGAGAAATATCCGCTGCGCACCATCGCGCAACCGTACGTCGCGCCGCAGATCCTGGCCCGGGAAAAGTTTTCCTTTGTCGGTCTGGGCAGTCCGGACATCCTGCTCGGACGCAACGAATGGTTGATGGACTTGTTGTCTTCTGACACTATCAGGCGTCAGGGTTATCTCAATCCGGATACCGTCGCCCGGCTGCGACGGACAGTCGAAAGCGACGGCTTCAAAGTCAACCAGACCTTCGACGTGGACTTGATGATGGTGGTGTTGTCGTTCCAGGTGTTCCTGGACGAATTTGCGATACCGGACCGGGCATGAAAATTACAACGACAAAGGGGGAGATCGAGATGTTCAAAAGAATCGGCAATGCGGTGATCTGCGCCGCGATATCGGGCCTGTTCGCACAGGCGGCACTGGCGCAGGCGACGTCCACGCCCGACTACAAGGCCGGCTATGAAGCCGGATACAAGGCCGCACTCGAAGCGCTGAAGGCGGGCGCCGCGATGCCGCCGGCCACTGCGGCGGCCGCAACCGCAACTCACCCGGCCATGGCAGCGCCCGCCTCCGCGGCAAACGAGCCGCGCGACTGGTGGGACCACAGCTCACTGATGTATCGCAGCCTCGACCCGGCCTGGCGCCATCATGTCGAAGTGCAGTTCTCCGCCACCGGCGTCAGCGGCAACGACAGCGGCCATGCGCTGCGCGGCTCGGGCAAGCTATTCAGCCGCAGCAACCGCTGGACCAACGAACTGGTCACCAGCCTCGACAAGCGCAAGATCGTGCAGGCCGGCGGCGCGCTCAACCAGCGCGACTACAAGATGCTGCAGGAATCGCTGCGCTACGACCTGACCGATAAGTTCTACACCGCCGGCGGCTTCATCCTGGAGCGCGACGACGTCAACTCCATCGACCGCCGCAATACCGTGCTGGCCGGCGTCGGCTACTACCTGCTGGACAACCCGTCGATGCGGATCAACACCTTCATCGGCCTGGGCAGGCTGGACGAGACCTATCTCGCGCCGGTGCCGTCTCTGATCGGCCTCTCGGGGCGCAATAGCAACCTGGTCTACCTGTACCAGACCTTCGACTGGCAGTTGTCGCAGGACTGGTCGCTGCAGCAGGGCTTCCGCCAGATCCGCGACCTCGACGAATCCGGACGCTACGTCCCGGCCACGTCCGGCCCCACGCCGTACACGGCCGCCGAAATGGTCAAACGCTACCGCAACGTGTCGAGCCTGGCGCTGAACTACCAGCTGTCGCCGCGCAGCGCGCTGTCGTTCAGCGTCGAATCGCGCTACGACAGCAATCCGTGGCCGGACGTCAAGGGACGCGACACGACCCGGCGCCTGTCGTTGAAGCTGATGTATTGATACCGCGCCTTTCCCGTACGACGCCGCAGGCCGCCCAAAAGCCGGCCTCGAAAACAGCCATAGTTTCAGAAGTGGAATCCAGCACATGCAGCAGGCATTGAACAAGAAAAACCTTCATCAGGTCGTCGATCATCTTCTCGCAAAAAGCCGTGGCCGCATCGCCATCGAACAGGGCGGCCGCTGCTGCAGCTACGACGAACTCGATGCCCGTTCCGCCAGCCTGAGCGCCGAACTGCGCGCCGCCGGCGTGGCGCGCGGCGACGTGGTTGCCCTGCCGATGCCGGCCTCGATCGACTACGTCGTCGCATTGCTGGCCGTGGTCCGGTGCGGCGGCGTTTTCATGCCGCTCGATCCCGCCTTTCCCGAAGCGCGCCTGCGCCGCACGCTTGCGATGGCAAAGCCGCGTGTCGTGGTCGGCAACGATGCCGCCGTCGTCGCGCAGATGGCGGAACTGGCCGGCGAGGTTGCGACCATCCTGCTTGCCGCCGGCATATCGTCGTCACCGGCGGAGCGGCCGCAGCCGGTCGCCGGCGACGACGACACCGGCTACCTGATCACCACTTCCGGTTCGACCGGCGAACCGAAACTGATCGCAGGCCGCAACAAGGGCATCAGCCATTTCGTGCATTGGGAAGTGGCGGAGTTCGGTCTCGACCAGACCGTGCGCGCCAGCTTCTTCGCGCCGCCGACCTTCGACGTCAGCCTGCGCGAGATATTCGTGCCGCTGCTGGCCGGCGGCACCCTGGCGATTCCGTCGCCGGAAGAACGCAGCGATGCGCGGCGGCTGACAGGATGGCTGCGCGACAGCAAGGTGACGCTGGTGCATTGCGTGCCGTCGCTGTTCCGCCTGCTGACGCGCGCCGTGGCCGACAGCGGCCAAGCGCTCGACGACCTGCGCACGGTGGCGCTGGCCGGTGAGCCGCTGTACGGCGCCGACGTCGCCGCATGGCGCGCCGCCGCCGGCGCCGCGGTGCAACTGGTCAACCTGTACGGCCCGTCCGAAACCACGCTGGCCAAGGCCTTCCACCGCATCGGCGACGACATCGCACCGAACGCGATCGTGCCGCTCGGCCAGCCGATCAACAACACCGCGCTGCTGCTGCTGCGCGACGGGCGCCTGTGCGAGATCGGCGAAATCGGCGAGCTGCACATCAACACCCCCTTCGCCAGCAACGGCTACTACGGCAATCCGGAACTGACCGCGCAGTCCTTCATCCCCAACCCGCTCGCGCCGGACAGCGCCGAGCGCATCTACCGCACCGGCGACCTCGGCCGCTATCGCGCCGACCGCAGCGTCGAATTCGTCGGCCGCGCCGACCGCCAGGTCAAGGTCAACGGCGTACGCATCGAACTGCCGGAAATCGAAGGCGCGATGCGCACCCATGCGGAAGTCACCGAAGCCGTCGCGCACACCTTCCGCCTGTCCGGCGGCGAAAACATCCTGGTCGGCTACTACACGAGCAACACCCTGCTCGACCCGCAAGACCTGCGCAATGCCATGCAGGCGACGCTGCCCGACAACATGCTGCCGGGCTACCTGCTGCAACTGCCGGAATTCCCGCGCAACCTGAACGGCAAGATCGACCGCAAGGCGCTGCCGCGCCCGGAATCGCTGCTCAACCTCGAACACGGCTACACGCCGCCCGAAGGCGAACTGGAACAGGAAATCGCCCGCCTGTGGGCCGAGGCGCTGGGCCTGGAGCGCGTCGGCGTCACCAGTCCCTACCTGCAGATCGGCGGCAATTCCCTGCGCGCGATCGGCCTGATCGGCCGTATCGGACAGTGCTTCGGCGTCGACATCACCATCCGCGATTTCTTTGCATGCGGCACGGTGCGCGCGCTCGCCGCCCGCATCGCCGCCGGACTGAAACCGGCGCGGCAAACGATCCCGCGCGCACCCGATCAGGACAGCTATCCGCTGACCGAAGCGCAAGCCGGCCTGTGGATACTCGACCGCATCGCCGACGCCGAAACGCTGTACAACAACGTCGAATGGCTGGAACTGCACGGTGACCTCGACATCGCCGCGCTGCAATCGGCATTCGCGGCACTGGTCGAACGCCATGAGGCATTGCGCACCGCCTACATTGAAATCGACGGCGAGCCGCGCCAGCGGATACTGCCGGCAATGCCGTTCACATTGCACGTGGAAGAAGCCGGCGACACGCAAGACCGCGTGCAGGACATGCTGCGCGAAGAACGCAAACGCCGCTTCGACCTCGCCGGCGGGCAGGTATTGCACGTGCGGCTGCTGCGGCAGACGCCGGCGTTGCACCACCTGGTCATCAACATGCACCACATCGCCTGCGACGGATGGTCGATGGGGATATTGGTGAGGGAATTGTCGGAGTGCTACCAACAGACTCTCCCCTCTCCCGTGGGCGGGAGAGGGGCCGGGGGTGAGGGCGCTGGCAAGATAGAAAGCCTTGACAGTCACCCTCACCCCAACCCTCTCCCGCCCGCGGGAGAGGGAGCTAAACCGGCGATGCGCGACCTCGCCTGCTGGCTCGCGGCCACCCCCGACACCGCCACCCGCGCCGAGCCATGGCGCGCCCGCCTGGCCGACGCCGACAATCGCGCCGCCATTCCCGCCGACGTCACGCAACCCGACTTCGACACGCTTGCCACCGGCCGGGTGCAACTGGAACTCCCGCCCGAACAAACCTCAATCCTGCGCAGCCGCCTCGCCGCCCACCGCGCAACGCCCTTCATGGCGGTCGCCTCCGCACTGGCGATCCTGCTCTACCGCTACGGCGGCAGCGAAACCGTCATCATCGGCACGCCGCTGGCCGGCCGCTCGCGCAGCGAACTCGCGGACGTGGTCGGCTTCATGGTCAATACCCTGCCGCTGGTCTTGCGCCTGTCGCCGGACCTCAGCTTCGCGGCCCTGCTCGACCGCGCGCGCGAAGGCATCGAAGGACTGACCGACAGCGAGTTCGACACTCCGGCGAAATGGGCCGCGACCGGCAACACTGCCGCCGATCCGTCACGCAATCCGTTCTACGATGTCGTGCTGGCGATGGAACCGGCGCCCGCGCAGATGCCGCTCGACGGCCTGCAGGTGATCGAGCGCGAAGTGCCCGACGCACCGGCGCGCAACGACCTGTCGCTGCGGCTGCAGGATGACGGCGCGTCGCTCAAACTGATCCTCGAATACCGCAAATCGCTGTACCGGGATGCCACCGTCGCCGGCCTACTGGATCAACTGGGGCAACTGCTGGCGATCGGCGCCGAACAGCCGGCGCTGCCGCTTAAGCGGCTGCCGATGCTGGACAAAACGCAGACGGAGGCGCTGCTGCGGATGGCGCAAGGCCCGCATCAACCGCTGCCCGACACCGCCATCCATCAGGCTTTCCTGCAACAGGCGCAACGCACGCCGGAGGCCGTCGCCCTTGCCGGCTTCGACGGCCATTTCAGCTACCGTTGGCTTGACCAGCGCGCCAACCGCATCGCAGCGGCGCTGATCGACGAATACGGCGTGCAGCCCGGCGAAGTGGTCGCGGTGCTGCTAGAACGCGAAGCGGACTGGCCGGCGGCCATCCTCGGCATCCTCAAGGCCGGTGCGGTTTACCTGCCGCTCGATAGCTGGCACCCGGCCGGACGCCATGCGGAACTGCTGGACGACGCCGGCGCCCGCGTGCTGGTCAGCCGCCGGCAAGCTTCCGCCACGCCGCCCGGCAACATACCGCTGCTCGACCTCGACACCCTGTCCGGCCTCGCCGACATCGCACCGCAGGTCGCGACAGGGGCGGACGCGCCCGCCTACCTGATCTACACCTCCGGATCGACCGGCACGCCGAAGGGCGTACTGGTGTCGCACCGCGCCTTCCTCAACATGATGGACGACCAGGTGAAGGCGCTCGGCGTCGGCGGCAGCGACACCGTGCTGCAGTTCGTGTCGCCGGCCTTCGACGTCAGCGTGTTCGAAGTCTTTCTCGCCTTGCTGTCGGGCGCGCGCCTGGCGCTCGCCGACCGCCGCCTGTGCAACACCGCAGACGGGTTTGCCGACGCGCTGGCGCGGCTGAAGGTCACGATCACCGCGATGACGCCGGGTTTCCTGAATTCGCTCGGCGACCTGTCGCTGTCCGGCCTGCGCATGATCATCAGCGGCGGCGAAGCGCCGATCGCCGGCGACGTGCGGCGCCGTCTCGCGCAAGGCATCCGCTACGTCAACGCCTACGGACCGACCGAAGCGGCGGTGTGCGCGGCGTTTTACGAAATCGACCCGGCGCATCCGCTGCCGCAACCGGTGCCGATCGGACGCCCGACCGCCAACACCGCGCTGCACGTCGTTGCCCCCGACCTGACGCCGCTGCCCATCGGCGCGATCGGCGAACTGGCGATCAGCGGCACCGGCCTGGCGCTTGAATACTACCGGCGGCCGTCGGCGACCGAACTTGCGTTCGCGGCATCCTCGCTCGCAGCCGGCGAGGCCCGCCTGTACCGCACCGGCGACCGCGTGCGCCGGCTGGCCAACGGCGACCTGGTATTCGTCGGCCGCGCCGACAGCCAGGTCAAGGTGCGCGGCCACCGCGTGGAAATCGGCGAAGTCGAAGCGGCGCTGCGCCAGCAAGCCGGCGTCGGCGACGCCCGCGTCGTACCGCGCGCGATCGGCCAGGACATGGAACTGATCGCCTACTGGACCGGCGATGAAAACGCGGCGGCCGGCCTGCGGCAGGCGCTCGCGCTGCGCCTGCCGGAATACATGGTGCCGCGCCTGATGCTGTGCATGGATGCGTTGCCGCTCAACGCCAACGGCAAGCTCGACCGCAGCCGCCTGCCCGATCCGGCCACCGCCGCCGAGCGTTCCGAACTGGCCTATCACGCGCCGCGCAACCCGGACGAAGTGCAACTGGCAAGCCTGTGGGAGGAACTGCTCGGCGTGCCACGCATCGGCCGCGACGACGATTTCTTCGATCACGGCGGCCGCAGCCTGGCCGCCAACCGTCTCGCGCTGCGCGCCACGCGCGCGCTCGGCGTAGCGGTGGAACTGCGCGACGTCTACGTCGCGCCGACGCCGGCTGCGCTCGCGCACCGGGTCCGCAGTCGCGCCGCCGCCACGCAGGATGAACTGTTCATCCTGCCGCCGGATGTGCCGGCGCCGTTGTCGCCGATGCAGCGCCGCCTGTGGGTCATCGACCAGCTCGGCGAAAGCGGCGCGGCCTACCACATCTGCGGCCTCACGCGTCTCGACGGCACGCTCGATGTGGCGGCCTTGCGCATGGCATTCAACGACGTCGCGGCCCGCCATGCGGTATTGCGCACGCGGTTCGTCGCACAGGACAGCGAACCGGTGCAGATCACCGATGCGCAAGGCAACGTGCCCTGGATCGAGCCTGCGCCCGGCCTGACAGGCGCTGCCCTGCAACAGGCGCTGGAAGAAATCGCCGCCCGGCCGTTCGGCCTCGGCCGCGAATGGCCGATCCGGGTGGCGCTGGCAAGCGATGGCCCGGCGTGCTGGAAGCTGCTGGTCGTGCTGCATCACATCGCCGCCGACGGCTGGTCGATGCCGATACTCGAATCCGAACTGACGCAAGCCTACGCGGCGCGCCTGCGCGGCGCCGCGCCGGACTGGCAGCCGTTGCCGGCGCAGTACCGCGACGTTTCCGCCTGGCTGGCCGCGCAACTGGAGCGCGGCGCATTCGCGCAGGACCGCGCCTACTGGATGGCGCAGCTCGACGGCCCGATACCGCTGCTCGATCTGCCGTCCGACCGCCCGCGCCCGGCGGTACGCCGTTTCCGCGGCGCCAGCTTCGACCATGTACTGGGCGCACGCGCGGTGCAGGCCGCGCGCGCCTGCGCACAGGCCCATGGCGTCACGCTGTTCACCGTGCTGCTGTCCGGCCTGCAGACGCTGTTCTACCGGCTGTCCGGACAGGACGACCTGATCATCGGCGTCCCCGTGGCCGGCCGCCGCCATCCGGCCAGCGAAGGCCTGGTCGGCTTCTTCGTCAACACCCTCGCCTTGCGCGAGCGCATTGCCGGCAGCGAAGGATTCGCCAGCCGTCTCGCCGCCGCCGCCGAAGCGATGCGCCAGGGCATGTTCCACCAGAACTATCCGTTCGACCGGTTGGTCGGCGAACTCAATATCGCACGCGACACCTCGCGCTCGGCGCTGTTCGACGTCATGATCGGCCTCGACGAGGCAAGCGCGGCGCCGGCATTCCCCGGCGTCTCTGCGGAACCGGTGCCGCTCGCACGCAGCGGCTCGCGTTGCGACATGTCATGGATGTTCGACTTCGGCGCCGCGTCGCCGACCCTGCGGGTGGAATTCGACACCGACCTGTTCGACCCGGAACGCATCGCCGACTGGGCGCAGCGCTTCGAGCACCTGCTCTGCGCCGCCGTGCGCGAACCGCAGAAAGCGCTGGACAAACTCGACCTGCTGTTCGACGACGAACGCGCGGGCTTGCCGCAGCACGCGGCCGCACCGGCAACGCCGCTGCCGGACACCACGGTCATCCAGTTGTTCGAAGCACAGGCCGCAAAGAACGACAACGCCCCCGCGCTGATCGGCAACGACGGCGCCATGAGCTACGGCGAACTGAACCGCGCCGCCAACCGCCTCGCCCACCGGCTGCAGCGAGAGCGGCGCAATCCGGATGCACCGATCGCGCTGTTGTGCGAACGCGGCCCGTTGATGGTGATTGCGCAACTGGCGGTGATGAAATGCGGCGCCGCCTATCTGCCTATCGAGCCGGATGCGCCGGCGGAACGGGTGAATATGTTGCTGGAGGATAGCGGCGCAGAAATCCTGCTATCCGGCGACCATGCCCTGCTCCCCTCTCCCGCAGGCGGGAGAGGGGCCGGGGGTGGGAGTGCGGGAACGCCAACAAGACCTCGCCAAACACCACAAACCAACCCACAACAGCCCGACAGACCCCGACCC
>CBIHRJ010000037.1:0-58461 GCA_966212445.1 uncultured Noviherbaspirillum sp. | reverse complement strand
TCGGCTGGCCGCCTTCCATGATGGCGACGCAGGAGTTGGTCGTACCCAAGTCAATGCCAATGATCTTGCCCATGATGTTGTTCCTTTTAAAAACTGGATTTCTGATGTGTTGTATATGCGGAACAAAGTGCGCGTTTCAAGCACTTTGAAAGCCGTCTCGTCATTTTTATTGCGCCACGGTGACCAGTGCCGGGCGCAACAGGCGGTCGGCAATCGTGTACCCCTTCTGCAGCACGCTGACAACCGTATTGGCGTCCTGCTCGGCAGGAACCATGGAAATCGCCTGGTGCTTCATGGGATCGAGTTTTTCACCGGGAACCGGATTGATTTCGAGCAGGCGGTTGCGCTCGAAGGCCGAATTGAGTTGCTTGAGCGTCATTTCAACGCCCTCCTTCAGCGACTCGACGGATGGCGTGTCGAGCTTGAGCGCCATTTCGAGACTATCCTTGACCGGCACCAGCGCTTCGGCAAAGCTTTCAATCGCAAACTTGTGCGCTTTCGCGATGTCTTCCTGCGCGCGTCTGCGGATGTTTTCCGTGTCCGCCTTGGCTCTGAGGAAGGCATCCTGCATTTCGTTGGCCTTGGCTTCGGCCGCCGCCAGTTTTTCTTCCACAGTCGGCTTGGCAGCCTGTTCTGCCTGAGGCTGATCCGGTGCGGCGGCCTGGGATGGAGCGGCATCCTGGGAAGGAGCAGCCTGTTGTGGCGGAACGACCTGCTCTGCCTTTTCTTGCACCTTCTCTTGCTCTTGCTCTTGCATTTTCTCTTGATCTTGCATCACAAAAAGTCTCCAACAATCAATGGCTTAGCGTTAATTGCACTAGTAAATGGGGGTATTCCATATTTTTTCAAGGGGATTTCTGAACCTTTTCGACGCAGTCGGAAAATGTAAAGTCCTGTTACACACTTTACGGCTCCTCCGGCTTCATTTTTCCGCGTCACGTATTACGATGATGTTAACCGTGTTGCAACGGCACTTCGCGGCGGCACAAGGAGAAATGTTATGAAACTGCCCCTGATTTCCGCTTCAGTGGTCGTATATTCCATCTTGGCGACCGTATGGATCTGCCAAGCCGAACTGGTAGCGATGTATTGAAAAATCAAGCTGCCGGGAGGCGGCGTTGCAGCGCATTCTATTTTTTCGCACCCAATTGTTCAGCTTGCCTGCGCGAGATTTCCGCTTCGCGTTTCGCGTCGTTCCGCATCTGCGGGGTAAGCATCGTCGGCCAGCCGATCAGGTGCTGCTCGGCGATTTCGGCCAGTCCCGCAATCCAGGCCGGCGACTCGTTCAGGCACGGGATATAGTTGAATTCTTTGCCTCCTGCGGCAAGGAATTCCTGTTTGGCTTCCATCTCGATTTCTTCCAGCGTTTCCAGGCAGTCGCTGGTAAAGCCGGGACACATCACATCCACCCTCCCGACGCCCTCCTGTGCAAGGTTCTGCAAGGCCGGCACCGTATAGGGCTGCAGCCATTCCGCCTTGCCGAAGCGCGACTGGAAGGCCACCAGATACTGGTCTGAGGACAGTTGAAGTTGTGCGGCCAGCAGGCGCGCGGTCTTGTGGCACTCGCAGTGATAGGGGTCGCCGAGCAACAAGATGCGCATGGGCACTCCGTGAAAGCTCATTACCAGCTTGTCGGGGCGGCCATGCATGTCCCAAAAGCCCTGTACCGATTTCGCCAGCGCCAGAATATAGGCCTCATGGTCGTGGTAGTGCTTGACCAGGCGCAGCTCGGGTATGTTGCGCATCTTCGAAAAATGGCCGAAGACGGCGTCCCAGATCGATGCCGTCGTGGTGCCGGAATACTGCGGATAGGCCGGCAATATCAGGATGCGATCGCAACCGTCGGCCTTGAGTTTGCCGAGTACGCCGTGCAACGCGGGTTTGCCGTAGCGCATTGCATAGGCGACTTCCAGTTGGTGCCCGCGCTCGCCGAGGTAGCCGCGCAAGAGGGTTGCCTGCTTTTCCGTGTGTACCTTGAGGGGCGAGCCCTCGGCAGTCCAGATCGACGCATACTTGGCTGCCGACTTGCCGGAACGTAACGGCAGGATGAAGCCGTTGAGAATGAACCACCATGCGGCTTTCGGAATTTCGACCACGCGCGGGTCGGACAGAAACTGTTTGAGATAGCGGCGCAAGGCCGAAGGCGTCGGTTCGTCCGGCGTGCCGAGGTTGACCAGCACTACGGCAGTCTTTGCGATGGTACCGTGCGTATAGGCGGGCTCTTTGTTTGGGGACATTGTGTACTGCGATCCTTATTTGCTGCATTGTTCGTTGCGAGCGTCGCGTCAGGAGGCCAGCAATTCGCGTGCGTGCTTGCGCGTGGTCGCCGTGATTTCGAGACCGCCCAGCATGCGTGCAATCTCCTCGATGCGCGCCTTGGCGTCGAGTCCGTCGATGCGCGACATGGTGCGACCTTCAGCGCTTTGTTTGCTGACCTGGAAATGCTGATTCGCCTGGCTGGCGACTTGCGGCAAATGGGTGACGCACAACACTTGGCGATCCTGGCCCAGACGCTTCAACAGGCGTCCGATCACTTCCGCTACGGCGCCGCCGATACCGCTGTCAACTTCGTCGAAGATGAGTGTCGGTGTGGCGGTGGCGCTCGATGTGATCACGGAAATCGCAAGCGAGATGCGCGCCAGTTCGCCGCCGGAAGCCACTTTCGCCAACGGCCGCGAGGATGTGCCGGCGTGCGCCGCCACCAGGAATTCCACCTGTTCCAGGCCGTAGCTGGCCGGTTCGCAGGGATTCAGAGCAACCTCGAAGCGGCCGCCTGCCATGCTCAGTTCCTGCATTGCTGCAGTGACAGCCTGGCTCAACGCCTTGGCGGCCTTGGCACGCGCCTTAGAAAGCGCCAGCGCGCGTTCCATGTACGCCGTCTTGAGTTTTTCTTCTTGTGCACGCAGTGCGTCCACGTCGCTGGCATCAGACAATTGCCTTAACTGCGCGGACAGCGACGCGTGCTCCTGCGGCAAGTCTTCGGGAGCAACGCGGAATTTGCGCGCGGTCGAATGGATGGCGTCAAGACGCGCTTCGACCTCGTGCAAACGGTCTGGATCGAGTTCAACCCGGCCGAGGTAATCATTGAGTGAGTACACTGCTTCCTGCAACTGGATACGCGCCGGCTCCAGCGCCTCCACCACCGGATTAAGGGCGCTGTCGATGTCGGCCAGCTTGCCGAGCTTGAGCGTCAGCGCGGACAACTGGGACAGCATCGGGGCGGTTTCCGATTCGGAAAGGGCATCCAGCGCTTCCTGCGCGCCCTCGATCAGGCTGGCCGCATGCGCCAAGCGGCTGTGTTCGTTGCTGATCTCGGTCCATTCGCCGGGTTTGACCGCGAGCTTTTCAAGTTCGCCGACTTGCCACTCCAGGCGTTCGCGCTCAAGCAGCACGCTCTTTGCATTCGCCTCGAACTCTTCACGCTGCTTCGCCAGCGCGCGCCAGGCCTTGTAAGCCGCGGAGACGGCTTTCACGTCATCCAGCAAGCCGGCCTGGCCATCGAGCAGCATCCGTTGCGCATCGGTTTTCAGCAGCGACTGGTGTGCATGCTGTCCATGGATGTCAACCAGCATTTCGCCCAACTCGCGCAATTGCGCGGCGGTTGCCGTGATGCCGTTGATGAATGCCTTGGATCGCCCGGCATTGTCGATCACCCGGCGCATCAACACGCCGCCGTCTTCGTTACTGAACGCATGTTCGTCGAGCCAGGCGTCGACCTCTTCGTCCGTGCTGAATTCCGCAGTGATATCCGTCCTGGCCACGCCTTCGCGCACCACGCTGGCGTCGCCGCGCCCGCCCAGCGCGAGCGCCAGCGCATCGATCAGGATCGACTTGCCGGCACCCGTTTCACCGGTGAAGACGGTAAAACCAGGCGCAAACTCAAGCTCGATCGAATCGACGATCACGAAATCGCGAATGGAAAGTGTGCGAAGCATGGTGGAAGTCCGGATCTTGTTAAGTCGTCATGACGGCGACAAGGCCGCTATTTTAACTGCCCGGCCACCGACGGATACTCGTTCCAGTGCAGCTTTTCGCGCAAGGTATCGTAGTAGCTCCAGCCCAGTGGATGCAGGAAGGTAATGGTATGGGCGGAACGCCTGATCACAATGCGATCATGATGCTGCAGGCTGGCAAGCGATTGCATGTCGAAATTGACGCTGATATCGCGTCCTCCCATGATTTCGATCACGATGGTGCTGGTGTCCGGAACCACAATCGGACGGTTGGACAGCGCATGCGGCGCGATCGGCACGAGCACGATGCCGGAAAGGCTGGGGTGCAGCAAGGGACCGCCTGCCGACAACGCATAGGCGGTGGAACCTGTCGGAGTGGAAACGATCAAGCCATCGGAGCGCTGGTTGTACATGAAATGCCCGTCCACCTCGACCTTGAGTTCCGCCATGCCGGTAGTAGCGCCGCGGGAAACAACAACGTCGTTGAACGCCAACGCGTGAAAAATGGTCTGTTCCTCGCGGACTACCGAGCCTTCCAGCAGGGTGCGCTGTTCCGATTCGAGCTTGCCGTTCATCATCTCGGCAAGAACCGGGATCATGCCTTCCTGGGGGATGTCGGTCATGAAACCGAGGCGCCCGTGGTTGATGCCGATCAGCGGGACATTGTAAGCTGCAAGCTGGCGCGCGATGCCGAGCATGGTGCCATCGCCGCCGAGAACAATGGCGACATCGGCATGCTGCCCGATTTCAGCCGGCGTCATCGTCGGCGCACTTGGCAACGCAACGTTTTGCGCCGTTTCGGTTTCGAACACCACGGTGTGGCCGTTCCCGGCAAGGAACTCGGCAATATCGGACAATGACTGTTCGATACCGGCGGCCATATACTTGCCGACGATGGCTACAGTCTGGAAAGCACAGGGTTTGGCAGGTGGATGGGAAGGCAACATGCTGCAGATTAGACCATAATTTGGCAGGCCAATATACAACGCCTCCGTTGAAACAGTCGAATTCGATCCCATATGCCAGTAATCAAAGCCGTTCTGTTTGACCTCGATGACACGCTTTGGCCGATCGTGCCGGTGATCAAGCGCGCGGAAAACCTGCTGTATGACTGGCTGCTCTCTCATGCTCCCGCAGTGGCGGAAACAGTATCGATCGAAAGCATGCGGCAGCGACGGCAGGAACTGATGGCAACCGACCCGGTTTACCAGTTGGATCTGCGCACCCTGCGACACGCCGTGCTGACGGAAGCGTTCCGCAGTTGCGGACAGGACCTGGCGATGGTCGATGAAGCCATGGAAGTGTTTTCGCGGGCACGCAACGAAGTCACGCCCTTCGAGGATGTACTGCCGACCCTGGGCCGCCTGCGCGAACGCGTTGCGCTCGGCACGGTGTCGAACGGCGTGGCGGATTTGCATGCAATCGGCATCGCGCATTTTTTCGGCGCCTCGATTGCCGCACACCGCTTTGGTTGCGCCAAGCCGGAAGCCGCGATCTTCCACGCTGCATGCGATGCGCTCGGGGTGATGCCGGAAGAGGCCGTGTACGTCGGCGACGATCCCTTGCTCGATGTCGACGGTGCACAGAAGGCGGGCTTGCATGGCGTGTGGCTAAGACGGACCGGGCTGGAGCCGGCGCGGCAGATGCCGGACCATGTGCGGCCGGATGCAAGCTGCACCACGCTATATGAACTTGATCAGTGGTTGTCGGGAAAAACGGTAAAAGACTGACAATAGCCGCATGGGGAAACAACGCCCGCGGCAACGGCCGCTGGCAGTCGCTGTCATCGCTCGCTAAAATAACCTTATGCAACTCGATACCCGCGCACAAACTTTACTCAAGGCACTGGTGGAACGCTACATCGCGGACGGCCAGCCGGTGGGGTCGCGGGCGCTGTCGAAAGTCTGCGGCCTGGACCTGTCGCCGGCCACCATCCGCAACATCATGGCCGATCTGGAAGAAATGGGTTTCGTCTCCAGCCCGCATACGTCCGCTGGACGGATTCCAACGCCACGCGGCTACCGGGTTTTTGTCGATACCCTGCTGACTGTCCAGACGATCGACGAAACGACGGTCGAATCGAAGCTGCAGCCTCGCCTGCAGCCGAAATCCTCGCAAAGAATCATTGCCAACGCAGCACAGGTGCTATCCTCGCTCTCGCAATTCGCGGGCGTCGTGCTGACGCCGCGCCATGAATCGATCTTCCAGCAGATCGAATTCCTGCGGCTGTCGGAAAAACGCATCCTGCTGGTCATCGTGGCGCCGAACGGCGATGTGCAGAACAGGCTGTTGCTGACCGACGTCGACTACACGCCGGCGCAATTGATCCAGGCTGCGAACTATATCAATCAGCATTACTCGGGACTGGGTTTCGATGAGGTGCGTGCGCGCCTTCAGAGCGAGCTGCGCCAGTTGCGCGACGACATGACCAGCCTGATGCAGGCAGCAGTTGAAGCCGGCAGCGACGCGATGGCCGAGAACACCGACGACATGGTGATTTCCGGGGAACGCAATCTCCTCAGCGTCACCGAGCTGGCGTCGAACATGACGTCCCTGCGCAAGCTGTTCGATCTGTTCGAGCAAAAGACGAGCCTGATACAACTGCTCGACGTATCAAGCAAGGCAACCGGCGTGCAGATCTTTATTGGCGGGGAATCGCAACTCATCCCGGTCGATGAAATGAGCGTGGTGACTGCGCCATATGAAGTCAACGGCAAGATCGTGGGTACGCTGGGCGTCATCGGTCCGACCAGGATGGCTTACGAGCGTGTCATCCCGATCGTGGATATCACCGCCAAGCTTCTGTCGAATGCCTTGAGTCATACGTCGTAAGGTTCAGAGCATCAGTTCCGCAAGCGTCTTGTTGCTGGCGGGATCGATCTGCACGAACTGCATCCCGGTGCGGAATCCTTCAGTGCCGGCCAGAATGCTGTAGACCACTTTCGCAGTTGCCGTAACACGTACCGGATTTCCATTCAGGAGCGCTTCGAAGGCCACGGTGCATTCCTGCCCTACCCGCAGTTGCTCGGCCACGATCAGACAAGTTCCCCCCAAAGCAATGTCCTGGGTCTTTGCGCGCATCGGCGCCATGCCAGGCAGCACGACGACGGCATTGCAGCGCATGTGCTTGCGCGGAAAACTTCTTGTTTCTGCCTTCATGGGTAATTCCTGTCTTGCACGGGCTGCTTGAACCCGGCATCACAGCGGCATGCCGCCGCGACCATTCTTTTAAGTAGGGGAAGCAGCGTGAAAGCCCGGGCGGTGCGGGCAATCCTTCTTCGTGCAGTGCGCATAGAGGGCCAGCGCATGCTCGGAAATCGAAAAACCGCGTTCCTTGGCAACGATTTGCTGGCGTTTTTCGATTTCGTCGTCGAAAAACTCCTCGACCCGGCCACAATCGAGGCACACCAGATGGTCGTGGTGCGAACCTTCATTGAGTTCGAACACGGCCTTGCCTGTTTCAAAATGATTGCGGTGCAGCAGCCCGGCCTGCTCGAACTGCGTCAATACGCGGTACACGGTTGCCAGTCCGACATCCATGTTATCGGCAAGGAGGATTTTGTACACGTCTTCAGCGCTCAGGTGACGCACTGCACTGGTCTGGAAGATGTCGAGGATCTTGAGTCGCGGGAGCGTGGCTTTAAGACCGCTGGCTTTCAGTTCGGAAGGATTGCTAGGCATGTTATTGGTCGGAATTCGGTTATCTGCTTTATCATATAGCGTTTTGGCCCAATTGCTCAACGAATTGAGACTCTGCTATGCGAATGTCGTTCTCCCGCTCTGATCGTACACCGGCCCTGGCCAGCGCGCTTTGCCTTGCACTGGCGGCCTTCCTGACGGGATGCGCGTCGAAAAATCCACTGATTGACGAGCCGGCTGCGCCGGCCCCTTCGGTGGCCCGTGCATCCGCACAGCCGGCGCAACAGGCGGAAGCGAAGCCGGCCGAACCGCAGGCTCCGACCAGCGGCGTCACAACCTCCGGCCCGACCGGTGTACAGCGCTTCCTCGGCATTTTCTCGCCCTATCGCATCGATATTCAGCAGGGCAATTTCGTTTCGCGCGAAATGGTCGCACAGCTGAAAGAAGGCATGCGCAGGCCGGAAGGCGTGACGCGCGAGCAGGCAAGTTTCGTGCTCGGCACTCCGCTTCTCACGGACATTTTCCATGCAGACCGCTGGGATTACGTTTTTCGCTTGAAGAAACGCACCGGCGAAGTCATTTCCAGCCGTGTCACCCTGTTTTTCAAGAACAACCATCTGTCCAGCATAGATGGCGGTGTTCTGCCGACCGAACAGGAGTACCTTGCCTTCATCGCTGGAGCCGTGCCCGGCGCAGCCCCGACTGAAGCTGGCAAATAATATCGAGCATCCAATGACTCAACTGAAAATTGCCGTAGCAGGCGCATCCGGCCGGATGGGCCGCATGCTGATCGAAACCATCCTGAACGCCGACGATGCGATACTCGCCGGCGCCCTCGATGTTCCCGCCGCGCCCGGTATCGGCACCGATGCCGCCGCCTTTCTCGGCAAGCCCGCCGGCGTACCGATCGAGTCCGAATTGGCGAAGGGACTGGCCGACGCGGACTTCCTGATCGATTTCACGCGTCCGGAAGGCACGCTGAAGCACCTGGAGTACTGTGCGGCGAACGGCATCAAGATGATTATCGGCACCACGGGCTTCGATGAAGCCGGGAAGGCGGCCATCGCCGCAGCCGCCGAAAAAACGGCCGTCGTTTTCGCACCCAACATGAGCGTTGGGGTCAACGTGACCATGAAACTGCTGGAACTCGCGGCCAAGAACTTTTCGCATGGCTACGATATCGAAATCATCGAAGCGCACCATCGCCACAAGGTCGATGCACCGTCCGGCACCGCCCTCAAGATGGGCGAAGTGGTCGCAGGCGCGCTGGGCCGCAATCTGAAAGACGTCGCTGTCTTTGCCCGCGAAGGCGTCACCGGCGAACGCGACCCATCATCAATCGGATTTGCCACCATTCGCGGCGGGGACATTGTCGGCGACCATACCGTACTGTTTGCCGGCATCGGCGAACGCATCGAAATCACGCACAAATCGTCAAGCCGCCTCAGCTACGCGCACGGCAGCTTGCGCGCGGCGCGCTTCCTGGCGGACAAGACGACCGGTTTGTACGACATGCAGGACGTGCTCGGACTGCACTAGCCGACTCAGTAGCAGGCTCGCATCGCTGCGGTGAACGGCATGAAAACTTTTTCTTCGCTTTTCGCCGTGGCGGCCCTGCTGCTGCACGCCGCACTGGTTGCGGCAGTACTGAGACGTCACCAACACATCCCGCTGTTCCGGCGGCAGACGCCAAACCGGCGGCGCCGAGCAACACCTCGCCATCAGCGCCCGTCGTTGTCGCACCTCTCGCCGCCGCAACGGCACCTTCCGTACCACCGGTGCCATCCACGCCTGCCTCACCACCGAAGACGAGCGCATCGGTAGCAAGCTACGCCGCCAGCAACCGCAAACCGCCCTACCCGCGCTTTTCGCGCCGCAACGACGAACAGGGCACGGTGGTGCTGCGCGTGCTGGTGAAAGCCTATGGCAGCGCAGGCGCGGTGGAAGTGAAAACGTCGAGCGGCTATCCTCTCCTCGATGAATCGGCACGCAGCACGGTGCAGACCTGGCGCTTCAATCCAGCCACGATCGATGGCAAGCCGGTCACAGAGTGGTATCAAGTTGCCATTCCGTTTACACTCCAAGAGAATTGAATCTTTTCCTGAAACCATGAACCAGACTCTCGGATTTGCCCACTACTGGTCGCAAGGCGACGCCGTGTCGCACGCAGTTGCCTACCTGCTGTTGTTGATGTCTGTCGTCAGTTGGTACTACATTTTTTCCAAGGCATGGAGTTCGTGGCGGATTCGCCGTAGCGCCAGCGCGCTCGACGGCTTCTGGAAAGCGCCTACGCTGCCGGATGCGATCTCGGTAGTGAAGAATGCGGATAGCGAAAACGTCTATGCTCCCCTCGCCATTCAGAGCGCGCAAGCGGCCAATGTCACGTCGCAGGCCGGCTCGCTCAATGCCAGCGTTGATCCGGGCGAGCTGATCACGCGCACCTTGCGCCAGGAAATCAATCGCGTGTCCTCGCGGCTCGAAAGCGGGCTCACCCTGCTCGCCTCGGTTGGTTCGACCGCGCCGTTTGTCGGGTTGTTCGGCACGGTATGGGGCATCTATCATGCTCTGGTGGCGGTTTCCACCTCCGGAACGGTGCAGATCGACAAGGTCGCGGGACCGGTGGGCGAAGCGCTAATCATGACCGCACTCGGCCTGGTGGTAGCAATTCCTGCGGTTCTTGCCTATAACGCCTTCACCCGCGTCAACCGCGTCACGCTGGCGGAACTGGACGCCTTCGCACACGATCTGCATGCGTACCTGACCACCGGTACGCGAGTCGGCAAGTAAAGGGGCTCAAGCATGGCATTCGGCGGATTCAACGACAACAAGCAACAGGCCCCGATGGCGGACATCAACGTCACGCCGATGGTCGACGTGATGCTGGTGCTGCTGGTGATCTTCATCATCACTGCGCCGCTGTTTACACATGCGATCAAGCTCGACCTGCCCCAGGCTCGTTCGGCGGCTGCACCGGAAAAGCCGGAAACGATTTCGCTGTCGATCAATGGCGAAGGCAGGATTTTCTGGAACAACGATCCGGTTGAGTTGACGAGTCTGGATGGGCGACTGGCTGCAGCGGCGCAGAAAGACCCGCAACCGGAACTGCAATTGCGTGCCGATAAGTCGACCCGCTACGAAGTCATCGCCCAGGTCATGTCGGCAGCGCAGAACAATGGGATGACCAAGATGGGTTTTGTTACTGATTCGCCAAAGGACATCAAGGCAAAGTAGTGCGATGATCACCGTGAGGCTTGATGGCAAGGAGATCACCAGTTGGGCGGCATTCCACGATGAATGCATGAAAGCGTTCGGCTTTCCCGATTTCTACGGCAGGAATATGGACGCCTGGATCGACTGTTTGAGCGATCTCCGGGACGAACAGGGAATGACCAGGTTTCGCCTTCAACCAAACGAATTACTCAGAATCAAAGTAACCGATGCCGATTCGATGCAGCGCTGCGTGCCCGGCATTCTCGCCTGTCTGCAGGATTGCATCGACGAGATCAACAGGCGCTATACCGAATATGGCGATGCGCCTGCGGTGGAACTGCTGTTGCGATAAGCCGAGGCTCTTGATTTTCCACGGACCGGAGGCAACGGCGTGGAATCTGACCGTTGAGATCGTGCAGGCCTTTCGCCTGCCCGACCTCGCAATCGATGGGTCCCGCCTAGTTCTTCTGCCCGTCGAATGTGCCTCCTGTCAAAGAACCCGCATAGTTCCAGGTTCCTGTGACTTTTCCGGTGGCCTGATCGACGGTGCCGCTAAACGACGAACTGCCCGCCGAGCCGACAGCGCTCATGGAAATGGCGCCGGTTCCGGAAATAGAACCCGATACGCTGAAGTTCAAACCATAGGTGGTCGAAACTCCACTTCCGCTCACGACACCGCTGTCCGCCACGGTCACACTAAATGTCCCGGTTTCGGCGCCGGAATAGGTGCCGGAGTAGACACCGGCGTAGCTCTGCGCAGTTGGTGTGGTCGGTGTAGTGGGCGCCGTTGGCGTTGTCGACGCAATCAAGTCGTTGTAAAGCGATTGCGGAAAGATGAATGCCGCCGTTGGATCAGTGTTGGCCGCCACGACCTGGCATTCAAGCTGCCGTACTTCTCCAGCCTGCAACGGCGAGACTTCGACCTCGTAAGGCGACGTTTCGACCGCGCTATAGTAACGGACGTATAGCGTCACACCGGAAGGGACATAGGTTTCGAATGTCCCGTCCTCACCTGTCGTCCCCCACAGAATCACACCGTTTCCCTTTACGGACGCGTACATTGCTGCGACGGGCTGACCATTGGCGTCCTTTGCGCACCCCTTCAGCAGGGTGCCCTCGGCAACCAGGTAGGGTTTGTCGGCATTCCAGAGCGTGAAATGCTTGACCTTCGCCAGATAGGTTCCGTCTCCCTGCAGCAGCGCCTCGCCCTCACGCACCCAGATGCGGGCTTCTTCGTCGTAATACCAGAGCGGAACGACGGCCGCCCCCTCCGCGACGCTGCTTTCCGGGAAAACAAGTGTTGCGGGTTGGGCCGTATCGAGTTGCAAAGGATTGCCTTGATTGTCGGTGAGTTTGACTTCAAGTACTCCGACGGATCGCAATACCGCCTTTTGGCCGTTATCCATGCCTGCGTACGGCTGCGGAAAGGACTGCGCTCCGTCCACGGTATCGGGGCTGTAGTAACTTGCATTGACGGTTACGTTCCCGGCGTAGGAGGTGCCGTCAGCAGTCCGGATACTGTTGGGTTCGATCTTTACCGATGCTTTGCCCGAAACCACCACGGTCCCTCCGGCAGCAGCGTCGATCTGTACCTGGACGTCATCCGGACGGAGCTTGGCGTCCAGAATGGTAGTACCTTCGGAGACGACCGGCACCTCCTTGGCGGTGGTAGCGTAGCCGTCCTTTTTGATCAACAGCACGGCACGGCCATCGATCACGCTTACCGGTGTTTCGTAGCTTCCGTCCGACGCAGAGCTTGTTGTCTTGCCATCGGTCACAATTGTGGCACCGGCGACCGGCTGGTCCTGCTGATCGACGATGACGCCCTTCACTGTCGCCACAACCGTGACCGGCGCCATGACTGCTGATGATGCAGCGTTCTGATCCGCGCCATCCCCTCCGCCACCGCAGCTTGCAAGCATGAATCCGGCGGCGATCAACGCCGCTAATTTCCTGAACATCATCACCCCACCCAAAAAATTACCAATTTTACATTTAAATTGATGTTAATTATGCAATTATTTGACCATGCTCCGGCTTTGCGGAAATGCTCCGTAATGATCGTCCAAGAGTTGCGGGCCATGCGTCATTCAGATCGGCGTCTCCATTTCCGCTTCAGAACTCGCATGGCATGGCGTCAAGGTGAAAGCGCCGGGAACCGCAAAAGCGACGCGCAGTACTGTGCCGCGCTTTTTACGGAGAAGATTGCGGAATTGAACCAGTATAATGGCGGGTTCAAATCCACTTCCAGCTTCATCCGTCATGCAAGAAAAATACCTCCCCGGCGACGTCGAAAAAGCGGCGCAAGACCACTGGCGCGCGATCGATGCGTACAAGACCGTCGAACACGCGAAAGACAGCGACGGCAAGGACAAGCCCAAGTTCTACGCCTGCTCGATGCTGCCTTACCCGTCCGGCAAGCTGCACATGGGCCATGTGCGCAACTACACCATCAATGACGTGATGTACCGCTATCTGCGGATGAACGGTTACAACGTGCTGATGCCGATGGGCTGGGACGCTTTCGGCATGCCCGCGGAAAACGCGGCGATGGCCAACGGCGTGCCGCCGGCGCAATGGACCTACTCGAACATCGAGTACATGAAACAGCAGATGCAGTCGATGGGATTGGCGATCGACTGGTCGCGCGAGATGACCGCCTGCAAGCCGGACTACTACAAGTGGAACCAGTGGATGTTCCTGAAGATGCTGGAGAAAGGCATCATCTACAAGAAGACCGGGACAGTGAACTGGGATCCGGTCGACCAGACCGTGCTGGCCAACGAACAGGTGATCGACGGCCGCGGCTGGCGTTCCGGGGCGCTAATCGAAAAGCGCGAAATCCCGATGTACTACGCGAAGATCACGTCCTACGCGGAAGAGTTGCTCGATCATGTCGACAACAAGCTGCCGGGCTGGCCGGAGCGCGTGCGCATCATGCAGTCGAACTGGATCGGCAAGTCGACCGGCGTGCGTTTCGCCTTCTCTTACGACCTGACCAATCAGGTCAGGCACTCCTCACCTTCCTCCTTGCAGGGGGAAGGCCGGGATGGGGGTAGTGAGGTCGAAAAATCAACGGTAGATGCAAGAGAGGCGATACCGCTTAAAGGCAGGATGTGGGTATTCACCACCCGCGCCGACACCATCATGGGCGTCACCTTCTGCGCGGTGGCGCCGGAACACGCGCTGGCGACGCACGCCGCGCAGTCGAACCCGGAGCTCGCGGCCTTCATCGCCGAGTGCAAGAAAGGCAGCGTGATCGAAGCCGACATGGCGACAATGGAAAAGAAAGGCATGCCGACCGGGCTGTTCGTCACGCACCCGTTGACCGGCGCGAAAGTGGAAGTCTGGGTCGGCAACTATGTGCTGATCACCTACGGCGACGGTGCGGTGATGGGTGTGCCGGCACATGACGAGCGCGACTTCGCGTTCGCGAAAAAATACGATCTGCCGATCAAGCAGGTGGTGGCGGTCGAAGGCAAGGAGTACTCGACCGACGCGTGGCAGGAATGGTATGGGGACAAGGAAAACGGTGTCTGCATCAATTCCGGCAAATACGACGGGATGAACTACCAGGCCGCGGTTGACGCAGTAGCGGCCGACCTCGCCGCGCAGGGCATCGGCGAAAAGAAAGTCACCTACCGTCTGCGCGACTGGGGTATTTCCCGCCAGCGCTACTGGGGTACGCCGATTCCGATCATCCACTGCGCCGACTGCGGCGATGTGCCGGTGCCGGAGAAGGATCTTCCAGTCGTACTGCCGGAAGACTGCGTGCCGGACGGCACGGGCAATCCGCTCAACAAGCACGAGAAGTTCCTGCACGTCGATTGCCCGAAATGCGGCAAGCCGGCGCGCCGCGAAACCGACACGATGGACACATTCGTCGATTCGTCGTGGTATTACATGCGCTATTGCTCGCCGGGCAGCAACGAAGCGATGGTCGATGCGCGCAATGATTACTGGATGCCGATGGACCAGTACATCGGCGGCATCGAGCATGCGGTGCTGCACCTGCTGTACGCGCGTTTCTGGACCAAGGTAATGCGCGACTTCGGGCTGCTCAAGTTCGACGAGCCCTTCGTCAACCTGCTCACGCAGGGGATGGTGCTCAACGAGACGTACTACCGCGAAGACGAAGCCGGCAAGAAGGTCTGGTTCAACCCGGCCGACGTGGAACTGACCTTCGACGACAAGGGCCGTCCGGTTTCGGCGATCCTGAAATCCGACGGCAAGCCGGTCGAAATCGGCGGCACCGAAAAGATGTCGAAGTCAAAGAACAACGGCATCGATCCGCAAGCGCAGATCGACCAGTACGGCGCGGATACCGCGCGCCTGTTCACGATGTTCGCGTCGCCGCCTGAGCAGACGCTGGAATGGTCGGGCGCCGGCGTGGAAGGCGCGAACCGTTTCCTGCGCCGGGTGTGGGCTTACGCGCATGCTCAGGCCGCGCGCGTTGCTGCTGCCGGCACGGTCGACTTCGGAACCTTGCCCGAGACGCACAAGACACTGCGCCGCGAGATCCACAAGATCCTGCAGCAGGCGGACCATGACTTCAAACGCATCCAGTACAACACCGTCGTTTCCGCCTGCATGAAGATGCTGAACACGCTGGAAGCGGCGAAGCTGGACGATTCGGCCGCATCGAACGCGGTCATTACGGAAGGCCTCTCGATTTTCCTGCGCGTGCTCAATCCGGTGGCGCCGCACATCACCCATGTGCTGTGGCAGGAACTCGGTTTTGCGAAGACCTCCGGCGACATTCTCGACGCGCCCTGGCCGCAGGTCGACGCCGCCGCATTGGAACAGGCGGAAATCGAACTGATGGTGCAGGTCAACGGCAAGCTGCGCGGAAGCATCAAGATCGCGAAGGAAGCCGACAAGGCGGCGATCGAAACCGCCGCGCTGGCCAACGAGAACGTGAAAAAGTTCGTCGAGGGCGCGCCGAAGAAAGTTATCGTTGTGCCCGGCAAGCTGGTCAACATTGTCGCCTGACAGGAGATACGCATGAACCGACGCACCGCTTGCAAGCTCGCCCTTTCGTTCGCGGCGGCCGCGTCACTTGGCGCCTGCGGCTTCCAGTTGCGCGGCGCGAACGGCGAGTCCCGCCTGCCGTTCAAGACCATGTATCTCGGCATACCCGAAACGTCGGCGCTGGGCATCGAACTCAAGCGCTATATCCGCGCCAGCGGCGACACGGAGGTCGTGTCCGATCCGAAGGCAGCAGAAGCGCTTCTCGAACTGCTTGGCGAGAGCCGCGAAAAGGCAACTTTGTCGCTCAACACCCAGGGTCGCATCCGCGAGTATTCGCTGTACTACAAGGTGCGTTTCCGGGTGACCGACCCGAAGGGCAAGGTGCTGCTGGCGCCGACCGAAATCGTGCTCAAGCGCGACATCAGCTTCAATGAATCACAGGTGATCGCGAAAGAGAAGGAAGAAGAGATGCTGTATCGCGACATGCAGTCCGACGTGGTGCAGCAAATCCTGCGCCGGCTGGCTGCGCTCAAGACCGTCTGAGGGAAGCACGATGCAACTGCGTCCCGACGCCCTCGACGCGCACCTGGCGAAATCGCTTGCGCCGCTTTATGTGATCACCAGCGACGAGCATCTGCTGGCACTGGAAGCAGCGGACAAGATCCGCAAGACAGCGCGCGCGCAAGGCTTGTCGGAGCGCGAAGTGCTGGTGGTCGAACGCTATTTCAAATGGGGCGAACTGCTCGCCGCAAACCAGTCCCAGTCGCTGTTCGGCGACCGCAAGCTGATCGAATTGCGCATTCCCACCGGCAAGCCCGGCAAGGATGGCGGGCAGGCGCTGCAGGAATACGTGGGTTCGCTGAATCCGGACAACGTGACCTTGATCACCTTGCCGAAGCTGGATTGGCAGACGCAGAAAGCCGCGTGGGTTGCAGCGCTGCAGCAGGCTGGCGTATACATCGATATCCCGTTGGTCGAACGCGCACATTTGCCGAACTGGATCGGCACCCGGCTCGCCGCGCAGCGGCAGAGCGCCGACAGGCAAAGCATCGATTTCATTGCCGACCGTGTCGAAGGCAACCTGCTGGCGGCGCACCAGGAAATCCAGAAGCTGGCGCTGCTGCACCCCGAAGGCAAGCTCAGCTTCGAGCAGGTGCAGGACGCGGTGTTGAATGTCGCCCGCTACGACGTGTTCAAGCTGAACGAAGCGATGCTGGCCGGTGACGCCGCGCGGCTGGTGCGCATGATCGACGGCTTGAAAGGAGAAGGCGAAGCCTTGCCGCTGGTGCTGTGGGCGATGGCGGAAGAAATCCGCTCGCTGCTCAAGATCAAGGCCGGCGCCGCGCAGGGGAAAACGGTCGGCATGCTGCTCAAGGAGTACCGCATCTGGGGTCCGCGCGAAAAGCTGATGGAACCGGCGCTGCGGCGGCTGAAACTGTCGACGCTCGAAGGCGCGCTGCAGGAAGCGGCGCAAATCGATAAGATGGTCAAAGGCTTGCGGGCGAAAGCATTTGCCGGAGATGCATGGGATGCGTTGTTGCAGCTCGGGTTGAAGGTTGCGCGCGGATAATGGCACGATTGATCGCGCGGTAGTCATGCGGCGGAAGGCGCTTCGCTTGTCCGCCCTACTCATCAAGACAGGATTATGGACATCAAGCACTACATGAACGAAGTCGGCCAGCGCGCGCGTAAAGCCTCGCGCGCCATGGCCAAGGCCGATACCGGCGCCAAGAACCGCGCGCTGTCGCTCATCGCCGCGGCAATTCGGCGCGATGCCGACGCGCTGCGGGCCGCCAACCAGAAAGACCTGGAAGCGGCGCGCGCCAACGGACTGGCCGACGCTATGCTGGACCGCCTGACGCTGTCCGACAAGGCGATTGCCACCATGGCCGAGGGCCTGGAACAGATCGTCGCCCTGCCCGATCCGATCGGTGAAATCTCGAACATGAAATACCGACCGACCGGCATCCAGGTCGGTCAGATGCGCGTGCCGCTGGGCGTCATCGGCATCATTTACGAAGCCCGCCCGAATGTCACGGTGGACGCAGCCGGCCTGTGCATCAAGAGCGGCAATGCGACCATCCTGCGCGGCGGTTCGGAGGCGATCCATTGCAACCAGGCGCTGGCAAAACTGGTGAAGGAAGGCCTGGCTGGCGCCGGCTTGCCGGAAGACGCGGTACAGATCGTCGAAACCACCGACCGCGCCGCGGTGGGTGAACTGATCACCATGCCGCAGTATGTCGACGTCATCGTGCCGCGCGGCGGCAAGGGGCTGATCGAACGCCTGATGAAGGAGTCGAAGGTGCCGATGATCAAGCACCTCGACGGCATCTGCCACGTGTACATCGACGACAAGGCCGATATCGAGAAGGCGCTGAAGATTGGCTTCAATGCAAAATGCCATCGCTACGGCACCTGCAATACGATGGAAACGCTGCTGGTCGCGCGCGGCATCGCTGCGCAGGTATTGCCGAAGCTCGCCGAGCTTTACGGAACCAAGGACGTGGAGCTGCGTGCCGACGACGATGCGCGCAAGATCCTGTCCGGCTATCCGCATCTGGCTCCCGCGTCCGCGGAAGACTGGCGCACCGAATATCTCGCAGCGATCCTGGCGGTGAAGATCGTCGACGATGTCGACCAGGCGATCGCACACATCAATACTTACTCGTCCCAGCATACCGACGCCATCGTCACCGAAGACTACACGCGCGCGATGCGCTTCCTGCGCGAGGTGGACTCGGCGTCGGTGATGGTCAATGCGTCGACGCGCTTTGCCGACGGTTTCGAGTACGGACTCGGAGCAGAGATCGGCATTTCGAACGACAAGCTGCATGCACGCGGCCCGGTCGGGCTGGAAGGACTGACCTCGCTGAAGTATGTGGTGTTCGGCCACGGCGAAACGCGCGCATAGATGAGACCATCATGCTCTGGGTCAAGGCGCTGCACATCGTTTTCGTCGTCTCCTGGTTCGCGGGACTGTTCTATCTGCCGCGCATCTTCGTCAATCTCGCGATGGAAAACGATCCATCGGCGACCGCGCGCCTGCTGATCATGGCGCGCAAGCTGTATCGCTTCATGAGCATGCTCGCGATACCCGCACTGATCTTCGGCCTGTGGCTGTGGCTCGGCTATGGCATCGGCAAAGGCCCCGGCAACGCGTGGCTGCATGTGAAACTGGCAGTCGTGGTGCTGCTGATCGGCTACCACCACGCCTGCGGCTCATTGCTGAAGAAATTCGAAAACGGCTGCAACAAGCGCAGCCACACCTGGTATCGCTGGTTCAATGAAATCCCGGTCATCGGCTTGCTGATTGCCGTCATCATGGTCGTTGTCAAACCGTTCTAAATATGCTGAAGGAGGCCGCGATGGCCAAGACATGCGAATACTTCTTTGCGCCGCAATCGCCGTGGACCTATCTCGGCCATGCGCGCTTCGTTGCGCTGGCTAAACAGCACGGCGTCCAGGTCGAAGTGAAGCCCTGCGACCTCGGCAAGGTGTTCGGCGTTTCCGGCGGCCTGCCGCTGGCCAAGCGCCCGCCGCAGCGGCAAGCGTATCGGCTGGTTGAGCTCAAGCGCTGGAGCGAGCACCTGCAGATACCCTTGAACCTGCAACCGAAGTTTTTCCCGGTGGCCGGCGATCCGGCGGCGAAGCTGATCATTGCCACCAGGCTGGCACACGGCACCGATGCCGCGCTGGATGTGGCGGGCGCGGTAATGCGCGCGCTGTGGGCGGAAGAGCGCAACATCGGCGATGCCGATACGCTTGCTGCCATCGCCACCGTATGCGGACATGACGGCAAGGCCTTGCTGAAGTCGTCCGAAACCGCGAGCGTGCAGAGCGAGTACGACCGTTTCACGGATGAGGCGATTGCAGCGAATGTGTTCGGCTCGCCATGGTATGTGGTTGATGGCGAAAGCTTCTGGGGCCAGGACCGGCTGGATTTTGTCGAGCGGGCGTTTGTGAAATAGGCAGCATGTCATGGCGAACTGAATGAGGAACCTGGCCCGCAGGAGATTCCTCACTCCGTTCGGAATGACAACGGTAACGATTGCGAAGCAATCACGGATGTAATCAACGGATAAAGGGTTCCCCATGTCGTATTCATATTTCTGTCCCTGCCCGCGCGGCCTCGAAGCTGCGCTTGCCGAGGAAATCGGCGAAATCGCGCAGCAAAGCACCACGCTGAAAGTCCACAACCAGGTGCCCGGCGGCGTCCATTGTTCGGGCACGCTAGCCGACAGCTACCGCCTCAACCTGCATTCCCGCATCGCTTCGCGCGTGCTGCTGCGCGTCGCGCAGGCCGGCTACAAGAATGAAAACGACATCTACGACCTGACGCTGGCACAGGCGTGGGAAGAATGGTTCGGCGTCGACCACACGATCCGCGTCGACCTGACCGCGATCAAGTCGCCGCTGAAGAGCCTGGAATTCACCACGCTCAAGATCAAGGATGCGGTGTGCGACCGCTTCCGCGACCTGTATTCGAAACGTCCATCCGTCAATACGCGCACGCCGGACATGCGCATCGTCGGCTTTCTCGATGCGCACAACTACATCGTTTATCTCGACACTTCCGGCGAAGCGCTGTTCAAGCGCGGCTGGCGGCAGGAGACCGGCGACGCGCCGCTGCGCGAGAATCTTGCCGCAGGCCTGCTGCGCACCGCGGGCTGGAAGCCGGGCACCGTGCTGTTCGACCCGATGTGCGGTTCCGGCACCATCCTGATCGAAGCAGCGCAAATCCTCGCTGGCATTCCGCCCGGCGCAAGGCGCAGTTTTGCGTTTGAAAAATTCCACGACTTCAATGCACAGGAGTGGCTGGCGATCAAGGGAAGCTTCAAGCCGAACGCGTTGCCGACACATCCGACGCTGTTCGGCAGCGACATCTCGGGCGACATGGTGGAGATGACGCGCAACAACCTGCACAATGCGGGCATCCAGTTCGACGTGCCGCTGAAGCAGATCGAGGCGCAGGAAGTGAAACCTCCGACCGGGATACCGGGCGTCATCCTGACCAATCCGCCCTATGGCGAACGGATTGGCGTGCGCGGCGACCGTTCGCAGGAACCGGACGAGCTGGCAACCGCGTTTTACAGCGCCTTCAGCACAACGCTGAAACAGCGCTTTGCCGGCTGGCAGGTATTCCTGTTCACCGCCGACCTCGGCCTGCCGAAGATGCTGCGCCTGAAGGAATCGCGCAAGACGCCTTTCTTCAACGGCGCGCTCGAATGCCGCTTGTTCCGCTTCGACATGGTGGCCGGATTCAACCGACGCGAGGCCGCTCAACCCAAGACTTCCTGACAATGTCTCCTGACACAATGCTGTCAGGAGGGCTGGCGCATGATGTTGTCCATGCCATTTGGCATTTACCAAGACAGGAGAACATCATGCACACAAAAATCAACTGGTTTGAAATCCCTTCAACCGACTTTCCGCGCGCAGCCCACTTCTACGAAACGATTTTCGGCAACAAGCTGAAACGCGAAGACATGGGCGGCTTTCCGATGGCCATTTTCAATGACGGGGACGGCGAAAGCATCGGCTGCGTGATCCACGGCGAGCCGTACAAACCGAGCGAAAACGGTGCGGTAATCTATTTCGATGCCGGCACTTCGATCGACGACGTGCTCGGGCGCATCCAACCGGCCGGCGGCCGCATACTGATGGACAAGATGAAGCTGCCGGGCGATATCGGCTACATTGCCCATTTCGTCGATACCGAAGGCAACCGGATGGCGCTGCACGCTGCGCCGTAAGGCCTGCGCAACTGGACGCCGCCCCGCACGTTTGCCACAATCCCGCCATGCCCGCACAACGTCTGTCCGACCTGCCCAACCTCGGCCCCAAGTCCGAGGCGATGCTGGCCGCCATCGGCGTGCGCAGCCGGGCCGATCTGGCAACGCGCGGCGCAGTGGCCACTTTTCTTGCACTGAAGCAGTCCGGTCAGCCGGCCAGCCTGAACATGCTATGGGCGCTGGAGGCGGCGCTTGCCGGCCGTCACTGGCGCGAGGTTACGCGCGACGACCGTCTGCGTCTGTTGCTGGAACTGGATGCGCACGGGGGCAAACCGCGATGAGGCGCGCCGACCGTCTGTTCCAGATCGCCCAGTACCTGCGCGGGCGGCGGTTGACCACCGCGCGCCAGCTGGCCGACTGGCTGGCGGTGTCCGAGCGCACGATTTACCGCGATATCCGCGACCTGTCACTGTCCGGCGTGCCGGTCGAGGGCGAGGCCGGCATCGGCTATCGCATCAAGGCAGGTTTCGACTTGCAACCGCTCATGTTTTCCCCCGACGAAATCGATGCGCTGGTGATCGGCATGCGTATGGTGCAGGCCTGGGGTGGGCCGCAACTCGCGGCGTCCGCAGCCGCCGCACTGGCCAAGGTCACGCTGGCATTGCCGAAGGAAAAGCGCGAATTCGTCGAAACAACCGCGCTGTTCGCGCCCGCGTTCCACATCCCTGCACTGCATGGCGAACGGCTCGAATTCATCCGCCAGGCGATCAAGCAGCAGCACAAGCTCGATGTCGCGTACGAAGATGTTGAAAGCAGACCGTCGCGCCGGCTAGTCTGGCCGCTCGCGCTGTATTTTTTCGGCGGCATCTGGCTGATTGCGGCCTGGTGCGAGCTGCGCCAGGATTTCCGCACATTCCGGCTCGACCGCATCAAGACCCTGGCCGATGCGGAGCCTTATCCGAGCCAGGACGGAAGGCGGCTCGCCGACTTCGTTCGCGCAATGCAAGCCCAGGACCGCGCCCGGCAGGCGAGCCCGGCAAAGCATCCCTGACTGCGCTATCCTAGTCCCTTTGACACTTCGCCCGAGACGAGGAATCCATCATGTCAGAGACAAAAAACTTCCCGCCCCTGCACGACGCTACGTTGCTGCGCAACCAGGCTTATCTGAACGGCGAATGGGTCGGCACCGCTTCAAACTTCACCGTGACCAATCCGGCCGACGGCGCCACGATCGCTTCCGTACCGAACATGGGCGCGGACGATGCGCGCAAGGCCATCGCCGCAGCCGAAGCCGCCTTCCCTGCCTGGGCGGCAAAAACTGCCAAGGAACGCGCGGCGGTCATGCGCAAATGGTACGAACTGCTGATACTGCATGCCAACGACCTGGCTGCGCTGATGACGGCGGAACAGGGCAAGCCGCTGCCCGAGGCCAAGGGCGAAATCCTGTACGGCGCCAGCTTCATCGAGTGGTTCGCCGAGGAGGCCAAGCGTGTATCCGGCGACGTGATGGCTTCGACCTGGAGCGATAAGCGCATGGTGGTGCTGAAGCAGCCGATCGGCGTCTGCGCTGCCATCACGCCATGGAATTTTCCGATCGCGATGATCACGCGCAAGGTCGCACCGGCGATCGCCGCCGGCTGCACCATCATCATCAAGCCGGCCGAACAAACGCCACTGTCGGCGCTGGCCATGGCCGAACTGGCGCATCGAGCCGGGCTGCCGCCCGGCGTGATGAACATCGTCACTGCCGATTCCGAACGTTCCATCGAGGTCGGCAAGGCCTTGTGCGACAGTCCGATCGTGCGCCACCTATCGTTCACCGGTTCGACGCCGGTGGGCCGCATCCTGATGCAGCAAAGCGCACCGACCGTCAAGAAACTCGCGCTCGAACTCGGGGGGCATGCGCCCTTCATCGTGTTCGACGACGCCGATCTGGATGCGGCGGTGGAAGGCGCGCTGGCATCGAAGTATCGCAATGCCGGACAGACCTGCGTCTGCACCAACCGTATCTATGTACATGAATCGATCCATGATGCTTTCGTCGAAAAGCTTGCCGCCGGCGCAGCGAATATCCGTGTCGGCAACGGCTTCGAGCAAGGCGTTGCGCAGGGGCCGCTGATCGACGACCAGGCGGTCGCCAAAGTGGAAGAACACGTCGCCGATGCGCTGGTCAAGGGTGCGAAAGTGCTGACCGGCGGCAAGCTGCATGCGCTGGGAGGCCGCTTCTATGAGCCGACGGTGTTGTCCGGCGTCACCGGCGACATGAAGGTCATGCGCGAAGAAACCTTCGGGCCGGTGGCGGCGGTGACGAAGTTCAAGACCGAGGATGAAGCCATTGCAGCGGCGAACGACACTGAATTCGGACTCGCGAGCTATTTCTATTCGCGCGACATCGGCCGTGTCTGGCGCGTCGCCGAAAAGCTGGAATACGGCATGGTCGGCATCAATACCGGCATCATTTCGAACGAAGTCGCGCCCTTCGGCGGCGTCAAGCAGTCCGGCCTGGGGCGCGAAGGTTCGAAGTACGGGATCGATGAATATCTGGAGATGAAGTATCTGTGCATGGGCGGCATCTGACGCCCGGGGGTGCGCTGCACGTCGAGTTGAAATCGCGCGGACTCGCAGCACACCGCCTGTCGGCCAGACGAACGGCGCTCCAAATGTCTTTCCGGTAGGCAAAGATGTTGCTATATTGCGGCATGGGAGGAGATTCTCCATGTCCGCACTCGATCCGCGCTCGTTGATCTTTGTTGCCGGTCTGCTCGGTCTCCTCTGCTCGGCCATCCTGTTCATGATGCGCCGCAGTTTCCCCTCTACCATCGGCGGTCTGGACTACTGGAGCTGGGGCCTGTTCGGCATGGTGCTTGCGAGCGTATTGTTCGGCATGACCGGCCACCTTCCGCGCATACTTTCCGTCGTGCTCGCCAATGCAATGATGGTCGCCGGCATCATGTCTTTCTATGCGGGGTTTCGTCACTTCGCCGGCATGCCGGTGATGGGCAGGCTGCTTGGCGTCGTGCTTTTCCTCGCGACCTGCTATGTCGCCTGGTTCACCTATGTTGATGACAGGTATGCAGCACGCGCGTTGCTCATAACCGCTATCGATACTGTGCTTTTCTTTGCCTGTACCTATCAGGTGTCAAAAACCACTGGAGGGACGCTGGCAGGCCGCTTCACTGCAACCGTGTTCGCTGCAATCGGGACCGTATCGGCAATCCGCGTGCTGATGCTGTTTTTTGATGTCGATACGCCATCCGATGTGCTCGGCGCCACGCCGTCGCAGGTGATCTATCTTGCTTCGCTGTCATTCTCGGTGCTCGCGATTACCCTGGGCGCAATGATGATGGCCAACGAACGCTTGCGCAAAGCGCTGGAATTCATCGCCTCGCATGACCAGCTCACCGATGCCTATTCGCGCCGCGCATTCATTGAACTGCTAGGCAAGGAAGTCGCGCGCAGCACCCGCAGCCGCCGTCCGCTGGCGCTGCTGATGTTCGACCTAGACAATTTCAAATCGGTCAACGACCGTTTCGGGCATGCGGTGGGTGACCGGGTCATCGCCGATTTCGTGCGACGAACCGGACAACTATTGCGCGCCGCGGATTCACTCGGGCGCTACGGCGGCGAGGAATTTATCGCATTGCTGCCGGAAACCACGATGGACGAAGCAAAGGCTGTTGCGGAACGTATTTGCCGCCATATCGCGGAGCAAGCTTCGCCGGTGTTGCCGCGCTATACCGTCAGCATCGGCATTGCCGCGACAACCCAAGATGCGTTCACCGTCGATACCCTGCTATCGAATGCGGACCGTGCCTTGTACCGGGCCAAGGACAACGGCCGCAATCGCGTTGAAGCAGCCGGTGGCTAACTGTTCTCCGCAATGATGTCCCGTTTTACGGAAAAACAGGAATATGCGATTCCTCGCCGCCGAACCGCATTTCCGGATGACGTGCGGCCATGGCGGCTTCGATGTCATCCACACGCCGCGCCGGCACGTCTGCAATCAGCAGGATCTTTCCCTTTTCAAGCTCGGGATAAAACGCCTTGAGCCGGGAATTCGGCAATGCCGCTGCGACCATGCTCGCAGCCCAGCCGCCGAACAGAACGCCGCATATGGTTGCCAGTAACACAATAGCCGGTTGCGACGCGGTATCGGAGAACGGGAAATAAACGAGCCAGGCGCCGACCGCCATGCCCAGCAAGGCGCCGACGATCATGCCCGTTTCGGCACCATGCACGACATCCGTTTTTTGCAGGAGATTCGCTTCAGGTATGTCGGGCGGCAGCGGCGCGCCGTTGGTCAGGAAATGAATATGCCGCTCCTCGATCCGGCACAACAGCAGATCGTCGAGCGCTTTCCGGGCAGAAGCCATGTCCGGAAGCAAGTAGTAAAGACGATGTCTCATGATCGCCTCCCAGTCTGGAAAGATAGAACCAGTATATGCAGCTTTGACCGGGATTCAATGCACCTGTGCTGCAGATACCCGCCTCCTCGAGGATCTGCAGGAATTGCCGTAGAAAAAATCGTAACTTTTCCCCGCCGATTCAGGACCGCGCCAGGTCCGCCTGTGGCTCCTGCTCCGCATGCATGCGGACGCCGCCGGGGACATGGATGGTAGAAGTCAGGAATGCCACCTCGGCGCCACGGAAGCCGATGATATCCATCACCTTCAGCAATACATCTTCCTTCACCTCATGGTAGCGGACCCAATTGGTGGTGCGGGTGAACGTGTAGATGAAGAAGTCGAGCGACGACGGCGCGAATTTGTTGAAGTTGACGATGATGGTTTGCGACTGGTCGATTTCCGGATGCGCGATCAGCATTTCCTTCACATCCTGGACGATCTGCCGCACCTTGTCGGCGTCGTCATAACGCACGCCCACCGTTTCGTAGATCCGCCGGTGCGTCATGCGCGACGGGTTTTCCACCGCGATGCTGGTGAAGGTCGCGTTCGGCACATACAGTGGCCGCTGATCGAAGGTACGAATCCGCGTCAGACGCCAGCCGATGTTCTCGACGGTTCCTTCGATGTTGCGGTCGGGCGAGCGTACCCAGTCGCCGACGGCAAACGGGCGGTCGAGGTAGATCATCAGCGCGCCGAAGAAATTCGCGAGCAGGTCCTTCGATGCGAAACCGACAGCCACGCCGCCGATACCGCCGAATGCGAGAACGCCGGAGATGCTGAAGCCCAGCGTCTGCAGAATGATCAATGCCGCGGTGATCAGCACCGACAGGCGCAGCAGTTTGGCGATCGCATTGACCGTGGTGTGGTCGACCTGCTTGCCTTCGGTGACCTGGACTTCGACGAAATTCTTTTCCGCCCGCTTGATGAAGCGCTGTAGAAACCACGCCACGCAGACGATGACGCCGATGTCGCGAACGGTATCGACCGCCTGCAGCAGGACGGACGGCGTGTGCTGCTGCAACACCTTCGCGGCGAGGGCAAAGCCCAGGATCCAGATCAACACGGTGGACGGCTTGCGCAACGCGTCGACCAATGCGTCGTCCCACGGCGTACGGGTTTGCTGCAGCTTTTTATGCAGGCGGTTCAGCACCTTGCCTGCAGCGAAATTGGCGAGCAGGGTCAGAAAAACGACAATGAAAACCTGCACAGCGAGACTGGCGTCCTGGGACCCCAGCTTCAGTTGTTCCAACCATTCGAGACCGTACATACTTTTTTTACTCCAAGAACCAGACAACAGGAGTTCCGCATTGTACGATTATCGGGAGGCAATTAAAACTTGACAGTCTGGCTCTGCAGGGCCGGATATCGACGGCGGCAAGCCTTCCAACGTATAATCCGTACCTGTTGCGGGTGTAGCTCAATGGTAGAGCAGAAGCTTCCCAAGCTTACGACGAGGGTTCGATTCCCTTCACCCGCTCCAGCTTGATCGGGCACCGGATGGTGCCTTTTTTATTTGCGTGATTATCAATACCGACCATGTCCCACGACCATTCCGACGACGCCGGCAAGCGCATGCTGTACGACCCGACCGAACACCGCATCCGCAGTTTCGTCACGCGTGCGGGGCGCTTGTCGACCGCACAGGCGAAAGCAATCGAGACCCTGGGGCCGCGCTTCTGCATCCCTTACGTGAAAGCGCCTTTCGATGTCGGCCAGGCATTCGGTCGTGTCGCGCCGACGATCCTGGAAATCGGCTTCGGCATGGGCGACACCACTGCAAAGATCGCGGCAGGCATGCCGGACAGGAATTTCGTCGGCGTGGAAGTGCACACGCCCGGCGTCGGCGCGCTGCTCAAACTGATCGGCGAGCAAGGGCTGGAGAATCTGCGGATCATCCAGCATGATGCCTTCGAAGTGGTCACTCACATGATCGCACCGGATTCGCTGGCCGGGGTGCATGTGTTCTTCCCCGATCCCTGGCACAAGGCGCGGCACAACAAGCGGCGCCTGATCCAGGCGCCGTTCGTGCAGTTGCTGGTGTCACGCCTGAAACCGGGCGGATACCTGCATTGCGCGACCGACTGGCAGGATTACGCGGAACAGATGCTGCAAGTGCTGGGCGATGAACCGGCGCTGAAAAATTCCGCGGACGGCTATGCGCCGCGTCCGGATTACCGGCCGGTGACCAAGTTCGAGAACCGCGGGCTGCGGCTCGGACATGGGGTGTGGGATCTGGTGTTCGTGAAGCGTTGATCGCTTGCGCCTACGGCGGAAGCCGGGACGGTAACATCCGGCTTTTTTGACTCCAGGGATTGTAGGGCGGGTCCCACCCGCCATGACGGCGGTTGCGGCGGGTGGGACCCGTGCTACATGTACGGAAGTGCAGGCACGGAGGCCTGCACTACTTCTCGGATTGAAGCGGTTGGCGCTTACTTGCGCACCTTCGCAATCTCCGCCTGCAGATCCTTGACCAGTTCCGCGCCGCCATCGGCTGCGAACTTGTCCACCGCCGGCTTGGCCTTTTCGCGCATGCGCGCCAGTTCGGCATCGCTGACGACGCTGACCTGCATGCCCTTCTCCTTCAGGAAATCGACTGCCTTGACCGCTGCAGCGCGGCTGTCCTTGCGCTCGAAGTCGCGCGATGCGATTGCTGACTCGTCGATCGCCTTGCGCTCGTCGGCCGACAGGCGGTCCCACCACTTCTTGCTGACGAGGACGATCCACGGGCTGTACACGTGCTTGGTCAGCGACAGGTACTTCTGCACTTCATAGAACTTGCTGGACTGGATCGTGTTGACCGGGTTTTCCTGGCCATCGACGGTCCTGGTTTCCAGCGCGGTGAACAGTTCCGAGAACGGCAGCGGCACCGCGTTCGCGCCGAAGCTGTTGAACATGTCGATGTACATCGGGTTCTGCATCACGCGCAACTTGATGCCTTGCATGTCTTCCAGTTTGGTAACCGGGTGCTTGGTGTTGGTCAGGTTGCGAAAACCGTTTTCCCAGTACACCAGGCCGACCAGGCCTTTTTCTTCCAGCCTGGCCGCAAGCTTCTTGCCGAACGGGCCATCGAGGATGGCGTCCGCTTCCTTCTCGTTGTTGAACAGGAAGGGCAAGTCGTACACGCCGAAATCCTTGACGATGCCGACCAGCGTAGCGGTCGAGCCAACCATCATTTCCTGCGCACCGCCGATCAGTGCGTTCTGCATCTGCACGTCGCTGCCGAGGCTGGCGTTGCCGAAGCCCTTGGCCTTGAGCTTGCCGCCGGTGCGTTTGGCAAGGTCTTCGCTGAAGAACTTGACCGCGCGGCCCTGATTACTGTCTTCCGCCAGGCCGTAACCGAAGCGGATGATACGCGGCTTGTAGTCAGCGGCGTGCACAGCGGCGCTAACGCTGCCGATGGCGAGAGCAAGCGCGACAGCTTGCGCGAGTTTGATGGTGATGTGTTTCATGACTCCTCCTTTATAGGATTAATTGAACCAGGCCATCGGGACGGTGATGATCCCGGGGAAAACAATGAACAACGCAATCAGGACTGCGTAGGCAAGCAGGAAAGGCCAGATGCCGCGGGTGGCGCTTTCGAGGGAAATCTTCGCGACGCCGCAGACGACGTTGAGGACGGTGCACACCGGCGGATGGATCAGGCCGAGCGTGCCGACCAGCACAAACATCACGCCGAAATAGGTCGGATCGATGCCGGCCTTGGTGGCGAGCGGCATCAGCACCGGCGCCATCACGAGGATGGTCGGCGTCAGGTCCATCACCGTGCCGATCGCCAGCAGCAACAGCATGATGGCGGCCATCAGCACGCGCGGGTCGTGCAGCAGCGGGCCGAGGAATTCGGTCACCTGCGACGGCAGGTCGGCCAGCGTCACCATGTACGACGACACCAGTGCGCCGGCGGTGAGGAACATCACGGTGCTGGTGGTGCGTGCTGCATCGACCAGCAGCTTCACCAGGCCGGACAGCTTGACTTCGCGATAGATGAACAGGCTGACGAAAAGCGAATACACGGCGGCGACGACGGCAGCTTCGGTCGGCGTGAACAGGCCGCCGCGCAAGCCGCCGATGATGATCACCGGCAGGATCAGCGCCCACACGCCGTCCACCAGCGCCTTGCTGCGTTCGCTCCACGATGCCTTCGGTTGCGGCTTCACCTGCATCTTGCCTGCAAGCATGGTCCACACGCCGACCAGCGTTACACCCATCAGGATGCCGGGCACGATCCCGGCAAGGAACAGCTTGCTGATCGAGGTGTTGGTCGTAACGCCGAAGATGATGAAGGACATTGATGGCGGAATGATCGGCGCGATGATGCCGCCGGATGCGATCAGGCCGGCCGAGCGTGGTACAGCGTAACCATGGTCGCGCATCATCGGGATCAATAGCGTAGCCAGGGCGGCGGTGTCGGCGATGGCCGAACCGGAAAGACTGGCCAGCAGCACCGAGGCGACGATCGCGACATAGCCGAGGCCGCCGGGAATGTGGCCGACCATGCTGACCGCGAGGTTGATGATGCGGCGGGAAATGCCGCCGGCGTTCATCAGTTCGCCAGCCAGGATGAAGAACGGCACCGCCATCAGCGGGAAATTGTCGGCGCCGGCGAGCAGGTTTTGCGCGACCAGTTGCGGATCGAAGAAGTCGAGGTGGAACATCAGCGCGACGCCGGTCAGCAACAGCGCGAACGCGATCGGCATGCCCAGCATCAGCAGCAAGGCCAACGAGCCGAGGAAAATGGCGATGGTCATTCGGACACTCCTTCGGCAGCCGCCGGCATGGCGGATTGCGGTTCGCCCGGCACCATTGCGCGCGGATGGTTGCGGATGATGCGCCACAGGTTGAGCGCGACGATCACGATCATCGATGCCGCGCAGATCAGACCGGCGGACGCCATGAAGGCATTCGGGTAACGCAGCACGGTGGAATAAGTGCTCATGCCGATCATGGTCTGCGTCCAGCTGCCATACAGGAACAGCCACAGGCCGTACAGCATCAGCAGGTGGCTGAGCACCGCGCAGGCACGGCGCAGCGGCCGCGGCAGTTTCGCTTGCAATAGTTCGACGCCGAGGTGCGCATGCTGGCGCAGCGCCAGTACCGCACCGAGGAAGATCAGCCAGACAAACATCAGGCGCGAGATTTCCTCAGCCCAGGCAATGCCGGAATTGAATGCGTAGCGCAGCACGACGTTGCCGAACACCAGCGCCACCATGATGGCGAGCGCTACGGCCATCAGCCACTCGACAATGCGCTCGGCGCGCGGAATCAGGTATTTCATCCTTTACTCCTTGCTGAAATGACGCATGATCTGTTCGATCAGCGCTTCGGGTGGATTGGCGATATCGACCTGCATGCCATGCTCGTCGGCCTGCAACGGTTCGAGATCACGGAACTGGCTGTCAAGCAGGCTGACCGGCATGAAATGGTTGGCACGCGCCTGCATGCGCTGCGCGATCAACTCACGCGAGCCGGCGAGATGCACGAAGAACAGGTCCGCATCGCCACCGCGCAAAATATCGCGGTAACGGCGCTTGAGCGCGGAACAGGACAGGACCAAGCCCTTCCCGTTTGCGGCGGCGTTGCGGATACGCGCTTGCAGGATCTGCAGCCATTCCCGGCGGTCACTGTCGTCAAGCGGGATGCCGGCCGCCATCTTGGCGATGTTTGCCGGCGGATGGTCGTCGTCGCCCTCGAAGTGTTCGATGCCAAGCCGTTCCGCCAGTCGATGCCCGATCTCGCTTTTGCCGCATCCGCTGACGCCCATGACGACCCAGCGCCGTGGCAAATGGAAAGGATGGTTCGGGCTGTTCGGCATCGGATTTTCCTGGTTGCGATTGTGTTAGGTAGGTTTGTGTTCTAATGTTAGCGCTAACATTGACAGCGATTTTAGCTGCGGAGCGCGCTTTGTAAAGCACTTTCGATGACGCGGCGCAGCAAATCTTGATGATTCTTCGACCATTTCTCCGGACGGCAACAACCCCGCCTGGTGCGCGTGCACCGGCGGTAGCGCACCCGTCGGAGATCCTTGCGGCAACCGTCCGAATCCGGTAAAACCCTGCCTCATGTCCATTCGCAAGCCCCGCCCCACCCAGAACGGCCGCGTCACACTCAGCGAAATCGCCGAGCGCGTCGGCACCAGCGCCATCACGGTGTCGCGCGTGCTGAACACGCCGCATCTGGTGTCGCCGGAACTGCGCGCCCAGATCGAAAGCGTGATCGCCGAACTCGGCTACCTGCCGAACCGCGCCGCCCGCGCGCTCGCGCGCGCACGGTCGGACAGCGTCGCCGTGCTGATCCCGTCGCTGTCGAACACGGTGTTCACGCAGTTGCTGGAGGGCGTGCGCGACGTGCTGCACACTGCCGGTTACCGCATCCTGATCGGCGATACCCGCTACTCGCCGGAAGAAGAAGAGAGCCTGCTGCGCGCCTATCTCGAACACTCGCCCGACGGCATCCTGATCACCGGCTTCGACCAGACGACCGCAACGCGCAAGCTGCTCGACCAGAGCCGGGTGCCGGTGGTGCACATGATGGAATTGAGCGATGGCGATGCGTACTCGGCAGGGCTGGAACAGTTCGATGCCGGCCGGGAAATCACGCGCCATCTGCTGCAGCGCGGCTATCGCCGCATCGGCTTTCTCGGTGCGCAGCTCGATCCGCGGGTGATGGAACGTCTCGCCGGATATCGCGCCGCGCTGCATGACGCTGGCGTGAATTTCACGGTCGGTGAAATCCTCGATCCGACGCCCTCTTCCATCGGGCTCGGCGTCGCCCTGCTCGATCGCCTGCTGCAACAGGCACCGCATTGCGACGCTGTCTTCTGCTGCAACGACGACCTGGCGCTGGGCGTGCTGTTCGAATGCCGGCGGCGCGGGATCGAGGTGCCGCAACAACTCGCCGTGGCGGGGTTCAACGATCTCGCCGCATCGGAATGGGTTTGTCCGTCGTTGACGACGATCGCGACGCCGCGCCGCGAGATCGGACATACGGCAGCGAGCATGCTGCTGCAATTGATGAAGGGGGAAACGCCGTCGCCGGCGAAGATGGATCTGGGGTTTTCGCTGATGGTGCGGGAGAGTACCTGAACCGTAGGGCGGGTCCCACCCGCCCTACGGTTCAATGCTACTCAAGCTCCGCGATCAGCGCGACGATTTCCTCGCCATAAGTTTCCAGCTTCTTCTCGCCCACGCCGGATACGTTGCGCAAATCGTCCAGCGACGACGGCTTGATCTTTGCGATCTCGCGCATGGTCGCATCATGAAAAATCACGTAGGCCGGCACGTTGTGCTTGCGCGCGGTTTCGACACGCCACCAGCGCAGCTTGTCGAAAATCGCCTGCTGTTGCGCCGACAGGTCGCTTTCGATCTCGGTCCGAGTGCGGCTTCGCGCCGTCTCTCGCCGTTTCTTGACCGGCTTCTGGTATTGCCGTAACTGCACCTTGCGCTCGCCGCGCAGCACCGGGCGCGCTTCGTCGGTCAGTTTCAGCGAACCGTAAGCGTCGTGGTCGACCACCACCAACCCGAGCGCAATCGCCTGGCGCAGGATTGCGCGCCACTCGGCTTCGCTGGTTTCGGCACCGATGCCGAAGGTCGACAGCTTGTCGTGCCGCCATTGCCTGGCCTTGTCGGAATCGGTTCCGCGCAGCACGTCGATCACATGGCCGGCGCCGAAGCGCTGCTCGACGCGATAGATGGTCGACAGCAATTTCTGCATCGCCACCGAGCCGTCGTACGATACCGGCGGCGTCAGGCAGACGTCGCAGTTGCCGCATGGTCCCGACGCCTGCCCGAAATAGTCGAGCAAGCGCACGCGGCGGCAGTTGAGCGTTTCGCACAGGCCGAGCATGGCGTCGAGCTTGGCGCTCTGCACCCGCTTGAAATTTTCGTCGGCCTCCGATTCGTCGATCATGCGGCGTTGCTGGACCACATCCTGCAGACCGTACGCCATCCAGGCGTCGGCCGGTCCGCCATCGCGGCCGGCGCGGCCTGTTTCCTGGTAATAGCCTTCGATGCTTTTCGGCAAGTCGAGGTGGGCAACGAAACGCACATCGGGCTTGTCGATGCCCATGCCGAACGCGATGGTCGCCACCATCACGATTGCTTCCTCGCGCAGGAAGCGCGCCTGGTTGGCGCTGCGCGTCGCATGATCCATGCCGGCGTGGTATGGCAGCGCCGTGACGCCGTGCGCATTCAGGAACTCGGCGGTTTCTTCCACCTTCTTGCGCGACAGGCAATAAACGATGCCGGCTTCGCCCGCATGCTCCTCCTGGATGAAGTCCAGCACCTGCTTGCGGCCATTGGTTTTTTCGACGATCTGATAACGGATGTTGGGGCGGTCGAACGAGGATACGAAATGCCGCGCGTCATCGAGTTGCAGGCGGCGCGCGATTTCGGCGCGGGTTTGCGGATCGGCGGTCGCGGTGAGCGCGATGCGCGGCACCTGCGGGAAGCGTTCGTGCAGCACCGACAGCTTGATGTATTCCGGGCGGAAATCATGGCCCCATTGGGACACGCAGTGCGCTTCGTCGATCGCAAACAACGCAATCTTCGAGGCTTCCAGCAGTTCCAGGCAGCGCGGCGTCATCAGGCGCTCGGGCGCGACATAGATCAGGTCAAGCTCGCCGTTGCGTACACGGCGCTCGGTGCGCATCGCTTCATCGAAACTCTGCGTCGAATTGAGGAAGGCCGCACGCACCCCGACTTCGGCCAGTGCATCGACCTGGTCCTGCATCAGCGCGATCAGCGGTGACACCACCACGCCGACGCCATCGCGCAGCAACGCGGGGATCTGGTAGCACAGGGATTTTCCGCCGCCGGTCGGCATCAGCACCAGCGCGTCGCCGCCGCCGGCGACGTGGTTCACGATGTCGGCCTGCTGGCCGCGAAAGGACGAATAGCCGAAGACCGTTTCGAGCACCTGCAGCGCTCGGTTGCTGACTGATTGATCACGCATCCGCGTATTCTATTCCACCCAGTTCACCCAGCCGGTATACGCCGTCAGGATGATGATAAAACCAAAGACGATACGGTACCACGCGAACACCATGAAGTCGTGCGAGCTGATGTAGCGCAGCAGCCAGCGCACGCAAAGAAACGCCGATACGAACGCGGAAGCGGCACCGATGCCGAACCACGGCAGGTCGGCCGCGGACAACAGCGCGCGCTCCTTGTACACCGAGTAAATGGTGGCGGCAAACAGCGTAGGAATCGCGAGGAAGAACGAGAACTCGGTCGCCGCCTTGCGCGACAGGCCGAACATCATGGCGCCGATAATGGTGGCGCCGGATCGGCTGGTGCCGGGAATCAGCGCAAACGCTTGCGCAACGCCCACTTTCAGCGCATCGAGCGGCGTCATTTCGTCGACGGAATTGATGCGCGGCTTGACTGCCGAGAATTTGTTCCTGCGTTCCACCCAGATGATGATTACCCCGCCGATGACGAAGGCCAGCGCGACCGGCACCGGCGCGAACAGCAATGCCTTGATCTTCTTGTTCAGCAGGAAACCGAGCGCGGCAGCGGGCAGGAAAGCGATGATGAGATTGAGCGCAAAGCGCTGCGCCTTGGCATCGCTGAAGAGGCCGGTGAGTACGCTCGCAATCTTTACGCGATATTCCCAGACCACCGCCAGCATCGCACCCGCCTGGATGGCGATTTCGAACACCTTGACCTTTTCTCCAGTGAAATCGAGCAGGCTGCCGGCGAGAATCAGGTGGCCGGTCGAAGAGATCGGCAGGAACTCCGTCAGACCTTCGACGATGCCCATGATGAGCGCTTTGAGTGCAAGTGTGAAATCCATGTGAATGGTTGCGGTGTGTTATGGGGTCAACAAAAAACCCGCCGGAGATGACGCCGAGCGGGTCGGAAGTGCGGAAGCGCAAGTTTAGCAGGCTGCCGATGCTGCTGCGTCAAAAATCGCAGCAGCCATGCCGACACGCCGATGAATCCGGGCGGCAATAATTGCGCGAGCGTTCGAGGTCCCTCTCCATGCTCGGGATGGCACTTATCTTGGAGCAGGCGCAAAACTGACAACGAGACTGTCCGGCCTGGTCGTGATCGAAGTCAGAGTGAACACCGTACCGGCATAGCGCAAATCCTCAGGGCGGAACGTGTACAACGGCACATCTTTCAGCAACTGTTCGGCGATCAGGCTGCCCACTTTCGTAATCTGATTGGCGTACAGCGGATCGAGGCCGATGACATTGAAAGCCTCGACACGCGGGTCTCCCAGCACCAGCGCATTGCGCGCCGGATCGAAACGCAGTTGTCCGGACACCGAGAAGCTGCCGTTCCAGGAGCGATTGGTGAACGGCGGCGCAATCGTGGTATCCATGCTGGTCAGGATGCGGTTCGAATCCGGCAGCAAGGTCACGCGCGGGTTGGTGACGTAGATGTCCAATAACTGCAGATAGCGGTTATTGAATGGAAAGCGGCGTGCAATTGCCTCTTGCAGCTTGTACGCGGGAATTTCCATCTGGCGCGGGCCGAGCAGGCTGGCGCATCCAGCCAGCAGCACGACGGCCATCAACCATGCAACAGAAGCAAGTCGTCGCTTCATCGCTTCTCCTTTGGTCAAGCTCAGAAAGATGTCAGCGCATCGAGACGGGCCAGATAGTGCATCGCATGCTCGCGCGACGCGCCGCACATCTCGGAGGACGGCTGTAGACTTTCGCACACCGCCGGCCGTTCCGGTTTGCCGAAAATCATGCATCGGTTCATGGCGTCCAGTTGAACGCAGCGCACTCCCGCTGGTTTGCCCTCCGGCATGCCGGGTATCGATGACGAGATCGACGGTGCGATGCAACAGGCGCCGCAACCGTCACGGCAGGAAAGTTCACTCATAGCACAATGTCTGAATCGGCAACAGGAACGCCGCCTTGCATGCGGATAGCAATCGAAAAGATGCCGATCGCCGCGGAAAAACCGACTGCCAGCATGATCGAATCCGGCGACAACCGGGTCGTTTTGCCAAATCCACAAGAGATTAAAAGAGAATCAAGCTGAAAAAACAGCTGGTCGATTGGTTTCAAAAGCAACTGTCCGATTTTAATCGTTGCGGACAGGTGCTTCATTTCGTTTTGTATCCTGCGTCCGTCTCACGTTTCCGTCTGCTGCGAATTGTCTCCACGCTTGACGCTGCGGGGTTTGGCGCTTACATTACTGACTCGTTAGTAAGTTATTTTTGCCGCCATGATGAATTGCCCCCTGAAAAAGCGCTGGGAGCGCCGCAAGGAAGCCCGCCCCCAAGAATTGCTTGCCGCTGCGCTCGATCTGTTCGTCGAACGGGGTTACGCGGCGACCAGGCTGGACGATGTGGCGGCGCGTGCCGGTGTTTCCAAGGGCACCCTTTATTTGTATTTCACCAACAAGGAAGAGCTATTCAAGGCAGTCGTGCGCGAAAACGTGGTGCCCGTGCTGGGCGAGGCGGAAGGAATCGTCGACTGTTTTGAAGGCAATACCGCAGATTTATTCCGGGAAATCGTGCATGGCTGGTGGGAAAGAATCGGCAATACCAAGCTGTCCGGCATCACCAAGCTGATGATGGCGGAATCGAACAACTTCCCCGAAGTCGCGCAGTTCTACCACGAGGAAGTGATTTCCCGCGGCAATGCGATGATTTCGCGCATGCTGGAACGCGGCATCGAACGCGGCGAGTTCCGCAAGATCGATGTCAACCAGGCGAAGAGCGTGGTGTGCGCACCGATGCTGATGCTGATGATGTGGAAGCATTCGTTCGGCAGTTGCCGCCTCGATCCGGTATCGCCCGAGGACTACCTCAACAGTTTTATCGACCTGTTCCTGCATGGCGTGCTGCGCGATAGCCCGGCGCATGCGGACTGAACGGATACCCCATGCTGAAACGACGCTCCTTCTGGATCATTCTTGTTTCCTGCCTGCTGGCGGCCGGCGTTGCCGCGGCCATGCTGAAAAAGCAGTCGCGCCCGGCTGCGCCCCCGGTAGCGCTCGCTTCGCAATCGCCCAGCTTCCTGGAGTTCCTACCGACCGACGTGGTGCAGGTCAAGCCCGGTGAACTGCGGCAGTTGATGCCGCTGTCCGGCACGCTGCGCGCGCTCAACCAGGCCAGCGTGAAAGCAACCGTACCCGGCACCGTACGCGAGGTGCTGGTGCGCGAGGGCGAAGCGGTGAAAGCGGGACAGGTACTGGTCAGGATGGACAACAGCGACTACCAGGCGCGTGTCGATCAGGCCAAAGGTGCGGTGCAAGCGGCGCGCGGCCAGCTCGACATCGCCACCAAAGCGCGCGACAACAACAAGGCACTGCTCGACAAGGGCTTCATTTCCAAGACGGCATTCGACAATGCTGCCAGCCAGTTCGACATTGCACGCGCGAACGTGGAATCTGCGCGCGGTGCACTCGATGTCGCGCAGAAGGCGCTGGCCGACACCATCGTCCGTGCGCCGATTTCCGGCCTCGTCAGCAGCCGCACGGTGCAGCCGGGCGAAAAGGTCTCGGCCGACAACCGCCTGCTCGATGTGGTCGACCTGGACCAGATGGAAATGGAAGCGCCGGTGCCGGCCGCCGACATCATGAATGTGTCTCTGGGGCAGGAAGTGCAGGTGAAAGTCGAAGGCATGCCGCTTCCGCTTACGGGCAAGGTAGTACGCATCAATCCATCCACCCAGGCCGGATCGCGTTCCATCATGGTCTACGTGCAGGTCGACAATCCGCAGGGTTTGCTGCGTGCCGGGATGTTCGGTGAAGCGAAACTGACAACGACGAAGAAGGAAGGCGTGCTGACCGTTCCACTGGCCGCGGTCCAGAAGGAAGGTGACAACACCTTCGTCTACGCGATCGAGAACGGCAAGCTGGTGAAGAAGCCGGTCACGCTCGGTATCAAGGGCAACGACGGAAAAGGAGACGCGGTGAAAATCCTCGACGGACTCGCCAACGGCGCGCAGATCGTGAAAACCAATCTCGGCAACCTGCCCGCCGGCGCAATGGTCAAGTTCGCGCAGAACAACGCCCCGGCCTCCGCTCAATGAGCATTCGCTGACAGAACATCTCCATGTGGTTTACACGCATCAGCATCGGCAATCCTGTCCTCGCGACCATGATGATGGTTGCGTTCGTGGTGCTCGGACTGTTCTCCTACCAGCGCCTGCGCGTCGACCAGTTCCCGGACGTCACCTTCCCGGTGGTCGTGGTGCAGACCGACTATCCCGGTGCATCGCCGGAGACGGTCGAATCCGACATCACGCGCAAGGTCGAGGAAACCGTCAACACCATCAACGGCATCAAGAACCTGTTTTCGCGTTCCTACGAAGGCAGTTCGGTCGTCATCATCGAATTCGACCTGACCATCGACCCGGCGCAGGCGGCGCAGGACGTGCGCGAAAAAGTGGCAATGGTGAAGACGCTGTTCCGCAAGGAAGTCAAGGAACCGCGGGTGATGCGCTACGACCCGGCCGACCGGCCCATCGTCGCGATCTCGGTCACCAATGACGACAAGCTGCGGCCGCGCGACATGCGTGAACTGACCGCGATCGCCGACCAGGTGGTGAAGAAGCGACTGGAAAACGTGCGCGGCGTCGGCTCGGTGTCGCTGGTCGGCGGCGTCAAGCGCGAGATCCAGGTTTATGTAAGGCCTGGCGAGATGGAAGCGCTCGGCATCGGCATCGACCAGGTGATCAATGCACTGCGCAATGAAAACCAGGAACTGCCGACCGGCGCGATCCGTTCCGATGCCAACGAAAAGGTGGTGCAGATCCAGGGCAAGGTCAAGGATCCGCAAGACTTCGGCCGCATCATCGTTGCCCGCCGCGGCGGCCAGCCGGTCACACTGTCGCAGATCGCCACCATCGTCGACGGCCAGGAAGAACAGGAAAGCCTGGCGCTGTACAACGGCCAGCGCACGCTGGCGCTGTCGGTGCTGAAGGCGCAGGGCCAGAACACCATCGAGGTCGCCGACGGCATGAGGGAGGCGCTGAAGGAATTGCAGCCGCGCCTGAATACGCTCTACCCCGGCGTCAAGATCGACATCATCCAGGACAGTTCGCGCCAGATCCGCACCGGCGTCGACAACGTGCGCCGCACCATGCTCGAAGGCGCCGCGCTGACCATCCTGATCGTGTTCCTGTTCCTCAACAGCTGGCGCTCGACGGTGATCACCGGCCTCACGCTGCCGATCGCGATCATCGGCACCTTCCTGTTCATGTACGCGTTCGGCTTCACCATCAACATGATCACGCTGATGGCGCTATCGCTGTGCGTGGGCCTCTTGATCGACGATGCGATCGTAGTGCGCGAAAACATCGTGCGCCATGCCGGCATGAAGATCAACGGCAGGTACAAGGCCCACAAGACGGCGGCACTGGAAGGCACCAATGAGATCGGCCTCGCGGTGCTGGCCACCACGCTGTCGATCGTCGCGGTGTTCCTGCCGGTCGGCTTCATGGGCGGCATCATCGGCCGCTTCTTCCACCAGTTCGGCGTCACGGTCGTGGCGGCGGTGCTGATCTCGATGTTCGTGTCGTTCACGCTCGACCCGATGCTGTCCTCGGTCTGGCCCGATCCAGCTGTGCATGGTGAACACGGCGGCCGCAGGAATTGGTATGACCGCACGATAGGTCGCGTGCTGGGCCAGTTCGACCGCCTGGTGCAATGGATGTCGCGCGCCTACCAGCGCATGCTGGCGTGGTCGCTGAAGCGGCGCGTGTTGACGCTGTTGATCGCAGTCGTCACCTTCGTCGTCGGGCTGGCGATTCCGGCCAGCGGCCTGATCGGTTCCGAGTTCGTGCCGCAGGCCGACTATTCGGAAACCGGCGTCACCTATTACACCCCGGTCGGTTCCTCGCTGGAATTCACCGAGACCAAGGCGCGCCAGGTGGAAGCTGTGCTGCGCGAGTTCCCGGAAGTGCAGGACATCTACACCACCATCAATACCGGCGCCGCGCAGGGCAAGAATTATGTCACCACCTTCATCCGGCTGGTGCCTCGCAAGGAGCGTTCGCGCAGCACGCTGCAGATGAGTGCGCCCCTGCGCGAGCGCCTGCTACAGGTGGCGGGCATCACCGTCACGCACATCGGCTCGCTCGACGGCGTCGGCGGCGACAGCAAGCAGCTGCGGCTGAGCCTGCAGGGCACCGACCTGAAGGAACTGGCACGGCTCACCGACGAGGCGCTGCGCAAGCTGCGGGCGATACCCGGCGTGGTCGATCTCGACTCCAGCCTGAAGGCGGAAAAGCCGACGATTTCGGTGGCGCCGAAGCGCGACATCGCCGCCGACCTCGGCATCGGCGTGGCGCAGATCGGCGGCGCATTGCGACCCTTGCTGGCGGGCGAGGAAGCGACCACCTGGCGCGCGCCGGACGAAGAAAATTACAACGTCATGGTGCGCCTCGCGCCGTCCGACCGCAACAGCGCGGAAGACCTGTCGCGCCTGATGCTGGCCAGTTCCCAGACCAACGCCGACGGCACGCCGAAAATGGTGCCGCTGCGCCAGGTGGCGAGCATCACGCCGTCCACCGGCGCCAACCAGATCAACCGGCGCGACCTCAACCGTGAGGTCGAACTGTCGGCCAACGTGGTGGGCCGCTCCGCCGGCGAGGTCGGCGCCGACGTCAAGCGCGCGCTCGACAGCATCGACTGGCAGCCCGGCTACCGCTACCGGCTCGGCGGCTCGGCCAAGAACATGCAGGAGTCCTTCGGCTATGCGCTGTCGGCGCTAGCGCTGGCAGTGATCTTCATCTACATGATCCTGGCCTCGCAGTTCGCCAGCTTCCTGCAGCCGGTGGCGATCATGTCGGCCTTGCCGATGACGCTGATCGGCGTGTTCCTGGCGCTGATGATCTTCCACTCGACGCTGAACATGTTTTCCATCATCGGCTTCATCATGTTGATGGGCCTTGTGACCAAGAATGCAATCCTGCTGGTCGACTTCGCCAACCAGGCGCGCAAGGCCGGCGCCGAACGCACCGAAGCGCTGCTGGAAGCGGCGCACGTGCGGCTGCGCCCGATCCTGATGACCACGCTGGCGATGGTGTTCGGCATGGTGCCGCTGGCGTTCGGTCTGAGTGAAGGGTCGGAACAGCGGGCGCCGATGGGGCAGGCGGTGATCGGCGGCATTATCACTTCGTCACTATTGACGCTGGTGGTGGTGCCGGTGATCTATACCTACCTCGACGATTTTGCGGCGTGGACTCGCCGCAAGTGGCGCCAGGGCGATCCTGACCCGCGTTACGGCGGGACCGCGAAACCCGTGCTGCAGAGCAAAAACGACGATGCCGTTTGATAAAATAGCGCGTTTGTTCCCTAACCCATCGAGTGCCGAAATGAATATCGAAAAAGCCCGCTTCAACATGATCGAACAGCAGATCCGCACTTGGGACGTGCTCGATCCGGAAATCCTCGAACTGCTGGTCGTGGTCAAGCGTGAAGCCTTCGTGCCGGCTGCCTACAAGAGCCTGGCTTTCATGGATACCGAGATCCCGCTGCCGGGCGGCGAACGCATGTTCACGCCGAAGCTGGAAGCGCGCATCCTGCAGGAAATGGGCATCAGGAAGCATGAGCATGTGCTCGAAATCGGCGCCGGTTCGGGCTACATGGCGGCACTGCTGGCACACCGCGCACGCTACGTGACCACGGTGGAGATCAATCCCGAACTCAAGGAGATGGCAGCGAAAAACCTGGCCAGCTACGGCGTGGCCAACGTCGATGTCGCACTTGGTAACGGCGCGCAGGGTTGGGCCAATGCCGGTACCGAAGCGCCGTACGACGCCATCGTGATTTCCGGCTCGCTGCCTGTGCTGCCGGACACCTTCCTGCAGCAGATCAAGGTGGGCGGGCGCATCTTCGCAATCATCGGCGAATCGCCGGTGATGTCAGCCCAGATCGTCACCCGCGTGTCCGACGCCGCCTACAACACCATCAAGATTTTCGAAACCGATGTGAAGCCGCTGCGCGAAGCGCTGGCGCCTTCGCATTTCACCTTCTGAGGACTGTCGATGCAAACGATCACCGCACCCGAACTTGCAGCCTGGCTTGCCGACGAATCGCGCGCCAGGCCGGTACTGCTGGATGTGCGCGAGCCGTGGGAATTCCAGACCTGCCATATCGAGGGTTCGCTGCCGATGCCGATGAACTCGGTGCCGGCACGCTTGCAGGAACTGGACGACGACGCGGAGATCGTCTGCATCTGCCATCACGGCGCACGCAGCATGTCGGTCGCATCCTTCCTCGAACACAACGGTTTCACGCAAGTGACAAACCTGACCGGCGGCGTCCATGCCTGGGCGCTGCAGGTCGATGGCACGATGCCGACCTATTAACCTGCTTTCGCTTCCCTCGGAGAACCCTATGCGCCCTTCTGTACTCGCTGCCCTGATTGCCGGTACCTTCCTGTCGTTCAATACACACGCCACCGATTTGCTGCAGGTGTACAAGGAAGCCCTGGCCAACGACGCGCAGTATGCCAGCGCGCGGGCGGCGCGAGCGGCGGGCGAACAGAAGGTCGTGCAGGGACGCGCAGGACTGCTGCCGACCATCGGCGCCGGCGGCAGCTACAACCGCTCCGACCTGGACGCGTCGTCGGGCGGCGCGTCGATCAACCGCGACATCAACTCGCACGGCTACACGGTGTCGCTGGCGCAGCCGCTGTTCCGGGTCGCCAACTGGGAAACCTACCAGCAGTCGAAGTTGTCGGTCGCAGTCACCGAAGCGCAGTTCGCGCAAGCGCAGCAGGACCTGATCGTGCGCGTTGCGCAAGCCTACTTCGACGTGCTCGCCGCGCAGGACACGCTGGCCGCGGTCCAGGCGCAAAAGACCGCGATCACCGAACAGCTCGCGTCGGCCAAGCGCAATTTCGAGGTGGGCACCGCCACCATCACCGACACCCATGAAGCGCAGGCGCGTTTCGACCTGGTGATTGCACAGGAACTGGCGGCGCAGAGCGATCTGGAGATCAAGCGCGCGGCGCTGCGGCAGATCATCGGCAAGCCTGCCGGCGACCTCGCCGGCATGCGTCCCGGCGTCAAACTGAGCGCGCCGGAACCGACTGCGGCCGAACCATGGGTGCAGAGCGCGGAGCAACAGAACTACGGCGTGGTGGGTCAGCAGATCGCAGTGGAGATCGCGCAGCGCGAGATCAAGAAGAGCCGTGCCGGCCATTATCCGACGGTCGACCTAGTCGCCAGCCGCAATCACTCGAACCAGAGCGCCAGCGCCACCAGCGCGATCGGCACCATATCCGACACCAATGCCATCGGCGTGCAATGGAACATCCCGCTGTTTGCCGGCTTCGCGGTCGACAGCCGCGTGCGTGAGACGATCGCACTCGAAGACAAGGCCCGTGCCGACCTCGAGAACGTGCGCCGCGTCGCCGCGCAGGCTGCACGCCAGGCCTTCCTCGGCGTGACTTCCGGACTGGCGCAGGTACGCGCGCTGGAAGCCGCGGAAGTGTCGAGCCAGTCCGCACTGGAATCCAACCGCCTCGGTTACCAGGTCGGCGTGCGCATCAACATCGACGTGCTGAACGCACAGCAGCAGTTGTATTCGACCCGCAAGGACCTCGCGCGTGCGCGCTACGATACCATCGTCAACAGCCTGCGCCTGAAGGCAGCGGCGGGCTCGTTGAACGAGGAAGACCTGATCAAGGTGAATACCTTGCTGACGCAGTAAGCACCGGATGTATCGCCTCACTGTTCCTTCCCTCTTGCAGAGGGAAGGAACACCACGGTGATGCGATCACCACGTCACCGCAACACCGCCTCCGTCGCACCGACCCGCGCCTCGAGGAACTCCACCATCTGCTCCGGCGGCTTCGGTTCCGCAAAATAAAACCCCTGCATGATGTCGCAGCCTGCATTACGCAAGAACTCCAGCTGCTGCGCCGTCTCCACACCTTCCGCCACGACCGACAGCCCGAGGCTGTGCGCCATCGCAATGATCGCCGTCGTGATCGCTTCGTCGTCGCCGTCGCCGGGAATATCGCGCACGAAGGTGCGGTCGATCTTCACCTGGTCGATCGGAAAGCGCTTGAGATAGGCCATGGAAGAGTAGCCGGTGCCGAAGTCGTCGATCGCGAGGCGAATGCCTTCGGTCTGCAGGCGGTGCAGCATGTCGACATTGGCATGCACGTTGTCCATCAGCACCGTCTCGGTGATTTCCAGTTCCAGTTGCGCGGGCGACAATCCGGCCTGGCGCAACGCATCGAGAATGTCATGGACGAGATGCCCGTCGCGCGTCTGGCGCGCGGAGAGATTGACCGACACATTGATCGTGCCGAGCCCGGCGTCGCGCCACGCCGCCGCCTGTTTGCAGGCAGTGCGCAACACCCAGCGCCCGATCGGCACGATCAGGCCGCTTTCCTCGGCCACGGGGATGAATTCCGCCGGGCTGACGAGGCCGAGTTCCGGGTGTTTCCAGCGCAATAGCGCTTCCACTCCGACCAGCCGGCCATCGCGCAGGCTGACCTGCGGCTGGTAGTAGAGCAGGAGTTCGTCGCGGCCGATCGCCTTGCGCAGGTTCATCTCCAGCGACATGCGTTTCTGTACCCGCTGGTCCAGCTCGGGATGAAACATTTCGTACGCATTCTTGCCCTTGCCCTTGGCCTGGTACATGGCGGTATCGGCGTTGCGCGTCAGGGTTTCCAGATCGCGGGCGTCATCCGGATAAGTGCTGATGCCGACGCTGGCGGTGACGTAAATCTCATGCACGTCGACGTCGAACGGTGCGGCAAGCACGGCCAGCACTTTTTCCGCCACGGCTGCCGCCTTGCGCGCCGTCGCCGATTCCAGCACCACTGCGAACTCGTCGCCACCGATGCGGCAGATGACGTCGCCGCTGCGCAAGCATTCCAGCAGGCGCCGCGCAACCAGTTTCAACAGTGCGTCGCCACTGTGATGGCCCAGGGTGTCATTGACGATCTTGAAATTGTCGAGGTCGATCAGGAGCAGGCTGGCGCTTCCGCCGAACTGGTCGACCGTTTCCAGTGCCGCCGACATGCGCTCGTTGAACGTGTGCCGGTTGGGCAGGCCGGTGACGGAGTCGACGTGGGCCAGGTAGTCGAGATGGGCTTCGGCGGTCTTGACCACCCGCCTCATGCGCGCTACCAGCAGGTAGGCAACCGCCAGCGAGCCCATTGCAACCGCCAGCGTGAGTCCGGCGTAACCCGCCAGACGCGCGTACAACTGGTCGAGGCTGGCGCGAATGGCGACAACACCGATGTCGCGCCCGTCGACCTCTACGCGCCGCGCCAACTGGATGTGACTGAATGTGAAATCGTGTCCTGAGCGCTCCAGCAAGGTTGGCGGAAGTTGAACCTCGGCGACGCCATCGCGACGGTAGGAGGCGAGCGGCTTTCCTTCCTTGCTGAGGACGGCAGCCGCCTCGACTGCCGGCGAGGCGGCCAGCACGGCCAGGGTTTCTGCGCTGGCGCGGCTGTCGTGGAACAGCAATGCGGCAACGCTGTTTTCGCCGACGATGCGCGCCTGCACAGTGAGGTCCTCGACCAGGGCGCTGCGCAGGGAAATGAACTGGAACAGGATCAGCAGGATGCTCGCGACCAGCAGCGCGGCGCCGGCCGTCATCAGGTTGGCCAGCTCCATCCAGCGGCCAAGACGTGGCGAGCGGGAAAGCGGCCGGCCGTTCATTGCACCTTGCGCGCCAGGCGCAACAGTTTGGAACTGAGCATCAGCCTTGTCGGCCGCGCCGCCTGCAAATCGATGTCGAACACGACGCGCTGCCCCTCCATCACTAGGGTAACGATGCTGCCGGCATGCCCGATCTCTTCGTCGTCGCTGACCGTCAATACGGCAGCGCCGGCCAATGCCTGCCTGACCTGAGGCCAGCGGTCGCGGTCGACGCTTCCTGTGAACAGGACGTGGCAGGCGGCAAATTCGTCTGTCGTGACCGGCTGCCGCAACACGATTTTGCGGCCGTTGACCAGTTTGCCTGTCAGTCCCGCGAAGGCGTCGCGCAGCGGGCTGGACGGATGGAAGCAGAGATTCAAGCTGTTGCCTTCGAAGGACGTGCCGGGTGGCCAGTTGGTAAACAATGCGAAGTTGTAGACAAATGCCGCCTTCAGATCATACTCCGGGACCTGCTGGGCAGACACCTGAAACGGCAGCATCAGGCCGGTGCATATCAGGCACCGCGCAATCCAATGGGTCGTTCCGGCCGCCATGCCCGCCATCAGAATGTGTAGACCAGCTTGAGGCGGAACGTCCGCTCGTCTTGCGGAATACTATCCTGCTGGTGCTCTTCCGCACCCGGATCGGCATAGCGGCGATCGAACAGGTTGTAGACGCTGGCAGAGACTTCCAGGCCGGTCGCAAGGCGGATCGACGACAGCGTCAGGTTCACCAGCCAATAGTCCCCTGTCGTGCTCTGCAGGGTGCGGCGGCTGCCGACGTACTGGGTTTCTACCCCGGCCCGCCAGACCGAACCGGGCACCGGCGTCGACAGGTTGAACTTCGCAAGATGGCGCGGGGAATTTGCCAGCTCCGCGCCGCTTGCAGTATCGCGCGTCTTTTGCCAGCTGTAACTGGTGCGCAGCATGGCGCCGTGCGTCCATGTCTTTTCAAATTCGATTTCCGCCCCGTGCGCACTTGCCCGGCTCACGTTGTGGAACACCAGCAGTCCGTCCGCGGGATCCATGGTCTGCGTGATCAGGTCGGACACGCGGTTATGGAAAATCGATGCGGTTATCCGTGCATCGGCCGATAAGTAATGCTCCGCGCTCAACTCGACCGTGCGTATGCGCTCGGGCCGAAGAGTCGGATTGGCCTTCTGGCCGCCCTCGCCCGGAAAAGCGTAGTACAGCTCGTATGCATTCGGCGCGCGAAAGGCCCGGCCGTACAAGGCCTTGAGCGTGGTGTCGCCGGTCAGTTTCTTGATCAGCGCCACGCGAGGATTGAAGGTGCCGCCGGTCGTCGTGTTGCGATCGTAGCGCATGCCGGCATTGAGCAGCAGATCGTCGCGCAACGCGATTTCATCCTGGGCATAGACGCCCGCGCGGCGTCCCGACCTGCGGTCATCCAGGTTAATCGCGTAGGGATCGACATCGAAGTTGAACTGTTCGCGCCGGTAGTCGCGCAGGTACTCGGCGCCGAACACCAGCTTGTGGCCGGCGAAACTCTGGTTGACGAACTTGGCTTCCATCCCCCACCAGCGCGAGCGCGTACCGTCGCGGTTGACGGTCAGCGGCGGAGTATCGTACACGTAGTCGCCGAGATAGTCGTAGCGTCCCCAGTACAACCGCGATGAAAAATCGGTATGCCCGGACAGCGCGGTGCGGTAGCCGAAATCGACCGTTCTCTGCGTATCGACCGTATGCGAGCGGGGATCGTTGAATGCCTGGCCGAAGGACGCGGTCGGAATGCCCTTGCTGCGTTCGCTGTGTGCGACAGCGAGGCTGAACGGCCCCATCGCTCCTTTCATGAAGAAGCTTTCGCTGCGGTCATGGTCGAGGTGTTGCGCAATGCCGTTGTTGTTGGCCGGCGAATCGAACTCGGGGTAGTAAAGATCCTGTCCATGTTCGCGGTAAGCGCTGGCTGACAGCAGCAATTCGGCGCCGTTCTCGCTGCGCATTCCGTAGCTCGCTCGCACCTTGCGCGCGCCGTAACTGCCGGCCTCGACCGATGCCTGGGCGCCGCCCAGATCCCGCCCGCGCTTGGTAATGACGTTGATGACGCCGAAGAACGCATTCGCCCCATAGATCGACGAGCCGGGCCCGGGAACAAACTCCACCCGTTCGATCAGGTCGACGTCGAGGATGAATTCGCTACCGATCGACGCCTGGTCGAACACGCCGTCATTGTTGCGGTTGCCGTCGATCAGCAGCAGGAAGCGTGTGTTGTAGTCTCCGGGACGCAGGAAACCGCGCGCACCCAGGTAGCTGTAATTGCGGTCGTTGCTGACATACAAGCCGCGCATGCTGCGCAGGATGTCAGCCAGGTTGCGCCAGCCGAAGGCCTTGATATCCGCCGCGGTGACGACCGAGACGGCGGTTGGCGCATCGCTCAGCTTTTGCACGAACTTCGACGCGGTATACACCTCCAGCGTCAACAGACGTTCGATCGGTAGGGCAACCAGGTCAATCCGAGGATCGTCTTCTGCCAACGCGCACTGCTGACCGATGGCTGCAAACGCGACCGTGCACAGCGCCACGCGGCGGCGCAATGCTGATGGCTTTCCGGAACATCCAAACTGACGGCGCATCTGATGACCCTTGCTCGAAGTAACCGGCGCAACCCGCAAGGGAGTTCGCTTGCTACGCTTCCGCCTATTGCCTGGCGGTCACAGTGAAGGCATTTTAACCGAGGCAGGTCAAAAAATAGTGCTTTTGAGCAACAAATCGTCGCCGCACTGCACAATGGGAATCATGTTTTTGCCGCCTGTTTCCTGAGCGAAGATGCGTAACGCAGGGTGTCGAAGCAGCCGTCGATCAGTCTTTCGGCGTTAGCCGCGAGGTTGAAGCTGGCGGGCGAAAACAGCCAGTTGTTGAGGAGGCCGTCGACGGCGGCATGCAGCATCGCGCCCGCCAGCCGCAGATCGAGGTCGGCCGGCAATTGCCCGCGGGCGATGGCATTGCGCAGGATATGCTCGATGTTTTCCGAACCTTTCTGAAAGGACTCCTTTTGCCGCTTCACAATGGGATCGGCGTCGTCGACGAATTCGCATTTGTGGAACAGGATGTCAAACACCTTGCGCGAATGCGGATTGCGCACCGCCTCCTTCAGCACGAAGATACAAGTCGCGCGCAACTGGCCCAGCGGATCCGGTTCATCCGCTTCGGCGTTGGCCTCGACCATCGCCTCCATCGGCAGCCGCACCCGCTCACACATTGCGTCGAACAGGTCGCTCTTGTTCCGGAAGTGCCAGTAAATTGCGCCGCGCGTCACATCGGCCGCCTGCGCAATATCGGCCAGCGAGGTGCCGGCAACGCCACGCGCATGGAACACCTCCTCGGCGGCGTCGAGAATCCGGTTGCGCGTTTCCAGCGCTTCTTCCTTGGTGGATCTGGCCATGGCAAATCGATTTTCGCGGTTCGGGCTATTATCTTGAAACCGGCTGCCATGGAAACCGCTGCGGCGCGCCGATACATACATTCGTGAATGTATGTAGAATAGCCGATTGCTGCCGGAAAAACCAATCTTGCCGCGCACCATGGTGTTGGCGCGACTGTCTCAAGAATTTCACTGTCATTTCGACCGCGGCGAGAAATTTCCTCCGTCTACCCGATCGCTACGGCGGGAGATCCCTCGCGATGCTCGGGATGACATTTACTTTTCTGGCGCGGCAGGGTTCTTTTGTTCCTCACTGCCGAGCCCGGTCTTGCAACACAACCTGAAAGTGCGAGAGTCCATGAATTCAAATCGTCATTTTCCGCGCGTTGCCGCGGCATTATGGATGTTGTTCCTGCTATCGGCCTGCGGCAACGAGACAGGCAATGCGCAGACTCCTGCCGGCGGCATGCCGCCGCCGCCCGAGGTCGCGGTAGTCACGGTCGAGCCGGAACGGGTAGTGGTGTCGAACGAACTGCCCGGCCGCCTCGAAGCGACACGTGCGGCGCAGGTCCGCGCGCGCGTGCCCGGCATCGTGCTCAAGCGCGTGTTCCGCGAAGGCAGCGACGTCAAGGCAGGCGACGTATTGTTCCGCATTGATCCGGGTCCGTATGAGGCTGCGTACCAGAGCACGCAAGCAACGGTCGCGCGCGCCGAAGCCAACCTGGCGCAGGCCAACCTCAAAGTGCAGCGCTACAAGCCGCTGGTCGAGACCAATGCGATCAGCAAGCAGGAATACGACGAAGCGCTGACCGCGCAGAAACAGGCCGCCGCCGATCTCGCCGCTGCCAAGGCCGCGCAGCAGACCGCGCGCCTCAACCTCGGCTACGCGACGGTCACCGCCCCCATCTCCGGCCGCATCGGCCGCGCGCAAGTGACCGAGGGTGCGCTGGTCGGCCAGGGCGAAGCGACGCCGCTGGCTTCGATCCGCCAGCTCGATCCGATCTACGTCAACCTGACCCAGTCCAGCAGCGAAGTGCTGCAGTTGCGCCGCGCACTGGCCGACGGTCGCCTCAAGAGGGTCGGCAAGGACCAGGCGAAAGTCACCATCGTCATGGAAGACGGCAGCGTGTATCCGCATCCCGGCAAGCTGCTGTTCTCGGACGTGTCGGTAGACGAAAGCTCCGGCGCGATCACGCTGCGCGCCGAAGTGCCGAATCCGGACAAGATGCTGCTGCCGGGCATGTATGTGCGCGCCCGCATCGAGCAGGCGGTGGCGGAAAACACGATCACCGTGCCGCAACAGGCAGTGGTGCGCGATCCGTCCGGCGCTAGCGTCTACGTCGTCGGCGACGATGGCAAGGTGGCGCTGCGTCCGGTGAAGACCGGCTCCGTCGAAGGCAGCAAGTGGATCATCAGCGACGGCCTGAAGAGCGGCGAACGGGTGGTCGTCGAAGGCTTGCAGAAAGTGAAGCCGGGCGCGGCCGTGAAGCCGGTTCCCTGGAAGACCGCGCAGGCGAATGCACCGGAAGCTACAGGAGCGCAGGCCGGCCAGAAGCCCAACGCCAAATAACGGGAGTCCCGCATGGCAAAGTTTTTCATCGATCGCCCGGTGTTCGCCTGGGTCATCGCCCTCTTCATCCTGCTCGCCGGCGCGCTGTCGATCACGAGCCTGCCGGTGGCGCAATATCCGACCATCGCACCGCCGTCGGTCCAGATCACCGCGGTCTATCCGGGCGCCACCGCCGCCGTGCTCGAAGACAGCGTGACCAGTTTGATCGAGCAGGAAATAAACGGCGCCGACGGCCTGCAGTACATGGAGTCGCAGAGCCAGGCCAGCGGCCAGGCGCAGATCACGGTTACTTTCCTGCCCGGCACCAATCCCGACCTGGCCGCCGTCGACGTGCAGAACCGCATCAAGCGGGTCGAGGCGCGCCTGCCGCAGGCGGTTGCGCAGCAAGGCGTGCAGGTGACCAAGGCACGCAGCAACTTCCTGCTGTTCACGACGCTATCGTCTTCCGACGGCCGGCTCGATCCGGTTGCGCTGGGCGACTATCTATCGCGCAACGTGCTCAATGAAATCAAGCGCGTGCCCGGCGTCGGCCAGGCGCAACTGTTCGGCACCGAGCGCGCAATGCGCGTCTGGATCGATCCGGCCAAACTGGTCGGCCTGAAACTGACGCCGGCCGACGTCGCTGCCGCCATCCGCGCACAGAACGCGCAGGTGGCATCCGGCACGTTGGGCGACTTGCCGAACCCGAGTTCGCAACAGATTTCGGCGCCGGTCGTGGTCACCGGCCAACTGGCGACGCCGGAAGAATTCGGCGATATCGTACTGCGCGCCAATCCCGACGGTTCCACAGTGCGGCTGCGCGATGTCGCCCGCATCGAGATCGGCGGCCAGGCCTATGCCACCTCCGCGCGCCTGAACGGCAAACCCACCGCAGCCGTCGGCGTGCTGCTGTCGCCGACCGCCAATGCCTTGCAGACCGCCAAGGCGGTGCGCGCCAAGATGGAAGAACTGTCGCGCTACTTCCCGGCCGGCGTGACGTACGACATTCCCTATGACACCTCGCTGTTCGTGCAGATCTCGATCGAGGAAGTGGTCAAGACGCTGCTGGAAGCGGTGGTGCTGGTGTTCCTCGTGATGTACCTGTTCCTGCAGAACATCCGCTACACGCTGATCCCGACCATCGTGGTGCCGGTCGCGTTGATGGGTACCTTCGCCGCGATGGCCGCGTTCGGCTTCTCGATCAACGTGCTGACCATGTTCGGCATGGTGCTGGCGATCGGCATCCTGGTCGACGATGCGATCGTGGTGGTGGAAAACGTCGAACGCATCATGAGCGAGGAAGGCCTGTCGCCGCGCGACGCCACCCGCAAGGCGATGGGACAGATCACCGGCGCCATCGTCGGCATCACGCTGGTGCTGGTCGCGGTGTTCATCCCGATGGCCTTCTTCGGCGGCGCGGTCGGCGCGATCTACCGCCAGTTCTCGCTGTCGATGGTGTCGTCGATGCTGTTCTCGGCGCTGATGGCACTGTCGCTCACGCCGGCGCTGTGCGCGACGCTGCTCAAGCCGGTCGAGGCTGGCCACCATCACGAGAAACGCGGCTTCTTCGGCTGGTTCAATCGCGGCTTCCACAGCACCGCCAACGGCTACCAGGGCTTCGTCGCGCGCATACTCGGCAAGACCGGACGCTACATGGTGATCTACGGCGTCATCATCGCCTGCGTCGCGCTGCTCTACGCGCGCCTGCCGTCGTCCTTCCTGCCGATCGAAGACCAGGGTTACCTGATCACCAACGTCCAGCTGCCGCCGGGCGCCAGCGCCAACCGCACGCTGGACGTGATCAAGCAGGTCGAGGACTACTACCTGAAGCAGCCGCCGATCGCGCGCACGGTGGCGGTCGCCGGCTTCAGCTTTTCCGGCAGCGGCCAGAACGCCGGCCTGGTGTTCACACCGCTCAAGGACTGGAGCGAACGCGGCCCCAACGACTCGGCAACCGCGATTGCAGGCCGCGCCTTCGGCGCCCTGTCGCAGATCCGCGACGCGATCATCTTCCCGGTCAATCCGCCGCCGATCCGCGAGCTCGGCAACGCCACCGGCTTCACCTTCCGTCTGCAGGACCGCGGCGGCCTCGGCCATGAAGCGCTGCTCGCCGCACGCAACCAGTTGCTCGGCATGGCGGCGAAGAGCCCGGTGCTCAAGGGCGTGCGTCCGGAAGGCCTGGAAGACACGCCGCAGTTGCAGTTGAATATCGACCGCGACAAGGCCAATGCGCTCGGCCTGTCGTTTGCCGACATCAACAGCGTGCTGTCGACCGCCTTCGGTTCGTCCTATGTCAACGACTTCCCCAACCAGGGCAGGCAGCAGCGCGTGATCGTGCAAGCCGACGCGCCGCGCCGCATGCAGCCGGAAGACCTGCTGCGCCTGTACGTGCGCAATACGCGCGGCGAGATGGTGCCGTTCTCGTCGTTTGCGAGCACGCAATGGATCACCGGCCCGGTGCAATTGACGCGCTACAACGGCTATCCGGCGATGAAGATTTCCGGCGATGCTGCGCCGGGCCGCAGTACCGGCGAGGCGATGGCGGAAATGGAAAGGCTGGCCGCGCAACTACCGCTGGGCCTCGGCTACGAATGGACCGGCGGCTCGCTCGAAGAAAAGACCTCGGGCTCGCAAGCGCCGGCATTGTTCGCGTTGTCGCTGATCGCGGTGTTCCTGGTGCTGGCGGCCTTGTACGAAAGCACTTCGATCCCGCTGTCGGTGCTGCTGGTGGTACCGCTTGGCGTGCTCGGCGCACTGCTCGGCGCGACGCTGCGCGGCATGCCGAACGACGTCTACTTCAAGGTCGGCCTGATCGCCATCATCGGCCTGTCGGCGAAGAACGCCATCCTGATCATCGAGTTCGCAAAAGACCTTCAGGCGCAGGGCAAGAGCCTGATCGATGCGACGCTGGAAGCGGTGCACCTGCGCTTCCGTCCGATCATCATGACCTCGCTCGCGTTCATCCTCGGCGTGCTGCCGCTGGTGATCGCGTCCGGGGCCGGTTCCGCCAGCCAGCGCGCAATCGGCACCGGCGTGATGGGCGGCATGATCACGGCGACGGTACTCGCGGTGTTCCTGGTACCGGTGTTCTTCGTGGTGGTTCGGCGCATCTTCAAGGGCAGCGAGCGTCAGCGCCGTTTCTATGTCGAGCACTCGCATCTGCAAGAGGAAAACAATCCATGATGAAGCGACTGACCCTTTCCCTGCTGGCGGCCAGTGTGCTCGGCGGCTGCTCGCTGGCGCCGACCTATCAGCGCCCGGCAGCGCCTGTGGCAACCGTCTATCCGACCGGCACCGCGCAAGGCAATGCCACCGCCACCGGCTGGCGCAATTTCTTCCCGGACCAGCGGCTGCAGACGCTGATTGCCGAAGCGCTGATCAACAACCGCGACCTGCGCACCGCCGCATTGCGCATCGAAGAAGCGCGAGCGCTGTACAACGTCCAGTCGGCAGACCTGCTGCCGAACCTGAACGTCACCGCCGGCGAATCACGCTCGCGCACGCCGGCAAGCCTGTCGGCCAGCGGCCGCTCGACCGTCAACAGCAGCTACCAGGTCGGGCTCGGCCTGGCCGCTTTCGAACTGGACTTCTTCGGCCGCGTACGCAGTCTCAATGACGCAGCGCTCGCGCAATACCTGGCAACCGAAGAAGCCGCACAGTCGGCGCGCATCGCACTGGTGGCGGAAGTGGCGAAGGCCTATCTGGCCGAACGCGCTTTCGACGAACAGTATGCGCTCGCCAAACAGACGCTGGCGGGACGCGCGCAGGCGTACCAGCTTGCGAAACAGCGCTTCGACGTCGGCGCGTCGTCGGCACTTGATCTGCGCCAGAATGAAATCCTGGTGCAGTCGGCACGCGCTTCGCTGGCGGCATTGACGCGCCAGCATGCGCAGGCCATCAATGCGCTGACGCTGCTGGTCGGCAAGCCCCTGGCCGGCCTGCCGCCGGCGCACACGCTGTCGGAACAAAACCTGGTCACCGACATCCCGGCCGGCTTGCCGTCGGACCTGCTGATCCGCCGCCCCGACATCCGCGCCGCCGAACTGCAGCTGAAAGCCGCGAACGCCAATATCGGCGCAGCCCGCGCCGCGTTCTTCCCGCGCATTTCTCTGACCGCCGGACTCGGCACCGCGAGCAATGCACTGTCCGGCCTGTTTGAAACCGGTTCACGCACCTGGTCGTTCGCGCCGCAAATGCTGCTGCCGATCTTCGACGCCGGCCGCAACAGCGCCAACCTGAACCTGGCCGAAGTGCGCAAGAACGTCGCCGTCGCCAACTACGAGAAATCGATCCAGGTCGCCTTCCGCGAAGTCGCCGACGCACTGGCTGCACGCGCGGCGCTGGACGAACAGATCGATGCCCTGTACGCGGTGCAGCAAGCCCAGGCCGAACGGCTGAAGCTGTCGGACTTGCGCTACCGGAACGGCGTCGCCAGCTCGCTCGACGTGCTCGATGCGCAGCGCGAATTGTTTACCGCGCAACAGTCGCTGGTGCAGGCGCGCCTGCTGCGATTGACCAATGCGGTTGATCTGTATCGGGCGCTGGGGGGCGGGCTGCAGGAAACCACGAAAGCGGAAGCGAAATGAACCGCGAATGGCGCTGATCGGTTATTGCATCAACCGATCAGCGGCCGCAGCAAGTCCATGGTGCGCTTGGTTGCACCCCGATGTTGTTGGGCGAAGGCGGTTGCATTCTCACTCATCGCGTTCCGTGTCGGCTCATCGCGCAGCAGGCGCTGCGCTTCCCTGATGACGTCCACCGCGTCGGCCACGCGCAACGCAGCGCCGGCCGCAATCGCATCCTCGCTCACGGCGGCGAAATTGAAAGTATGCGGTCCAATCAGCACCGGCTTGCCGACCGCGCACGCCTCGATCAGGTTCTGACCGCCTAGCGGCAAAAGGCTGCCGCCGATGAAAGCGAGGTCGCAGGCAGCGTAGTAAGCGAACATTTCACCCATAGAATCGCCGAGCAGCACGCGCACGCCGGAACCGAGCATTGCATCACCCAATACGGAACGGCGTTGCATCGGCAACCCGCGCTCCACGATCATTTGCGCCACCTCGCCGAAACGTTGCGGATGACGCGGGACGATGACGACAAGCGCATCATCCATTGTCGACGACGACAGCGCTTCGAGGATCAGTTCTTCTTCGCCGTCACGGGTGCTCGCACATAACAGCACGGGCCGCTCGCCGAAACAGCGGCGCATCGCGGCGCCCCGGATCAATGCTTCCTGCGCCGGCGCCACATCGAACTTCACGCTGCCTGTGACATGGACATTCAGCGCCCCGAGATATCGCAAACGCTCCCCATCCGCTTCGGTTTGCGCGGCCACACATGACATTGCCTTCGCCGCATCCGTCATCAGCGCCGAGAGACGCCGCGCCTTGGCCAGCGAACGTTCCGACAGCCTCGCGTTGACCAGCGCCACCGGCACCTTGTGGCGAACGCATTGCGCCATCACGTTCGGCCAGACCTCGGTCTCCATCAGTATGCAGATGCGCGGCGTGAACCGGCGCAGGAAACGCCTTACCGGCCAGCCAATGTCATAGGGAAGATAAGTCTGCTGCACACGCGCACCGTGCTTGCCGAACAGTGCTTTGCCGGTCGCACGTCCGGTCGGCGTCATGTGGGTAAGCAGGATCGCGTGCCGCGGGTAGGCGGCGAGCAAGGCATCGATCAAGGGTTCCGCAGCTCTGGTCTCGCCGACGGAAACCGCATGTACCCAGATCACCGGCGCAGCAAACCGCTGCCGATAGAAACCGAGGCGCTCGCCCAGGTGCTGGCGGTATCCCGACTCTTTGCGTCCGCGCCACCAGAGTCTTGCCAGCACCAGCGGCAAGGCGAGACACCATGCGACGGAATACAGGATGCGCATGCGGTTCAAGCCGTGGATCCGGAAGTCTGATCGAGTAACGTGCGTGCTGCCGCAGCGGCTTCAACCACCGTCGGCGGCGTACCGATGTCGCCGAGGTTGACGATGTTCGGCGACCAGTTGCCTTCCGTCTTCCAGCGCGGCGAGTCGCAGTACAACTCGACGGTGGGGCGGTTATAGGCGGCGGCGATATGCGTGAGGCCGGTATCGACACCAACGGCGAGCGCGCAGCGCTGTGCGAATGTCACTGCTTCCATCATCGATAGTTTCGGCAGCACGCGCGCGTTCGGCATTTGCGCGGCAAGCGCCTGTGCGGCCTGCTTTTCCGCTTCGCTGCCCCAGGCCAGCAGCACCGGTATGTCGCGCTTCGCGAGCATCTGCGCCAGTTGCACCCAGTTCTGCGGCGCCCATTGCTTGGATGCGCGCGCGGTCGCATGGAAGAATGCAACGTATGGCCGGTCGGGCAACCAGGATGGCGCTTCGCTTCCCGGCCCGCTGAGCATGAAGTCAGCCGGCGTATCCACGGTGTAGCCGAGCGCAGCGGCAGCCACAAGGCGTCCGCGCAACACGGCGTGGGTGCGCGCGCCAACCGGCACACTCATTGTGTGGAAAATACGCGATGCACCTTCATAGCCGGACCCTTCCGTGCCGTTGGCGAGCCCTACGCGTTGACCGCCCGGTATCAGCCGTGCCATGCGCATGACCAAGCCGGTTTTCAGCAAGCCTTGGGTATCGAAGACGATGTCATACGCTTCCGCGCGCAGGCGTTGACGGAAGTCGCGCATTTCGGCGCGCGTGGTTTTTGCAAACAGATTTTTGCGCCAGCGCCGCAATGCATACGGGATCACGTGGCGCACGCCGCGATTGAGGCGTACGAGATTGGCGTACGCCTCTTCCACCACCCAGTCGATCTGCGCGTCCGGAATATGGCGCAGGATATCGGCCACCATCGGCATGTTGTGCACCACATCGCCCAGCGAGGAAACGCGTACGATGAGGACTTTCACTGAACCAGACGCCAAAGCAATCAGAACGGCAGTGCCGCGTCCGGTTTTGCCGCGAGGATCGCGCGCTTGAAATCGCCCTGGATGCGCGCCAGCGCTTCCTGCGATTCGCCTTCGAAACGCATCACCACCACCGGCGTCGTGTTCGACGACCGCGCCAGCCCGA
>CBIHRJ010000036.1:0-60351 GCA_966212445.1 uncultured Noviherbaspirillum sp. | reverse complement strand
ACAACATGTCAAAGTTCAAGAAACTGCTGGGCACGCTTTACGTCCAGGTTCTCATTGCCGTCACCGCCGGTATCGCGCTCGGCGTGCTCTATCCCCAGCTCGGCACCGAGTTCAAGCCCCTCGGGGACGGCTTCATCAAGCTGATCAAGATGATCTTTGCGCCCGTGATCTTCGCCACGGTCGTGCTTGGCATCGCCAAGCTGGAGAATATGAAGGATCTGGGCCGCATCGGCCTGCGCGCACTCATCTACTTTGAAGTGATGTCGACCTTTGCGCTGGTGCTGGGTCTGTTCACTGTCAACCTGATCGGGCCGGGAACGGGGATGAACATCGACCCCCATGCGCTCGACGCGAAAAGTATCGCCTCATATACCGCCGTGGCGAAACATGATTCGTTCACGGGGTTTCTGCTGCAGATGATTCCTGTCAGCGTGGTCGATGCGCTGGCCCGGAATGAAATTCTGCAAATACTCCTGTTTTCCATCCTGTTCGGCATCGCCCTGGCGCGGATGGGAAAGCGGGCCGAACCGGTCGTCCATTTTCTCGATGCCTTTTCGCACTCGATGTTCGTCATTGTCGGCATGATCATGCGCATCGCGCCTCTGGCCGCGTTCGGCGCAATGGCATTCACTGTCGGCAAATACGGCTTCGGATCGATCGCTTCCCTGGCCAAGTTGATGGGGACCATGTACCTCACCTGTTTTCTCTTCGTTGCCGTCGTGCTCGGCGCGATCGCACGGATTTCCGGCTTCAGCCTGTGGAAGTTCCTCAAGTACATGCGGGAGGAAATCCTTACGGTCCTCGGGACATGCTCATCGGAATCCGTCCTTCCCCAGATGATAGGCAAGCTCGAGCGAGTAGGTTGCTCCAAATCGGTGGTCGGCCTGGTCGTTCCCTCGGGTCTGACCTTCAACCCGGACGGACAATGCATCTATTACACGATGGCGGCCATTTTCATCGCCCAGGCCACCAACACGCCGCTGACGCTGGCCGACCAACTGATCGTGCTGAGCGTGCTGATGCTGACGTCCAAGGGCTCCGCCGGTGTTGCCGGCGCCGGCTTCATCACGCTGGCGGCGACGCTCGCGTCGCTCGGGAAGATCCCGGTGGAGGGCATGGTATTGCTGCTTGGCGTGGACCGCTTCATGTCCGAAGCGCGCGCCATCACCAACACCATCGGCAATGCAGTGGGCACCATGGCGATCGCGCGCTGGGTTGGCGCAATGGATGTGAAGAAGGTACATGCGGTCCTGAACGGCGAAGCGCCGGAACAGAACGGGCTGGCCGGGGACGTATCGGACGCGGCAAGGGGAACCATGCCGCGTCCGCAATCCGGCGGGATGCTGCAAGTGCCGGGCAGCGCGGCATAGTCCCGTATTGACGCCGGATGCCACGCTCGAAATGCAGCCGCCCCGTTTTAGAGGGCGGGAAGGCGGCATGGCCCGCTATGGCACCGCCCAGGAATAAGTTGCACAATTTTGCTGGCCGTAGCGGGCGCGCTGCGGAGTTGCCCGCCGCTAGCAGTACTCGTACTGCGTCGCGGCGCGCGCCCCCACATCGCATCCCGCTACGACCGCCAAATTGCACACCTTATTCCTGCGCGGCGCCTATACGCCGAGGTATCCGGCCAGCGCATCGGGCGTCGCCAGCAACGCGGCCGATTCGCCCTGCAGCATGATCCTGCCTTTTTCCAGCACCACCGCCGAATCGGTATGCGCCAGCACCGCGCGATAGTTGCGGTCGACGATCAGCGTACTGATACCGGTGGCGCGGATGCTGCCGATCACTTTCCAGATTTCCTGCACGATCAGCGGCGCCAGGCCTTCGGTCGCCTCGTCGAGGATCATCAGGTCCGGATTGGTCATCAGGGCCCGGCCGATAGCCAGCATCTGCTGCTCGCCGCCCGACAATTGCTGGCCGCCGTGATCGAGGCGTTCCTGCAGGCGCGGGAAGGTTTCCAGCACGCGTTCATAGGTCCAGTCGCGCCGCCCGTTCGGACCCGGACGGGCGCTCATCACCAGGTTTTCGCGCACCGACAGGTTGGGGAAGATGCCGCGCCCTTCGGGCACGTAGCCGATGCCCAGGCGCGCCATCCGCTCCGGAGGCAGGCCGGTCACCGGTTTGTCGTCCCAGCGCACCGAGCCGGACGCGGCGGGAACATAACCCATCAGCGAGCGGATCAGCGTGGTCTTGCCCATGCCGTTGCGGCCAAGGAGGCCGATGGCCTTGCCGCGCGGGATATCCAGGTCGACGCCGTGCAGGATATGGCTGTCGCCGTAATAGGTATCGAGGGATCGGATCTGCAGCATGCTAGTGTTCTCCGAGATAGGCGACCTGCACTGCCGTGTTGCTACGGATCGCATCCGGAACATCGCTGGCGATGACTTCGCCGTTGACCATCACGGTGATGCGGTCGGCGACGCGGAACACCGCGTCCATGTCGTGCTCGACCAGCAGTACCGCATGCGTGCGCTTGAGACTCTCCAGCAGCGACAGCATGCGCTCGGTTTCCTCGGCGCCCATGCCGGCCAGCGGTTCGTCCAGCAGCAGCACCCGCGGCATGGTGGCGAGACACATCGCGATTTCGAGCTGGCGTTTCTTGCCGTGGCTCATGCTGCCGGCCTGTACCTGTGCGGCATCGCCCAGGCCGGCCGCGTCAAGAGAGCGGCGGGCGACGGCGACGCTGTCGGCGCAATGCGCGGCCGACTCCCACAACGCCCATGCGCGCTGCCGTGTCGCCTGGGCCGCCATGCGGCAGTTTTCCAGCACGGTGAAGTTCGGAAAGATGGTGGTGCGCTGGTAGCTGCGGCCGATGCCGGAGCGTGCGCGCTTCGGCTGCGGCAGACCGGTCACGTCGGCGCCGTCGAGCAGGATGGTGCCGCTCGATACGGGGATCTCGCCGGACAGCATGTTGATCAGCGTAGATTTCCCCGCGCCGTTGGTGCCGATCACCGCGTGCACTTCGCCGACATGCAGATCGATCGACACATTGCTGACCGCCTTCAGGCCGCCGAAGCGGCGCGTCAATTGGTTCGCTTGCAGCAGCGGGCGAGGTATTGTTTGATTCGTCATTTTTCCGCTCCTGCCGCAGGGTTGGCGGCGCCAGTGCGGCCGAACCGTTTCGCCAGCGCCGGCAGCCCGATCAGGCCGCTGGGAAGCAGCGCGACGAAGAAGATCATGGTCAGGCCCAGCGTCAGTTGCCAGCGTGCCGCGAATGCGCCGAACAGCGCCTCCGACGAATAGCACTCCTTCAGCAGCACGAATGCCGCCGCGCCGATCACGGCGCCGCGCAGGGAGCCGAGTCCGCCGAGGATGATCATCAGCAGCACCGCGCCCGATTCATGCCAGGACAGCATTTCCGGATTGACAACGCCGTTCTTGGCCGCCATCAGAAAACCTGCGAGACCGGCCAGCATGCCCGCAAGGACGAAAGCTGCGAGCTTGTACCAGTAGGTCTCGAAACCCGCGGCGCGCATGCGCTGCTCGTTGATGCGGATGCCCGCCAGCGCATGACCGAAGCGGGAGCGTTGCAGCAGCGCGAGCAGGCCGAAGGTGAAGACCAGCGCGCCGAGCGCGAAGAAGTAAAGATGCCTGCCGTTGTCGAAGTCGATCAGCACCGTTTCGCCGGCACTCAGCGCCGGCCGCAGGGTCAGGTACATGCCGTCGCTGCCGCCGCCGATCGAGGTGTCATGGAATACGAAATACGCCATTTGCGCGAACGCAAGCGTCACCATGATGAAATACACGCCCTTGGTGCGCAGGCTGAGCGCCCCGACCAGCAGCGCATAGCTGCCGGCCGCCAGTACCGCCAGCGGCAGCAGCACCAGCAGCGAACCGGCTTCCGCCTCCGGCGATGCGAGCCCGGTGACGTAGGCGGCGATGCCGAAGAATGCGGCATGGCCGAGGCTGACCAGCCCCGTGGTGCCGACCAGCAGTTCGAGGCTGAGCGCGAAGACAGCGTAGATGATGATCTTGAGCACCAGGTCCTGCAGATACGGCGACAGGAACAGCGGCAGCACCGTCAGCGCCGCGAGGATGGCGACCGGCATGATCCAGCCGGTATTGCGCCGGTCCGCCGGGATGACGGCATTGGTTGCGAGCAGGGAGGCTGCCATGGCTTAGTATCCTTTGCTTTTGAGGCCTTCCGGGCGCCAGATCAGGATGATGGCCATCAGCACATAGATGCCGATGCCGCTCAACTGGGCGAAAAACACTTTGCCGAAGGTGTCGACGAAACCCACCAGCAGCGACGCCAGCAGCGCGCCGGAGATGGAGCCGATGCCGCCGATGACGACCACTACGAAGCAGACGATCAGGACGTGGCCGCCCATGCCGGGATAGACCGAACTCATCGGCGCGGCGATCATGCCGGCCAGGGCGGCCAGGGCAACGCCGCCGGCGAACACGATGCGGTACAGCAGGCGGATGTTGATGCCCAGTCCGCGCACCATGTCGCGGTTGCTGGCGCCGGCGCGGATCATCATGCCCAGCCGCGTGCGGTTGACCACCAGGTACAGCCCGATCGCCACCACGATGCAGGCGGCCGACGCGAACAGGTTATAGACCGGGTACCTCATCACGTCTCCCAGTGCGATGCCGCCGGAAAGCCAGTCCGGCGTCTTCACTCCGTGCACGTCGTTGCCGACGAGGATGCTGCGCAATTCCTCGAACACCAGGATCAGCGCATAGGTCATCAGCACCTGCTGCAAGTGGTCGCGCTGGTACAGGTAGCTGAAGAACACCCATTCCAGGACGAAACCGAACAGGGCCGACAGCGCGATCCCGGCCAGCAGCATCAGGATGAAGTTGTCGCCGAAGGCCGGCGCGATCGAAAAGGCAAGATAAGCCCCGATCATGTAGAAGCTGCCGTGCGCGAGATTGATCACGCCCATGATGCCGAAGATCAGGGTCAGGCCGCTGGCGACCAGGAACAGCAGCAAGCCGTACTGGGTCGCGTTCAGGCACTGCACCAGGAAGGTGGATAGGTCCATGATTTGACTCGAGGTGGGACACTGCCTGCATGCTGCGGGCAGTGCCCGGGTGAAAGGCGATCAGAACAGCTTGCAGCCGCGGGCCGGATCGGCCAGCGCCTTGATGGCGATGCCTTTCACGTCGTTGTAGTTGCCCTTGACCTCGCGCAGGTAGATATCCTGGATCGGGTTGTGCGCCGGCGACAGCGTGAATTTGCCGCGCGGGCTGTCGATCGTTGCGCTGCGCATCGCCAGCAGCATCTGGTCGCGTTTGGCGATGTCGCCGCCGACCGCCTTGACGCCGGTGGCCAGCAATTGCGCCGCGTCATAGCCCTGCACTGCGTACACGTCGGCATTGACCTTGTAGGCCTTGGCGAAACTGAGGCGGAATGCCTTGTCGCGCGGGTTGTTGATGTTGTCGCCGTAATGCAGTGTCGTCAGCATGCCTTGCGCGGCCGCGCCTTGCGCCTCCAGCGTGCCGTCGGTCAGGAAGCCGGGGCCGTACAGGGGAATGGTCTTGTTCAGGCCGGCTGCCGCGTAATCCTTGACGAACTTCACCGCGCCGCCGCCGGCGAAGAAGGCATAGACCGCGTCAGGTTTCTGCGACGCGATCTGGGTCAACAGCGCCTGGTACTCGACGTTGGGGAAGGGCAGGGTCAGGTTCTGCGTCACCTTGCCGCCGCCTTTTTCGAAGCCTTCGGTGAAGCCCTTCACGGATTCGTTGCCGGCGGCGTAGTTCCAGGTAATGGTGACGACGTTCTTGTGCCCGCGTTCGGCGGCCACCTTGCCCATCGCGTACGCCGGCTGCCAATTGGTGAACGAAGTGCGGAAGATATTCTTCGCGCACATGGCGCCGGTGATCACGTCCGCGCCCGCATTCGGCACGATCAGCAGCGTGTTGGTTTCCCTTGCCACCTTGGCCATGCCAAGCGCCACGCCGGAATGGACGGTGCCGACCACCACGTCGACCTGGTCGCGCTTGATCAGCTTGTTGATGTTGTCGATCGCCTTCGCCGGATCGGACTCGTCATCCACCTTGAAGTACTCGATCGCGCGACCACCCAGCTTGCCGCCCTGTTCATCGACGTAGAGCTTGAAGCCGTCTTCGATCATGGCGCCGAGGTTGGCGTAGGTGCCGGTGGCGGGCAGCATGAAGCCGACCTTGATTGGCGGCTGGGATTGTGCCAGGGCAGGGCCGGTGGCGACAATGCCGGCGACGGCAAGGCTGGCGATGACGGGTTTGAAAATCTGCTGCATGGATGTCTCCTCGTTATGGATGCTTCTTTGTCGAACTGACGATGAATCGTGCGGCTTCTTGTGTGAGCGCTTCGGGTTGGTCGCGATGCGGCGAATGGCCGCATCGCGGAAGGATGAGCAGGCGCGTGTGCGGCGCCATTCTCTGGATGCCGCGGATCTGCTCCAGCGTGCCGTATTCGTCGTCCTCGCCTTGCACGGCGAGGATGGGACAGGCGATCAGCGGCAGCTGGTCTTCGATGTTCCAGGCGCGGAAGGCCGGGTCGAGCCAGATGTTGTTCCATCCCCAGAATGCGGAATCGGGATCGTCATGGTAGCGGGCCAGCTTCGCGCGCAGGCCGGTCGACAGGTAAGTCTCGCGCGCCTGCTCGATGCTGGCGATGGTGAGATCCTCGACAAAAATATGCGGCGCAGCGACAACAATGCCGCTGACCGCATCGGGGAAACGGGCGGCATGCAGCAGCGCGATCGAGCCGCCGTCGCTATGGCCGAACAGCCACGGCCGCTCCACGCCGAGAGCGGCGAGGAAGGACGGCAGCACCTCGTGCGCCTGCGCATGCATGAAGCTCACCGGCCAGCGTTCGTCCGCCGGACGCGGGGTGGATTGGCCGTAGCCGTAGCGCGAAAACACCAGGCCGGTGAATCCGTTCCTGTCACAGAACTGCTGCGGAAAGTCTTTCCACAATGCGATCGATCCCAGGCCCTCGTGCAGGAACACGACCACCGGGTATTCGGATTCAACGGCGCCGATCCACTGATATTCCAGGCGTATCGCCTTGCCGCGCCAGTCGAGGTCGACGAATTCGGTCGTCGGTTGACGCAATGCGCTCATGCGCTGCGCTCCTGCAAGGCACGCAGCTTGAAGCGCTGGATCTTGCCGGTGGCGGTTTTCGGCAGCTCGCTGACGAAATGGATTTCGCGCGGATACTTGTGCGGCGCCAGCTTGCCCTTGACGAAGGCCTTGATATCGTCCGCCAGTTCAGGCGCCGCGCTCTGCCCTTTGGCGAGCACCACGTAGGCTACTGTCTTGACCAGGCCTTCCGCATCGGTTCTGCCGATGACCGCGCATTCGAGCACCGCGGTGTGCTCGATCATCATGTTTTCCACTTCGATCGGCGACACATACTGGCCGCTCACCTTGAGCATGTCGTCGCTGCGGCCCGCATACGAGTAATAGCCGTCGGCATCGACCACGTACTTGTCGCCGCTCTTGAGCCAGTCGCCGAGGAAGGTGGCGCGGCTTTTCTCGCGGTTGGCCCAGTACAGCAGCGCCGCGCTCGGGCCCCGTATGTACAGGTCGCCGATTTCGCCGGGCGGCATCTGCCGGCCGTTTTCATCGCGCAGTTCGACTTCGTAGCCGGGCACCGGCTGGCCGGAAGTGCCGTAGCGCACGCTGCCCATGCGGTTGGAGAGGAAGATGTGCAGCATTTCCGTCGAGCCGAGTCCGTCCAGGATCTCGCAGCCGAAATGCCTGTGGAATTTTTCGCCGACTTCGCGCGGCAAGGCTTCTCCCGCCGAGGTGCAGACGCGCAGTGCGACGTCTCCCTTTTTCGGCAGCGCGTCCGACGCAAGCATGGCCACATACAGCGTCGGCACCCCGTAAAAAATGGTTGGCTTGTGCTCGGTCAGGCGTTTGAACACGGCTTGCGGCGTCGGCCGCTCGGCCATCAGGATGGTGGTTGCGCCGACGCTCAGCGGGAAGGTCAGGCCATTGCCCAGGCCATAAGCGAAAAACAGCTTGGCGGCGGAAAAAACGGTATCTTCGGACGTGATGCCGAGGATGGGTTTGGCATACAGTTCCGCGGTCCAGAACAGGTTGCCATGCGAGTGCACGGTTCCTTTCGGACGGCCGGTGGAACCCGAGGAGTACAGCCAGAACGCGAAATCGTCGGCACAGGTATCGGCGCCGGCGTCGTAACCGAGCGGTTCCGCCGCCAGCAGGTCCCTCATGCTGCGCAGGTCTTCGCCCACGTCCATGCTGCCGGCGACGATCAGCTCCGGGCAGGCGCCGGTCCTGGTCAGCGCTTCCTGCACGCAGGACAGCAGCGGCTGGGAGACGAGCACGGCCTTGGCGCTGCTGTGCTCCATCATGTAAGCGTAATCGTCGGCCGGCAACAGCGTGTTGACCGGAATCGGGATGATGCCGGCAAACAGGGCGCCGAGGAAGGCGACCGGCAGATCGCATGTGTCCTGCATCACCAGCAGGATGCGTTCTTCGCGCCGGATGCCGCCGGCAAGCAGGCCGGCGGCAAAGCGCCGCACGCGCTGGTCGAGCTCGCCATATGTCAACTGGCAGTCATCGTCGGTATAAGCGGTCTTCTCCGCACGCCCGGCGTTGAGTTCCAGAATGTAGCGGGCAAAGTTGAAGCGCTGCGGAAGTGCCACTGTAGGATGTCCCATCTCTGTCTCCATGTGCTGCGGTCGCATTTCAAGGCGGTTCATGCCCGCTCTTATTCAATGAAACAAGTATCCGGTCATCCGGATGATTTTTCAGGATGGAAAAGCGAGACGCCTTCCGCCGCATGTGCATGGGTTTGCTCCATACGGCGGATAACGCTGCGCTCATCCGCCCTGCGATTTTTTATTCACTCAATTCATCCGCTTGGCCTGATGTTACGGCAAATCAATAATGGAAAACAGTTGCGCCGGCAGCGAGCTTTTCCAAGGTCGCTGCCGATCCCTGCACCGCACTGCGGCGGTGATAGAAACCGAGTCCGCGCAGCCCGCCCAGTTCTTCGCCGCCCCCGGCCCGGCCCGGACCGCCGTGGATCGACGCCGGCATTACATTGCCGTGGCCGGTTTGCGTTTTCGCGACCGCCGGCGTTACGGCATGCACGCGTCCATGCGAGCCCGACAGTTCGCATGCCGCACGGGCAAGCCATGCCTCGTCGGCGCTGAAGACCGAAGTCACGAGCGAACCCAGGCCGCGATGCGCAAGCTGGAATGCATGGCCGGCATCGCGATAACCGAGCAGCGTCGATACCGGGCCGAATACTTCATGGTCGTGCACCAGAGAGGCCTTGTCCGCATCGGCGATGCCGAGCAGGGTAGGGGCGACGCAGGCGGCGACGGCAGGATCGGCGTCGATCAGCGTTCGTGTCCTTCCATCATGGATCACGTCCGCTTCGGCGGCAAGCGCGGCGATGCCTTGCTGCACGTTGTCGTATTGCTCCCGGCTGACCAGCGACCCCATGCGCACATCCGCATTGCGCGGATTGCCGACGGCGATCCCGGCCAGTTTCGCGGAGACGGCCTCCGCGACCGCATTGAAATAAGGTGCCGGCACCAGCGCGCGCCGCGCGGCCGTGCAGCGCTGGCCGCTCTTTGTCGTCATTTCCCGTACGATTTCCCTGACATACAGTTCGAATGCCTCCGTGCCCGGCGCGGCATCCTCGCCGAGGATCGATGCATTCAGGCTGTCCGCCTCGATATTGGTGCGCACCGAATGGCGCACGACGGCCTGGTGCGAACGGACCTGTGCCGCCGTATCGGCCGACCCGGTGAAAGACAGCACGTCGAATGCTTGCAGCGCGTCCAGCAGTCCGGCCGAACCGCCGCAGACGATCGACAACGCGCCGGGCGGCAGTATGCCCGCCTCGATCACGTCTGCCACCATGCGATGCGTCAGCCATGCAGTGACCGTGGCCGGTTTGACAACCACGGGCACACCCGACAGCAAGGCCGGCGCCGCCTTTTCCCACAAGCCCCAGGCGGGGAAGTTGAAGGCATTGATGAACAGCGCCAGCCCGCGCACCGGCGTCAGGATGTGCTGCGACTGGAACGACTGGTCTTTCGACAGGCTGACAGCGGCGCCGTCCAGCAGTGCCCGGGCCTCGCCGAGCGCGGCGCCGGCCCTGGCGTAGTAATTCAGCGTGAATGACGCACCCTCGATATCGACGGCGGAATCGGCCTGGGTGGTGCCGGAGTTCGCCAGCGAGATTTCATAATAGGCATCGCGATTGGCCTGCAAAACTTTCAGCACATCCGCCAGCATCGCGGCGCGTTGACCATAGGTCATTGCCTGCAGCGCCGCCGCACCCTGCGTGCGCGCAAACGCAAAACCGGTGTCCAGCCCGTCGGCGCGTCCCCCGGTGGCGGCCAATTCCTGGCCGGTCACCGGATCGCGCAAGATGTTGGCGCGGTGCGTTTCCGCCTGCCAGGTGCCGGATAGATAGTTGTGCAGGAAGGTCGTCATACATTTCTCTATTCAATAGTCATGAATTCACGCAGCGGCGGCGGTGAACTGGATCGCGCCTTGCGGCAGCAGGTATAAAACCAGTGCGCGCCCCTGGGTCACGGTGGGACGATGCGCGCTACCGGCTTCATACACGCACCAGCCGGCGGGCCGGCCGTCGAAACAGGCGCCCGGCGTCAGCGGCATGATCAGGTCGATTTCGCCATTGGGATGCACATGATGCGGGCCGGCGATGCTGTCCATGTCGACCACATCGACGCTGAAGCCGTGCGTGGCCTCGGTGGCTTTCAGCACCCGGCCGTAGCGGATGCCGTCCGCTTCGCGATTGCACAGCCAGCCGTCGCGCACGCCGGTCTTGCAGGCATCGAAAATCAGTTCATACAAATGGGTACCTGCACCGTGTTCCGCATTCAGGTGCGATTCCAGCGAGGAATCAAGGGGAACCGAAGCGATTTCTTCGGTGATGCGGCTGATCAGGCTCTGAAAACCGGCGACGTCCATGGCGCTCCTCTTTAAAATGCACTGTAGTGCATATTGCTCGTGTAGGATTTATAGTGCTTGTGCGACGAGTTTAGGTGAACTATCTTGCATGTGTCAAGGATTAAAGTAACTATATTTCATTTTCGTTCTGGCCGCATGCATTCCTTTTCTGCGATAATCCGGCATGGAAAGGATAGGCCTCGTTCTTAAATCATGGAAAGACACACCCTCATGACAGCGCCAGAAAGAATGATGGGAAGCCCGGAAGAGGAAAAAGACCCGTTTTTGATCGCCCTCGGGGAGCGCTTGCGCGCCTTGCGATCGCGCCGCGGCCTGACCCGCAAGGCCTTGGCCAAGCTGGCCGACGTCTCGGAGCGCCACGTGGCGAACGTGGAGTCCGGCGTCGGCAATGCTTCCATCCAGTTCTTGCGGCAGTTGACGACGGTATTGAATTGCTCCCTGGCGGAGATGATCGGCGACGAGACCGCGACCTCGCCGGAATGGCTGATGATCCGTGAAATCCTGCGCGGACGCTCGGATGAAGACCTGGCCAAGGCACGCTCCGCGCTGGCCGGGATTTTCGATGCGCCCGTCAGCGAGACGGCGCGCAGGCAGCGCATCGCATTGATCGGCTTGCGCGGCGCCGGCAAGTCCAGCCTCGGCAGGATGCTGGCCGATCACTGGATGGTGCCCTTCGTCGAACTCAGCCGCCACATTGAAGCGATGGCCGGTTGCAGCGTCGCGGAAATCCACGCCCTGTACGGCCCGAACGCCTATCGCCGTTATGAATACCGGGCGCTCGAAGACATCATCCAGCGCTACCCGCGCGCAGTGATCGCCACGCCGGGCGGCATCGTTTCCGATCCGGGCACGTTCAATCTGCTGCTGTCGCACTGCTATACCGTCTGGTTGCAGGCCTCGCCGAAGGAGCACATGGAGCGCGTGCTGGCGCAGGGCGACACCCGGCCGATGTCCGGCAATCGGGAAGCGATGGACGATCTGAAGAACATCCTGGAAAGCCGCGCGGCGTTCTATTCCAAGGCAGATCAGGCATTCGATACCAGTGAAATGACGCAGGAAACCGCGTTCTTCGGTCTCATGGACGAGTTGCGCGAGACGGTCCAGCTTCCCGGTTGATGCAAGATCCACCCGTAGCCCGGATGTCGTTTCACGCCATCCGGGTTTGCGGAAAAACTCTCTGTCTCCGCAAAAACATCCCTCCAGACATCCTGTCGTAGTTCCCCTCGGCCCCCCCTGGGCGGGCCCCCGATACTTCGGCCTGCAGCCTCGCTTTCCGTTTCGCTCCATCCGGCTACTTCCTTCCTCCGCTGCATTCCACTGCATGCTGAAAAATAAAATGCACTTTTTTGCTTGACACGTCATTTGTCATGAAATATAGTTCATTCACACTAAGTCGAACGCAACATATTTCATCGAGGAGCAAATGAGTACCGCACCCCAAATCCAATACGAAACTTCTCCGGAGCGTTACAAGCACTGGAGCCTGGACGTCGACGGCCAGATTGCGACGCTGACCATGAATGTCAACGAGGATGGCGGCTTGAAGGAGGGCTACAAGCTCAAGCTCAACTCTTACGACCTCGGTGTGGATATCGAGCTGCATGACGCCGTCCAGCGTATCCGCTTCGAGCATCCGACGGTGCGGACGGTGGTCCTGACCAGCGGCCGCGACCGCATCTTCTGCTCGGGTGCGAACATTTTCATGCTGGGCAAATCCTCGCATGCCTGGAAAGTCAATTTCTGCAAATTCACCAATGAGACCCGCAACGGCCTGGAAGACTCCAGCCGCCATGGCGGCCTGAAGTTCGTCGCGGCCGTGAATGGCGCCTGCGCCGGCGGCGGTTACGAGCTGGCCGCAGCCTGCGACGAGATTATCCTAGTCGATGACCGCTCCTCCTCGGTCAGCCTGCCGGAAGTGCCGCTGCTGGGCGTGCTGCCCGGCACCGGCGGCCTGACGCGCCTGACCGACAAACGCAAGGTGCGTCACGACCACGCGGACATCTTCTGTACCACGTCGGAAGGCGTGCGCGGCCAGCGTGCGAAGGACTGGAAACTGGTCGATGAAGTCGCCAAGCCGGCGCAATTCGCCGACACCGTCCGCAGCCGTGCGCTGGCCCTCGCCGCCAGGAGCGAGCGTCCGGCCGCAGCCACCGGCGTGAAACTGACTCCGCTGAACCGCAAGCAATCCGAGAACACGATCGACTACGAGTTCGTCGGTATCGTCATCGACCGCGCCGCGCGCACTGCAACCCTCACCGTCAAGTCGCCGTCCGCCGCGCAACCGAAAGACGCCGCCGGCATCGAAGCCGCGGGCGTCAACTGGTGGCCGCTGCAGTTCGCACGCGAGCTGGATGACGCCATCCTGCACCTGCGCACCAATGAATCGGACATCGGCACCTGGGTACTGAAGTCTTCGGGCAACCCGCAGGCTGTGCTTGATGTTGATGCCACGATCGCCGCCAACAAGGACAACTGGCTGGTGCGCGAAACCGTCGGCTTCCTGCGCCGCACTCTTGCCCGTCTCGACGTGACCTCGCGTTCGCTGTTTGCCTTCATCGAGTCCGGATCCTGTTTCGCCGGCACCCTGCTCGAAGTGGCGCTGGCCGCCGACCGCATCTACATGCTCGCGTTGCCCGGCGACGAAGAGCAGGCGCCGAAGATCGCCGCGTCCGAACTGAACTTCGGCACCTATCCGATGATCACCACCGAGTCGCGCCTTGCCCGCCGCTTCTACGGCGATGAAGCCGCTCTCGCGGCAGTGCGTGAAATGAAGGGTCGCTTGCTCGATACCGCCAAGGCGATGGAACTCGGCCTGATCACTTCCGACCCCGACGATCTGGACTGGGCCGACGAAACCCGCTTGGCGCTGGAAGAGCGCGCCAGCATGTCGCCCGATGCGCTGACCGGCCTGGAAGCCAACCTGCGTTTCAACGGCAAGGAAACCATGGAAACCCGCGTCTTCGGCCGCCTCTCCGCATGGCAGAACTGGATCTTCATCCGTCCCAATGCGGTTGGCGAGTTGGGAGCCCTCAAGGTGTACGGCTCCGGCAACAAGGCACAGTTTGATTTCAACCGCGTTTGATCACTCATTCAAGGACCGCATCGTGAGCACAATCGATTACAACGAAAAGATTCCCAACAACGTCAATCTGTCCGAAGACAAGACCCTGCAGCGTGCGCTGGAACACTGGCAGCCGAATTACCTGCAGTGGTGGCGCGACATGGGGCCGAATGGTTCGCTCGACTTCGACGTCTATCTGCGTACTGCCGTCAACGTGACGCCGGAAGGCTGGGCGCACTTCAGCCACGTCAAGATGCCGGACTATCGCTGGGGCATCTTCCTCGCGCAGCAGGAAGAAGGGCGCAAGGTCAACTTCGGCGAGAACAAGGGCATGGCCGCATGGCAGGACGTGCCCGGCGAACACCGCGCCAACCTGCGCCGCATCATCGTCACCCAGGGCGACACCGAGCCGGCATCGGTCGAGCAACAGCGTCATCTCGGCATGACCGCGCCGTCGATGTATGACATGCGCAACCTGTTCCAGATCAACGTCGAGGAAGGCCGTCACCTGTGGGCGATGGTGTACCTGCTGCACAAATACTTCGGCCGCGACGGCCGCGAGGAAGCGGAAGCGCTGCTGCAGCGCAATTCCGGCAACCAGGACAACCCGCGCATTCTCGAAGCCTTCAATGAAGAGACGCCGGACTGGCTGGCGTTCTACATGTTTACCTACTTCACCGACCGCGACGGCAAGTTCCAGCTCAACGCCCTGGCGGAATCCGGTTTCGATCCACTGTCGCGCACCTGCCGCTTCATGCTGACCGAAGAGGCGCACCACATGTTCGTCGGCGAATCCGGCATCTCGCGCGTGATCCAGCGCACCGTCGACATCATGAAGCAGCATCGCATCGAAGATGCGGCGGACGTGCGCAAGCACGGCGTGATCGACCTGCAGACGATCCAGCGTTACCTGAATTTCCACTTCAGCGTCACCGTCGACCTGTTCGGCGCCGACCAGTCCTCCAACGCTGCGACCTTCTACAGCGCGGGCCTGAAGGGACGCTATGAAGAAACCAAGCGCGACGACGACCATCTGCTGAAGACCCATCAGTACCGGATTCTCGAGATCGCCAATGGCGCCATCGTCGAACGTGAAGTGCCCATGCTGAATTCCCTCAACGAAGTGCTGCGCGACGACTACATCCGTGATTCGATCGCCGGCATCGGCCGCTGGAACCGCATCATCGAAAAGGTCGGCCTGAGCTTCCGCCTGCAGGCGCCGCACAAGGCATTCAACCGCCATATCGGCACCTTCGCCGGACATCGGGTATCGCCGGACGGGCGCGTGTTGTCGGAAGCCGAATGGGCCGCCAACGTCAACGGCTGGCTGCCGACCGAAGAAGACCGCGCCTACGTCGCATCCCTGATGGGCCGCGTCATCGAGCCGGGCAAGATGGCGAACTGGATCGCGCCGCCGGTGATCGGCATCAATCGCCAGCCGATCGACTTCGAGTACGTCCGCTTCAACTAATGGTCAGTCAAGTTGATTTGTGTAGGTTGGGGTGAGCCCTGCGAACCCCAACATCGGCCGTATGATGAGTGCCGACGTTGGGATTCCTTCGTCACCCCGACCTACTATGTTCAACCTGACAGTCCGCTAAGAGCCTCATCCGGTCGGCGGCAACCAGCGCCGACCCTGTTTCTCCTCACACACTGATTGGCCGCCATGAACGCTCCCGAACCGATCGCCTTCATTCGTCAGCATCTCATCGACCCCGAGGTCTGCATACGCTGCAACACCTGCGAAGAGACCTGTCCGATCGACGCGATCACGCACGACAGCCGCAACTACGTCGTCGACGCGGATATCTGCAATGGCTGCGGCGCCTGCGTCTCGCCCTGTCCCACGGGCGCGATCGATCACTGGCATAGCGTCGCGAAGGCGTCGGTCTACTCGATCGAGGAGCAGCTCGGCTGGGACGAGTTGCCACCCATGCAGGACATCGACCCGAGCGTGCTCGACCAGTCGGGTGCGGAAAATGCCGCCGAGGTCAATGGCGGCATGCAGTCCAATGCCGCCGTATCCGCCTCGTCGCCGATTCCGCCGTGGTCGGCCGCACATCCGTACGTCAACCTGTACACGCTCAAGACACCGGTCACCGCGACGATCGCCGGCAACTATCGCCTCACGGCGCCCGATGCGCCCAGCGATATTCATCACATCGTGCTCGACTTCGGCACGCAGGTGTTCCCGATCCTGGAAGGCCAGTCGATCGGCATCATTCCTCCCGGCATCGATGCCAACGGCAAGCCGCACTACATGCGCATGTACTCGGTGGCCAGTCCGCGTACCGGCGAACGGGAAGGCTACAACAACCTGTCGCTGACTGTGAAGCGCGTGGTGGAAGACCATGACGGCAAGCCCACGACCGGTGTTGCGTCCAACTACCTGTGCGATTTGCCGAAAGGCGCGACGGTGCAGGTCGCCGGCCCGTTCGGCGTGAACTACCTGATGCCGAATCATCCCGGTTCGAACATCCTGATGATCTGTACCGGCACCGGCGCCGCGCCGATGCGCGCCATGACCGAGCACCGCCGCAGGCTGCAAGCGGCCGGCAGGAAGCTGGACGGCAAGCTGATGCTTTTCTTCGGCGCGCGCAATCCGGAAGAACTGCCTTACTTCGGACCGCTGCTGAAATTGCCTGAAGACTTCATCGACAAGCATTTCGCCTTCTCGCGTGTTCCGGGGCAGCCGAAAGCCTACGTGCAGGACAAGATCCGTGAAGCCGGCAAGAAGGTGGCGGAACTGATACGGGGAGACACCTATCTCTATATCTGCGGCCTCAAGGGAATGGAAACCGGGGTGATGGATGCGCTGCATGACATCTGCGCGGCGGAGGGTGTGGATTGGCCATCGTTGCAGGAAACGATGATCAGGGAAGGGCGCTTCCACGTCGAGACTTATTGAATGCAAGCATTGGCTAAGGTCAGTGGCTCCCTGCTTTGCAACACATCGGATTGCTTGAGTGCGGGCGCCGACGGTGGATTTGGTCATGTCTTTCTCCCGTCGTCCTCGCGAAGGCGGGGACCCATAGTGAATTCGCTCGGCCACCCGGCTTATGGGTCAACGCGGGGCCGCCGAGGCCTTCGCGAGGACGACGGGGAGAGTGTACGGCTCGGCCAACTATTGATTCCCGCCCTCGAATGCATGTTGCAAAGATATATGCATACCGTAGCTTTTCATTCCACACACCAATCATGCTGACCAGAACAAACCACCAAACCCTGACACTGACAACAGACGACCGCGGCGTCACCCGCATCACCCTGTCACGCGAACAAGCCCTCAACGCCTTCGACGAGACGATGATCGCCGAGCTGACCGAGGTGTTCACCGCACTGGCGCAATCGGAAACCACACGCGTCATCGTGCTGGCAGCCGCCGGACGCGCATTCAGCGCCGGCGCCGACCTGCGCTGGATGGAGCGCGCCAGCAGGAACACGCAGGAAGCCAATCTCGAGGATGCCCGCCGTTTCGCGCACATGATGCAGGCGATCTACGAATGTCCGAAACCGGTGCTGGCCAGGGTGCAAGGCGCCGCGTACGGCGGCGGCGTCGGCTTGTGTTGCGCGTGCGACATGGTGTTCGCCGTGCCGCAGGCGCGCTTCGCCGTCAGCGAGGCGAAGTTCGGCATCCTGCCTTCCGTCATCGGTCCTTACCTGAACAACGCGGTCGGCAAGCGCAATGCCTTGCGCCTGGCCCTGACCGCGGAACAGATCGACGCGGCCCTGGCAGCGCAGATGGGCCTGGTGCAGCAAGTGGCAGAACCTGATCAGATCGACGCCGCGATCGAGAAAACCGTAACGCAGCTGCTGGTCAACGGGCCGAACGCGCTCGGCGAAATCAAGCGCCTGTTCGGCAAGCTGGCAGTCGCGCCGGTCGATGAAGCCGTGCGCGAACTGACCGCGCACACCATCGCCAGGGTGCGCGCAAGCGACGAGGCCCGTGAAGGCTTCGCCGCTTTCCTCGCAAAACGTCCGGCAGCATGGGTGAAGCAATGAGCGCCAATCTAACCAACGCGATGGACCGACTGTCCAACCAGCGTCAGCCCGACCAGCAGGTCGTCGGCGTGATCGGCGCCGGCACCATGGGCGCGGGGATTGCACAGGTCGCCGCCGGCGCCGGTCATCCCGTCATGCTGATGGATGCGCGGCCGGGCGCGGCGGCGCAGGCCCATGAAAAAATCGGCGCTGCACTCGACGGTCTGGTGGGCAAGGGCCGGATGACGGCACCGGAACGCGAGGCGCTGCTGGCCCGCATCATGCCGGTAGACCATCTTGAACAACTGGGCGATGCCGCACTGGTGATCGAAGCGATTGTCGAAAACCTGCAGGCAAAACAGAACCTGCTGCGCGAACTCGAGACGCATGTGAGCCGCCATGCGATTCTCGCGTCCAACACCTCATCGATTTCGATTACTGCGCTGGCCAACGGCATGGCACATCCGGAGCGCGTGGTCGGCATGCATTTCTTCAACCCGGTGCCGCTGATGAAACTCGTCGAGGTGGTGTCGGGTGCAGAAACCGCGCCAAGCGCCGCCTCCGTGGTGATTGAAACTGCCAGGAGGTGGGGCAAGACGCCGGTGCACGCAAAGTCGACGCCGGGTTTCATCGTCAATCGCATCGCGCGGCCGTTCTATGCCGAGGCCCTGGGATTGTTGCAGGAACAGGCCGGCACGCCGGCCGATCTCGATCGCCTCGCGCGCAGTGCCGGATTCCGCATGGGACCGTGCGAGCTGATGGACCTGATCGGGCACGACATCAATTACTCGGTGACGCTGTCGGTGTTCGAAGCCAACTACGGCGATCGCCGCTATGTTCCGTCGCTGGTGCAGAAGGCGCTGGTCGACGGCGGACGGCTCGGGCGAAAGGCCGGCAAAGGGTTTTATGAAGGCGCGCCGGCGGCAGCGTCGCCGGCGGTGGCGGGAACATTGCAGGTGCCGCTGCAGGTGGTCGGCGATGGTCCGGTCGCGCAAGTCCTGGCGACTTGTCTCGACCATGCGCAAGTGCCGTTCTCGCGCGATGCCGGAGAAAACTGGGTCGGCCTGCGCGTCGGTGCGACCGCGCTGCATGTGACGGACGGGCGTACCGCCAATGCGCTTGCCGCAGAGCAGGGAACAAGTCACCTCGGCGTGATCGATCTGCCGCTGTTGTCGCTATCGTCGGGAAGCGAGCGCGCCATCGCACTGGCGTTCGCGCATCGCATGCCGCCCGAGGAGCGGGAGCAGGTCAAGGCCGCGCTCCGCGCCTGCAAGCTGCAGCCGGTGGAAATGCGCGACGTGCCGGGCTTGCTGGTCGCGCGGACCATCGCCATGCTGATCAACGAAGGCGCCGATGCGGTGCATCAGGGTGTGTGCGACGAACAGGACGCGGACCTCGCGATGAAACTCGGCACCAACTATCCGGCCGGGCCGTTCGAATGGCTGAAGCAGATAGGGGAAGACTACACCGTGACGGTATTGAACAATCTGTTCGAGGCCTACCGCAGCGAACGTTACCGTGTCAGCCCGCTGCTGCAGCAGCGTTACTGGATTGCGAGGACTTCATCATGATCTCATCCCACCCTGTTCAGACCGGCGACTTCCGGGTCGACATCGACAGCCGGGGCATTGCGCACCTGGTGTTCCAGCCGTCCGGCGGTATGCCGGTCACCGGCGCCCAGGGCCACGCCGAACTCGCCGGCGTGTGGACAAGATTGAGCGAACATCCGCAGGTCAGGGTCATCCTCGTGCGCAGCGAAGGCAAGGCATTCTGTGCCGGCGGCGAATTGGCCATGGTCGATGACATGCTGGTGTCCGAGCAGGCACGCCAGCGCGTGATGCGCGAAGCGCGCGAGATCGTGCGCGGCATGATCGATTGCGACAAGCCCATTGTCTCCGCCATCAACGGCGCCGCCGTCGGCGCCGGCCTCGCAGTCGCATTGCTCGCCGATATCTCCGTTGCAGCGAACAACGCCAAACTGATCGACGGCCATACCAAGCTCGGCGTGACCGCCGGCGACCATGCCGCCATCATCTGGCCGCTGCTGTGCGGCATGGCGAAGGCGAAGTATTACCTGTTGTTGTGCGAAACCGTGACTGGAATGGAAGCCGAGCGTATCGGCCTGGTCAGCCGCGCGGTCGATGCCGATCAGGTGCAAGATGAAGCCTTGTCCATCGCGGAACGCCTCGCCGCCGGCAGCCGTTCCGCGCTGGCGGGCACCAAGCGCTCGCTGAATCACTGGCTGCGCGCCGCATGGCCGGCGTTTGAAGCTTCTCTCGTTGCGGAAATGATGGACTTCAGTCAGGCCGACGCCAGGGAAGGCGTCGCCGCGATCAAGGAAAAACGGACTCCCGATTTTGGAGATGCGGCTTCATGAAATTCGCGGACATTACTGCGGGACGGCGTTTCGTGCTCGGCCCGGTGACCGTGGACGAGGAGGAGGTGATCGCCTTTGCCGGGCAATACGACGACCAGTGGTTCCACACCGATCCTGCGCGTGCCGCCGAGGGGCCGTTCCAAGGTCTGATCGCCAGCGGCTGGCATACCTGTGCGCTGGCTATGCAACTGGTGTCGAAAGGCATTCTCGCCGATTCCGAATCGTATGCCTCGCCGGGACTGAGCTATGTACGGTGGCCGAATCCCCTGCGGCCGGGCGACACGTTGACACTGGACGTCCTTGTGCACGAGTCGCGCATCTCTTCATCGCGGCCATGGCTGGGCGTCGTACGCTGGCAATGGGTGATGCATAACCAGAAGGGCGAGCAGGTGCTCGACCTCGAGGCGACCAGCATGTTCAAGATCGGGGATGCCAATACAAGTCCGCAGCGAAGCGCGGCCTGAGCCGCCAATGTGCTGAAAACCCATCTCTGCAGCAGCAGGGACATGAGACCCTGGCTGCACGGGGAGAGCGGAAAGAAGTGTTGGCTTTACCGCTTTTTCTTCAGCCAGCGGTGCAGGGTCGACCTGCTGATCCCAAGGTGTTGCGCGGCCAGGGTAACGTTGCCGTCAAATTTTCGCAGCGCTTCCTCGGTCGTTCTGGCCGTCATGTCCTTGAGCAATGCGTCGTCGCGCGCCGCCGTATCCTGGGCCGGATTCATCGACGCCTGGCCGGCGCGCCTGACCCGCTCCGGGAGATGATCCAAAGTAACGGGCTCGTCGCCGTTGCGCATTGCCTTGGCATGCCGCAGCGCATAGCGAAGTTCCCGAACGTTCCCCGGCCAGTCGTGCGCCAACAGGGCATGTCGCGCTTCAGCCGAAAGAAGTTCAGGCGAAATCCCTTCCTCCTCGCTGACACGTCGAAGCAGGTCGCCGATCCTGTTGCGGGAGCGCAAGGCGGGAAGCTCCAGCGCGATACCGTTGATGCGGTAATACAGGTCGCCTCTGAACCGGCCCGTCTCGACCAGATGCTCCAGGTTCTGATGGGTAGCGCAAATCAATTGAATGTCCACCTTGCAGGTGGCGCTCTCTCCCAGGCGGGTCACTTCACGCGTTTCCAGGACACGCAACAGGCGGGTCTGCAATTCAAGCGGCATGTCGCCTACCTCGTCGAGAAACAGGGTGCCTTGATGAGCCTGTTCGATCTTTCCCTTCGCGCCGCCGCGCCGGGCGCCGGTGAATGCACCGTCGGCATGGCCGAACAACTCTCCTTCGATCAGTTCCCGGGGAATGGCGGCGCAGTTAATGGCAACGAAGGGGCCTTGCTTATGCCGGCTGCCGCCATGCAGTGCAAGCGCAGCTACCTCCTTCCCGGTTCCGGTTTCGCCGGTAATCAGTACCGGCAAGTCGGCGGCAAGCGCGCGTTGGGCATTCGCCAGCCGAGCGGGAATGCGGTCGTCTCCAAATTCGCGTAACGGCGGCGTCACGCCGGCAGCGCTCGCGGGCCAGATCGGCTTTTTATGGGGCTTGGCGGCAATACTGCTTATTGCGCGCGCATAGAGGCAAAGCCCGAAATGCAGCCGAAGCGTCACTGAAGCGTCAGCGCTCCGCAGTATGGTGACAAAATCGCCAAAGCCTCCGCAAAACAGATCTTCATAATGTGTGACTGCCCTATCCGGAGAAAGCCCGATCAGTGCACGGCATGCGGGATTGAGGGCAACGATCTCTCCATCGGGACCGAAGGAAAGCAACGCGGGAGCCGTACTGCCCAGATAAGCCTGTGTCCAGTTCAGCAACACGGTAACGTACGCCGGCAGTTGCAGGAACAGCGCCGTCTCGATGGTCACTGCACATTCGGCGACCAGCGGCAATGCGGGACAATGCGCTCCCGCACCGTCACGCGAGATATCGATCGATCCGATCACTGTGCCGTCAGGAGCAAGAATCGGGGCCGCCGCGCATTGGAAGACATGATTTTGCGAAAAGAAATGTTCGGCGCCAATGATGCTGACCGCCTGCCTTTCTGCGATTGCCGTGGCCATCGCATTCGTACCGATGGCATGTTCGGAGAGGTCTACGCCAGGGCGAAGCGCCTTGCGCATCAGCCTGCCTCCGCTGTCCACGGAACCGTGAACGGCCAGCGCGGCACCGCAAGCATCCGTCAACAGCACGCCGTATCCCATGCCTGCGACAGCGTCTGCCAGTTGCAGCATGGCCGGTTCGGCGGCGACCAGCAGTTGCCGGTTCCTTGCGAGCAGATCGCTTACCGGATGCCGCGAGACAGGGTTGTACTCCACTCTTTCCGCTATCGTTCTGCCTTCATCCACGCACCTTCGCCATGAGCGGATCACCGCATCGTTGATCAGGCCGAGCGGCACATTTCCTTCCTGGAAGAAAAGTTCACGCGCGTATAGAACGTTAGAGGGGGAGGGAACGGTTAACGACATGCTGTCTCCTTGCTTATCGCATCAACCTGCAGGTCCGCTGCGGCGCATATGCTCATCTAACGGACGAATCGTTCAAATATTACCTGAACATGTCCGGGTAATCTTTGCGGCGAGTGCAAAAGGCCGCTCACCGCAAAGATTGCGAATACAACGAGAACTCTTCAAATTCAGAACGCGTGGCGCACGCCCACCATCACACCGGTCTGCGATGTCCCGGCTGCCGGATTGCTGCCTGGGGCGCCGGCGCTGACCGAAAGGTTGAGCGTGCCGTCGTTCGAAATATGCCCGGCCGTCACATATCCCACCGTACGCTTGGAGAAGCTGTACAGCCCGCGCACCGCGAACAGCGTGGCCTCGTTCGCACTGTTCTTCACGTCCAGCTTCATCAGTTCGGCATCGAGCGTGAATGCCGGTGTCAAGGCATAGGCGCCGCCGAGGTAGTAGAGATTGCTCTTCGGCGTGGCGCTGCCCTCGTTGTCGCGGCGAATGACGCCGCCGCCGACTTTTGCCTGGCCAAACTTGACGTAGCCGTTGAGCGTGGTGCGGCTGTCGGAGAGGCTGCTGCTGGTCAATCCTCCGAACGCGCCCGGCCCGCCATTGATGCGGTCATGCGCAGCAGCCACTCCCCAAGCCGCGGTGTCGTACTTCACCATCGCCGACCACTCGCGGCATGCTTTCCGGTCGGTCGCGCTTTCGCCGGCGCAGTTCGTCCCGGCAGGGCTCGGACCGGCGTTGACGGCATCGCGTCCCAGGCTGTAGGTGGCGCCGAGAGTCAGACCGCCGAAGCTGCCGCGGTAGCCGATGGCATTGTCGGCGCGTGCATTGGGAATATAGCTGTCGAGCGAGCTGGTGCTGTAGATGTTCGGCCCGAGGATGTCGCTGTCGAGCAGGGAAAAGAACAGCATCGTGTATTGACGGCCGAGCGAGACGGTGCCCCAGGAACCGGAGAGGCCGACGAATGCCTGCCGGCCGAACAGGCGGCCGCCTTGGCCCAGTCCTCCGCTGTCCGGCGCGAAGCCGTTTTCGAGGGTGAATACGGCCTTGAGGCCGCCGCCGAGGTCTTCTGTGCCGCGGAAGCCGATGCGCGACGGCAGCGAGCCGGTATTGGTCGGCATGCGCGTCAGGCTGCCACCAGCGGCACCCACGTTCGTGACGTGTTCAACGCCGCTATCGATCAGACCATACACCGTGACACTGGTGCTCTGCGCATGCACGGCCGTTGCCGCGATCGCCATCAACCCGGCAGTAATACATTTGATTTTCATGATTTCTCCTCTGTTGTTGAAATACAGGCAAAAAGCCTCCCTGAGCAGCGACCGGATGGGCGCTGCCGCAAACTGCTTGATCATGTTGTTGATTGCGCTGCTACAGGCGGCAGCCGTGTGCCCCTCGCGCAGCGGTGAGGGCGGTCACTTCACTTTGAATATGCCGCTCAAGACGAAATAGTCGTCGACCCGCTCCAGATAAACCGACCTTGGCTCGATCTTCCTGGTGACCGGATTCACCCATTCGAAGTCGACCCATCCCTTGCCCTTGGTCTTGGCGACTTCGATCTCTTCCCGTACGAAGGACTTGCCGTTCACGTTTTTGACGTCGAGCAAGGGCTTGCCGATGAGTTTTTGATTGCCTCCGCTGGCGAGCACGACACCGTTCAGGTCGACGGCCACGATATACAACTCGCGGTCGATGAATTGCCCTTGCGGATTGCTGAACTCGGTCAAGGCCTTTTCCTTGCCGTTTTGCTTGACGTAGTCGATGGCCTTTTTCACGAACGTGACAGCTTCTTCCCTGGTGGCGTGCTCGTCCGTCGCGAAAGCAACGGAATGGAGCAAGGCCGCAAACAGCATGGTAGTAATGAGTTTTAAAAAACGAAAATGCATGATGTCTCCTCTTCGTACAAAAAATTTTGTTATGGGCCGGTCTGATGAAATATCCGGGCTAGACGCCAAGATATTGATGAATGATGTCTTCCCGGCTGTCCAATTCGCCGGAACTGCCTCGCCAGACCACTTTTCCCTTTTCCAGCACGTAGTGACGATCGGCGAATCCGAGCAGGGCGCGGACATTCTTGTCGATCACGATCTGCGACAAGCCTTCCCGTTTCAGTTCGCTCAGTGCTTTCCAGATCTCGGCGCGGATCAGCGGCGCCAGCCCCTCGGTTGCCTCGTCAAGCACCAGCAATTGCGGATTGGTCATGAGTGCCCGCCCGATGGCCAGCATCTGTTGTTCTCCGCCGGACAACTGCGCGCCGAGGTTGGCGCGCCGCTCCTCCAGGCGCGGAAAGAAGCGGTAGACACGCTCCAGCGTCCAGGGCTGCAGTTCCGCATCGGTCGCGTCGCGGCGCGGCCTGGCCGTGGCCACCAGGTTTTCCTCGACCGTCAGATTCGGAAACACCTGGCGTCCTTCCGGCACCAATCCCAGCCCCAGCCGCGCAATGCCGTATGACGGCAGGCTGTGGATGGCCTTGCCGGCGAACGTAATGGAGCCGGCCTTGACCGGCAACAGGCCGAACAGGCACTTGACGGTGGTCGAGCGGCCCATGCCATTGCGGCCGAGCAGGGTGACCACCTCTCCGGCATGTACGTTGAACGACACGCCAAACAGTGCCTGCGCGTGTCCATAAGATGCCTGCAAATCCTGAACTGTCAGTAATGCACTCATGTTTACACTTCCTCTTCACCAAGGTACACAGCCCTGACTTCGGAGTGATTCCGGACTTCGTCGGGCGTGCCGGTGAATATTGCCTTGCCGTAGACCAGCACGGTAATGCGATCGGCCAGGGCGAATACGGCGTCCATGTCATGCTCGATGAGCAGGATGGAATAACGACCCTTCAATTGCTGCAGGAGGGAAACCACGGCGCCGGATTCCTGCACGCTCATGCCGGCCATCGGCTCGTCCAGCAGCAGGAATGCCGGCTGCGCGGCCAGCGCCATGGCCAGCTCCAGCTGACGCCGCTCGCCATAGGCCAGGTCTGCGGCCGGCACCTCGGCGCGGTGCGCCAGTCCCGCCGCCTCCAGCGCCTCATCGGCGGCTGCCATCAGTGCGCTGCGTTTCAGCAAGGGCTGCCAGAAGCGGAACGCGTGTTCCTTGGAGCCCATCGCCGCGAGCACGGTGTTTTCGCGGACTGTGAATTCCTCGAAGATGGAGGTGATCTGGTAGGAGCGCAGCAGTCCGAGGCGGGCGCGCTGATGGATGGGCAGCGTCGTCACCTCCCTGCCGGAGAACAGCACCCGGCCCTCGTTCGACGCCAGCTCGCCGGACAACTGGTTGATCAGCGTGGTCTTGCCGGCGCCGTTCGGGCCGATGATGGCGTGCAGTTCGCCCGGCCGGATGTCGAGAGAGACACGATCGGTTACCAGGATGCCGCCGTAGCGCTTGACCAGCGCTTCCGTTTGCAGTGCCGCCGTCATGATTTTCCTCCTGCCTTTTGTCCCGCCAGCGGGGCGTTGACCGAAACTTCAACCATGTCGCCGCGCCGCTTGCGCAGTGCACGCCGGCGATCGACCAGTTCGAGCAATCCTGCAATTCCCGCCTTGCCCATGAGTGCCACCAACAGGACGATCGGACCGAAAATGGCCAGCCAGTATTCGGTAAATGATTTCAGGATCTCTTCCAGCCCGAGGAAGGCGAGCGCACCCAGCAGCGGGCCGAACACCGAACCGATGCCGCCGAGCACCACCATGACGATCAGATCGCCGGAAACGGACCAGGACATGGTGCTGGGTGAAGCAAAGGCATTCAGATTGGCCAGCAGCATGCCGGCAATACCGCATAGCACTGCCGACAGCACATAGGCCGACAACTGATAGCGCTTGCTGGGGAAGCCGATGGCGTTGATGCGGCGCGCGTTCTGCCGGGCGCCGCGCAGCACCATGCCGAACGGCGACACCCGCAGCCGTGCCAGCCACCAGGTTGCCAGCACAAGGACGATCAATGCAGTCGCATAGACCGTATACGAGTTGCCCAGGTCCAGGCCAGGGAATTTGCTGGTCGAGAAAATGGTGGTGCCGTCGTCGCCGCCATACTGCTTGAGACTGACAAAGGTGAAATAGCCCATCTGCGCAAACGCCAGCGTGATCATGATGAAGCCGATGCCCGAGGTGCGCAGGCTGACGGCGCCGGTCAGCAGGCCGATCAGGGCGCAGCCGGCTATGCAGACGAGCAGGTGGACCCAGCCGCTGTCCACTCCGTGGAAGGCCGGGATGGCCACGCTGTAGGCGCCCAGCCCGAAGAACAGCGCGTGCCCGAGGCTGACCAGGCCGCCGTAACCCAGCGCCAGATTCAGCGCAGTTGCGGCAATCGCGTAAATGATGATGCGCGCAAAGAAGGCCACGTAGAACGGCTCTCCCATGGCATTGGCCACAAACGGCACCGCCGCCAGGAAAACGAAGAGCAGCAAGGGCAGCAGGGTGCCGGTTTTCGATAAGGACAATTTCGCGAACATCAAGCTCTCCCTGCAGGGAACAGACCTTGCGGACGCACGGCCAGCACCACGGCCATCAGCACATACACCAGCATCGAGGCCAGCGCCGGGCCGGCCGCATTCGCGACTTCCCGGCTCATTATTTCGCGCAGCAGTGTGGGCAAGAAGGCGCGGCCAAGCGTATCGGCGATGCCGACGATCAGCGCGGCATAGAACGCGCCGCTGACCGAACCGATACCGCCGATGACGATGACCACCAGCGCTGCGATCAGCACCGGCTCTCCCATGCCCGACTGGATCGACAACAGCGGCCCGGCCATGACGCCGGCCAGGCCGGCCAGTGCCGCTCCCAACGCAAACAGCAGCGCGTTGAGGAACTTGATGTTGACGCCCAGCGCGCCGACCATTTGCGGATTGACCGAACCGGCGCGGATGAGCATCCCCAGGCGCGTCTTGTGCATGAGCAGGTGCGCGCCGGCGGCAACGGCCAGTCCGACCACGATGATGGCGAAGCGGTAGGCCGGGTAGGTCACGCCGAACAGTTCGACAGTGCTGTCCAGGAAGGCGGGAACCGGCAGGAAATACGGCTGCGGGCCCCAGATCATGCGCGTGATTTCATTAAAGAACAGCACCATGCCGAAAGTTGCCAGCACATGGTCCAGGTGGCCGCGGCCGTACAGTCGGGAGACGGCCAGTTTTTCGAGGAGGAAGCCCAGTGCGATGCAGCCGGCCACGGCGGCGACCACCGCCAGGGAAAATGATGCAGTGAGCTTGAAAGCGGTGGCGGCGAAGTAGGCGCCCATCATGTACAAGGAGCCATGTGCCAGATTGACAAAACTCATGATGCCGAACACCAGCGTCAACCCGGCCGCCAGCAGAAACAGCAGCACGCCGTACTGCACGCCATTCAATAGCTGGGGTATGACCAGACCTAATGCCATTCTTGTCTCCTGAATTTCTATTGCGTTTGAGGCGGCAGGCGGTTCAAGGCAGGTTGGCCGGCAGTTTGGTTGGGTGGGTTGTGGAACGAAACCCAGCATTTCTCTCTCCGAACGCCGGGCTTCGTTCCTCAACCCAGCCTGCCTGTTTCGAATGCATTTCCATCCGCATCATGCAGGCACCGCTCCTTCGAACGCTCTTTGCAGCAGTTCGCGAATCGCGCCGCGTTCCAGCGGACGCGGGTTAGGATAGACGGACTGCACGGCCAGGTCCGCAGCCTTGTCCAGGCCGTCTTCGTTCATTCCAATCTGGCGCAGTGACAGAGGTGCGCCGAGTTCCGCGGCCAGACGGTACAGGCCATCAGCGGCATCCTGTACGCCTAATGCGGAGGCAATCTTCTCCATGGCGGGCTCCGCAAAGCGCCGGTTGTAGGCGAGCGCGTGCGGCAATATCACGGCATGCGTTTCCGCATGCGGCAGGTTGAAGGTTCCGCCGAGGGTATGGCAAAGCTTGTGGTGCAAACCCATGCTTGTCTGTCCGAGCACCGTGCCGCATAGCCAGGCGCCGTACAATGCCGTCGACCGTGCTTCCATTGCCTGCGGCGCAAGCTTGATCGCCGGCAGTGCCTTTCCGAGCGCCTCGATTCCCGACGCAGCCATCATGCTTGTTATGGGATTGCCATCATGTGCATAGAGCGCTTCGGCGGCGTGGGCCAGCGCATTCAGGCCGCTGGTGATGCTCAACTGCACCGGCAACGCCCGTGTCAGGTCCGGGTCATAGATCACGACCTTCGGCAAGACCACCGGATCGCGGCCGGTGCGTTTGATATTTCCCTCCGTAATGCCATAGATAGGCGTTACTTCGGAGCCGGCGTACGTCGTCGGGATCGCGACGATGGGCAGCGCGGTACGCAGCGCCAGGGCTTTCGCGAGGCCGACGGTGGATCCTCCGCCGAACGCAACAAGGCAATCCGCTTTGCGACGCTGAATCTCGACCATCGCATGATCGACGGTATCGCGCGGCACATGCATTACCGCGCCGCCGTAAAGGCCGGCACTCAGCGTGCCGAGCAGATCCGAGATGCTGCGAGCGGCATCTTCCTGGTTGGGCGTGGACAGCACTACCGCGCGAGTTCGACCGATCTGCACGACCTCATCGCGGATCCGGGCGACCATTCCTTCGCCAAAGATGATGCGGGAAGGGTGGGCGGCGTAGACGAAATTGTTCATTGAATTCCCCTTGCTTTGCTCAGGCAGCGCCCGTCAAAACAAAGTCATAATTGAGGCGATAGCCGCCATCCGCATCGGGATTCCAATCCGCGATCAGGGAAGCGCGTACACCGAACACGGCATCCGAATGCAAGTACTCGTCGCCGTTGCGGAATACATGGGTGACGAGCGTCTTGTAGCCCGGGGCCGAAATCATGAAATGCAAATGGGCCGGCCGCCAGGGATGGCGATTGGTGGCACTCAGCATCTCGCCGACGGGGCCGTCGTGCGGAATCGGGTACGAGCTGGCCAGAATCGATTTGAAATGAAACTCTCCCTGCGGGCCGGACCGCAGCATACCGCGCGCCTGTGCTTGCGCGAGGTTGGGCCGCTGCACGTCATACATGCCGTCTTCGTCCGCCTGCCACACTTCGATGGTCGCGCCGGCGAGCGGCGCGCCGTCCAGATTGCGCACATGGCCGCTGACAACGCATGGCGCGCCTTTCGCTCCGTTCGAGACATCTTCTCCATGTTCGTAATCCGGCGCGCCGGCCACATGAAACGGGCCGAAAACAGTCGATTCCGTCGCGCCTTTCGGCGTCGGATTGTTCATTGCCGTCACCAGCATGGACAAGCCGAGCGTATCGCTCAGCAAGATGAATTCCTGCCGCTTGTCATTGCATTTCTGGCCGACCCTGGTGAGGAAGTCGATGCCTGCAGCCCACTCTTGCTCGGTGAGCTCGACTTCCCGCGCAAAGTCGTGAAGATGGGTGACTATGCCGGCCATCAATTTCTTGAGCCGCGCATTCGGCGTGTTTTCAAAACTCTCGAGCACGAAATCCGTGATCGTTTCGTGATTGACTTCTCTCACAGCACACCTCGCTATCGTCAGGCCCTTGGATAATCAAATCTTCAGGTCAAACAGTTTGATCGCATTGTCCCGGCCGATCTTCTGCCTATCGTTTTCACTGATGTGGACCGCGTCGAACCAGGTTGCGGCGTCCTCGTGTTTCTCGAACGGATAGTCGACGGAGAACATGATCCGGTCCGATCCCATTTCCAGCATCGAGCTGAGCAGCGTCGGCGTGCGGAAGTTGCCGCTGGTTGTCAGATGGACGTTGCTGCGCAGGTAGTCGCCGATTTCCCGTTCCGCGCGCATGCCGCGCCGTCCCTTGCGCAGGATATGGTCGATGCGCCAGATATTGAACGGGATGCCTTCGCCGAAATGGCCGAGGATCATCTGCAGTTCCGGATGACGGTCGAACAGGCCGCTGCCCATCAGCCGCAGCGCGTGAATGCTGGTTTCCACTGCAAAGGCCCAGGTCGGTCCGGTGAGCCAGTGCTGGTCGTCATAGATCGGCTCGCGCTTGGACAGCGGATCGCGCGGATGCATGTAGAACGGTTTCTTCAGGGCGGCGGCGGCCTTCCAGAAGTCGCGATACTGGTCCGCATCGTAATAGGCCACCTGGTCTTCCGATCCGACCTGGCAGAAGCCGTTGACCAGGAAGCCCTGGAATCCGAGTTGTTTCACGCAGCGTTCCAGTTCGCGCGCGGCGGCGTCCGGGTCCTGCATCGGCAGCGCGGCAAAGCCGCCGAAGCGTTTCGGATGCCGGCCGATCTGCTCCGCCAGCAGGTCATTGGCTTTTTCCGCCACCTCGATGGCGCGCGGCACCTCATGGATTGCCTGCACGGCCGGCGAGTTCAGCGAAAGGATCGCGTATTCGACGCCATACTGGTCCATCTGTTCGATCCGCTGGGTCTCGAAGTCGAGCAGCTTCGACTTCAAGCCTTCCCACACTTCCGGCCGCGCATACACCTTCGAGTCGCCGATGGTGTCGTCGATCGCGAAATGCTCTTCGAGAGCGATTTTTCCTTGCATGTCTTTCTCCTTGATTGATCGTTGTGTCTTGACCGCGTCATGCGGTAGCGGAAAGCGGCTTCGGCTGCAGGTCGGCGAACTCACTGATGGCGCCGAGCCTGCCGGCATAGGTGACGAGCGGTACATCGCTGTCATGCGAGAAGCACTCGACTTTTCCTATCAGGATGGTGTGATCGCCTTCCTTGTGCCTGGAATAGGTCGAGCATTCGAACGTCGCCAGGGCGCCGCGCAATCTCGGGCAGCCGCCGAAGCCTGTTTCGAATGCGTGCTCGTATTTCTCGAACTTGTCCATGGCCGGCCTGGCGAAATGCAGCGCCAGCTCCTGCTGCTGCGCGCCGAGAATGCTGACGATGAAACGTCCGCTCGCGAGAAATACCTCTGCACTGCGCGCTTCATCCCGGATGCTCCACAGCACGAGAGCCGGCTGCAAGGACACCGAGGCAAAGGAACTGATCGTCATTCCTTCCCGCTTGCCGTCGTCGGCGATGGTGGTGACCAGGCAGACTCCGGACGTGAAGTTGCTCAGCGCGGTCCTTAGACGCCGGGCATCGGCATTCAAGTCTGCCGCGCCAAATCCATCAAACCAGGAATACATGATCTGCCTCTCCCCGTGTTCAGTATTGGCCCTTGGGTTCCAGCCCCAGCAGGTGCTGCCCGCACATGGACGAGACGGCATCCCAGTTCAGGCTGATGTGTTTGGCGATCGCATTGGCGTCGCGCCACATGCGCTGGAGCGGCTGGTTCAGCGCAAGGCCGGCGCCGCCGACGCTGGCAAACACGCAATCGACGGCATCCCTCGACAGGCGGGCGGCGAATGCATGGTCGCGCCGGTTGCGGATGCGGTGCTCGACGCTGATGCGCCCGCCGGAGGCGGCAATGCTTTCGACTTCGGCGGTATCGCGATAGATCAGCAAGCGCGCGGCATCCAGTGCGGCGGTTGCTTCGGCCAGTCTCGATTGCACCGGGAAGAAGTCGCACAACTGGGCGCCGCCGCCGGAGACGGCGCCGCGCGTCACGCGTGAGCCCGCCATGGCGATGAATTCCTCGATCGCGCCCTGCGCAGTTCCGAGCAGCGGGGATACGAGGCAGACCGGCACCGCGGAAAGGAAAGGGATGCGGTAGATGGAATTGGGGTTTGCCTGGCTGCCCGGAGGCGCGTTCGACGACAGTTCGGCAAAGGAAATCTTCCGGTGTCCGGGGATGAAGGTCGGCTTGTCGATCGCCACGGTCTTGGAGCCGGTTCCGGCTTGCCCCGCCACGAACCAGGTGTCCTCGATTTCCCAGTCCTTGCGCGGAGCCAGCAGGAAGCCCGGATACGGCGCGGGATGCTGCTCGTCCGGCGGGAACATGACACCCAGCAAGGCCCACTGGGAGTTGTCGACATTGGATGCCCAATGCCATTTGCCTTCCACCAGATAGCCGCCATCGGCGGCGGCGGCTTTGACCGCCGGCGCATAGGAGCCGCAAACGATCGCGTGCGGATCGCGGCCCCATACATCCTCTTGCGCCTCCAGCGGGAAGGTGCCCACCAGCCATTGATGGACAGCTCCGAGCGAACAGCCCCATGCCGAAGAGGTGCAGCCGCGGCCCAGCTCGCTGATGATGTCGATGAAGGCGGTGAAGCCGTATTCGTAGCCGCCGAAGCGGGCAGGCTGCATCAGCTTGAAGAAGCCGGCTTCATGAAATTCCGCGGTGGTCTGGTCGGAAACGCGCCGCTCCGCCTCGGTCTGTTGCGCCCTTTCCCTCAGTTTCGGCACCAGCTGCCGCGCATTGTCTATCAGCGTCTCGATCGCCGGCGCATTGGCGACAGGAGAAACGCGACCGGCGGCCTCGCGCAGCCCCAGGTCGGTGTATGCGAATTGTGCTCTAGCGTTCATGCGTACCGTCTCCAAAATGAATTTGCTGGAATAAGCAAATTCATTAAGCCTGTTTTTATTTGCAAATGCAAGTAAATATTTAAAATTTTTCCCGTCTACGATGCACTGAGGTCGAACTCTTCGCCATTCCCATGAAGACGGGAATAATTTGATTGGCAAGGATAGTGTTGCGCGGCCGCCCCATGCTCCCCTCTCCCGCAGGCGGGAGAGGGGCTGGGGGAGAGGGAGCTCGCAAAGCCTCTTGCGGTCCTGGCGCGCCCCCTCATCCCCAGCCCTCGCTCCGCGCCCCACAGATAGGCTTGCAAGTCTATCCGGCTACAGCGGCCAAAGCATGCTTTGCGAAACCCCGCCTTCGTCCCGTCTGCAGGGGAGGGGGGCGTGCATCTCTTCGCGGCGAATCAAGTCGGCACTTCAGCAGATCCGGAAAGCGAGCACGCCGCCCGCCAGATCGCGCATCCCTTACTGCATTCCGCACTTGGCGTAATAAGCATCCTTGTGCTGGGTAAGCGTGGTGCCGAGCATCTTGACCACGGGTTTGCCGGCCTCCTTGACCACCTGGAAAGCGTAGTAGTTCTGGATCGGAAGATTGTTGGTATTGAACCGGAAGGGGCCGCGCACCGAACGGAACTCCTGCCCGGCGGCTTTTACCGCAGCCGCGAACGCCTTTTTGTCCGACACATTACCCTTGAGTTTGCGTGCCGCGACGTCAAGCAACTGCGCGGCGTCGAAGCCGGTAGCGGCGTATTCGCTGGGAGTGCGCTTGTATTTTGCCTCGAAGGCGGCGACGAACTTCTTGTTCTCCGGCGTATCCAGCGCCACATCCCACATTGCTCCCGAATAGGTGCCCACAGCCGCATCGCCCAATGCCGGCATCGTCGTGCCGTCCACAGTGAACACCGAATAGTTCGGCAGCTTGCCGAGCAGGCCGGCCTGGCTGAGTTGCCTGACGTAGTTCACCCCCATGCCGCCCGGATAAAAGGCAAAGACCGCGTCCGCCTTGCTCACGCTCAGTTGGGCGATTTCAGCCGAATAGTCGGCCTGACCGATCTGGGTGTACACCTCGTCGACGATTTCACCCTTGTAGAAACGCTTGAAACCGGCCAGCATGTCCTTGCCGGCCTGGAAATTGGGCGCCATCAGATACACACGCTTGTGGCCCTTGTCCTGCACGAACTTGCCCATGCTTTCGGCAGCGCCGTCGTTTTGCCAGGCAATCGAGAACACATTCGGTGCGCATGCGGCCCCGGCCACGGGAGAGGGGCCGGCCTGGGTTGCGATCGCGACCATGCCCGACTCGACGAGGGGCTTCAGGCTCACCATGAGCACATTCGAAAAGCCGAGGCCCACGATGACGTCCACCTTGTCCTTCTCGATGAACTTGCGCATCGTCTGCAGGCCAAGTTCAGGTTTGAGCCGGTCGTCTTCCTTGAGGACCGTGGCTGCCTGGCCGCCCAGCTTGCCGCCCAATTGCTCAAGCCCGAGCATGAAGCCGTCATATTGATCCTGCCCCACGGCGGCCTCGCTTCCCGACAATACGCCGGAAAAACCGACCTTGATCTGTGCCGCGGCGGGTCCGGCAAGCAGCAAGGCTGCGGCCAGGGGTGCCAGCATATGTTTGTGGAAATTCATTCCTGTCTCCTTTTTTGTCTATGAAAATGATGTTTCCGACAGGCGGTTGCGAAGCCGGGAGGTGTCCGGGTATCGTCACAATGTCTTTTCATGCCGGAAAACTATTTTCAGGGTTGTCTGGATGCCTTGATCCGCATCAATTATTTTCATTTTCAATTACATTGAAGCACAGCTTATTTGTAATTTCAAGCATTTAGTGCGATAATTTTGGCATGGCTGAAAACGATACTTTTGTCCTGCAGGACTATTCTCTCGAGAATGCGCTTCCCTATTTGTTGAACCGCGCAGGCGTGCGGATAGGGGATTCGTTTTCCAACGAGCTGGAGAAATTCGATATCACGCTGCCGATGTGGCGGGTTCTGGCGTCCTTGCTCCATGAAGATGGGCAGCGCATGACGCAACTCGCGGAACATACGTCCATTGAGATCTCGACGCTGTCGAGGCTGGTGGCGGGCCTGGAGAAGAAGGGCTTTGTGAAACGCAAGCCCGCGGAAGATGATCGCCGCTCCGTGTCTGCGCTGCTGACCAGGACTGGACGGAACCTGGCGGTGCAGATTGCGCCGCTTGCCGATCTCTATGAGCGGATAGCCCTGGCCAATATTTCATCCGAGGATGCCATACTGCTCAAGCGTCTCTTGCGGCAGATCTATACAAACATCTCCTCGCTGGGGCCCCAGGTTCCATAAACTGGCCGAACACATCGGCTTGCTTCATGGCGCCGCTGCGCGCCATGAACAACCTCCATTTTTCCATCTGCCGGATACCGGCCCTCCAGCCAACCCGGCCCCGCCCCCCGAACTTCCATCCGCAGCCTGGCCTCGCATAGGCGCATGATGCGACACCCCGCGAGGTCTTCCGTCTCACTGTGCGACAGTCAAGCCTGCTACCGCATACAGATCTGCAAGAAATCCCAAGAAAAATCAGTGACTTGCTTACGCCAGGCCAGGTGCCGGCTATGTGGCATATGTCTTGCGATGAGTTCTCGCGCAATGCCGTTCATCAATTAAAACAAATGGAGACTTCATGAAAAGTGGTGACACCCCGGACAAGGACCTCGCGCGCGGCGACATGATCAACAACCTTGAGCTGGCGATGATGCAAGGCAGGCTCGATCGGCGCAGCTTCCTGAAACTTGCCGGCGCCCTCGGCCTGTCAAGCACGGCAGCGTCCGCGATGGCACAAAAGGCTTCCGCCGTTCACGCCAACCAATCCGCACTGACACGCAATCTGAAAGCGAAATACGACTACATCATCTGCGGAGCCGGATCATCCGGCTCTGTTGTCGCGAGCAGGTTGACCGAAAACCCCGACATCCACGTGCTGTTGATCGAGGCCGGCGGCACGGATCAACTGGACAACGTCCAGAATCCCGGCATGTGGCCCACCAACCTCGGCACCGAGCGCGATTGGGGACACAAGTCCTTGCCGCAGCGCGCGCTCAACGAACGGGTTCTCGGCCTGTCGATGGGCAAGGTGCTCGGCGGCGGCAGCAGCATCAATGTGATGGCCTATGCGCGCGGCCACAAGAACGACTACGACTACTGGGCCGCGGAAGCGGGCGACCCCGCGTGGAGCTACCGGCATGTCCTCGAAATTTACAAGCGCATCGAGAATTGGCAGGGCAAGCCTGACCCGGCGTACCGCGGCACGGGCGGCAATGTGTGGGTGCAGCCGGCGAAGGATCCCAATCCGATTGCACCTGCCATGGTCAAGGCGGCGGCGTCGGTCGGCATTCCTGCGTATGAGGACCATAACGGCGAAATGATGGAAGGTCCGGGCGGATGTTCGATCGCCAATACCACGATCAAGGACGGACGCCGCCGCAGCATGGCGGCCCAGTATCTTTACGATGCCATGGACCGGCCGAACCTGACCGTGCTGATGCATGCCGAAGTGCAGAAGCTCGCGCTGAAGGGCAAGCGCGCCACAGGCGTGGAATTCGTCTGGAAAGGAAAATCGCACAGGATAGCTGTCGCCAGGGAAGTCATCCTGTCCTGCGGCGCGATCAATACACCGAAAATCCTGATGCTGTCCGGGATCGGCGAGGAAGCCTCGCTCAAGCGTGTCGGCATCCGCACCGTCCATCACCTGCCGGGAGTGGGCAAGAACTTCATGGATCACATCCTGGTCGGCGGATGCGTATGGGAGTACAACACGCCGCAGGCGCCGCGCAACAACATGGCAGAGTGCACCTTCTTCTGGAAAAGCGACTCCCGCCTCGACACGCCCGATCTGCAGCCGTTCCAGATCGAGGTGCCCTATGCCAGCGAAATCACGGGCAAGCAATACACGTTGCAGCCGGCTTCCTGGACCATCGCGCCGGGCCTGGTGCGTCCCGCGAGCAGGGGCTATATCGAGCTGCATTCATCCAATCCGCGCGACCCGATGAATGTCCATGCCAATTTCCTCAGCGAGCCGGCGGACATGAAGGCACTGGTGCGTGCCGTCGAGCTGTGCCGCGAGATCGGCAATGCGCCCGAGCTGCGCGAATTCGTGAAACGCGAAGCGATGCCGGGCCCGATCAAGGGCGCGGAACTGGAAAACTTCATCCGCAACGGCGCACTGACTTACTGGCACCAGACCGGCACCTGCAAGATGGGCCGCGACGACATGGCGGTGGTGGACAGCAAGCTCAAGGTGCGCGGCATCGACAACCTGAGAGTGGCCGACGGCTCCATCATGCCGCGCGTCACCACCGGCAACACCATGGCACCCTGCATGATCATCGGCGAACGCATGGCCGAAATCCTGAATAACAAGTCTGCATGACACACCACACCCATTGAAAGGACGAGACAACATGAACGCACCCGCAATGAACAGCGCATGGGAAGGCAAGGTTTTCATCAACGGATGGACGAATGCAGCCGGCGGAACAGCCCCCGTGATCGAACCGGCTACCGGTGAAAAGATCGGCATCGCCGGCACCGGCACGGCCCAGGACATCGACCATGCCGCGACCTCTGCGGCGCAAGCGCAACAAGCATGGGCCGGCACGCCCTTTGACCGCCGCGCTGAAATCCTGCGTGAGGCCGCGCGTCTGCTGCGCGAGCGCGCCGGCGAGTTCAACGATTGGAACGTGCGCGAATGCGGCTCGATTCCCGCCAAGGCCGAGTGGGAACTGCACGCCACTTACGAGCAATTGCAGATGGCTGCCGCCATGCCCATGCAGGCAGAGGGAAGCCTGTTCCCTTCCGCCATGCCGGGCCGCATGAACATGTGGTGCCAGGTGCCGATCGGCGTCATCGGTGTCATCTCGCCCTGGAACTTTCCGTTGCTGCTGGCGATGCGCTCCGTCGCTCCCGCGCTGGCAGTCGGGAACGCCGTCGTGCTCAAGCCCGATCAGCAGAGCGCGGTCTGCGGCGGCCTGCTGATCGCCAAGCTGTTCGAGGATGCAGGCTTGCCGAGCGGCGTATTGCAGGTGGTTCCCGGAGGCGCGCAAACAGGCGACGCGCTGGTGCGCCATCCCGCGGTCGGCATGATTTCCTTTACCGGATCGACCGCGGTAGGACGGCAGATCGGCCAGATTTGCGGCCAGATGCTCAAGAAGGTGGCATTGGAACTGGGAGGCAACAATGCGCTCATCGTGCTGGACGATGCCGATATCGACGCGGCGACTTCCAGCGGCGCCTGGGGCGCCTTCCTGCACCAGGGGCAGATCTGCATGCAGGCTGGCCGGCATCTGGTACATCGCTCGGTTGCGGCCGAGTATGCCGGCAAGCTAGCCGAGCGCGCAAACAAACTCGTTACAGGAAATCCCCATACCGGGCAGGTTCACCTGGGACCGCTGATCAACGCCAGACAGCGCGACCGCGTCGATGCCCTCGTACGCTACAGCGTTGCTGCAGGAGCGACAGTGCTGGCCGGCGGAGCCTTTCAAGACCTGTTTTACCAGCCGACGGTGCTTTCGGACGTCACACCGGACATGCCTGTCTTCAAGGAGGAGATCTTCGGGCCGGTCGCTCCCATCACCGTATTCGATACGGACGAGGAAGCAATCGCTCTTGTCAATGGATCTCCATACGGCCTGTCCGCAGCGATCCATACGCGTTCGATTGCGCGCGGCATAGCCATCTCGCGCCGCCTCAAGACAGGCATGGTGCATGTCAACGACCAGACGGTGAACAACGAATTCCATGTGCCGTTCGGCGGCATGGGCGACTCCGGCAATGGAGGGCGTTTCGGAGGACCGGCAAACGCACATGAGTTTACGCAAAGCCAATGGATCAGTGTGATGGACAAAGCCATTCACTATCCGTTCTGAGCGAGTGTGCAAAAGTTTTTGACGGTGGTGCAGGCCTTTGTGCCTGCACTGCTCATGCCAAAAGACTTTTGAGCAGAACCAAACCACGCACATCACTCCACAAGCAATCTCAACACGAAAACCACCGTGAACCGGACTACCGATCGACAACCGCATCAAGCGACCGATCCGCCGAACCGGCATCGGTCGCTTCGATTTGCCGCGTGCTGCCGCGAACGACAAGCGCCGGCGGCGAGACCGAACTATACGGAGCGGCGCTCACGGATTTCTGCTTCATCTGGTGCACGAACCAGAGTCCGCAGGCCGTCGCCAGTTCGGAGACCGGCAGGCGCACTGTCGTAAGACCCGGCCCCCACCAGCGAAACGCCAGCTCGTCGCCAAACCCGACCACCGACAATTGCTCCGGAACGCGTACGCCGCTCGCCAGAAGTTCTTCGAGAACAGCGAACGTGTGCTGCACCGAGCCCGTGACCAGTGCCGTGGGCGGGACAGGCAGCGCAAGAAGGCGGCGCAGCGCGTCACGGGCAAAATTCGTTGATCCCGGAGCGCCGAGTTCCTCGGCCCCGCGGCAGGCCGCCCCGCCAGCGGCCAGGGCGTCGTGAAAACCCTTCACGCGTGCTGCACCGGTAGGCAGTTCGGCCGAACTGCCGATATAGGCGATGTGACGGTGACCGAGGTCGACGAGATGCTTCGTTGCCTGATAGATTGCCTGCACATCATCGATGCCGAACCACTGTTCGCCGAGCGCCGCATGCTTGCGCAGCAACTGTATGTGCGAGGTCATGTCGAGCAGGCGCACCGAATCCGGGTGCGGCTTGGCGCTGGGGACGATGATGATGCCCGCCACGTTGACGCTCGTCAGTTCGCGGATGTGGCGCAGTTCGACCAGCCTGTCATCGTCGGTCTCGGACAGCGTGAGCTGATAGCCTTCCTGTTCAAGGCATTTCGACAGCGCATGCGCGATGGTGGAGTAAAAGCTGTTGCGGATATCCGGAACGACCAGGCCGACCAGATTGCTCGATACACCGCGCATCATGCGTGCGGCACGGTTGGCGACATAACCCAGCTCGCTCGCAACCTCGAGCACCTTCTGCTTCATGGCGCTGCTGATGCGCGGGTCGTCAGCCAGCGCGCGGCCCACCGTGGAGGGGGAGACTTGCAGGCGGGCGGCGATGTCTTTGATTGTGACCATAGGGGGACTGTAATCATCAAATTTGTACGAACGATAGCACAAACAGGAAAAGCTTGCCAGAATGGCCCGTTCCTGTAGCACTCTCCACTCCTTGTATCTTGACTCGAAACAGGAAAGTTGACATGCCGGGCTGGCAATTCTAGAATTGTCGCGAATGCTAACGTTAGCATTCTGCGCCGTCGCCTCATGATTGAACTGACATGGATGGATGCGCCTTGACGGCCGAAGAGCGCGGGATTCTGTCCGTGCCCTGCAGCCTTTCACTCTTACAAGCATGCAAATTTTCGATCAAGACAAGGACTCCTTGCTGCAGGAAGACATCCGGCAGCTCGGGAGAATACTCGGCGACACGATTCGCGCGCAGCATGGCACGGAGGTCTTCGATCTGATCGAAAGCATTCGCCAGCGCTCGATCCGCTTCCGGCGCGACTTCGATACCAGCGCCCGCGCCGAGCTGGAGAGGACGCTGCTTTCCCTGTCGCCGGAGAAGACAGTCCAGGTCATCCGGGCATTCAGTTATTTCGCGCTGCTTGCCAACATCGCCGAGGATCAGCATCACATCCGGCGCACGCGCGCCCACGCGGTGGCCGGTTCTCCGCCCCGCAAGGGCAGCCTGGCGCATGCCGTCGGGAGCGTGCTGGCTGCCGGCTTTTCGGAACAGGAGATCGCCGGGTTTTTCAAGCACGCGTTGGTCAGCCCGGTGCTCACCGCCCATCCGACCGAAGTGCAGCGCAAGAGCGTCCTGAACCGGCAGATGGCGATTGTGCGCCTGCTGGATCAGCGCGATCGCATGCAACTGACGTCCGATGAAGCGGAAGAGAACAGCGACGCGCTGCGCCGTGCCATCCTGACACTGTGGCAGACACGCATGCTGCGCAATTCCAAACTGTCGGTGCTGGATGAGGTCGAGAATGGCCTGTCCTGCTTCGACCGCACCATGCTGCGGGAACTGCCCCGTCTCTACGCCGGCCTGGAAGACGCTCTCGCGTCCGACGTTGCCGACGGCGACGCGATGGCCTTGCCGAGTTTCATGAAGGTCGGGAGCTGGATCGGTGGAGACCGCGACGGCAATCCCTTCGTGACAGCGGAGGTGCTGGAGCAGGCATTGCGTATGCACGCGCAGCGCGCGTTCGACTTCTATGTCGCGGAATTGCGTATCCTGTCTTCGCAACTGTCGCTCGCAAAGGGCCTGGTGCACTGTTCGGTGCATCTCGACGAGCTTGCGGCACGCTCAAGCGATCGATCTCCACATCGCGCGGACGAGCCCTACCGGCGTGCGATCGACGGCATCATCGAGCGGCTGCTGAAAACGCGCTTGGCGTTGGTTGCAGGCGAAGTTTCTCAGGCCGAAGATTGCTATCGCAGCGCGGACCAATTGCTTGGCGACCTGAACATCATTCACCACTCTCTTGCCGGCAACGGCTCGGCGGTGCTGACGCGCGGCAGACTCCGTCATCTGCGCCGGGCGGTCGATGTGTTCGGCTTTGGCCTGGCGGCGCTCGACCTCCGGCAAAATTCCGATGTGCATGCCCGCGTCATTGCCGAATTGTTCGAAGTCGCATGCCCGGGCACTTCCTATCCCGGCCTCGATGAAGAGGCCAGGATTGCCGTGCTGCTGCGGGAGCTCACATCCAGTCGTCCGCTTGTTTCGCCGCACATCGCCTATTCCGATGAAACCCGTTCGGAGCTGGCGATTTTCTCCGCCGCTCGCCGTGCGCACGGGCAGTACGGCCGGGAGACGATTCGCAACTTCGTCATTTCGAAAGCAAATGGCGTGTCGGACATCCTCGAAGTCGCCGTCCTGCTGAAGGAAGCCGGGATGCTTCATCCCGCCGAAGGCAGGCTTGACGTCAACATCGTCCCCTTGTTCGAGACCATCGATGACTTGCGGCGCAGCGCAGCCGTCATGGAGCGGCTGTTCGGTCTTGCCGAATACAGGAAACTGCTCGCGTCCCGCGACCATACGCAGGAAGTGATGCTCGGCTATTCCGACAGCAACAAGGATGGCGGCTTCCTGACCTCCGGCTGGGAACTGTACAAGGCGGAAACCGAACTGGTGAAGGTGTTCGACGCGCATGCAGTAAGGCTGCGGCTGTTCCATGGGCGCGGAGGCTCGGTGGGACGAGGCGGCGGTCCGAGCTACGAGGCGATTCTCGCGCAACCGGCCGGCACGGTGCAAGGACAGCTCAGGCTGACGGAGCAGGGCGAAGTCATTACCGCGAAGTATGCCAATCCGGAAGTAGGGCGGCGCAATCTCGAAGTGCTGGCCGCGGCCACACTCGAAGCAAGCCTGCTTTCGCGTTCAGCACAGGCGCCGGAACCGGCCTTCCTTGCGGCGATGGAAGAAATGTCGCGCACGGCATTCGCCGCCTATCGCGGCCTGGTCTACGAAACGGAGGGATTTGAAACCTATTTCCGTGAATCGACCGTCATCTCGGAGATCGCGGAACTCAACATCGGCAGCCGCCCGGCGTCACGGAAAAACAGCCGTTCCATCGAGGACCTGCGGGCGATTCCCTGGGTGTTCAGCTGGGCGCAGTGCCGTCTCATGCTGCCCGGCTGGTTCGGCTTCGGCACGGCGGTGCAGGCCTTCCTGAAAGACGGCGAGGAATCGCGTCTCGAACTGCTGCAGCGCATGAACCGGCAGTGGCCCTTCTTCAGTGCGCTGCTGTCGAACATGGACATGGTCCTGGCAAAAAGCGATATCGCGATCGCCAGCCGCTATTCGGCGCTGGTCGAGGACGCCGCGCTGCGCAAGCGCATCTTCACGCGGATCCATGCGGAACATGAGGCAACGATTGCGGCCTTGAAGGCGATTACCGGGCAAACCGAGCTGCAAGAGGGGAATCCCTTGCTCAAGCGCTCGATTCGCCACCGCTTTCCCTATCTCGATCCCCTGAACCACGTGCAGGTGGAATTGCTGCGCCAGTTCCGCCAGGGTTGCCAGGATGAGCGCGTGCGCTTGGGCATACATCTGACGATCAATGGCATTGCGGCGGGATTGCGCAATAGCGGGTGAGGGGGGGGGCAGCCATGGGTGGGGTGTCAGGCTTGCCATTCCGCGACGCCGTCGCGCAGCTGTAACGCGGTAAAGCCTTTGCTGCGCAACAGTTTTACCGCGTCGGCCGACATCAGGCAGAACGGCCCACGGCAATAGGCAATCACCGGCTTGCCCTTGGGCAGTTCGGCCAGCCGCGTTTTCAGTTCAACCAGGGGCATCGAGCGCGCAAACGGCAAATGCCCCGCCTCATATTCGTCGCCGGGCCGTACATCGATCACGATGACTTCGCCTTTTTTCGCTTTGTTCAGCAGCTCATCATGGGAGTTTCCGACCCATTCATGGGTCGCGCCGCTCAGCTGCCGCAACGCGTCTTGGAGCTCGAACAGACGGTCTTCCGCCAGCAAGCGGATCGTGACCCAAAAGCGGGCGACATCGTCACTTGCCAGCCGATAGATCACGTACTTGCCTTGCCGCTCGGTTTCCACCAGGCGGGCCGATTTCAATTCCTTCAGATGCGCGCTGGCGAGCTTGACGCTGATTTCCGCCTCGCGTGCCAGCACTTCGACGGTCTTCGGCGATTGGCACAGCAATTCAATCAATTCCAGTCGCTTCGGACTGGCCGCTGCCTTGGCGATGCGCGCGACTTGCTCGTACAGCGCATCCTTGATGGTTCGGTTCGTGGTCATAGGGCAAGAGTCTCGACAAATTGCATGGCGCGGTCAAGTGTGTATCGATAGGTCTTGACGTGGCAGGAATGGGTAGATTATATTACATTCCAATGATCGTTAGAATGTTGTCATAAAGAGGCGATGATGTTTTTCAAGCAGAGAATCAACGATGATGCTTCCATTTCGTACTTCTTCGGTTGCGGCGGGCAAGGCAAGGCAGTGGCGGTTGATGTGGTCGCTGGCGATGAGGCGTGGTACATCGATGAAGCGAAAAAGCTGGGCGCCGCGATCACCATGGTGTTCGACACCCATATCCACGCCGATCACCTGTCGGGCGGCCGCACGCTGGCGGAGTTGACCCGCGCCGCTTATCTGCTCCATGCGAGCAACCAGGGCAAGACCGGCTATGCATTCACCCCGGTCAACGATCGCGATGTGCTCCTTGCCGGCAATACCCGCGTGGAAGTCTTGCATACGCCAGGCCACACCGAAGACAGCATCTGCTTGCTGGTATCGGATTTCCGTCGTGCCCAGGCGCCGTGGTTCATCCTTACCGGCGACACGCTGTTCGTGGGATCGGTCGGACGTCCCGACCTGGCCGGTCGCGAACGGGAAATGGCGGCCCGCCTGTGGCATACCCTCAATGAGCGGTTATTGACGCTTCCAAACGATCTGGAGATCTTCCCCGGCCATACCGCAGGCAGTCCGTGCGGCGCCGACATTTCAGGAAAGCCGTCGTCGACCATCGGCTTCGAACAACGCTGGAATCCCTTGCTGGCGCTCGGCAAGGACGATTTCATCAAGGCCGTGACGGCGAATATCCCGGTGCGGCCAGCCGATATGGAGCGCCTGGTTGCCGCCAATCTCGGCCAGCATGCGGCCGCGTAAAAGAACGGCCGCCATGCGTGCCGAACCATCTTCCCTGGATGTGCCTGAAGCAGGCGTTGCGCTGGGACTGGTGGCGAACTGGCGGCAGTTCAGCCTGCTGGTCCTGGTCAATGCCTTTGTCGGTGCGATGGTCGGCATGGAGCGCAGCATCCTGCCGGCGATCGCCGAGCAGGAATTCAGGCTGGTCGCGCATACGGCGATTCTTGCCTTCATTGTGGTCTTCGGTGTTTCGAAGGCGTTGACGAATTATTTCGCGGGACGATTTGCGGACATATACGGCCGGAAAGCGATCCTGGTGATCGGATGGCTGATTGCCACGCCGGTGCCGTTCCTGTTGATGTGGGCGCCGTCCTGGAATTGGATATTGCTGGCCAATGTTTTCCTTGGTGTCAGCCAGGGACTGACATGGTCCACGACCGTCATCATGAAGATCGACCTGGCCGGCCCGAAAAATCGCGGCATGGCAATGGGCATCAACGAGTTCGCGGGCTACTTTGCCGTCGGCGGCGCTGCGCTCGCGACCGGCTGGGTTGCCGGGCAATACGGCTTGCGGCCGCAGCCGTTTTATCTCGGCGTGGCGTTCGCATTGATTGGCCTGTTGCTTTCAGTCCTGATGGTGCGCGAGACGCGCGGCCATGCCCGGCATGAAGCGGCGCTGACCATGACACCGAGCCAGGCGCCTGCGCCATCGCAGCGGGAAATCTTTTTGCAGACCAGTTGGCGTGACCCGAACCTGTTTTCCATCAGTCAGGCAGGGCTGGTCAACAACCTCAACGACGGGATGGCATGGGGATTGTTTCCATTGGTCTTTGCCGGCGCCGGCATGACGCTGGCGCAGATCGGCACGCTCGCCGCAATCTATCCCGCCGTGTGGGGTATCTGCCAGCTCTTTACGGGCGCGCTGTCGGACCGTATCGGCCGCAAAGGCTTGATCGTGGCCGGCATGTGGGTGCAGGCAGCCGGTATTGCCACGATTGTCATCAACGCGTCGTTCGGCTGGTTCGTATTGGGCGCCGTCTTGCTCGGCATAGGCACCGCGATGGTTTATCCGACGCTATTGGCTGCAATCGGAGACGTCGTCAATCCCTCCTGGCGCGCATCGACCGTCGGTGTCTACCGGTTCTGGCGGGACATGGGGTATGCCATCGGCGCATTGCTGTCCGGCTTGGTGGCTGATTTCTTTGGTGTCGCCATAGCCATGTGGTTCGTTGCGGCACTGACGTTTTTGTCAGGTGTGATTGCCGCTGTACGGATGCGGGAAACGCACCGGCTTCATTAACGATATTTGCTTACTTCAATCAAGAGAACACCATGTCGCTGCCCGATACCCATCCAATCTATCTCGACTACAACGCGACAACACCGGTTGCGAAGGAAGTGGTCGACGCAATGCAGCCGTACTGGAGCGAAATATACGGCAATCCTTCCTCATCCCACCGCCAGGGCCGCCTTGCACGCGAGGCGGTGGAGCGGGCGCGACAGCAAGTTGCCGAATTGCTCGGCGTATCTCCGTCATGGATCATTTTCACGGGCGGCGCTACGGAAGCGAACAACCTGGCGTTATTGGGCGCGGCACGTGCCCGGCCAGGCGGCAAGCGCCACCTGATCATCAGTGAAATCGAGCACCCGGCAATCGCGGAACCTGCCAAAGTCTTGCAACGAGAAGGATGGACGGTGTCGTTCGCTCCGGTCGATACCCATGGTGTAGTCCGGCTCGATGCATTCGAACGCCTGTTGCGGCCCGATACCGCGCTGGTATCCCTGATGCATGCCAATAATGAAATCGGGACGATCCAGCCGATCGCTGAAATTGCCCAACTGACCAAACCGCGCGGCATTGTTCTGCACACCGATGCCGCACAATCCGTCGGCAAGATGAAGGTGCTTCTCGCAGAACTCGGCGTGGACATGCTCACGCTTGCCGGCCACAAATTCCATGCGCCCAAAGGCGTTGGCGCACTGGTGCGCGACCCCGCCATTGCGATCGTGCCGCTCGACCATGGTGCGGGTCATGAATCCGGCCTGCGTCCGGGTACGGAAAATGTACCGCTTATCGTCGGCCTCGGCGCGGCCGCGAAGCTCGCCTCGGAAACGCTTGAACAGCGCGTTCGCCACTTGCAAACCATGCGTGATCGATTGCATGGCTTGCTGCAGGATCGGATAACCGGCCTGCAGCTCAATGGCCATCCGGAGCATCGATTGCCCAATACCTTGAATGTATCGTTCCCCGATTGCGATGCAAGAGCGATCCTGGCGCAACTTGCCGATACGGTAGCCGCCTCTGCGGGGTCGGCGTGCCATAGCGACAGCAAGTCGGTCAGCGGCGTACTGGGGGCGATCGGAGCAAGCGCCGGACGTGCGGCTGGCGCGATTCGCCTTTCAGTCGGCATGGGGACGACCGAAGAGGACATCGATCAGGCCGCACATCACTTGACAGCATCCTGGAGAGGGAATCGTTCTACCGGCGGTTGATTTCATTTCTCAGGTATTTATTGATCATGCAGGAAGGAAGCGGCCGGCTTCCTTCGCAGGCGCTCAGCTTGCGTGGCTGTGCCGGCCGGCTTCTGCCCGCCACGCCTCGGCAACGAGGGAGAGGCGTTCGACCGGATCATGCAGGAGGGGAACGGCGACCGCGCGTACCTGGGCGCGTTGCTCATCGTCCGTCAGGTACTCGACCGGCGATTTACCGTCGACACGGGCCAGAAGCAGTGCGGGCAGCAGTTCGGCTGCGCGCGCTTCCAGGCTTGAGCGCAGTTCCCAATCCGCCTCGTCGAAATAGGCTTCGGTCAATGCCTTGAAGGAAGCAATCAATGCATCCCGTCTTTCCGGACGCACGAGGCATTTCAGGAGCAGGTGGTTCAGGCAGAAGGCGAGGTCGAAGGCCGGGTCGCCGTACCAGGCGCACTCGGCGTCGAGCAGAACCGGCCCCTTGGGACCGACGAGGATGTTCTTCGGGCTGACGTCGCCATGCACCAGGGCGGCGTGTATGCCGGCGGTGCGCTCCGTCAGTTGCTGCAAGCGCGAAGCGAGTGCCGGATGGCGGATTGAGGTGGCGACGAGGTAGGGCTCCAGCCGCAACGCATGAAAATTGTCGCCGGTGTCGAACGCGGCTGCCAGCTCGTTGCTGTCGGCGCTTGCCGCATGCAGGCGGCCGAGCAGCTGCCCGACCGCGCACGCCGTCTCGACCGTCACCTGTCCGTCCATGAGTTGTTGCTTCCACACCGGATGCGCATCCGGAGCGAGGAAGGACATGGCGAACACGCCGACCTGCGGGTCATGCGCCAACGGGCGCGGAACGTTGTTCTCGCAGTGTTGCGACGCGAACTGGATCCATGCCCATTCATAGGCATTGCGCGACACCGGCGCCTGCCAGTCCGCCGCAACCTTGAGTTTGGACAGGGCGCGTTTCACGCAGAGCGAGCGCCCCGGCAGGTCGACGCGCCAGATGTCGGACGATACTCCGCCCGTCAATGGATGCCAATGTGCTGTTTCGTCCGGGCGCGCGAGGCCGTGTTCGATGAGGAAGGCATCAAGCTGCGGTCCCGGACTGGTCTGTCGGTTCATCATGGAGTTGGAATGCATCGGATGGTTTGTTGGTGGGGAACGGCTATCGGAGATTGCACGGATGATGCGGCGCTTCGCCGCGCAGCACTCTCACGACCTCTTCGGTAGCGCGCCTGCGCAGTTCCAGCAATGACGCATCCGAGGAAAACGCGACGTGCGGCGTGAGCATCGCTCCCGGATGGGCGAGAAGTCTCGACGGCACATCGGGCTCGGACTCCAGCACGTCCAACCCGACAGCCGACAGCCGGCCGCTCTCCAACGCCTCGACCACCGCGTCGGTGTCGACGACGGCGCCGCGGCTCACGTTGATCAGGAGGCCGCCGGGGCGCATTTGCGCAAGCCGCTCGCGGTTGATCAGATGGCGCGTGCCGTCGGTCAGCGGCGCATGCACGATCACGATATCGCTCTCGGCGAGCAGGGTGTCCAGGCTGACCCCTTGCACGCTCGCGATATCGCCCGTCAAGTGCGGATCATGCGCCAGCAGGCGGCAGCCGAAGGCCCCGAGCTTGCGCGCGGTGGCGCGGCCGATGCGTCCGAAGCCGACAATCCCGCAGGTCAGCGACGCCAGGCGGCGCAGTTTCGCGTCGGACGGCATCCAACGCCCGGCGCGCACTTCGCGGTCGAAGAAGGCCAGGCCGCGCGTCCATGCAAGCGCAAAACCCACTGCGTGATCGGAAACCTCTTCGACGCAATAGTCCGGCACGTTGGTGACGCGGATGTTCCTTTTGGTGGCGGCATCGACCGCGATGTTGTCGAGCCCGACACCGAGCCTTGCAACGATCTTGAGATCGGGCGCGGATGCGATGGCCGTTGCCGATACCTGCGCCCAGCAAGTCAGGATGGCGGAAGGCCGATGCTCGCGCACCAGGGCCTCAATGGCGGCGGCAGGCGAGGGCGTCGCCGGTCCGCTGATCAATCGCATGCCGGCGGATTCGATGATCCCGCGCTCCACGCTGTCGTCGGGCCAGGCGTAGTCAGTCAGCAAAACAGTGTCATTCATGGTCTCGGTTCCTCGCTCGATTGAAGTAAAAGCTCTTGCGCATTTTTCGATGCCTGCGGGTAGCGGGCAGCATGCGCCGGGGAGCAGCCCTTCAGCAGGCAAGCCCTGCGGGCGGCGGCCGGCAATACCGGTCTCCCGCGTGCATCGATTGTGCAATTTGGTCTAACGTTAGCACAATGTTTTGCGCTTGCCAAGCATGATGAAATCAGTGATAAATGTATTTTTCGTCATATTCGTGCGGGTCGCAGCCGCATTTTAATTGCTCCAAAGATTGTTGACATAGTTCTCTGCTGGATCTAGACTATTTTTAATGCAAACGTTAGCACTAAAAATCTGGCCGATAAAAAGGGCTTTTCCTGTAAGGAAATCCTGCTTTTAAGGCCTGGAGGCTGACCAGCCCCGTGCCGGCGTTCTTGGCGGAAGCAGGTTCCACGCAGTGCCTTCATGGCAATGCCTGCACGGCATCGATGTTTGCGCTGTCAGCATCCGCTTTGCACATGTCCTCACAAAACGCCTGGCCGGCCTGATCAGCCGCCCGGTGAACCTTTATCGATCACAACAAAACAGGAGACAGCATGAAAAAGACCATCTGCAAGGCAGCCGCGATCGCCGCGGTTGCCACACTTGGAAATGCGGCGCACGCGCAATCGTCGGTAACGGTGTTCGGCATCGCCGACGTCAGCCTGAAATCGGTGTCGAACGGCGGCGTCACGACCACCCAGATGGGGAGCGACGGCATGCTCAATTCGCGCCTGGGATTTCGCGCGGACGAGGATCTCGGCGGCGGGCTGAAGGCAGGCGCATGGCTGGAGACCGCTTTCAATCCGGACACCGGCACCATCAATGCGTCCGGCAAGTTCTGGCACCGCCGCACCACGGTCAGCCTTTCGGGCAACTTCGGCGAACTTCGCCTGGGCCGCGACCTGAATCCCTCGTTCTACAACCTGTCGGTGTTCGATCCGTTCACCACCTGCGGCGTCGGCTCGGGCTTCAACTTGGCCACCAACCTCGGAAGCGGCGCGGCGACGCTGCTTCGCACCGACAATGCCGTGGCCTACTTTCTTCCTGCGAATCTGGGCGGCCTGTATGGGCATTTCCAGTGGGCCCCCGGCGAAGGCATTCCGGGGAACCGCTATGCCGGCGGCCGCGTCGGTTATCAGAACGGACCGTGGAATGCGGCGATTGCATTCGCCAATACCGGCACCGCGACGCCGGACAGTTTCAAGCTCATGAATGCGGGTATTTCCTACGACGCGGGTTTCGTCAAGGTCATGGCCTTGTACAACCAGGTGAAGTACGGCGACAAGAAGCAGGCCAACTGGGAACTGGGTGTCGTCGCACCCGTGAGCGCAGTCGGGCGCGTGCGCGCAAGCTATCAGCGCGCGGATGCATCTGGTGCGGGCACCGATGCCAACGATGCCAGGCAGGTGGCGATCGGCTACATGCACAGTTTGTCCAAGCGCACCTCGCTGTACAGCACCTACTCGCATTTGACCAACAGCGGTGCGGCGCGCTTCGCGGTCAGCACTCCGCCGGTTGCGGTGGCAGGCGGCACCTCGAAGGGATTTGAAGTGGGCATCATGCATTCCTTCTGATTTTCTCCACGGGCTTGAAGGGTAGCGGGGAGCGAGCAAACTCCCCCTCGCCCAACTTGCACGGAAGAAGAAAATCAGGGCGGAAAAAGCACGCTCGCCATGAAGAGCATCAAGAGCATGAAGAGCACGAAGAAAAAGGTTTTCTTCATGCCCATCGTGTTCTTTCAATGTCTGATCAAGCACCTGACAAATCACACCGACCGCCGTTGAATTGCCATGCCAAGAAAGATTCCGGCGACGGCCGCCGTACCGGTTGCCACATAGGCGTATTGCCATTGTCCCCGTGCAGCGACCAGCATGGCGATGAGCGGCGGCCCATCGTCAAGCCCCGAGTCTCGGAGTCCCTGGACTGGGAGGGCGAACTGGCGGTGATCATCGGCAAGGAAGGCCGCAACATCCCGGTCGAAAAGGCCTACGAGCACGTGGCCGGCTACGCCTGCTACAACGATGGCAGCATCCGCGAATGGCAGTTCCACGCCAAGCAGATCGCTTCCGGAAAGAACTTCGAATCCACCGGCGCATTCGGCCCCTGGATGGCGACCGCCGACGAAATCGCGCCCGGCCGCGAACTCAAGATCGAGGTCAAGCTGAATGACGAGGTCGTCCAGTCCAGTCATACCGGCCACATGATCTTTCCGATCCCGGTGCTGATCAATTACGCATCGACCATTTTCACGCTGATGCCGGGCGACGTGATCGCCACCGGCACGCCGGCCGGCGTGGGCTGGAGCAAGAAGCCGCCGCGGTTCATGAAGGACGGCGACACGGTGGAAGTCAACATCGAAGGTATTGGGGTGCTGCGCAATCCTGTCGTCGCGCAAGTGTAACGGCCGGCGTCTTGATTGCAGTGTGGCGTTTTGGCCCGTCATCCCTGCTTTGCCGGGATGACGGTTTTTTCATGTGGACAAGCCAGCGCTCCGCCGGGCACGGGAATGCACGCGTTCGCATGGCTGAACATTGTCCATTCCGCGTTTACTTCACCGCGTTTTTGTTTGCCTGTGTGACTGTCCAGTAATAAATCGTACTGCCGCTTACTTCTTCCACTTTCTCCGGCGGCCATTCCGAACCCATATCAAATGCGTGGGATACAACACGAGTGCCTGGTTTCAATTGCTTCCATAGTTGAGGGCGCAATTTCTCGTTGACGCTGCTCAGCAGATAGAGCATTACCACGTCAGCCTTGGAAAAGTCCGTTTTGTACAGATCCCCCACCATGAATTTGACCTTGTCTTCTACACCGGCGGCTTTGGCGTTGGCTCTCGCTTCCGCAACGCGCTCTGGATTCAAATCGATGCCGACTCCGCGTGCGCCGTAGCGCTTGGCCGCGGTAATGACAATACGGCCATCGCCGCTGCCGAGATCGTATATCACGTCATTTTTGCCGACGTTGGCTAATTCGAGCATCCTGTCCACTACCGGTTGAGGAGTGGGAACATAGGGAACGTCGAGGGCCGGCGTTGACACGGATTGCGCTTGCGCCGAAGCCAGGAGCGCAAATCCTGTCATGGCCAAGATAATCAGCGCGGTTATCGAAAAGTGACTCCGGTTTTTCCTGGCATGGTATGGCGTCATGGTTTTCTCCTTGATGAGCGGGAATGAAATAAAAAATCAATTGCTCTTGCGAGCCCAGGCATGCATGAGTAACAGCAGCAGCAATCCGGCGGCCAATACCGTAACGCCTATCCATGCGGCATTCCAGGTGCCCAGGGATTGGCTATGGACATACGAGAGGCTGGACCAGAGCATGTAACCGCACATTGCACAAAACAGTAGCGGCAGCAGCGGAAACAAAGGGACCTTGAAGGGGCGTGCAACGTCAGGTTCACGATTGCGCAACACGAACAGCGACAAACCGGATAACAGGAAAAACAGCCAGAATACCGGTGCGGTAAATTCCACCATTGCCTTGAATCCGTTTCCCGTGAGAGCGCCGATCAGCACCAGCAGCAAGGCAACAAGGCACTGGATGCGCATGGCATTGACAGGTATGCCGTTCGACTCGTCCCAGACGCCGAGTCTGGCCAGCATTGACCAGTCGCGCCCCACTGCATAGTTGGAACGTGCGCCCACAATGAGGGTGGCATTGATCGAGGTGATGGTGGCAACGGCGATCATCAATGAAATGAGCTTTTCGCCGAATGGGCCGAATGCAATTCGCAAGAGGTCCGCAGCGAGTGCCTCGGACTGTGCCATCCCGGCCAGGCCAAGCCCTTGCCAGTACGAGAAAGTAACAAGCAGATAGAGTGCCGTGATGATAAAAATGGACAGCACAAGCGCCCTGGCCATGTTGCGCCGGCTGTCCCTCAGTTCGGCACTAATGTATGCAGCTTCATTCCAGCCGCCATACGTCAGCAATACGAATACCATGGCCAGTCCGAACGACGCGGATGCCGGCATTGCCGGCGCAGTCAAGGAATCGAGTGTCGCACTTGCAGGATTGCCTTTTACCAGCAGGCCGGCGGTAATAATGAGCAGCAAGCCGCCGATTTCCAATGCGGTCAACCACGTTTGTGTAGAGGTGCCTGTCTTGATTCCGCGCAGATTGACCCAGGAAAGCAGAACAATGATGACCGCCGCATAAAATGCCGAGCCCCAGGAGGGAGACATGAAACCGAGCGGCACCACCTGCATCATGTAATCGCCGAACACAAAGGCAAGCAGAGCAATCGACCCGGTGGTAATCACGGAAAATCGCGCCCAGGCATACAAGAACGATACAGGGCCGCCATAGGCACGGCGCAGGAAATAATAGTCTCCGCCGGCATGCGGATAAGTACTGCTTAATTCGGCATAGCAAAGGGCGCCTATGAGCGACATTGCGCCGCCCAGAATCCATGCGGCAAACATCCAGGTCACGTCGCTGGACAAGGCTGCAACGGTCGAGGGTGCCTTGAAAATTCCTGCACCGATCACCACGCCCACGATGAGTGCGATTGCTTCGCGCAATCGAATGGACTCTTTCGGCGCTGGAATTGTCGTCGCAAGCGCAGATGGATTTGATTCGGCATGGCGCATGCGTCTGCGATTGCGCCACGAACCAGAAGTTTTCGCACTCTCGCTGAAACTAGAAGCAACTCAAGCCGGGAAAAGACAAGGAGTCCCGCTGCCACCGGAACATTGCCGCTGGAGCATCGCTACAGGACTCTTGCAGCGACACCTCAAGAAAACGTGCCCCGGCCATGGCGGCAATTTATTTTTTCGCCGCCTTCGCCACCGGAGGCTTTTTGGGATTGTCCGGCTTTTCTTTCCCGCATTGGTCGAGACACAACAAGGTATCTGCGTAAGACATGAACCGGTTGAGATAATCGGGCGAGATATCGCGCATCAATGCCAGTGAACGCAGCACCAGCATGTGGGAATTGATCGGTCCGGCATTCGTCGGGGCTTGCTCAAGCGCCTGTGCGACCTGTTTGTCAACGCTGAGTTTTGACCAGGTACTTCTGAAATTCCGTATCGCCTTCAGTTCGGAACGCGATCCGGTATTTTCTCCCCAGTGCGCGCCGACACTTTCCGGAGTATGTTGTTCAAGCCGGCGCACCAGCGCGCCCAACGATGCGCATTGTTCATCGGCCTTCAATGAGGCGACAAATCGTTGCAATCCCTTGAAATCACCGGCGGCAAAGAGCCGCTGCAGATCGTTGGCCGCATGCGGATATCGCTGCACATTTCGGGCGACGGTTTCCCCGGCATCGCATTGCGCTTGATCGAAGCGTTCTTTCAATGCCGCCAGCGCTTGCGCCAGCCTGGCGTCGAGCACGCGTTTGACGCTGCCCTGATGCGCTGTTGCACGTTTGGCCAGCACTTCAATGTAGTGCAAGCGCACGGGGTCAAACCGGTCCGCGCCTGCCGTGCGCAGGGAAGCGATCAGCGCGTTGAAATCATGGGACACGTCCAGCGGCGTATCCCTGTGATCCGGCTCATTCATGACGCGGCGCGTTGGCATTGGCGGTTTTCGGCACGGGCGCCATTTCCACCCGCCGGTTTTGCGCACGCGCGGCGTCATCGGTGTTGGGCCTTACCGGCTGCTCGGAACCAAAGGCGGCCGCAAACACCATGGAAGACGGCATCCCTTCGTCGATCAAGGTGCGGGTGACTGTCAAGGCGCGCTGGGCCGATAGTTCCCAGTTGTCGGTGAAGGGCCCGCCCCGTATGCGCTTGTCATCGGTAAACCCGCTCACCATGAGCAGTTCATCACGCGCGGTCAGATAAGCCCGCAGCGGTGCGACCAGACTATTCAACAGTTGCCGGCCTTCGGGCTGCAACTGATCCGAATTGGGCGCGAACAGTACCTGGCCGCTGATGCCGATGCGCCCGTTGTTCAAGGTGATGCGCCCCGTGGCCAGCGGAATCGCCAGGGCTTTTTCCAGGCTCATGCGGCGCTGCTCTTCGAGCTGGCGCTTTTTCACTTCTTCTTGCAGGTGCGATGTCAATTCCATCTGGACCGCCACCACGCCCACCAATATCAGCACAAAAGCGCCCAGCAAGCTTGACATCAAGTCACCGAAAACGGCCCAGGCCGGCGCGGTATGCTCAACACCTGCGTCACTGTCGTCCATTACCTGGCCTCTTCGGCAAACACGGCTTGATTCGCCGGGAGCTGGCGCAGTTCTTCAAGGACTTCTTTTTGCGACGTCATGGAGAGGTCAATGATTTCGCGTGCCTGCGCCACGTAATAGGCGAGCTGCTCATCGCTTCTCGACATGGATTTGTCCATCGCGCCTTCGATGCGCTGCAGGTTGGCGATCAGCTTTTCATTGGCTTCATTGAACGACTGCACGGCAAAGCCGAAGGCTTCGGACAGGCTGGCTACGTCGACGGCGCTGCCGGTCACATGTGCGGCAATGTCGGAGAGTTTGGCGGCTTCGGCGGCAACATTGTCTGCAAATGCGCCGGCGGTCGCGTTGAGCGCCGTCGCGGAGGAGGCCGCCAGGGAATCGATCACGGAGCGCTGTTCATGGGAAGCATGATTGATCGCATCGAGCAGCGCATTGAGTGTTTCCATGATGCGGCTGCGCTCCTCCAGCAGTTCGTTGTCGCGCGCGACACTGCTGGAGATTTCCCGGCGCAATTGCCCGATCACTTCTGCCGCGGCGCGCGGCGCTTCCGATGCTGTTTCGATGAGCCGCATGATCGGTTCTTCCAGTGCGGTGCCCAGCGTTGTCAAATGACCGGTCAGGGCGGTTTGCAATTCATTTTGCAATTGAGCCAGCCGTTCAACCGCTGCATTGCCGCGCGCGGCTTCTTCATCCTTGAGCGCGCCGAGTTCGGACCGCAACAGGCTGGCCAGTTGATCCATGCGTTCACGATGCTGTTCGATCCACTGCGCTTCCGAGGCGATGCGGGAGCGCATCAATTCTTCCGCGGACGTGATCAGGCGCGTTGTTTCGGTCAGCGTGTTGCCGGCGCTGGTCTGTGCATGCTCGGTGATGTCTTGCACGGTCCGGGTCAAGGTGTCACAGATCTGCTGTTGCTGGGAAAGCGTTTGCGCGCCCGTCTGCTGCAATTCGTGAGTGAGCGCTGCCGCCATGGCTTCCAGCGACTGCGTCCATGCCTGCTGCCGTTGTTTGTCGCGCTCTGCCTGACCGGTCTGCAGGCTGGCGTAAGCCTCGCCAATGTTGGCCACGAGGATGCCCGAGCGCTGCTCGAATGTCTCGCTGAATGCATCCAGTGAACGGCCCACATTCGCGGCCATGCCGGCGCTTGCCTGTTCGTGGCTCCTCAGCGCCGCCGTCCAGGTGTCGGCCACGGTAGTGGCGGTATCGCTGAACCGCGCAGAAAGCCCGTCGAGTTGCATCTGCACCGTATCGGCCATGCGTTCATGCATCAACTTCGCTTCATGCGCGATTCCGTTCATCGCAGTCTCGACCACGGGTTTGATGCTTTCGCCGGCAGCATGCGCGCTCTGGCTCAAGCTCTCGCGCAGGGATTTATCGACCGCACATGCCAGATCGGTATACACGCCTTTGACATTGCTGTGAAAGTCCTCCTGGTTGCTGAGCAGGCGCTGATTCAATTGCCGGCTCATGTCCTCCATCTGCGCCATCATCGCCGACAATTTGTCGACTACGGCAGGCAAGGCCTGGGATTGCAACTGCAGCGCCTTGAAGGTTTCCTGACGCTGATGCGTGAGTGAAAAGCGGCGCAATACCGTGGCAATCCTGGTGTCCAGCAGTTGCGCCGCTAGCATTCTTTCGCGTCGGCTGAGTGCCGACATCAAGCCCAGCATCGCGGATGCGGCCACCCCAGCCACCGAGGTGCCGAACGCCAGCCCCAATCCCTTGACCGGCACCGAAAGTGCGGAGCGGATCGCCTGAAGATCGGTCGTTTTTTCCAAGGCAAAGACGGCGCCATGGAGCGTGACGACCATTCCCAGAAACGTGCCGAGCATCCCCAGCATCACCAGCAGCCCGACCAGATACGGCGTGAGGGCGGGACCGGGCAGACCGACACGTTCGCCCTCGATGCGCAAACGCACGGGATTTTGCAGTGAAGGATGCACGCCGGCCAGCCATTTATCGAGGCCTGCGAGGTCCGCGAGGTTGTCAGGAATCGCCGCCAGCGCGGCGGCCAATGTGGATGTCGCCTGGCGAAACTGACGTAGTTCGAGGGCGCCATACACATAGACTGCGCCAATGAGCATCGTCATCACCAGCGCCAGAAAACTGGAGCCGATAAACCCGACGCCCACCCAGACGACCCCAATAGCGCCCAGGAAGAAGGCGACTGTAAATAGATGCTTGTTCAAATTCTTGATCATTGCGTATCTTGCTTGGTTTCTTTATTGAATGCTTCAAGGAGCCCCATCGTCGGTTGCAGGCGAAGCTCCACTTCAGCCAGCAGCAGCATTTGCATGTCGCTGCAAAAGCGCGCCAGCCAGCCTCCCGCTTGCGTCCAGCCGGCAGGGTTGTCCGCCTGCTGAGTGTCGACAAGCTTGCGCTGATGTGCCTTGAACAATTGCTCAAAACGCTTTTTGAGAAGCACCGGCACCTTCGAAAGCAATTTATTCTCGCGATCGCGCAGTATGTTCTCAAGCGTCGCGTCCAGGGCGGCAAGTTTGTTGAGCCTTGGCGACGCCTTCGCAAGCGCTTCCCGGACATTGACCCGCAGGGGCTGAATGCGCGATTCCATGTCGCGTTGATGCGCTTCATAAAACCGGCGATACGGCGCGTAAGCCGTCGCGAGGTTCATCGGCAGCTCGAATTGCGGTATGGGCAGCGTTATCTGTGTCTTGCCCGCGTTGGGCGAGCAACTCTTGATGATCGAATTCACCAAGGCAGCCTCGGCGGCCTCAATACGGTCGAATTCGACGCCGGCGGCGGCTTGCCTTCCTTGCTGTACTTTTGGCAGGCCTGCAAGGCTGTCGTTGTGCACGGCAGACAGGGTGATTGCGTCGGCAAAGTGGATCCACTGGCCCAGTTTTTCTGCAAATGCATTCCCGGCCTCGACGGTATCCACGATGGCGAGGTCAGCGAGACAACGAATGAGCTTTGAACTGTGGAAGTTTGTACGCGGCAACACTCGCGTCATATGCAGGCGCAATCAAAATCGAAAAAAGCAGGGGAACCAGTACTTCACGCGGCTATCCGCATGAACACTCGTTCTGGCCTGCTCCAGGGAATCTGAGCCACTTTTGGTGGCCATGTCATGGCATACGTGAACCGGCGATTATATCGTGGAGGAGGAGGGAACTCAAACCAGTAGCACCCGGGCAGCTACTCCCTGTTTGTTTCAAACACAAAAGAACTGTGTTGTTTTGCTTGCAAACGAGAGCAAGCCGCCGTAAAAGCAGGCCCAATCGAGAGCACAACCGCTGAGGAGTATCCTGCTGCCGCTCAATCGCCTGCCGCACCTTATCCCTGGTCCCGCCGATGCGCCGGCGGGTGGGGAAAAGTCTTCGACAGTAGTGCAGGCACGGCGACCGGCGCTCCGGAGGCCTGCACTACCAGACGTGTCAAAAGACTTCCGGCAACCCTTTTAGATCCGCAAATGGGCATTGAAAAAATCGATGGTACGTTGCCATGCCAGTTTGGCAGCAGCTTCGTCATAGCGTGGCGTGGTGTCGTTGTTGAAACCATGCTGGGTGCCGGGATAGACGTGGGCCCGGTAGCTGACGTCCGCCGTCTTGAGGGCGGCTTCGTATGCCGGCCAGCCGGCGTTGATGCGCTCATCCTTTTCAGCATAGTGGAGCAGCAGGGGCGCCCTGATTCTGGCTGCATCCTCGGCCGCCGGTTGGTTGCCGTAGAAGGGCACTGCCGCAGCCAGGCCGGGAATCCGGGTCGCCAGAAAATTGGCGATACCGCCGCCGTAGCAGAACCCCACCACACCCACTCGGCCGTTGCCTGCCGGCAGATGCTTCAGGTACTCGGCCGCGCTCAGGAAATCCGCGCGGGTCTTGGCCTGGTCGAGCTTGCCGAACAGATCGCGGGCTTTGTCCTCATCGCCCGGGTAACCGCCCAGGGGAAAGAGCGCATCCGGCGCGAAGGCGATGAAATTGTCGAGCGCCAGGCGGCGGACGATGTCTTCGATATGCGGATTGAGGCCACGGTTCTCGTGTGCCACCAGCACAGCCGGCAACTTGCCCTTGGCCGATGCGGGTTGCACCAGGTAACCGCGCACCGTGCCATAGCCGTTCGGGGAAGGCAATTCGACATGGCGCGCCGAAATGCGCGGGTCGTTGCCGGGCACCTGCTGGGCCTGGGCGAAACGCGGTTGCAGGGCTTGCAGCAAGCCTTCGGCAGTGACCGCGCCGACGGCAAAGCGGCTCGCAGACTTGAGAAAGTCGCGGCGCGTGATCATGCCATGGACATACTGGTCGAAGAGTTTGAGGACTTCCGGATCGAAGTCCTTGGCGGTTTTGCGCATCATGGCGAATACTCCGTGCTCGGTGTCCTGTTTTCTCAGCATCATAGCTCGTCCTGGCCGTGGATGCCGTGCAAACGCCGGTCCGGCAAGAGTGGCGGCGATTGTCCATTGGAACTGATGGCGGCGCGGCGGGTAGACCATGCCTGGCAGTTCGACGACCTCACCGCTGGCGGACCAGGCGAGCCGGATGTACTCGTGTTCGGACAAGTGTGCAGGTGAGTGCGGCTTGCAGTGGCGGGCAGGAATTTAAAGTAGTCAATGGAGCAATCTCGCTACGCGGGGAGCTTTGGTCAGTTGCAGTCGTCGGACTGCGTCGCTTCGCCGTTGGGTTTAGACTGGTTGCTGTCGTTCAATGGTGGCCGTCTCGAAGTCTCCAATGCTCCATAGCAGACATTCACCAATTCCGGAAACTGACGTTCAACGTTGGCGTTGACCAGCGCACAAGAAACAGGAGCGCTGAAAGCGCCGACGCAATTGTGCGTCCGTGTCGAACAACCCGTTAATCGCTGTCACAACCTAAGCTCGACTTTATCCATTCAAGCCGCATAACAAAGTGAATCGATAAAGCGATCCA
>CBIHRJ010000035.1:0-60352 GCA_966212445.1 uncultured Noviherbaspirillum sp. | reverse complement strand
CTCAGTCTGGCACATCCGATGCCGTGGGGGGAGGAGTCCATTCCATTGCCCTACCTTACAGCGGTCAGGACAGGCCAATAATGGATGTAGGGTGAACACGGGTACCACGCTGTCCCGGTATCCGCGTGGGCACGGGTGCCTATCCTGCACATTCTTTGTGCCGATGCCAAGTGCCGGCACGGAGGCCGGCACCACCCGTCTCCTGCCGGCACTACCGTTGAGGAAATCCGGAGGGCACATCCACTCTCCTCGCACTACTGCTTGCGCGCCTCCATGGCCTTGCGCACTTCCATTTCCGATTGCTGGAAGCCGGTTTCGGGGATGCGTTCGCCGCTGCGGTCTGCGAGCTTGGCTGCATTGGCGGCGAGACGCCCTACCTTACAGCGGTCAGGACAGGCCAATAATGGATGTAGGGTGAACACGGGTACCACGCTGTCCCGGTATCCGCGTGGGCACGGGTGCCTATCCTGCACATTCTTTGTGCCGATGCCAAGTGCCGGCACGGAGGCCGGCACCACCCGTCTCCTGCCGGCACTACCGTTGAGGAAATCCGGAGGGCACATCCACTCTCCTCGCACTACTGCTTGCGCGCCTCCATGGCCTTGCGCACTTCCATTTCCGATTGCTGGAAGCCGGTTTCGGGGATGCGTTCGCCGCTGCGGTCTGCGAGCTTGGCTGCATTGGCGGCGAGACGTTCCGCCGCATCCGGGCTGTTGCCGATGTAGAAGCCGTCGGTCAGCGTGATGTTGGATTGCGAGAAGGTGCCGGCGCCGGCGCAGAGGATGGTCTTGGTGGGCGCATCGCGCGATACGAGGTAGATCATGCCGGGCGTGACACTTTCCGGCGCGAGCAAGGCAAGCGCATCCTTTCCCATCAGGTCTTCGGTCATGCGCGTGGCGGCGGTCGGCGCCAGGCAATTGACCTTGACGTTGTGCTTTGCCCCTTCCAGCGCCAGCGTCTGCATCAGGCCGACGAGCGCCATCTTGGCGGCGCCGTAGTTGGCCTGGCCGAAGTTGCCGAACAGGCCGGACGACGAGGTGGTCATCACGATGCGGCCGTATTGTTGCTGCTTCATGATTTCCCATACTGCCTTGGTGCAGTTGACCGCGCCCATCAGGTGCACGTCGACGATGGCGCGGAAGTCGCCCAGCGTCATCTTCGAGAATGTCTTGTCGCGCAGGAAGCCGGCGTTGTTGACGAGGATGTCGATCCGGCCCCACTCGCGCATCGCCTGGTCCACCATCGCCTGCACGCTGTCGGGGTCGGTGACGGAGGCGCTGCTGGCGATGGCCTGGCCACCGGCTTCGCGGATTTCCTCGACGACGCGTTCGGCGGCGTTGAGCGCACTCCCGGTTCCGTCGCGCGCCACGCCGAGGTCGTTGACCACGACCTTTGCGCCGCGCGCGGCTAATTGCAAGGCGTGGGAACGCCCGAGTCCGCCGCCGGCGCCGGTAACAATGGCGACCTGGCCGTCGAAGCGGATGGGAGATGCGGTGTGTTCGGAAGATGTCGTCATGAGCGCACGGGGTGTGTAACAGGGAAAGTTGCCGAACGCCAATATAACGCGAAACGCGCTTCCAGGTGCGTGGATCGCTTTATGTCTGTTATGCCTCGTCGGCGAAGTTGAGTTCCACACCGTTGCCTGCGGGGTCCTTGAGGAACAGTTGTACCTGCCCAGTCAGCGGAACCCGGCCGACACGATACTTCACCCCACGTTCGGTGAGACGGCGCTCGAACCCGGCGAGGTCGCTGCAACTGAAGGCGGCATGATCGAATGTGCTCGCGCCGTCGAAAGATCCTGCTGCGTCCTGCCGGGCTTCGGAAAGGTGCAACACAGGCTGGCCGCCTGCATAAAGCCAGTAGCCGAAGCTGTCGAACGACGGCCGTTCGCCGGCCGCAAGGCCGACAACATCGCAATAGAAAGCGCGCAACGCTTCCATCATGTCGCGCGGCGCGCGCAAGTTGTAGTGGTTGAAGGCAATGACGGGCATGATTGCTCCCTGAAATGAATTGAGTGACATTGAGTGACAGGAGACAGACCGCTTTTGCGGGTCCGGTCTCCACCTTATTGCCGGGCGAGTATCCGCCGCCCCTTCGGTTCGCTACCGGCTCAACTGGAAGCAGGTATCGAGCACCGCCGATTTGTACACCACCCCCATCAATACCGGATCGTCCCGATGCTGCACCACCGGCAGGCGTTCGCCCATATGCTGCATGAAATGCTGCAGCCCTTCTCCCAGCGACATCTCCGGCGTCAGCACGTGCAAATGCTCGCGGCGCAGGAAATCGGCCGCGCGTTTCGTCTCGGCGGTCTTCTTGTCCGACAGCGCCGAGGTCAGGTCCTGCAATGCCACCACGCCCTGATAGCGCTGCGCGTCGTCGACGATATAGATGTACTTCACAGGATAATCGAGAAACATGCGCGTCAGCTGGTCGAAGCTTGCAGTCAGCGGCAACACTGTCTCCGCCGGCCGGATCAGGTCGCGCATCTGCATCCCGCGCAGCCGCATGCGTTCCTTTTCGTCACGATTGCGCCTGCTGGTGACCTCGTACATCGAACGCTCGTTGAGCGAACGCGCGACCAGGTAGGCCAGCACGCTGGCCAGCATCAGCGGCAGCACCACCTGATAGCTCAAGGTCATCTCGAAGATCATCAGGATCGCCATCAGCGGCGCTCCGGTTGCAGCCGCGAGGAAAGCGCCCATGCCGATCACCGCATACGCGAACGGGGCCGACACGGCATGCGGGAAGATGGCATGCGCACCGGCGCCGAACAGCCAGCCGATTGCCGCGCCGACGAACAGCGTGGGCGTGAAAACGCCGCCGACCGCACCGGAGCCGGTGGTGAATGCCGTGGCGGCAATCTTGGCCGCCAGCACGACCAGCACCGCCGACCATACCCAGGGCTGGTGCAGCAGCGAATTCACGACGCTGTAGCCGTTTCCCCATACTTCCGGCACCTGGATCGATAACGCGCCGACCAGCAAGCCGCCGAGCGCGAGCCGGGCCGGCAGCGGCAGCGGAAGTTGCTGGAAACGCTCGCGGGAGAACGCGAGCAGGCGCAGGAATTGCGGCGCGATGAGGCCGGCGACCACGCCCATCAGCACGAACAGCAGGACCTCGGCGCCGGAAATGTCGGGAAACGTCGGTATTTCATAGGGCGGCCGATAGCCCGGAAAGGCGCGCATCGTGACGTTGGCGAACACCGAGGCCACCACCACCGGCCCGAAGTTCTCCATCACGATGGCGCCGAGCACGATTTCGGTGATGAACAACGCGCCCGCCAGCGGCGTGTTGTAGGCGGAAGTGATGCCGGCAGCCGCGCCGCAGGCCACCAGCAGGCGCAGCCGCCTGGTGTCGAAGCACATGGTCCGGCCCAGCACCGACGCGACCAGCGCCGCCAGTTGCACCATCGAGCCCTCGCGGCCGATCGATCCGCCGGAGGCAATCGAACCGAGCGACGATACGCTGCGCAGCAGGTTCTCGCGTACAGGCAGATGGCCGTCGCCGATCGCGATCGCTTCCATGTAATCCGACCGTCCGCCGGACGAATAACGCTGGGCGGCGAGCAGGAACAGTCCGGCAACGGCGCCGCCGAGGGCCGGCAGGATCAGCCGCATCTGCCACGACAGGCTCTTGGCGATCTCCACCAGCGATCCCTCCTGGCCGGTCAGCAGGCGTTCGACAACACTGATGCTGTCGCGAAAAGCGATTGTCACCAATGCGCCGGCCACCCCGACCACTGCCGCCCAGATCACCATGGAATGCGTATCGGAAAAGCGCAGCAGTCCTTGCAAGCGGATGCGGAGCCTGAGCAAGGCGGTCAACATGGTGCGCATTGCGTGCGAAAAAACAGGCGGCACGGAGAGCGGTAACGCGAGGGATGTCGTGAGAAGTGACGCTTGGCGCCAGGAAGATGTTCGGGCGGACGCGCAGCGGTACGAGGGCCGGGCGCTGTCGGTATCAGGGAGATTTTCACGCGGAGCAACGAAGCTGGTCGATGGCGGCATCTTGCCATAGAACGGCGGGAAAGAGCATTCTCCCGATACCGGCTGCTCCTTGAGTCCTGGCCAGCGTCGATTCACCGGCCGTGCGCAGCAAGCCCTTCCCGGATACGTCCGACGGAAATCTGGAGCCATCAAACGAGTGAAACGTTGGGGTAAATCTTCATTCGTTACTCGTTACATCGGCAAACAGTATTTTCATTGGATTTTCCTTACCGGCGCCACACACCCGTTAACGGGCAACGCAATTTGTTTGACTTGAATCAAGCGGCGCCGGGTTGAGAAACCGCATGGGCAGAGGTCGTACCTGAGAGAACAATGTGAATTTCGACATAAACTCGTCGCTTTCATGAAAGCGCGGGATCCGGCTTCCCGCGCAGAATCGACTTTATTTTCAAGGAGATCGGATTGAATCCATCATCGGGAATGGCTCCGCACCGCATCACCATCGTCGGCGGCGGCGCAGGCGGACTGGAACTGGCCGTCCGTCTCGGCAAGAAGCTCGGCAGGCGCGGCAAGGCGCAGATCACGCTGGTCGACGCCACCCGCACCCACCTCTGGAAGCCGCTGCTGCATCAGGTTGCGGCGGGCACGCTGGACAGTCATGTCGATGAAATGGAATACCTCGCGCTGGCGCGCCGCCACCACTTCACCTTCCGCCTGGGCAGCATGGATGGCCTGAGCCGCGAAAAAAAGGAAGTCTATCTCGCCCCTACCCATGACGAGCAAGGCGAGGAAGTGCTGCCGCGCCAGGCTATCGCTTATGACACCCTGGTACTGGCGATCGGCAGCCAGACCAACGACTTCAATACGCCGGGCGCACGCGAAAACAGCATCATGCTCGATTCGCCGGAGGCGGCGGAACGCTTTCACCAGCGCCTGATCAACTCCTGCCTGCGCGCGCAGGCAAAAGCCAAGGCGCCGGGCCAGGGCCGCTTCACCGTCACCATCATCGGCGGCGGCGCGACCGGCGTCGAGCTGTCGGCGGAACTGCACATGACCGCGAAAGCGGTGGCGAGCTATGGACTGGTCAACTTCGACCCGGAAAAGGACCTGCAGATCGTGGTCGTCGACGCCGCGCCGCGCCTGCTGCAGGCGCTGCCGGAACGCCTGTCCGACGCGGTGGAACATGAACTGCGCGAACTCGGCATCGAGGTGCATACCGATGAGCGCGTGGTGGAAGTGTCGAAGGATGGCGTGCTGATGGCGAGCGGCAGGTTCATCCCGAGCGGCATCGTGGTCTGGGCGGCCGGCATCAAGGTGCCGGACTTCGTCAAGGGACTGGACGGACTGGAAACCAACCGGATCAACCAGTTGGTCGTGCATCGCACACTCCAGACCACTCACGACCCGTCGATCTTCGCGATAGGCGACTGCGCCGCCTGTCCGCAGGAAGACGGCAAGCCGGTTCCGCCGCGCGCGCAATCGGCGCACCAGGAAGCGGCGATGCTGGCGACGTCGCTGACAAGGATGTTGCAAGGCAAGCCCTTGCTCGAATTCACCTACCACGACCGCGGTTCATTGGTTTCGCTGGGTAATTACAGCGCGGTCGGCAGCCTGATGGGTGCGATCGCGCGCGGCTCGGTATTCATCGAGGGCCACATCGCCAAGTGGGTGTACTGGTGGTTGCACAAGCACCATCAGATCGTCGTCAACGGCTGGTTCCACGCATGGCTGACGACCTGGGCGGAAGCGATCAACTGGGCGCGCAATCCGCGCATCAAGCTGCATTGACGGTTATTTATCCTTGCATAGCACCGGCAGATAGCAGGCGAACGACACGATTGCAACGATGGTACGGAAAAGGTGCGCCATGTTCCACTTGTCGCGCAGCACTGCCCAATCCGCCGGCGCCTGCAGCGGGTCCCACAGCGCCATCGCGTTGTTGATCGGGATGTTGATCTCGCGCGTGACCAGGAAGGCGCCGATGAAATACAGCAGGAAGGCGAACAGGCTCCACCTGAACGCGGCAGTCCGCCGGCTTCGCCATGACAGGACGAGCATCAGCGCCGGCGCCAGCACTGCGCCGAAATAGACGACGGCGAAGACCGGATTTCTTACTTTCAGGTTGATCAGTTGCTGGATGCGGGTGTAGTCCGTGCTACCCAGTTCGGCGGTCGCGAGGTTGACGTCGGCTGAGAAGGCGAAGAAGAAGCCGGCGATCAGGCCGGAGAGCAGGACGGTGAGGTGAAGGAGGTGGCGTTGCATTGTGCTCCCTGGTAGATGGCGGCTGAAACCGGAGCGCCGACGGGCTCCTTCCCCCTCTTAGGGGGAAGGAGTCTTACGGCGCGTCGTTTGCGGCAAGCTTCAATGCGAATTCAGCACAAACCTCACCCCGCCTTGCCATGCCTTGGCCCGTGCCCGCGATGACGGAATGCCCCATCAAACACCTTCTTCTGCTCCGGCGTCAACACCGCGTAGAACGACTTGGTCGCGTCGACCCGCTCGGCCATCCGTTTCTCCCGCTGCTGCATGAAGCCGAGCATCTTTTCCATCCGCTCCGGCGCAGTCAGCTTGTCGAACTCGGCGCGATCCGGGCGCTGCGGGCGCGCTTCCGGCGCCATCCTTGCCATGTAGGCTTTCCAGGCGGTTTCCTGCGATGCGTTCAGCTTGAGCCTGTCATGCAGTTCCGCCGCGCGCTTTTCCATGTTTTCCTTGCGATGCTCGCCGAACGAGACGCGCCCCGGACCGCAATCCGGCTTGTCCGCATAGGCGGCGAAAGAACCTGCGCCAAGGCCCAATGCCACGACGCCTGCGATCAAGGTTTTGCGAAATTTGGTCATGATCCATCCTTTGCTTGGTTTCATCGATTAAGGTGCGTTGTGCACAGTCGAGAGATTGCGCTCCGGATGTATCGCTGCGTTGTCGGGCCTCCGCCTTGTTGTAGCACCACGTAGCAGGCGGCGGCGGATTTGTATCGCAATGTATCGCGCGGCTGCGGGGAAACACCGCGATACAATTCCCTTACTTTCAAGCAGCCGGACTCGCCATAATTCCGCTCATGGACACTCCCGCACATATTCTGATCGTCGACGACGACCGCGACATCGCCGACCTGCTCGCCGAATACCTGGAAAAGAACGGCTACAAGGCTGCTACCGCCGGCGACGGCAAAGCCATGTGGAAAGCGCTCGACCAGCACCGGATCGACCTGATCGTGCTCGACCTGAATCTGCCCGGTGATGACGGCCTGACACTGTGCCGCAACCTGCGCAGCCGTTCCAGCATCCCGGTGATCATGCTGACCGCGCGCGGCGAACCGGTGGATCGCATCCTCGGCCTCGAAATGGGTGCCGACGACTATCTGCCCAAACCCTTCGAGCCGCGCGAACTGTTCGCCCGCATCCGCAGTGTGCTGCGCCGCACGCAAGCCCTGCCGCCTGGCATGCAGGCGTCCGACACGCAGCAGGTGCGCTTCGCCGGCTGGACCATGGACTTCACCGCACGCCACCTGATCAATCCGGACGGCGTGGTGGTCGCGCTGTCGGGCGCCGAGTACCGCCTGCTGAAAATCTTCGTCGACCACGCCAACCGCGTGCTCAGCCGCGACCAGTTGCTGAACATGACGCAAGGGCGCGACGCCGATCCGTTCGACCGCTCGATCGATCTGCAGATCAGCCGCCTGCGGCAAAAACTTGGCGAAGATGCACGTTCGCCGCAGATCATCAAGACCGTGCGCAACGAGGGCTATGTGCTCGCCACCACGGTCGCCAAGGAATGAAGAACCTGTTCCAGTCGATGACGACGCGCGTGTTCCTGATCCTGATCGCCGGGGTCGTGGTCAGTGCCGCGCTCACCTACAGCATTGCGTTCGGCGAACGGCAGCGCATGATCGGCCAGTTCCGCGACTTCCATGCGGTCGAGCGCGTTGCCCAGTTCGTGCTGTCGCTGGAGACCGTGCCGGCCGAACTGCGCGAGCCCTTCTTCACCGCGACCGCCAGCATCGGCATGCGCGCCGAACTCGCCGGCCCCGACGACACGCCGCTGAACGCGCGTTCGCCACTGGCCGACCTGCTCGACAAGCGCCTGCCCGACGGCTACCGGATCGCCTCCACCGCGTCGCGCCCCGGCGATTGCGCTCCGCCGCCGGGACGCCCGCGCTATCGCCGGCAACCGGACTACCGCGCCGCCTGCGAGGCGATTCTCGTCACCCTGCACGACAGCACCCGCCTGCGCCTGACCGTCCTGCCCCCGCGGCCGCCGCCGTCAGCGCCTCGCGGCGACGTGCTGACCTTCGGCGTGCTGTTCCTGCTCAGTATCGGCCTGCTCGCCGCCTTCATCGCCCGCATGAGCATGCGGCCGCTGAAACGGCTGGCGCAGGCTGCAACCGAACTTGGCAACGATATCGAGCGTCCGCCCCTCCCCGAGCGCGGCGCCCGCGAAATCCGGCAGGCCGCCGCGGCATTCAATGCAATGCAGTCGCGCATACGGCACCACATCCAGCAGCGCGCGCACATCCTCGCCGCCATCACCCACGATCTGCAGACGCCGATGACCCGGCTGCGCCTGCGACTGGAAAAGGTTGACGACCCCGATCTGAAGGAAAAGCTCGCCAGCGACCTGTCCGCGATGCAGGGCATGGTGCGCGAAGGACTGGAACTGGCGCGCAGTATGGATTCATCCGAGCCGCTGCAGCGCCTTGATCTCGACTCGCTGATCGACAGCGTCTGTGCCGATGCAAGCGACGCAGGCCAGGACGTGGCCGTCGGCGGCGGCACCCGCGCCTCGCTGATGGCGCGTCCGCTCGCGCTGCGCCGCTGCCTCACCAATCTCATCGACAATGCGGTGAAATACGGCCAGCAAGCCCGCGTCGATACGATGCGCGACGGCGCGCAAGCACTGATACGGATCAGGGACAAGGGACCGGGCATACCGGAAAACGAGCAGGAAAAGGTATTCGAGCCCTTTTTCCGCCTGGAGCAGTCGCGTTCGCGCGACACCGGCGGCACCGGTTTGGGATTGACGATCGCACGCAACATCGCCGAACAGCATGGCGGCACGCTGCGTTTGCGGAACCATTCCGAGGGCGGGCTGGAGGTGATACTGGTGTTGCCATGTAAAGAGTAGGTTCACTCCGCGAACGTAAGCTCCATTCCACCTGCAACCATGCCAAGAAAGCGGGAAGAAACCGGGTCCTGCACTATTGGTCCTTACGTAATTCATTGTCATGAATTACGCCTGAAAAGAGTGCCCAGAATCCCCCCTCCGCAAACTCCTTGCAATCCACGGCTAATTCCCTGATAATCGCAAATACGAATTGTTCTCATTTATAAATGCGCAGCCGATAGCATTCCTCCCAAGGTGCCGCGGCGCAAGGCGTTAACCCAGCCAGCCAACCGCCTCCCTGATCCGCGGTAGCCAGCCGACATCACGCCTGATCACAGGAAAGTCAATGGTTATCCAGCGGATATCGCAATCTTCTTGCGGCAAAAAAAAGCGCCTGTGCGCCGGAACGCGCTCATCCACGGCATCGATGTGAGACCTCGATGAACACGGCGTCGTCCTCTTCTTTCCAAGGTTCTTCCGGTCCAGGGACATGGCTGAGCGAACGCGCCGGCCCGCTCGGCGCGATCATCGTGCTGCATGTCGCGCTGATCTTCGCGCTGCGCAACGGTTCCGTGCATGAAACCGTACAATCAACGCCGAGGGAAGTGTCGGTAAGCTTCATCACGCCGGAACCAGTGCCGGCGCCACCGAAACCGCAACCGCTGCCACCCAGGCCGAAGACGGTTCCGGTCGTGAAAAAGGCCGTGCGGCCGCCCGTCCCGGTCGTGAAAAACGAACCTGCGCCGCAGGCCATCACGGCCCCGCCTGCGCCGCCGGAACCGGCCGCTCCCGCAATACCCGCCGCTCCGGTGCCAAGCGCACCGGCCGCGCCTCCGGCCCCGCCCGCGCCGCCGCAGCCGCGCACGATCACTTCAGGCATCCAGTACCTGCAGGAACCGGAACCCGTCTACCCGTCGATCTCCAAACGCATTGGCGAGGAAGGCAAGGCCGTGTTGCGCGTACTGGTGAACGACAAGGGCCATCCGGAGCGTGTCGAGATTCAGCAAAGCTCAGGCTTTGCGCGGCTGGACGAAGCGGCGCGCAAGGCGGTGCTGCGCGCACTGTTCAAGCCTTTCATCGAAGACGGCAAGGCGGTGGCCGCGTATGCGGTCATCCCGATCAGATTTCAACTGGACAATTAAACAAGGACTCATCATGCAAGCAAGCCCCTATGGACTGGATGCGCTATGGACGCAAGGCGACTTCGTCACCAAAGGCGTCGCGATATTGCTGGTCTCGATGTCGATCGCGTCGTGGTACGTGATCGTGACCAAGGCGCTGCAGTTGTGGCGTTTCGGCCGTGCCGGCAAGGCAGCCGGCCATGAATTCTGGGATACGACCAGCGTCGACGAGGGAATGGCGACGCTCGGCTCCGGCAATCCCTTTGCCGACATCGCGCATGCGGGGGTCGGCGCGATGCGCCATCACAACGCGCACAAGGGCCATCTGCACGACCAGTTGTCGGTCAGCGACTGGGTGACGCTGTCGTTGCGCCAGGCAATCGACGAGGCTTCGGGCAAGCTGCAGACAGGCATGGCGGTACTGGCGTCGGTCGGGTCGAGCGCGCCCTTCGTCGGCCTGTTCGGTACGGTATGGGGCATCTATCACGCGCTGGTGTCGATCGGCACGGCCGGCCAGGCCAGCATCGACAAGGTGGCCGGACCGGTGGGCGAAGCGCTGATCATGACGGCGCTCGGATTGGCCGTCGCGATTCCCGCGACCTTCGGCTACAACGCACTGGTACGCGGCAACAAGGCGATCATCGCCAAGCTGAACAAGTTCGGCTTCGATCTGCATGCGCTGTTCGTCACCGGGGCACGTGCCGAATCCGCGCACAATGACGGCGGAAAACTCGTCGCGATCCGGGGGGCATGATGGCAATGGGCTCCCTGTCCGATGCGGACGACGATTTCAATCCGGAGATCAACACCACGCCGCTGGTCGACGTGATGCTGGTGCTGCTGATCATTTTCATCATCACCATTCCAGTGATGAACAACAACGTGAAGATCGATTTGCCGCGCGCGACAGCGCAGCCTGACGACGCCAAGCCGGAGAACATCAATCTCGCGATCGACGCCGAAGGCAAGGTGTTCTGGAATGGCGAAGTGGTCGATCCCGGGCAGTTGCAGGCGCGGATCATCGAGGCAGCGAAGAAGACGCCGCAACCGGAGTTGCACCTGCGCGCGGAACGCACGACGCAGTACGAAAAGGTCGCGCAGGTGATGGCGGCAGCGCAGTCGGGTGGATTGGCGAAGATCGGGTTCGTGACGGATCCGACGAGGAAATGACGGGCCTCGCGCCAAAAAGCAATCCACCACGAAGCGCACGAAAAGCACGAAGACTTTCCGGCCGTTGTCACCGCCATCCGCCTCGTGTTCGTCGTGGTTGTCGTGGTTCAAGTTTTTAATCCAGCATCTGCAGGGTGGGCAATCGTGCTCACGCGGATGCTGCATCAGATGCAGTCTTATTGATGCGGCACGGTGAAGTATGGAATCGCATCCCCTCCCTTGCAGGGCGCGTCTCCGCTTGCAAGCGGAGGCGCCCGGCGTAGGGACCGTTCCGCAGGCAGACGGCATGCCGTCTGAAACCCCTGCTCCACCCCTAGCCCTCTATCAGAGGAAGAGGGTGAGAAATGGGCACGATGAGAGAGACTTCATCGTGCCGAATCAGTAACAGCCAGCAGCCAGCCAAGAGTCATTCGATCTCCAGCCAGCCAGCGAATTCACACTTCTTCAAGAAGCAAGTATGGACGCCGAGATCCTCGCCCGAATGACCGACAGCACTTTCACCGAAGCACCCAGCGCCGAGAAGAGACGCACACGCAGCCGGCGTGCCGTCTTCCTCACTTGGCTGCGCAAGACGCACCTGTATGTCGGATTATGGGGCGCCGCGCTCGGTCTGCTGTTCGGCGCAACCGGCATCCTGATGAACCATCGCGCGATCATGAAGATTCCCGTCCAAAAAACCGTGCAGAGAACGGCGCAACTGCCCTTGCCTGCACGCGATTTTTCGACGCCTGAGGAGTTGTCCGCCTGGCTGCAGCAGGAATTGCAGTTCGCGCCCGCCGCGCCGCCGTTGGTACGCAGGCAGCCCGCGCGCGACGTCATCTGGGGCAACCGCGAAGTGCGGCAACCGGAACGCTGGTCGGTCATGCTGAACCGGCCGGGCGGCGGCGTCTCCGCCGAATATTTCGTCGGCAACCGCTTCATCAAGCTCGACCATATCGATGCCACGCCAATCGGTACGCTCATGCGCATGCACACGGCGGTCGGCGTCAGCGCATTCTGGGTACTGCTGTCCGACACCATTGCCGGCAGCCTGATCCTGTTGTCGATCACCGGACTGCTGCTATGGACGCAGTTGCATACGGTGCGCACGCTGACGGTGATGACCAGCGCCGGTGCGCTGTTGGGGGCGACATGGTTCATGTGGTCGGTGCAATAGCGCCGTCCTTGCAAAGAAAAAATTCATGCTCGTGGAAGGCAGTTTCGTTCATTCGCATGAGCACACCAGTTTATTGATTGACTTAAGGAAAGTAATGAACCGCCGTCTGACCCCCATTGCCGCCGCGCTGCTGGCCGCATTCTCCGCTCCCCTCGCCTTTTCGCCGTCCGCCGCCGCGCAGACCGCCAGACACAGCGACGCCCTGCCTGAGGTAACCGTTCACGACCAGGCGTCCGACAACGACTACGTGCCGTCGCGATCGACGATCGGCGGAACGACGCCGAGCGCCCTGCGCGACATCCCGCAATCGGCAACCGTGATCAATCGCGCCGTGCTCGATGCACAGGCGGCATCGACGATGACCGAAGCCCTGCGCAACGTGCCGGGCATCACGATCACCGCGGGTGAAGGCGGCGCCATCGGCGACAACATCAACCTGCGCGGTTTTTCCGCGCGCACCGACATCTTCCTGGATGGATTCCGCGACTACGGACAATACACACGCGACACCTTTGCGGTCGAGGCCGTCGAAGTCTTGAAGGGCCCCTCCTCGATGCTGTTCGGCCGCGGCTCGACCGGCGGCATCATCAACCAGGTCAGCAAGAAACCGCACCTGAAGGAGGCCGGCGAAGTGACGGTCGGCGTTGGTACCGACGACTATTACCGCACCACGATCGACCTGAACCGTCCGCTGTCGGAGACATCCGCATTCCGCATCAATGCCTTCGGCCAGGATACGCAATCCACGCGCGACGTCGTACACAACAAGGACTGGGGCGTCGCGCCTTCGCTGCGCCTGGGCATCGGCACGCCGACGGAGATCACGCTGTCGGGTCTGTTCCAGCGCAACGACGACATTCCCGATTACGGCTTTCCGTTTGTCACCACGAGCGGCGACGGCACGGTGCGACGGCCGGTGGACGCGCCGGCTAACCGCTTCTTCGGCTACACCGACGACCATTTCGACCAGTCGGTCAACATGGTCAGCGCCAGCATCCGGCACAAGATCAGCCCGACGCTGACGCTGCGCAACCGCACCCATATCGCCGATTACACGACCGACGCCTCGCCCTCGCCGCTGAGCGCAGTCACGCGGGTCGGCGGCGGCACGCCTTCGCTGAATGATCCGCTCTCGCTCCTGAATGCGCCGCGACAGGATCGCGATCGCAACCTGCACACGCGATCGCTGTTCAACCAGACTGACCTGGTAGCGACGATCCAGACCGGCACGATCCGGCACACGCTCACGACGGGCCTCGAAATCGGCCGCGACGAATACACGGAAGACCGGTATGTGTGGAACACATCCGCGGCGGACGCCGCGATCAACCTCGGCAACCCGGTCAACGGCACGCGGCAGGGAGCACGTGCATTGAGCCGGACGGTCGAGACCAGCGCCGACACGCTCGCGGTCTACCTCAACGATCAGGTGGAACTGAACAAGCAATGGAAGCTGGTCGGCGGGCTGCGCTGGGACCGCTTCAAGGTCGAGACCAACCTGCAGAAATTCACCTTGCCGGCCGGATTCCCGGTGGACAAAACAGAAGCTGTTGCCCCGAAGACCGACACCATGCTCAGTCCGCGCGCCGGTATCCTGTTCCAGCCGAACGACACGCAGTCCTACTACCTGTCCTATGGCACCTCGTTCAACCCGTCGGCCGAGACAGTGACCCAGAGTTCGAAAACTGCCGCGCTCGACCCGGAAAAGAACCGTTCGCTGGAAGCCGGCGCAAAACTCGATTACCTGAACGGCAACCTGTCGTTCAACACCGCCATCTTCCGCGTCGAGAAGAGCAATGCCCGCACCACCGATCCGTTGACATCGACGACAACGCTGGACGGCGACATCCGCGTGCAGGGCTTCGAGCTCGGCATCGTCGGGCGCATCACGCCCGCATGGCAGGTCCTGGCCGGCTATACCTTCCTGGACGGCAAGGTGCTCAGATCGTCCGACCGTACCGGCTCGGGTACCGCTGCCAGTCCGTATGTTTTCTCGCAAGGCAAAACACTGCAAAATACGCCGCGCCACAGCGCCTCGCTCTGGACCACGTACAGCTTCGGCGGCCGCTGGGAAGCAGGCGGCGGCCTGGTCTACTCGTCGGACCGCTACGTCAACAATTTCGAGACCGCGGTGATCGACGGCTATACCCGCGCCGACGCGACACTGGCCTACAAGGAGCAGAAATACGACGTACGGCTCAGCCTGCAAAACCTGACCGACAAGAAGTACTTTGAAACGGCATCGGGCGGCCGTGCCACGCCGGTGAAAGGCAGGTCGGCGATCGTCACCGTCGCCTATCGTTTCTGACCGGGCCTTGTCATTCCCGCCTGCGCCCTCTGCCGCCGTGGCAGAGGGCGCATTTTCCGAATCCACGCATCAGGAAAGCGCCATGCTCATCACCATCCCCGACGTTCTCGGCCCGGAACAAGTCCGCCACTGCCGCAGTGTCCTGGATGCTGCAGATTGGGTGGACGGACGCGCCACCGCCGGCTATCAGGGCAGCAGGGTCAAGGACAACCGGCAGTTGCCCGAACATTCAGCGGCGTCGCGCGAACTGGGCGATCTGATCCTGTCCGCACTGGAACGCAATCCCCTCTTCATCAGCGCGGCATTGCCATCCGTGGTCTATCCGCCGTTATTCAATCGTTATGAAGGCGGCCAGCATTTCGGCGAGCACATCGACAACGCGGTGCGCCTGATTCCCGGATCGGGGAGGAAGATCCGCACCGACATTTCCGCCACACTGTTCCTCGCCGATCCTGACGAATACGACGGCGGCGAACTGCTGATCGAAGACACCTACGGCGCCCACGCCGTCAAACTGCCGGCCGGCCACATGATCGTTTACCCGTCCACCAGCCTGCACCGGGTCAGCCCGGTGACGCGCGGAAGCCGTCTGGCATCGTTCTTCTGGATACAGAGCATGATCCGCGACGATGCGCAGCGCGCCCTGCTGTTCGACATGGACACCGCCATCCAACGGTTGAACCGGACAGGCGCGGACGAACGCGCGCTCGTGCAACTGACTGGGAACTATCACAACCTGTTAAGGATGTGGGCCGAAGTGTAGTCGCTACGGCCCCGGCGTCACCCGCCGATCGCAAACGCGATCTTGCCGAAATGCCCGGCCCGCGCCAGCAGCCCGTAGCCTTCCGCCGCGTCTTTCCAGCCAAGCACCTTGTCCACCGCCGGCACGATCCGGTTCACCTCGATCGCGCGCGCCGCCTCCGCCAGATGCTGCACGCTGCCAGTATTGTTGCCCTGCACGCGTATCCCCTTGCGCAGGATGGACAGCACGTTCACCTGCAACTCCATGCCGGTCACCAATCCGATCACGAACACCGTGCCGCCGAACGCGGCTGCATTGAGCGAGCGGTTGAAGGTTGCCGTGCCCCCGCTCTCCACCACCAGCCGGACGCCTTCGCCGCCGGTCAGCTTCAGCACTTCGGCATCCCACTCCGGCTGTTCACGATAGTTGATGGTCAGGTCCGCACCGAGCGCCTTGGCGCGCGCCAGCTTTTCATCGGAGGATGAGGTGATGATGACTTTCGCACCCGCCGCCTTCGCGAATTGCAGTGCAAAAATGCTGACGCCGCCGGTGCCGAGCAGGAGCACGGTGTCGCCGGAACGGATGCCGCCGGCAGTCAGCGCATTCCATGCGGTAGTGGCGGCAATCGGCAAGGTCGCCGCCTGCGTGTCGTCGAGGTGCGCCGGCGTTGCCACCAGTCCGGCGGCAGGCACCACTGCGTATTCGGCCAGCGAACCCTGCAGGGTCACGCCACGTTGTGCCGCCAGGCGTTGCGGCGCAATCGGGCCGGCGACCCAGTTCGGCATGAAATGCGGGATCACGCGATCACCCTCCTTCCACCCCGTCACGCCCGGTCCGCATTCCGCGATCTCGCCGGCCCCGTCGGTCACCGGCACCAGCGGATAGGGAACGCCGGGGAAATGGCCGTGCGCAACCATCAGGTCGAGGTAATTCAGGCTGGCCGCGCGCAGTCGCACCAGCACCTCGCCGGCGCCGGGACGCGGACTGGGACGTTCGGCCAGTTTCAGGTTGGCCAGGCCGGGTGCGCTCAGTTCGATAACTTGCATGGAAAACTCCGTGTCGGTGAAAGAGACTCCATTGGACATTCATGCACAAGTGATTACAATGCATCCATTAACACTTCACTCATGCAAACCATGCAGCAATCTTCCCCGCAAGCCGACCTCGACCATTTGCGCGCCTTCGTGGCGGTTGCCTCCCACCTGAGCTTTGCGAAGGCGGCGAAGGCGCTGGACAAGGATAGTTCGGTCATCACACGGCGCGTGCACGCGCTGGAACAACATCTGAAGGTGCGGCTGTTCGAGCGCACCACGCGCCGCATGACATTGACCGAAGCCGGCCAGATGTACCTCGGCCGCGTACAGACCGCGCTGGAAGAACTGGAACTGGCCGAGTCGGAACTGCAGGCGCGGCGCAGCCATCCGCATGGCGTGCTGCGGGTATCGCTGCCGTTGACCTACGGACGCCTCTGGATCGCGCCGCTGCTCCCCGGCTTCCTGGAACGCTATCCCGAGGTGCATCTCGATGCCCGCTTTTCGGACCGTTACGTCGACCTGATCGAAGAAGGCTTCGACGTCGCGGTGCGACTCGGTTCGCTGCCGGACAGCGGCCTCGTCGCGCGCAAGGTCGGCGAATGGCAGCGGCGGCTGTATGCGTCGCCGGCTTACCTGAAACGCTGGGGTGTGCCGAAATCGCCTGCGGAACTGGCGCAGCACCGCGGACTGGCCTTTGCCGGCTCGGAATGCCCGAGCACCTGGACCTTCACGCGCGGCCGCGAAAAGGTCAAGGTCGACATTCCGCCGATAATGACGTCCGACGATGCGACCGCGCTGGCCATCGCCGCCGAGGCCGGCGTGGGCCTTGCGGTTGCCACGGAGTTCCTGGTGAGCGAGCAGGTTGAAAAGGGAAGCCTCGTTCCTGTGTTGCCGGACTGGACTGCAGGTGCACCCGGCGGCGTGCACGTGGTGTTTTCATCGTCGCGGCTGTTGCCGGGGAAGACGCGGGCGTTTGTGGACTGGATTTCGGAGCAGTTGCCGCTGCGGGCGGCAACTGCAGGGAAAGCGGATGCGACGGCAAAGGGGCGCAGGTCGGGCTGAACGCTTCTCGCGCCGACCTGCGGGCCCGCTTGCGTGAATGCCGGTACCGGTTGTGGATCAAGTTGTGGATCAAGCCGGGCGGGACGAAACGCCTGGGACCGTTTCAAATGCAAACACCGTATAACCATGCGCCACACCCGGCATGAGCCGTGCAAGAAGCGCCGCAATCCATCTTCCCCACATCAGTTCAAACGCCCTGGCGATTATCGAGGACTTCGCGCTCACCCGGTATCCAGCCTGCGTGAATGTCGCGCATGGATCGTCGGAAAGGAACCTGAACGGCGCGTTCATCTTTTCAAGCTTCTTGTGGTTCCGTCTGTAACGGGATTCGATGAGATGCCTGGTCATCAGGTCGCAGATCAATACGTGGTTCGGATAGGCGGTACGCAATGCGTTCAGGGTTTCGCCGATCTGCGCTTCGGTCAGGTAAAAAAACACCCCCTCGATGACCACCACGACGCTGGCTTCCGGATCAAGCCTCGGCAGCTTGTCACCCAGTCGCTCGGCGCCAAAATCGATGGCAATCCGGGTCAGATCGTTGGGGCAATCCACGGCCGCGAGCCGTGCATTCTTGTATTCGACGATCGCCGGCTCATCAAGCTCGAACCAGCGTCCGCCATCGGTGCGATAGGCACGGCTGTCGAATCCGGCGCCTATCGTCACCACGCAGGTACGCGGGTCGGCCGCGATCCTGGCGCGCACGGACTCGTCGATCATGCAATGCCGCGCGACATGCGCCTTGCTCCCCATCCGGTCGCCGCTGAACGCCGCAAACACTTCCATACCGTGTGCGTTCATGAAACGCCTGGCATACGTGTCGTTGCATACGGGGTGGGCGGATTCGGCATCCTGGGCGCGAATGCCGCAGGTGTAAAACGCTGTGTCGGAAACCGGGTTCATTGGCTTGCTCCTTTTGTTGTTTGGCGTTGCTGTACCGCATATTGCGGCATGCCACCGCCATCAACAACTGCATTGCGATGAATCGTCGGTTTTGCGCGATGGAACGTACAAACTGCGTACCGAAGAACCATTGCAGGGTGAGCGCCCCGTGCCCACGCCGTGTGCAAGATCAGGAAGAAGACGGACGATAAATGCCACGGTCAGTGCCCACGCTACTTGGCTGCCGCACCTTCAGCGAATTGCTGCGCGTCCACCGACTGGAAATGCAATGACATGGTCGATTTCCAGTCTGATACCGATTTTTTCGCCCAGCGCATGATTGTGGTGGCTCGGCACCAGCGACAGCACCCGGGCGCCGCCCGAAAGCTGCAAGGTGTATAAAAACTCCGCGCCGCGAAACGTCTTGGAAAGCACGGTGGCAAGCACAGGACTTGCATCATCGTGGACGATGTCGTCGGGCCGCACCAGCACGTCGACCACGCAACCGATGTAGCAGCTTTCGGGCATGCAGGCTGATACCGTGCCGAGCTCGATTTCAATTTTGTCCGGCGTCAGCACCGTCCCCGGTATGAACACGCCTTCACCGATGAAATCGGCGACGAAGCGATTTGCCGGCTCGTGATACAGGCGGTAGGCGCGGTCCCATTGCTGGATGACGCCTTGATGCAGGATGCCGATTTCGTCAGCGATCGCGAATGCTTCATGCTGGTCGTGCGTGACCAGTATCGCGGTGGCATTTTGCTGTTTCAGGATGGCCCTGACTTCAAGGCCAAGCCGTTCGCGCAGTTCCACGTCCAGATTCGAGAACGGCTCGTCCAGCAGCAGCAGATCCGGCCTGGGTGCCAGCGCACGGGCCAGCGCCACACGCTGCTGCTGGCCGCCGGACAGTTCATGCGGAAACGCTTCGCCGTGCAATTTCAGCCCCACCACCTCCAGCAGTTCATCCACGCGGCGCATACGCGCCGCTTTGTTCATACCGTGCAGGCCGAAGGCGATGTTGCCCTTGACGTCAAGGTGCGGAAACAGTGCGTAATCCTGGAACACCATGCCGATATGACGTTTTTGTGCCGGCAGAGCGAAGTCGGCACTGCTTACCAGTTGGCCGTTCAAATGAATTTCGCCGCTGCTGACCGATTCGAATCCAGCGATGCAGCGCAGTGCCGTTGTCTTGCCGCAGCCGGAAGGGCCGAGCAGGCAGCCGATTTGTCCCTTCTCCAGGCTGAAGCTGAGATCGCTGAACGTCGGTGTTTGCTCGTAACCATGCGAAATGGCCGAAAGCTTCAGAAGCGGTTCCGGCGTCTGCGGTGCGGTAGTACGTGGAAAAATAGTCATGCGGCAGATTATAGTTACGAGCAGAGGCCTGCTGCTTCCATTCAGGATTCCGATTGCCGGGTCAGCAGGATCACCGGAAGCAATCCGGTCAGCACCAGTGCGACGGCCGGCAGCGCAGCGCGCTCCCATTGCCCCTCCGAGGTCATTTCGAATATGCGCACCGCGAGCGTATCCCAGCCGAACGGGCGCGTCATCAGCGTGATCGGCATCTCCTTCATCACATCGACGAACACCAGCATCGCGGCGCTCCAAAGCCCGCCGCGCAGCAGCGGCAGGTGTACGCGGACCAGCAAGCGCCAGCCGGTACACCCCATGCCGCGCGCCGCCTCTTCCTGGCTGCGGGTGATGCGTTGCATCGCGCTGTCGACCGGATTGAATCCGGCTGCCAGAAAACGCGCGACATAGGCCAGCAGCATGACGGCCAGCGTGCCGCGCAGCACGGCGCCGGTGTGAATACCGAACCCTTGCCTGAGCAGACCGATCAACTGGTTATCGAGCCAGGCTACCGGAATGAAGATGCCGACTGCCAGTACCGTGCCCGGAATCGCATAGCCGAGCGTCGATAGCCGCGCGAAAAACAAGGTCGGCCAGTCGTGGTAAATGCGCAGCACGTAGGCCATCAGCATGGCTGCCAGCGCGACCAGGCCGGCGGCCATGGCAGATAACAAAACGGAATGCCAGACGAACATCGGGTAGCGCGCATCGAAATCTTCGGCAAATACCTGTGCGCTCCACACCAGGAGTTGCGCGACCGGAATGAAGAATGCAGCGGCCAATACCGCGCCCGCAAAAGCCGTAGCGGCCCAGCGCAGGCGCGGCCCGAGCCGATAGCGGGAATGATGCGATTTGCCGGTGGCGGTGTAGCGCTTGCCGCCGCGCCAGACCTGTTCGCCGAGCGCGGCCGCCAGTACCAGCAGCACCAGGATGGATGCGAGTTGCGATGCGGCGGACAGCGAGAACAAGCCGAACCAGGCCTTGTAGATTGCGGTCGTAAACGTGTCGTAGTTGAACACCGCGACGGTGCCGAAATCGGCCAGCGTTTCCATCAGCGCCAGCATGATGCCGCCGACGATCCAGGGGCGCGCCATCGGCAATGCGACCCGTATAAAACCTTTGCTACGGCTCAAGCCCAGCGATTGCCCCACTTCCAGGGAGCGCTTGCCTTGCGTCAGAAACGCATTGCGCGCCAGCAGATACACATACGGATACAGCGCCATCGTCATCACCAGGATGACGCCGCCGCGCGACCGTATCGGCGGAAACCATGCACTGCTGCCGAACCATTCTCGCAGCAGCGTTTGCAGCGGACCGGTGTAGTCGAGCAAGCCGATGCTGGCGAATGCGGTGACATAGGCGGGAATCGCCAATGGCAGCATCAATGCCCACGAAAAAAAGCGGCGGCCGGGAAACTCGCACACCGCGGTCAGCCACGCCAGCGTCACGCCCAGAAAGCCGGTACCGGCGGCAACGCCCAACACCAGCCAGAAGGTGTTTTCGAGAAGCTCCGGCAGCACGTTCTGCGCCAGGTGGTTCCAGACATCGGCTTGCTCGGACAGGAACGAGGACAACACGACGGCCAACGGAATCAGCGTGATCAACGACACCAAGCAAGCGGCAATACGCCAGCCGGTCAACCACCGGCCAATTGAAAACTTGCGCGGGCGGACAGGCATCAGGATCGGACGGGGTGCGGCATCTTCCATGCTTGTATCGACGGTCATTCTTGAGAATGCGCTCATCCTATTTGATTAGCGTTGCCAAATGCAAAAAGCGGGCACATGCCGCTGCCCGCTTTTCAGGTCAAACGATGTTGCGACGGCACTTATTTGTAGCCGGCGCGATCCATCAGCTTGACGGCTTCCACCTGCAATTCACCCGCTTTGGCGACGTTGATCAGGTTCTGCTTGAACGGCCCCCAGGCCACCAGTTTTTCATCCGGCTTGACGGCCGGATTGGCCGGGTATTCCATGTCCACATCGGTAAACAGGTTTTGCGCCTTGTCGGACGACAGCCATTCGATCAGCTTTTGCGCACCCTGGGGATTCTTTGCATGTTTGGTCATGCCGGCGCCGGAAACATTGACGTGTACGCCCTTCGCTTGTTGATTAGCCCAGAAAATGCCGACGGGCAGCGTCGGCTTCTTGTTCATCAAGCGACCGTAGTAATACGTGTTGGCGATGCCGACGTCGCATTGGCCAGCGGCAATCGCCTCCAGCATCTTGGTGTCGTCCGGGAACACGTCGGTTGCCAGATTCGCGACCCAGCCCTTGACGATCTGTTCGCTCTTGGCAACGCCATGCTCTTCGATCATCATCGCGACCAGAGACTGGTTATAGACCTTTTTCGAGGTGCGCAGGCACAGCTTTCCCTTCCACTGCGGATTGGCCAGATCCTCATAACTGGACAGCTCGGCCGGTTTGACCTTCTGTGTATTGAAGAAAATCGTGCGCGAGCGCACCGACAGGCCGAACCACTGGTTCTTCGGATCGCGCAGATGGGGTGGGATATTCGCATTCAGTACCGCGGAATTGAGCGGCTGCAGCAAACCCAGATTGGCCGCTTGCCACAAATTGCCGGCATCGACCGTGATCAGTACGTCCGCCGGGGTATTCGCGCCTTCCGCTTTCAGGCGCTCCATCAGCGGGCCCTCCTTGTCGGTCACGAACTTGACGGCGACACCGGTTTGCTTGGTATAGGCATCGAACAAGGGCTTGATGAGCTGTTCGTTGCGCGCTGAGTACACAACCACTTCTTCAGCCGATGCTGCCGCAGAGAAGCCGATTGCAGCAATAGAGGCGATAACGATCGATGTCAGACGGTTCATTTGTTGCCTTCCTGAATGGATGGAATAGGGTTTTGATCCAAAAACTATAACACAAATGAAAATCATTCTCATTAGCTTCAAATCAAAAACTTACTTCTATATTTTGAATATTGTAGAATTATCGTATTCATTCGTAGAATCGCCGCCATGGAAACAAAATACGCTATCGCTGCACTGGCCGCCCTCGCCCAGGAATCACGCCTGGCCGTCTTCCGCCTGCTGGTGCAAGTCGGTCCGCAAGGCTTGGCTGCCACGAAAATCAGCGAACAGATCGGCGTGCCGCCCTCGTCGCTGTCGTTCCATCTCAAGGAACTGTCCCATGCCGACCTCGTCACGACGCGTCAGGAAGGCCGCTTCGTGTATTACGCGGCCAACTTTGACCGCATGAACGAATTGATGGCCTTCTTGACCGACAACTGCTGCGGCGGCAATCCATGCATTCCCGTGTGCAAGCCCGATTGCGCCACGACGGCGTAATCGCTGCCGCTTGCGGCAATTGATCCGCCACCGTATCCCTTCCATGGAGAAATCCCGATGACCGACAAGATCTACAACGTCCTGTTTCTTTGCACCGGTAATTCGGCACGCAGCGTGATGTCCGAAGCGCTGGTCACGATCCTGGGCAAAGGCCGCTTCAAGGGCTACTCCGCCGGCAGCAAGCCGACCGGCAAGGTCAATCCCTTCGCGATTGAACAGATCAGGCAATTCGACCCGACATATCCGGCCGGCGACATGCGCAGCAAGAGCTGGGACGAGTTCGCGCTGCCGGATGCTCCATACATGGACTTCATCGTGACGGTGTGCGACAACGCGGCCGGCGAAACCTGCCCGTACTGGCCGGGCCGCCCCGCGACCGCCCATTGGGGGTATGAGGATCCGGCAGGAGTTGAAGGTTCCGACGACGACAAGCGTGCCGCGTTCAACAAAGTGTTCCAGCAGATCCAGAAGCGCATGGAAGCCTTCGTCGCGCTGCCCATTGAATCGATGGATGCCGACACGATCCGCCAGGCAGCCAGGAAGATTGGGGAGATTCCGGTATGACGGCGGCACGTCGCCTGGTGGCAGAGGGGCTTGGCACCGCGCTGCTACTGGCCGTCGTCATCGGCTCGGGCATCATGGGCGAGAAGCTCGCGGGCGGCAATGTCGCCATTGCCTTGCTGGCCAATGCGATCGCCACGGGTTGCGGCCTGGTCGCCCTGATTCTCATGTTCGGCACGATCTCGGGTGCGCATTTCAATCCGGCCGTCACGCTCTCCGAAGCCTGGCAAAAGAATCTGCCGCTGTCCGACGTACTGCCCTATATCGCCGTGCAAGTGACCGGCGCATTCGCCGGTGTCGCCGCAGCGCATCTGATGTTCGGCGAGCCGGTGTTCTCCGCGTCGATGCATGTGCGCACCGGCGCCGCCCAATGGTGGAGCGAATGCGTCGCCACGTTTGGTTTGCTTGCCGTGATCATCAGTTGCTCGCGCAGCCGCCCGACCGTCACACCGTTTGCCGTCGCGTTATACATCACGTCGGCCTACTGGTTTACTTCGTCGACCTCGTTCGCCAACCCGGCCGTCACGTTGGCGCGTGCTGCAAGCAACACGTTCGCCGGCATCCGGCCGGACGATGCACCGGGGTTCATCGTCGCGCAACTGCTCGGCGCAGCTGCCGCGACAGGTCTGTTCTGCTGGCTTTATCCGGCAGCACCAAAGGATGCGACGGTGGCAGGAACGGTCGCTCCGAGCGAATTCGCGCAATCTCGATCGATCACCGAAAAGGCATAACCGACGCAAGTCACGGGTGCCCGGCTCGAAGCCTGCACTCGAAACGCTGTTCATCGACTTCCTTGCCCATCCTACCGGGATCAAGCGTCAAGTTTCTTAACCATGAATGTCGCACTGGCCGGACACAGCGAAGAGAACTCCCTTGTGGCCTGGATGGCTGCAGGCGCGCAATTGCGCTCGGCGACCGAGTAGCCAAGCCGCTCGAACAAAACCCGGGCCGTGGTTGTCAGCAGGTAGAGTTCGGACACTCCCTGCCTGATAGCGTGCGCTTCGGCCTCGGCGACAAGACGCTTGCCGCAACCTCGGCCACGTACCTCTTCAGATACGGCAAGGGAGCGCAGCAGTGCCGCCTTGCCGTGAATCTCGAGTCCGACGATGCCCGCCATCCTGCCCGGCGTACCGCAGCCGAAAAAGTGTGCGAAGTCCTGCTCATCCAGATCGCCCGTCGGCAAGCCGCAGGCCGAAAGCAGGCCCCTGGTCGCCACTGCCGGCGGGTTGGTAAAAATATTCATGACTGTTCCTCCGACTGCTGTGAGTGTACCTGTCGTATTGCGCCTGTCCGTCACATCACATCTCTGCGTCTGCGGCATCGTTCCAGTAGCGCTCCATCGCGATGTATGCGAACGATGCCGACCATCCGATGAGCAGCAAGCCGTTGAGCGCCTCCACTCCGGCCAGCAGGCGGATCGGCCCCACCGGAGCGATATCGCCGAAGCCCAGTGAGGTAAACGTCTCGGCCGAGAAGTACAGGCAGTTGCTGAGCGAAAAACCGCCCGGCCCAGCCAGCGCGCCCACCGACCCGTACGCGACCAGCACGTATAGCGCAATTCCGTACAGCGTCATTTCCAAGGTATGCGCGACGAACGCAGCGAATATCACAAGGACAACCTTCCAGCGGCCCTGGAGCCTGATGACAGCCAGTCTTCCATTGAGGAAGCGGAGAACTTCATAGTGGATCAGTGTCGACAGCGTCACCAGTAAAAGAGCCGCTGCGGGAATGAAGAGCGCGTTCATGTTGTTTTGCTGCTTTTGACGAGGTTGCGGAAAATGTCCGGCATGACAGGATTCGGCACGATCACCGAGCAGTTGTGGGAGGTGTGTTCTGCCCGGCCTGAAGCCTGCATTCGAAGTGCTGTTCATCGACTTCCTTGCCCCACTGCGCCCCGCGCTGCTGCAGTGCCAGCCGGAAGCCAAACTTTTCATACAGATGCCTGGCGGCGTCGAGTCCGGCGAAAGTCCACAGATGCACGCGCTGGTAGTCCCGCTTCCGACAAAACTCCATTGCAGCGCCCAGGAGCGACTTACCCATGCCGCTGCCGCGCAACGCATCGGAAGCAATGAACCATCTCAGATGGGCTCCATCGTCCTCTGCATGCGCACCATCGATCGCGATTGAACCGTGTATGCAGCCGTCCACCATGGCAAGCCACAATCCGTCGCGTTGCGCATCGTAACGGCCGAGGAATTCGGCCAGTTCCCTCGCGACCTTCGCTTCGAACGGCAAACCGAAGCCAACCGTCTTGCTGTAATAGAGAGCGTGCAGTTCGCTGATCCGGCCAATGCATCCGGGCAGATATCCTCTGTGAATGGACATGTTCATGCGGGTGTCGAAAGGTGACGAGGGTTTGAAAGAAGCAAGGGATGCATGCTGCCATGGCGGAACAAGGTTAGCAATACGGCATCCATGAGATTGACTTCCCTGCCAATGAACGCCAATCCGCCCGGCTTTTGACCCGGCACATTCGCATTTCCTGAGATTTCCTGTTGATCTCAACGGCAATATGAATAATAATGATTCTTATTTAGAAGACACCATTGCATTCGATAGAAAGGATATTCCCGTGAACAAGAAAAATCTGACGATTTCTGTTGCCGCCGCCCTCGCCCTCTCCGCCGGATTGGCCGGTGCGGCCGAGATGCCGATTGGCAAGCACCAGACGATCAACGGGGTCGAAATCGGCGCAGTCTATCTGCAGCCGATCAAGATGGAACCGGAAGGCATGATGAAGAAGGTCGAGGAGTCCGACATCCATCTGGAAGCCGATATCCACGCCGACAAGAACAACCCGAACGGCTTTGCCCAGGGCGACTGGATGCCCGGCCTGCTGATCAAGTTCGAGCTTTCCAAGGTCGGCAGCAACTTCAAGTCCTCGGGCGACCTAATGCCGATGGTGGCAAGCGATGGCCCGCATTATGGCGACAACGTCAAGCTCGCCGGCCCCGGCAAGTACAAGCTGAAGCTGACAATCCTGCCGCCGTCGGACAACCCGAATTCGCACTTCGGCCGCCATGTCGACAAGGAAACCGGCGTTGCGCCGTGGTTCAAGCCCTTCGACCTGAACTATGACTTCGTGTTTGCCGGCACCGGCAAAAAAGGCGGGTATTGATCGGCCTTGCGCCAGTCGATGATTCTCAAGGACTCCTCATGCTGAAGAAAGTACTGCTCCTCCTGTGTTCCGTCCTGCTGGCGGTTTCCCTTCCCGCGTCGGCCAAGGATTTGCTGACTTACCGGCTCGAGTGCAACAACGGCGTGTTCACGCCGCTGAAGCTGGAAGTCCCCGCAGGCACGAAATTCCGTCTCGATATCTACAACACGGGAACGGAAGCGGTCGAATTCGAGAGCAAGCAGTTGCGCAAGGAAAAGGTGCTGAGCCCCAAGTCGTCGTCCTTCGTGGTGATCTATCCGCTCGATCCGGGCCAGTACGATTTCTTCGACGACTTTCACCTGAGCTCGCCGCACGGCAGCATCGTTGCCAAATAGGCGCTTCCCATCCATTGCCAGGACTTCGCTATGCAAAATCTCGGACAAGTCTTATTCGTCATGTGGCGCGAAACCGTCGAGGCGATGCTGGTCGTCGGCATCCTGCATGCGTGGATTTCGCACAATACCGGTGACCGGCGCGGCCTGATCTATCTGTGGTCCGGCGTCTTGGCCGGGCTCGGTGCGGCGTTCCTGCTCGGCCTGGGCATCGATGCAATGAACTCGGTGCTGAGCGACGAGGGGCAGGAGTATTTCCAGGCGGCGATGATGCTGGTCGCCGCGGTGCTGATCGTGCAGATGGTGTTCTGGATGCGCGCACATGGGCGCCGGCTGAAGCAGGACATGGAGCGCTCGCTGGCGCTGAGCACGCAACGCCAGCACTGGTGGGGCGTGTTCACCCTGGCGGCGATCGCAGTGACCCGCGAAGGCAGCGAGACGGTGGTCTTCCTGTCGAGCATCGCCATGGGCGCCGACGGCTTCGCGTCCACGCAGTTCTGGTTCGCGCTGGCGCTCGGCGTGGCGCTCGCCGGCATCACCTTCTATCTGCTGCAACTCGGCGGCAAGCTGATTTCCTGGCGCCTGTTTTTCCGCGTGACCGAGGTCCTGCTGCTGCTGCTCGGCTGCGCGCTCATCATGAGCGGCGCGGAACGCCTGATGTCAGTGCAGCTCCTGCCGGTCATCCAGTCGCAGGTCTGGGATACGTCGCGCCTGCTGGACGACAGTTCGATCATCGGCAGCATGGTGTCGGCATTCACCGGCTATCGCGCGCGTCCACCGCTGATGGGCCTGCTGGTGTTCACCGGATACTGGGCGTTGATCACCTTGATGATGCGTCCTCCACGGCGACAACAGGTAACCGCATGACCGCACGCACGCTCGCCGCGGCCGGCAACTGGCTGCAGCACCACGGTCACTGGATACGGCGCCTGCAATGGGTGATCGTGCTGTTCTACGGCCTGATGGTGATCCTCCCGGCCTTCCTGCCGCTTCCCGATGAAAAGGCGCATGTACTGTCGAACCTGACGGTGTTTGCGCAGTTCCTGTTCTGGGGCATCTGGTGGCCCTTCGTGCTGCTGAGCATGGTGCTGCTCGGGCGTACCTGGTGCGGCATCCTGTGTCCCGAAGGTACGCTGTCGGAATGGGCCAGCAGCAAGGGACGCAACCGTGCGATCCCGCACTGGATGCGCTGGGGCGGCTGGCCATTCGTAGCCTTCGCCGGCACCACGGTCTACGGCCAGATGGTCAGCGTGTACCAGTATCCAAAGGCAGTGTTGCTGGTGCTCGGCGGCTCCACGGTGGCAGCGATCGCAGTCGGCTACCTGTACGGCCGCGAGAAGCGCGTCTGGTGCAAATACCTGTGCCCGGTGAACGGCGTGTTCGGACTGCTCAGCAAGCTCGCGCCGGTGCATTACAAGGTCGATGGCAATGCCTGGCGTTCGTCGTATACCACCAAGACCATCCGCATCCAGCCGGTCAATTGCGCGCCGCTGGTTGCGATGCGCAAGATGGAAGGCGCCAGCGATTGCCACATGTGCCACCGCTGCAGCGGCCATCGCGACGCGATGACACTGAGCGCGCGTTCTCCGAATCATGAAGTCACCAAGCTCGGTGCGCATCTGGCCGACGGATGGCAGACCGCGCTGATCCTGTTCGGCATGCTGGGCATGGCGATCGGCGCCTTCCAGTGGACCGTCAATCCGAACCTGATCACGGCCAAGCAGCGCATCGCCGAATGGCTGATCGAGCGCGACATCCTGTGGCCCTTCAACGAGAACGCGCCATGGTGGCTGCTGACCAACTACCCGGCGCAACGCGACGTGTTTAGCTGGCTCGACGGCGGTTTGGTGGTCGGTTACATCCTCGGCATGTGTGTGCTGATGGGCGGCGCGCTGGCGCTGCTGCTGGCGCTGTCGGCGTGTTCCCTCGGAACCTGGCAGCGGCAACGGTTTTACCACCTGAGCCAGGCGCTGATCCCGATTGCGGGTTGCAGCGTATTCCTCGGCCTGTCGGCGATGACCGTCTCCCTGCTCCACAACGAAGGCATTCCGGTGTTCTGGGCCAACGATCTGCGGCTCGTGCTGCTGACCGGCGCCAACCTGTGGTCGCTGTGGCTTGCACACCGCATCTTCCGCCACTACGATGCGCCTGTATCGCGGCAACTGCCGGGCCTTCTCCTGTTCGGTGTTGCACTGGCCCTGGTCGACTATGCCTGGGCGCTGATGTTCTGGATCTGGTGACCGCTGCACACGCTGCACATTGCAGCGGCCGACCTTTTCAACATCCTTTGTTCAGCCGGTTTCATCGCGGGCACGAGTCGGGGGCACGATAGCGGTCGCTGTTCTACAATGCCGCTACAAGGAGATCCGTATGCACCCTCACCCACCGGCCGGCCATGCCGGGCTGCCTACCTTCGACGTGCTGGAAAGCGCGGTTATCGAGAGCTTGAACCGGGATTGTTTCTGCATCAGCCTGGATCGCGATGCGTTGCGGCATGAAGTCGACGCGGGACTCGATTCCGCGGAGCTGTCGGCGATGCTGCAGGAACGTTGCCCGCATATGTTTTCGGCACTGCCGGTGTTCGTATCGTCTCGGCATGCGGCCATGATGGAGGCGGTCATCGCAGCGGCGGAAAGTGTCGTGCATCTGCCGGCGTTTCAGGAGCGCCTCCTGGCTGTCGCGCCGGAGGCAGCCCGCGTCGATCCCGGTGCGGACAGCGTGTTCTTCGGCTACGACTTCCATCTCGGCGCAGAGGGGCCGAAGCTGATCGAGATCAACACCAATGCCGGCGGCGCGTTGCTGAACACGGTTCTGGCGAAGGCGCAGCGCGCCTGCTGCGCCGCTGTGGAAGGCTTGCTGGCCGGATCGGCGCAACCGGCCGGATTGGCGCAGGCGATCTTCGACATGTTTGCCGAAGAGTGGCGGCTTGGCGGGCATCGTTCGCCCCTGCAGCGTGTCGCGATCGTCGACAACGATCCGCCCGCGCAATATCTGTATCCCGAGTTCCTGCTGTTCCAGCGGCTGTTCCGGCAGCACGGTGTCGATGCGCTCGTGGCCTCGCCCGAGGAGCTGGATTTCATTGACGGTGAATTACGCCATCGGGGTCAACGGATCGATCTCGTGTACAACCGGCTGACGGATTTCTACTTCGAGCAGCCTGGGAGTGCGGCATTGCGACAGGCCTGGTTTGCGCGATCGGCCGTGATCACACCCCATCCGCGCGCGCATGCGCTGTATGCCGACAAGCGCAATCTCGCCATCCTTTCCAGCCGTGATGCGCTCGTTGAATTGGGCGTTGCCGAGAAAGCCGTCGAGGTGCTTCTGGCCGGCATCCCGCGCACGGAAATCGTCATGGCGTCGGATGCTGACGACCTGTGGAGCCGGCGGCGCAAGCTGTTCTTCAAGCCGGCGTCCGGTTTCGGCAGCAAGGCCGCGTATCGCGGCGACAAGCTGACGCGGCGCGTCTGGGAGGAAATCCTTGCGGGAGACTACGTCGCACAGGAACTGGTGGCACCGGGCGAACGGCATACCGGCGGCGGCGATGCAGGGGCGCTGAAGGTTGACCTGCGCAATTATGTCTACCAGGGACAGGTGCAACTGGTCGCGGCGCGCCTGTATCAGGGCCAGACCACCAATTTTCGGACGGCCGGCGGCGGCTTTGCGCCGGTGTTCATTCCGGGCAGAAAGACGACGCAAGCGGAGGCGCGCTGCTGCTGACGCAGGTCACACCGTCGCCGCAGCTTCGCGTGTCTCGCGTTTTCCAGCTGCTTGAAGAAACCAGCCGACTCCAAGCATTACCGCACCCCAGGCGAGAAACGCCAGATCCCAATAGATCCACTGCTGCCGCGGAACGGTTTCGTTGACGTGATGAATCCGGAGCAGATGATGGTCGATCACGCCTTCTACCAGGTTGAACAGGCCGAAGCCGACCAGGATGGTGCCGGCCAGCAGCTTCCCCGACCACTTCATGTGCGCACGACGGGCTGCGCTCCAAAGGATTGCGAGACCGAGCGCAACGAAAACATAGGTTGTCGCGTGAAACAAGCCATCCCAGAATGTATTGACTTTCAGGTTGTGCAAGCTGTTCCAGGATAGCCGGCACTGGTGAGCATGTGATGCCATTGCAGGACCTGGTGAAGCACGATGCCGTCGAAAAAGCCACCGAGGCCAAGCCCAAAAAAATGCCGGCGGAGATCAGGAACGGTTTGCTGTTTTTACCGGGTTGTTCCATTTTTTGCCTTGTGGGGGGAGCGGGTGTCCGTCCGAATGCGCTTGGCCTTTACGGTGGCTTTACAGTGTGTCGCATTGAGGACGGCAAATGAATTCACCTCCGTCAGCAAAGTCCGCACCCGGCCCAGCGCCGCATGTTGCGATACTGCGCCAACTGATCCTTGTTCAGCACGCTTTCAATGCGATTCTCCCCGTTGAGGGTCTGTTCCAGCATCTGCCGCTGCAGCGCCTGGAGATTGGCGTACTCCTTCACGATCGCAGTCGTACTTCGCTGGTCGGCATTGGCGAGATCGCGCAGGCGGGCGTGCTCGTCCATCATCTTTCCGGCGAGATCCCAATGCTGCTTGCGCACCTCGTCGTAGATCTTGTCGATCCTGGAAACCTGGTCGGAAGAGAGGTCGAGCGTACCGAGCGCCCAACCGCAGTTCCCGCCCATCATGTCGGAGCCCATGCCGTGAAACCTGCCCATCATGCCCGGTCCCATGCCCCAGTAATAACCCATCATGCCGGGTCCGGGACCTCCTTGATAGCCTCTCATCATGTCCGGTCCCCAGCGGTCGCGGCTGCGATCGTCGCGGGGCGGCCGACTGGTTACGGCGCCGCTGTCCGTTGCATCAGCGGCATAGGAGGCCGGAAAAACTACTGTCGCCGCAACCATGGCACCAATACCAAGCGCAGCCAACATTCGATTGCGCGTTCCCATTTTCCTCCCCTTCGAAAAGCAACTGAAGAGCCGGCGCCGCATGTTCGCGAAGGTCACACACGGACTGCCGCGCAGCGCTTTTACTATGCGCTGCAGCCCGCAAAGCTTGATTGACTCGGGTCAAAGATTCCGGGCACGGGCTCGCTGCCAGGACTTCGTCTGGATCGGCCTCGCTCATGGAGAACAAATTCCCATACTGTCAGGACAACCCACGGAGCGGCTCCTTCCTCCTTTTTATTGATTCAAAACGATCCGGAATTTTCCATTGAGCGCGTGTCTAATGTCTAAACAATTGAACGATTTTCATGGACATTCCTGCGGAACGCCAGGATCTGCCTGTGATCCTGACCGGCGACCGTCCGACCGGGCCCTTGCATCTGGGGCATTTCGTCGGCAGCCTGCGCAGTCGTGTTGCCTGCCAGCGCGGTTACCGGCAATTCATCATGCTCGCCGATGCGCAAGCGCTGACCGACAATGCGGAAGATCCCGGCAGGGTGCATAGGAACGTCATCGAAGTCGCGCTGGATTACCTGTCAGTCGGGATCGACCCCAGGCTGTCGACCTTATTCATCCAGTCACAGATTCCGGAACTGGCGGAACTGAGTTTCTATTACTTGAATCTGGTCACGCTCGCCAGATTAGAGCGTAATCCGACAGTGAAGGAAGAAATTCGACTGCGCGGATTCGAACGCGATATTCCGGCAGGGTTCTTGTGCTACCCGGTCAGCCAGGCAGCGGACATCACGGCCTTCAAGGCGACGCTGGTACCGGTGGGCGAAGACCAGATTCCGATGATCGAGCAAACCAATGAGATCGTGCGCCGTTTTAACCGCATCGCCGGGCGCGCGGTTCTGGTGGAAGCGACGGCTATGGTGCCGGCAATTGGCCGGCTGCCGGGCATCGACGGCAAGGCAAAGATGAGCAAGTCGCTGGGCAACACGATCACCCTGAGCGCGAGCCCGGACGAAATTCGCACGGCGGTCAAAAAGATCTATACGGACCCGTTGCATCTTCGCGTGCAAGACCCGGGGCATCTCGAAGGCAATGTCGCGTTCACCTATCTGGATGCATTCGATCCCGACCAAACCGGACTGGCGGACCTGAAAGCACATTACGTGCGCGGCGGCCTTGCCGACAGCGTGGTCAAGAAACGCCTGGAAGCCATCCTGCAAGAGCTGCTGACGCCAATCCGGACACGTCGCCGGCAATTGGAACAGGATCGCCGCTTTATCCTGGAGTTGTTAAAAGACGGTACCGCCAAGGCCCGCGAAGTGGCAGCGAAAACAACTGACGAAGTGAGGTCAGCACTCGGCTTGCGATATTTTTGACGCGCGTACAGTCCGGACGTGGCCCTGGACGCTCAGCACCGCAAGGTTCAGTTCCTCTTGCTGCACCTCCGCTCCCTGCCCTGCATTCTTACGCAACAGCGGCGGCGGCATCGATCACGAATCCAGTCATTTCATTTCCTTTGTTCCGGTGGCGCCGATCAGGTCGCCATGCGCGACACGGCTTCTTCCCGGAATCAGGACAACAATCCTGATTGAGAGAAATAAGACAGGCGTCAAATCCCCGCATACCACTCGTAGCCGCGGTCTTCCCAATAACCGCCCTTGCCCTCGCCGATGCGAGCAAAGCTGTCGACCAGTTCGATCGCCATGATGTATTTCGCCATCTTGTAGCCGAGCTGGCGTTCCACCCGCACGCGTATCGGCGCGCCGTTGGCGATCGGCAACGGGCGGTCGTTGAGTTCATACGCGAGGATGGTCTGCACATGGCGCGCGTCGTCCATGTCGATACTTTCGTAGTAAGGTGTACCGGCGCTATCCATCGGGTCGGCGCAGCGGAAGACCACGAAGCGTGCACCGGGCTTTGGCCTCACCGCATCGAGCAAGGCGGACAAACGTGCCCCTTTCCACTTGCCGATCGCACTCCAGCCTTCGACGCAGTCATGCCGCGTGATCTGGGTGCGCGACGGCAGCGCGCGCAAGTCTTCGAGCGAAAATGCCGCCGGGCGCTCAACCAGCCCCGACACCGGCAGCCGGTAGCCGGAAAATCCCGACGCCGCGAGCGCCTGGTATTCGGCATTGTCCGGATTGGACGTGCCGTTGCTGCGGAATGAAGGTGACAGGTCGGCTTCGCCGAATTCCTGCGCCAGCGATGCGTCGCCGGTCACCAGGTGTTGCGCAACATAGCTCAGCTTTTCCGCGCCGCCGAGCGCGGACACGAACCATTCCGTACGCGACAAGCGGTCGCATCCGGCCAGCATTGCCGCGCCCCCCAGCCCCAACGCCCGCGCAAGCAGCCTGCGACGCGCAGCATCAGTCGGTTTCATCCGCCACCTCCTTGTGGATGCGATAGCGCCCCGTCACCATCGAGCGCATGTGGTTCCACGGACCGCTGACGATGACTTGGAACACATGAATCAGCACGAAGCCCACCAGCAGCCAGGCGACCACGAAATGGATGGTGCGCCCCGACTGCCGCCCGCCCAGCCAGTCGACCCAGCCGGGAGTCACGGTATCCAGCCGCGGCGACATCGACCATCCGGTCACGATCATCAGCGGCAGCAGCACAAAGATGACGACGAGGTAAGTCAGCTTTTGCAGCACGTTGTAGTGCTTTTCCGCTTCGCCCACCGGATGGCGAAAACGCAGATGGTCACGGATCGACTGGCCGACGGAACGCAAGTCAGTCCGGGTCGGCGCGAGGTCGCGGCGCAGATGCCGGCTTGCCGCCGCGTAAACGACATAGGCAAGTCCATTCAAGACCAGCACCCACGCAAAGAACAGGTGCCAGCGCCGCCCCATCGCCAGCCACTGCGGACCCGGAATCGTGATCCATTCAGGAAAGCCGCGCGCCACCAGTTCGCCGCCCTCGGCGCGCGATGCGCCGAGCACGCCGGTGGTGGTGAACTCATGCCCCAGCACTTGCGTGACGCCGATCAGCTCGCCGTCCGGGGTTGCGCGCGCCTGCATGCTCAGCACCGGCGACTGGCCGTTGTAGGAGTTGTGCCCGAGATAGAGCGCGGGATGGGCGTTGAATATCTGCAATCCGCTCATCAGCAGCAGAAAAAAGGCGATGACGTTAACCCAGTGCATGATCCGCACCGGTAATGCGTGGCGGTAGTAGAGGAGATCGTCTCCGGGCGCAGACATCGCATGCTCCTTTCGCAGTCGCAGGCCTTGCAGATGAATTTGCGATTCCTGTATGTTTCAAAAATACCTTTTGTGATCCATTGCATTGGTTCGGAATGCCGGGCGGATTCCCTACGCGTTTTCGGTCACGAAACCATCTGTCTCCCGAACACGCTCGACGGGTTCCCTGCCCGCAGAAATCGTCCCTGTCTGACCGGGCAGCCAGCCCCAAGTTGCGTACACCGCCTGCGCACATCCAGGTAAAAGCTTCAGCCGGAATGCAGAACTTACATTTGCGTCAATGTATTGCACAGCGTCTGCTCTGGCGCATCGCGCGTGGCGTATTTGGCATGCGGATTGCGACGGCCAAGCGTAAAGCAAGGAACCCCTATGAACACCAGACAAGACCAGATCGCGATCGACCGCATCGGCGTCGACGCCTACACGATTCCCACCGACGGACCTGAATCGGACGGCACCCTGGCCTGGGACTCCACCACGCTGGTTCTCGTGCATATCGAGGCTGGCGGCAAGCGCGGCATCGGCTATACCTATGCCGACCGATCCACCGCGATGCTGATCCAAGATAAGTTCATTCCCTTGCTGTGCGACAGCGACGCGATGGCCATCGGCGCGCGCTGGCGCGACATGGCAAGTGCAATCCGCAACCTCGGCCGCCCCGGCATTGCATCGATGGCGATCGCCGCGGTCGACAATGCCTTGTGGGACCTGAAGGCGAAACTGCTCGACCTGTCCCTGGCAACACTGCTCGGTCCGACCTGGCCGGCCATTCCGGTGTACGGCAGCGGCGGCTTCACCAGCTATTCCATTGACCAGTTGCAGCAGCAGTTGCACGGCTGGGCCGAGTCCGGCATGCAGATGGTCAAGATGAAGGTCGGGCGCGAGCCCGGCAAGGACGTGCAACGCGTACAGGCGGCACGCGCGGCGATCGGCGACACGGTGCAACTCTTCGTCGACGCCAACGGTGCCTACATGCGCAAGCAGGCGCTGTCGCTGGCGCAGGATTTCCGCCAGCAAGGCGCGACCTGGTTCGAGGAGCCGGTGTCGTCCGACGATCTCGACGGACTGCGCCTGATGCGCGACCGCGGCCCGCCCGGCATGGCGATCAGCGCCGGCGAATACGGCTACCACCTGCCCTACTTCCACATGATGCTGCAGGCCAATGCCGTGGACATCCTGCAGGCGGACGCCACCCGCTGCGGCGGCATCACCGGCTTTCTCGGCGTCGCCGCATTGTGCGAGGCATTCAACGTTCCCTTGTCGAGCCACTGCGCACCGGCACTGCACCTGCCCTTGTGCTGCGCGACACAACAGGCGGTGCACCTCGAATATTTCCACGACCACGCGCGCATCGAGCACATGCTGTTCGACGGCGCGTCCACGCCCGAGCAAGGCATGCTCGCACCCGACACGGGACGGCCCGGGCTGGGTATCGAATTCAAGGAACAGGATGCAACATGCTACAAGATCTGATCAGCGGGCACCCGGCACGCCAGCCCTTCGCTTTCCGCGGGACGTGACGGAAACGGAAACCGGCACCGCCGTAAGCGACACCGGGCATGACAGCGCGCAACTCGCGGAAGAACGCAAGCTGGTCATCGCCGACGGCTTCAGCTGCCGGGAACAGATCCTGCAGACAACCGATTGCAAGCCGCTACATCTGGCGCAGGTGTTGCGCATGGCGCTGCCGCCGTTGGCGATCCCGCAAGAGGGAGAGGGAGCTGTCATAGGCCACACGTTGCGCGTTGCATGTACAACAACCCCCATGCCGGCTCAAATAAGGCTCACATAATAGGAGAACATCATGCAAGCCATCGGCAAGAAACGCTGGGCCATCGCGGAAGGTTACATACCGTCGCACAGCACAGGCCAGGCCCCGCAATTCACCAGCCACGAAACCGCCTGCATCCTGAACGCCGGCGAGTCCGATGCACATATCGACATCACCATTTTCTTCAAGGACCGCGGACCGGCCGGTCCCTACAAAGTGGTGGTCGGCGCGCAACGCACGCTGCACCTGCGCTTCAACAACCTGAACGATCCGGAACCGGTACCGCGCGACACCGATTACGCCAGCGTGATCGCATCGGACGTGCCGATCGTCGTCCAGCACACGCGGCTCGACTCGCGCCAATCGGAACTTGCACTGCTGTCGACAGTGGCCTACGGCAGCGAATAGCGCGGCGGTGTCGCCATGGTGTGCGATCGCAACGGCGAAATCACGCATGGCCGCGCGCACGGCCTGTTTGCCGGCGATACGCGCGTACTGTCATCCTGCCGCTATTGCATCAATGACAGCGCCTGGCAAATGCTTGTCCATTCGCGCCAGGACTACAACAGCGTGCAGTGGCACTTCCAGAATGCAGCAATACAAGATGCCGATGGCGCGATCGGCAGCGGCACTGTCGTGTTCGCACTCACGCGCCGGATCGACGGCGCGCTGCGCGGCGAACTCGATGTCTCCGCCTACGCCGGCCGCACGGTGCATCTGCGTTTCTCGCTGTGCATCGACGCCGACTTTGCCGACCTGTTCAAGGGTATCCTCGATGCTGCCGAGCGGTTCGAACACTGCAGGCTGCCGGAACTGTTCGACGGCTTCGCCCGCGACTATGGTGCGCCGGTACCGTACCGCAAGGCCAACCTGCCGCAGACATGGTCGGCCGCAACCCCGCTGCTCGCGGTGCAACTCTTGCTCGGCATCGTTCCCGATGCGCCGCAGGGCCGCTGCTATTTCCTGCCGCATCTACCCGATTGGCTGCCTGCACTGGATGTGGAAAACATCAGGGTGGGACCAGGCAGTTTCGATCTGTCACGGTTCAGGAAAAAGCCGAGCGGCGCCCGGCATTGCGCAAGGCAGGCCTGCTTGAGCGGTGTCCACTGGTACACGCCGGCCGCGACCAGCAGCACGCCGCCGAAAACAGGTGTCGCCACCATCATCGGCGATGTCAGCGCCGCCGTGTGCAAGCCCCATTGCAGCAAGGTCGCCAGCACGCTGAAACCGGCCCACACCGCGAGGTAACCGGACAGGAAGATCCATGCATACGGCAATGCCCGCGCCGGCGGGTTGCGCCAGGCGCTGATCCGCGTGTACAGGATCACCATCGCCGCCACCGATGGCAGCATCATCGCCGCCATCATGGCTGCCCACATGACGAGTACAAGCACCAGATCCGCCGCGCCCCAGGCATGCACCGACGGCATCGCCATGCGGACCACATCCATGTGGCGCATCGCCCAGTCCTGGTAAAACAGGTAGCCCCAGGCGCCCAAAGCGAGGACACCCAGCACGGACAGGACGACTGCCCGGTCGACGCCCTCGACGTAACCGGAGCTTCCACCTGCTTTCTGCACGGTCAGGCGGCCTGATAAGTGAACGGCGAATAGAATCCGTTCTTGCCCGAAATATCAAGCTTGATGCCGTGATCGTCGTAACGGGCCGATGTCGATCTTGCGATCACCAGCGGCACGTCGGGCGCAACGGTGAACGGCGGGTTGTTGATCGTCACTTCACCGCCGTCCAGCCCCTCGATCGCCTCGACGTCCGCCGACGCCACGTCATCGACTTTGAGGCTGTACTTGCGCCCCTCGGCCCGGTAATCGATCTTCGCGCTGCGCACGCCCATCACTTCGCCTATCAATGGGCTGAGTGCCCCAAGATGGCCGCCGGCCGAGCCGCTGAAGATGCTTTGCAGCGCCTCCTGCTGCGTCCCGTCCGCGCGATCGTCGAGATACAGCGCCACCTTCCAGTTCCCGTCCTGCATGTTCCCCGGCGCATAGGCGGCCAGCACCGCGTTGAGCCCGTCGAGCGGCGTGTCACCGAACTTTCCCTGATCGATATGCCAGCCGACAAGCGCAGTGCAACTGCCTTCGGTCGGCATGTTTTTGTAGCTGCAAGGGCAGGTGACCTCGCAAGTACAGGCTTCGAAATAGGTGCCAGCGACCTTCCAATCCTTTTCCATGGTCATACTCCCATCGCCATCACAGGGGGCGACGAAGCCACTATAGGATGCGGCGCCCGGACAAGCGATATGGCGTCGACACCGCATTGAGCAGGATCAGCAGTCGATGCGCCGGCATCTCAGGAATGCAACCTGCGGCCGACTTCCTGCGCCATCTTCAGATGTTCGGACAGCCTTTGCGCGCCCTTTTCGGCGAACGCGCGGATATCGGGATCGTCACCCTGCTCCGACTGTTGCCGGAACTCCTCGATGTCCTTCTCGTGATCCTCGACGTTGTGCTCGACGAACTTCCTTTCGAACTCCTGGCCGGACAGTCCCGACAGTTCGTCATAGGTCGAACGCTGCTCGGAAGTCACGTCGCGCGGTAGCGGGACGCCCTTCCTGTTCGCCAGATCCTCGATCTCGCGTCCGATCCGGCTGTGGTCGTCGATCATCTGCTGCGAGAAAGCCTTGATCTCGTCATCCGACGCCTTCTCCAGCGCCAGGTTGCACACCTCGATTTCCGCCAGGCTGTCCTGCATCGCCTGCGCGAGGAACTGCTTGCTGTCCTTGCCGGAAGATGCGCTCTCCGGCGTTGCCTGCAAACTGCCGAAAGCCGGCAGGAAAAAGTACTTGAAAACTGACATGGCGGCTCTCCTTTCCCGGTCGATCGCGCATAACAAAACATGTGTGAATCGTGCACCAATGCGTGCAAGATACATGCCGCGCCCCGCCCTCACCTCACTCCTGTCCGATGTCGCTGCGCCACGCAAAATACTGCCGCAGCGCCTCGCCCAGCACCGTCACCAGCGCCGCGCCAACGATGATCGACAACACGCCCTTCGTATCGGGCTGCACCGCGCCAAGCGCGACAACCAAGGTGGTCGACTCGGCAGGAGGGTGCCGCGCGTCCAGCATGTACTGCGCGACCAGCGACAGCAGCATCGCCAACGCCGCAGCGCCGGCCTGTAGCAGGACTAGCCGCACTTGTTTCATGGTGGATAGCAGAATTTTTTTCAACGCGTGCATGTACATGGCATCGGTGCAAATGCAACATGCTTGCCATGTCCGCCGTCAAACTGCCACCTTCGCCGCCCGCTTCTCGACAAAGTCCCCGAGCCGCTGCTGGACCTCGTCGCCCGTCTGCACCACCGCCGCGATCAGCGATTCGGTGAACAAGCCATCGGTGGCCGACATATCCGCCACCTTGTTGATGCCGGACACGATTGCGTAGTTGGACAGCGGAGCGTTGGTCGCAATCTTGCGTGCCAGCGCGACAGCCTGTTCGAGCGCTTCGCCAGCCGGCGTCAGGTAATGCAGCAAGCCCGACGCCAGCCCTTCCTCGCAATCCATCACGCGGCCGGTCAGCATCATTTCCACCATGCGATTGGGCGTAATGATGCGCGCCACCCGTACCGTCGCGCCGCCGCCGGTAAAGATGCCGCGCTGGCCCTCGGGCAATGCAAAGTACGAAGTGCGGTCGCCCACCCGCACATGCGCAGCGGCCGCGAATTCCAGGCCGCCGCCAACCACCGCTCCTTGCAGCGCCGCCACCACCGGCACACCGCCATGCTGGATACGGTCGAACGCACGATGCCATGCCTGGCAGACACGCATGAACTCGACCGCCGAGCGTTCTTTGGCGTGATGCTCCTTCAGGTCGAGACCGGCACAGAAATGCGGCCCGTTGGCCGCCAGCACGATTGCCCGCACCTGCGGGGGAACCGTCGAAAAGCAACGCTCCACCTCCTCCACGGCAACCTCATCCAGCGCATTGCGCCGCTGCGGCCGGTTCAGCGTCACAATGGCAACGGGGCCATCCAGCACGACATCAAGATAGGAATCCGACATGAAACCCTCCATGTACAATCGATAAAAATTACCCGGACAGGCCACACTGCCGCGCAGCCTGCCGGAACACGAATTGATGACTTGCCTGAGCAGTGTAGAAGCACGTTACCGCAGGTGTGCGCGGTGTACGCCAATCGATATGCAAAACAGGCCACAATCGCCGAGATGCTGAAGAAACCGCAAGAGTACGCGCCGACCGTCTCCGCCCATTTCCTGCGCGCCATGCTGACACCGCTGCGCAGCTTGCGCAGCGACGCCGTTGCCTTGCGCATCCTGAACGAAGCCAAGGTGCCGGCCGAACTGCTTGAACAGCCCGGCGCGCGCATTTCGCGCGACCAGTTCGTACTGCTCTACAAGCGGATCGCGTTCGAACTGGATGATGAAATGTTCGGCCTGTGGTCGCGGCCGATACGCGGCGGCACGCTGAAATACCTCTGTCTCAGCCTGCTCGACGCGCCCACGGTGCTGGTCGCGCTGAACCGCTTCGTGCGTTTCTGGAATCTGATCCTTGACGACTACAAATTGCAGATGTCGCGCCAGGACGGCCTCGTCTGCATCGCCCTTCAGCCGCGCCGGCCCGAAACCCCAATCACCATGCTGGGACATGAATTGATGATGAAACTGGTGCACGGCATCGTCTCCTGGCTGCTGGCGAAGGAGATCCCGCTGGAGCGTGTGGAATTCGCATTTCCGCGCCCGGCCCATGCAAACGATTATGTGTTTCTGTACCCGGGCGAAGTCCATTACGGCGCCGACGAGTCCGCCGTCTGGCTGGCCGATGCCTGGTGCCGGTTGCCGTTCAAGCGGGAAAAACACCAGCTCTGGGCCTTCCTGAAACGAGCGCCGGAAGACTGGGTGTTTACGATGTTCCACCATAGCGCCATCAGCGTGCGCACGCGCGAATACCTCGAAGCCCGCCTCGGACGCCCGGTCGAACTCGCCGAGGTAGCGAATGCTTTCCATCTGTCGTCGCGCACGCTGACGCGCAAGCTCACCGAAGAAGGAACCAGCTTCCAGTCGGTCAAGGACGACCTACGGCGCGACGTCGCGATCGAACGCCTCGGCAAATCGAAGACATCAGTTTCCGTGATTGCGGCCGATCTCGGCTACGCCAATGCCGCGGCATTCTGCCGCGCATTCCGGCAATGGACCGGCAGTACGCCGACGGCATACCGCCGTGGCGAATACCGGGCGCGATAAGCGTACCGCAGCGCCTCGTCACTCCCGGTCGAGCTCGCCGCTTTGCAGACGCCGCGCGGCAACCACCCGCAACGTCCGCCATAGCGCAAACGCAAACACCAGCACCGAAATGGCTGCCATGAAAGCCAGCAGCACAGGATGCCCGGACAACGGGAACCAGATCGCAGTCCATACCGGCAGCGATCCGAGCGTGTAGGTCTTGCCGGCGAACAGGCTCTCGACCTTGCCGCCGTACACCAGCGCTACGCTGCCGTGGATGGTCTTGGCCACCTTTTCGTCATTCAGCAAGTCCAACAGACTCCCCATGTCAGCCGCTTCCACCGCAGTCACCGCAACCACGCTGCGGCCTTCCTCCAGCGGCGATTCGAAGCCGAGCATTGCCGCCAGCGGTCCGTCGCCACGTACATGCTTCTGGCGCACCGGGTCGGGTGGAGGATCGCTGCTGATGCCGAACCATCCATAGATCCAGTCCCAGATGCCGAACACTTTCCTGATCTTGCGCTGCGGTCCGGCGATGATTGCCGGCAAGTGTGCCGACCACGCGTCGAGCAGGCTCTGGTTCGGCACCGCGCCGATCAGCAGCAGGTCTTTCCCCTTCATCGCGTCGCGCTCGCCCGGCCCGGCAACCGTCACTTGCGTCGCCGGATAGCCGGTCGACTCGCCCATGCGGCCAACCAGGGCAAGCATGGTTTCAATATCGGCCCGGCCGGGCTTGACCGGCATCACGACCGCGGTTTGCGACAGGTCCGCATACTTGGTGAACGGGAATCCGGCTGTGGCGAAGTACCCGAGATGCGGCATTTCCGCATAATGCGGATAGCCGGTGAAATCGATGCTCGAATCGGCATCGATCATCGCCTGCACATTTTCGATTTGCGTATCGCGGCAAGCCCCTGCGGTGAGATAACTGAACGAGAATGCGTATTTCAGCTGGTTGCGCGCACCCAGCTTGAAGGCCGGTATCAGCACTTCGCGCCCCTCGCCGAGCAAACCGCTGTCGAGCAAGGGCAGGACCACGCGCGCCGATTCGCCGCCCTGCCCGCTTGAACGCAGGTTCACCGTTTGCACCAGTTCATCGTTGATTTCCATACTGAGGGTCGAATCGATGGTATGGATCGGCGGCGTATAGCGGAAGCGGAGATCCACCGGCACGCCGCGGCTGCGCCAGGTGAACAGGTCGGGCGGGATACGCACGTTGAGACGAATCGGATCCGGCACGTGGCCGAACACCTGCAACTGCTGCGGCGACTCGACCAGTTCGCCAAACTTCATCGGCCGGTCCAGCCGCACCCAGTTCGGCGCATCGTATGCCTTGCGCGGCGCTTCCTCGATCACCTTCCTGACCTCGATCCGGGTGCCCGACAATGCCGCCGTGCCGAGCACCAGCGCGTTCGCCGCCAGCCGCAGGTCGTTGCCGTCGCGCCCTGTCACCAGCAGCAGCTTCGAGTAGCCGTCGGCCGGATTCGTCACGATCGACAGCGCCGGCCCGGTGAACGGCGCCGCCTGTGCCAGCAAGGCGGGCCGCTCCTGGTTCGTCGCGAACACCACCGCGTGCCCTTTGGGCAGCGTGTCGAGATAGGCGGGGAAGCGCGCACCGCGCCAGCTCGCCAGCTTGCCGAACCACGATGCGGTGATGGCAGCCGCGCGCAGCGTCGTGTTCGACGGCTGCGACGCGAACACATACGGCAATTCGAGCCGCCCATGGTCCTGCGAATCAAAGAACGGCTGGGGCAACAGCGCCAGGTCGTTGTCCAGCCCCACCTTCTTCATCGTCAATTGCAGCTCGCTGCCCCGTGCCACATCGACCCAGAGGCCGAGGTGCAGCGGATCCTCGCATTCGCTGGTGTAGTGGGCGACGAACTCCAGCTTCAGCCGGTTGAATGTGCCGATCAGGCGCGGGTCGAGATCGATTTCCTGCACCGTGTCGCGCCCGATGGTCATCCGCGTGATCGGCAACACACCAGCGAGCTCGCCGTTGAGCACCACCCTGACATGCGACTGCAACGGGATCAGCACCGGCGACGCAAGATATTTCACGATCAGTCTTGCCTTCGTCACCGTTTCGTCGAGGCGGCGGCCGAACACGATGGCGGGAGCCGCTTCGGTCGGGCGCACGCGCATGACGTCGGCGTCGTCGAGCGCGTGGAAACTGAAACGGCGCACCGGTATCGACGGCGCTTCGTCCGTTGCTTCCGCACGGACCGTCACAGGCAACAGCGCAACATGAAGCACCAGCGCAACAAGGAAGAAGAAGCGGCGCACGCACATGGTCAGCAAAGGCTCTTGAAAGCGGCGATGAACGCGGACTCGGGGACGGCCTCGCGGTAAATGCGCTGGTCCTTCGTGCTCGGGTCCAGTTCGACCAGGCGCAGGTCGCCGACACCATACTTGGTCAGCGTTCGCACGTGCAGCAATTCGCCTTCGCCCATCGGGGCCGCATAATACATCGACTGCTGCCAGTCCAGTGTCTGGTCTTTGCAGGAAAACATGAACAACCGTTTTTCGGACAGCCAGCCGCCGCGTTGCCGCGCCTTGAACGACAACATCGTCCAGACCTTGACGTAGGCGTGCGGGCGCGTCACGCCTGCATTGTCGACGAAGACTTCGGCGCGCGGTTCTTCCCCCAGCCAGACCCAGTTGGCCGCAGCCGGCGCCAGCACCGGGACGGACAGCAGCAACAGCAGCACGGACAGGCGTTTCATGGTGCAGCCCCGTTTTTCCATAAGGGAAACGGCGGCAACGCGTCTTCGGCGCCATCCGCCTGCTCCGCGCCGGCAGCCGCAGCGATGGCAGGCACCGCGGCGGGCGTGGCGTCCGGCATGGGTTTGCCAGCCTGCCATGCGCGCAAGCTCTCCAGGTTGCGCCGGATGCGCGCATCGTACGGCGCAATCTGCACCGCCCGTTCGAGCAGGATGAGCGCCGTGCCGATATCGCCGTCGCGTGCCTTGCGCACCGCATGTTCGTTCAGTAGCAGCGGGTTGTAATGATCGAATCGCAGCGCACCGCCGTCGGCCGCCGCGGCCGAGCCGATGCTGGCGGCGGCGATGGTGATGGCCACGACGAGCGATGTTCGGAAAAGACATTCCATGATCAGTATTGCGAAGTCGGGTTGAGGGGTTCCGGCAGGAAGGCAACCGGCCTGGCCGATTGCCGGTCCAGCGCATAACGCAGGTAAACGACGAAACGGTTGGGCGAATAATCCGGGGAACGGTCGATCTCCAGGCGGCCGCCAAGGAACAGTCGCGGGTCGGCCTGGTATTCCCAGGACAGGGAAAGAGACTTGCCGACGCCGCGGCCCGGTCCGCCGCTGTAAAGTGGTGCGACGCCGGTCGCGCCCGCAAGGCCTTCGGCTTCCGCCTGCATGGCCTCATCCGTCGGAAAGTACGGCGCGGCGCCGGTATCGGAGCGCGACGTCGAGATCGATGCGCGCAGCGCGTACGAGAGGCGCGCGAAGCGCTGGCCGAACGTGACCGGCAGCGATAGCGAACTGTAGCGCGCAGGACTGTAATAGCCGCCATGGCCGAAGGTATATTCGCCCGCGTTTTCGCTCATGCGCCAGTGCATCCCGGTCACCCCCAACTGGAGCAGGCGGTCATCCTCGTTCACCAGTCTGAAGATACCGCCGGCCATCAACTGCATGCGGTTGTTGGCCAGCACGTTCTTGCCGGTCAGCCTGTGCAATCCGAGCGACGACCAACTGCCGAAGGCGCCGCCGCCGTCCAGGCTCAGGCCAAAGCGCACCCCGGTCGCTTGCACCCCGCCCCACACTCGTCCGGTGCGCGGATCGCGGGCGCCGGCATAGGAAAGCAGGCTGCCTGTCAGCGGCCGCCGCGACGCATCGATCGAATAGCCGAAGGGGCCGAGATCACCCTTGTGCAGTATGCCGCCGGACAGTGTCTGCACCGGGAAGCCGAGCGGCGTCGTGCCGATGTCGTAGCGCGTGTCGTCGTGCTCGTACGCGGCGTTGAGCGTGATGCCCTTCGCATGTTGCGGCAGGATGCCCGAACCGCAAGCCGGCAGGCATAGCAGCGTGCTGCCGAACGTATTCGCGGATTCGGCGAGGTCGAGCCTGCCGGCATCCAGCGTCACCAGGTCGGCACGGTAGGTCCAGCGTCCGGTCCTGTCCTGCCCGCGCCGCCATTCGAGCGGTACTTCGGTCAGCCGGTACTGCGAGGTGCCCGCCGTCCCGCTCCGGCTGCGCTGGTCGACGGCGCCAGAAAACCACGCCGTTCCACGATCCATCATGTTGGCGATACGTCGGTAATCGCCGCTCGTGCCGACGGCAGCGGCCACGCCGGCCTCCGGCGCCAGCGTGGCGTCCAGCGCCGGCGGCATACTGCCGTCCGGCATGCGCACCTGCCGCAGCGTCGATATCGCGGGAATGGCGGCCGGATCGCTTTGCGCGATTTCACTGGCCAGGGAACGCTGCAGATAGCCGATCGCGTCGTCGAAGCGGCCCTCGCGCCGCGCCAGTTGCGCTGCATAAGCCAATGCGCGCGGATTCTCGGGCGTGGCGGCGAGCGCCTTCTCCGTCAGGCGCGTTGCGCCGTCGAAATCGCGCAGATCGATCAGCGCCGCAATCAGGTCGGCCGCCTGATCCGGCGTCAGGTGCTCGGCGTCGGCGAGCTGCGCGTCCAGCAGGCGCTTCGCCTCGTCGTCCCGGCGCAGTTCGATCAGCAATTCAATGACCGCAATGGCCGCATTGCGATCGTCCACCTGCTTGGCGGCAAGCACACGATAATCTTCAAGCGCCGCTTCGCGTCGCCCGAGCGCGCGCAGGTAACGCGCCTCTGCCGCGAGCAGCCGGATATTGTCCGGCGACAAGCGCCGCCAGGGCGATAACGAACTCAGCGCGGCATCCAGCCGGTCCTGGCGCCTCAACGCGTCGGCGCGGCGCAATGCCATGTCGATCCGGAGATCGGTAAGAGTCGTTTTCTGCTCGGGAGTCAGGTTCGCTGTATCGAGCGCGTCGAGCAGGGGCGGCACCATGTCGTCGCCGCCGGCGCCGGCCAGCAGGCGCGCATGCCGCAAGGTCCAGTCGGCCGACGGCGGCGAGGCGCTCGCCAGGTGCGCCAAACTTGTGTGCGCATGGGCCGTATCGCCGATATCGAGACGCGCATCGGCCAGGTCGAGCAGGTGCTCGGGATCGTCGCCGACCTGCCGTTCTGCCCCATCAAGCAGGCGCCTGGCGGCGGCCCGTCTCCCCTTTCTCGACAATGCCACGGCACGCTGCACCACCATGCCGACCCAGAGCCGCCGCTGCAGGCTGGTCATGCCGGTGTTGCGATCGGTGCCGGCGATCTGTTCCAGCGTCGTCAGCGCGGCGACGCGATTATCGTGCCGGGCGAGCAGCAAGGCATACGCATAGTGCGCTCCCGCGTCGTCCGGCCGCCGCGCCAGCAAGGCTGTAAACAGGCTTTCACCACGGCGAGGTTCGCCGCGGTCCGCGTACAGTTTCGCCAGGTCGTAGCGCAACCATGGATCGTCGCGGTCGTGGATTGCCGCCCGCTCCAGCATCGTCGTCGCCAGCGCCTTGTCGCCGGCAGCTAGCGCCGCTTCCGCCTTTTCCTTGAAGATCGCCGCGCGCACCGTATCGAGCGCAGCCGCGATTTCCTTGCGCGGCGCGCCTTTCACTCCAGCCAGCAGCCGTTCCACCTCGGCTTCCCGGTTGTTGCGCAGGTACATCGTTGCCAGCCCGGTCAATGCATTGACGTTGGCTGGCTGCAGAATCAGGGCTTCGCGATATGCGGATTCGGCCCGAGCCAGTTGCCCTTGTGCGGAATAAATGCCGCCCAGTGCCACCAGCGCCGCGGGTTCGCCTGCGTCGATCGCTCGCGCCTGCTTCAGCTTGTATTCGGCCAGCGCCGGTTCGCCCGCCTCGACCGCATCGGAAGCCTCCCGCATCAGCCCCCAGAAGCGCGCTGCCTGCAACAAGCCGTCCCAGCGGCGGCTGCCGGGATCGCGTTCCCTGGCCTGCAGGAGATAGGCCTGTGCCTCGACGTGATGCCCCTGCCGCATCCGCAGCAGGCCCAGTCCGCCGAGCACTTCGGGATCGTCCGGACGGCCCTCGGCAGCACGTGACAGGCGCTCATCCGCTTCGTCGAGCTTGCCGCCGTCGAGCAGTGCGAGTCCGTCCAGTCGCGCGCGGTAGTAGGGATCGGCCAATAGCCGCCGGTGGCGTTCGATGGCGTTGCGAATGCCGGCCAGATGTTCAGTGACCGCCAGATCGGTCACCAATTCGCCCGCAAGGTATTCCTCGATCAGCGGGACACTGGACAGCGCCGGTCCGAGGCGCAGCATTGCGCGCCGCCATGCCGCCCTGGCCGGCTTGTCGAATTCGGGAAGACCTGCTAGATCGCGGAAGGCCTTCAGCGAATCCGGGTCACCCGGCTTGCGCACCGTCACGTGCTCGGCCAGCGCCAGGCGATAACGCAGATTGTCCGGCCAGTCCCGCGTCAGCTGGCGCAGCCCCGCAAGCGCGCTTTCCCAGCCATTGTCCGTATCCCCGACAATCTGCCAATACTCCAGTGCCAGATCGCTCGTCGGGGGGCCGCCGGGATAGAGCGCGCGCAAGACCGTCAGTGCCTCGTCCGGCCGCCCCGCTCGGGCCAGCATGCGCGCATGGCGCAGTCTGTCCTTCTCGCCCTCGTCCAGGCGGAACAGCGTCTCCAAGCGCGCAATATCCGGGTGGTCCGGGCGGGCGCGCCGCAACTTCGCCAATGTCTGTTTCGCGAACTCCTTGCGGCTCGTGCGCAGTTGGAGAAAGGCAAGCTGTGCCAATCCATCGCCATCATCCGGCGCGATGGACAGCAGCTTGTTGAGCGCTTCCGCGACCAGGTCGTCGCGCCCGCGCGACTGCCAGAAGCGGGCCTGGCCGATCAAGGCGGTACGGGCGGGGTCAGGCTGCCGTTCCTGCAGCTCGCGAACAGTCAGATCCCAGGCGTGACGCAACAAGAGCCCTGCGTCGCGCGCCGTCACCGGAACAGGAGCCTTCCGCAGCGCCGGCGCAAGGAATTCCGCCCGTTTCAGGACGAGCGGCACATCTCCGGCCCTGGCCGTAGCCGCAATCATGCCGATGCCGAGCGCGAAGGGGATCAGGGTGTGGCGCATTTCCACTTCGGCTGCAGACTGCCGTCACGTGCGAACCGATAATGCCCGTCGGCCCATCCGAGACCGAACAGGGTCAGCGCCTGCTCGTAATAGTTGTCGGATCGCTCCAGAGGCGCTCTCGCCTCGATACGCAGGCGCTGCTGGCGCGCGGCATCCCGCAAGCGGGATGCCTCAAGAAACGGCAGCATCGCCGCTGAAAAACCGGTCGATCCGGCCCCGACAGCCTTGCCTTCACGGGTGTCGACGTTGAGTGCCGGCGTGCCGTTCTTCACCACATACTGCGCCGCTGGCGCCAAGGCCTTCAGCAGGACCGCACGCGCCGGGTCCTTGTCGGCCAGCGTTCCCGCCCACAGGTAGACGCGGATGGCATTGTAGCTGCCGCCCGCGTTCGACTCCCTGTCGGGCAGAAAGCCGCCATTGGCCTTGACCATCACCCATTCCGGCGCGAAGCCGCGAGGCGACGAACGCACCACCATATCGATCGACGTTGTCACTAGTTGCCGCCATTCGGGCTGCGGATAGAGTGCTGCGAAACGCCGCATCAATTGGATTGGCACGTAACTCGGGTTGAGCCGGAACAAGTCCGGCTGCGGGTGAAAGCCGCGCGGTCCCGGCAGTAGCGTCCTGCCAAGACCGGGAATGTTCACGGTCTCCTCGCGCAACACACGCTCGGCCAGCAGTTGCGCCAGCGCCGTGTATTTCGGTGTTTTCCACAGGCGTCCCGCCTCGCCCAGCGCATACGCGATCCAGAGATCGGAATCCGAAGCGGCATTCTCGTCGATCACGCCCCACGTCCCGTTATCGCGCTTGCCCCATTGCCAGACCGGCAGGCGCGCGGTGAGGTCGCCCCCGGCAAGATTGTCTTCGGTCCAGCGCAGGATCTTCGCGAAGCTGTCCCGGTCGTTCGCCACCAGCGCAAAAAACAGTCCGTACGACTGCCCTTCCGACGTCGACTGATTCGCCGGTGTGGAGGGATCGATCACCCTGCCGCCGTCACTGACGAAACGGGCGCGGAAACCCTCCCATGCCGGCCACTCGACACAGGAAGGAGCGGCCTGTGCGGAAACGCCGAACGCAACGCATAAGAACGCTGCGGCGTGGCGCAATGGCTTCACCAGTCTCATTCACGGCCTCCCCTGGAACGACCGATGCGCTTGATGCCTCGCCATAGCGCATAGAGTCCGAGGACGCCCGACGCCAGCACCAGTATCGCCAGCAGGATCGGCCGTTGGGTCAACGGGTACCAGATGCTCAGCCAGAACGGCAGCTCGCCCATGGCGTAGGTGTTACCAGCCAGGATGCTGTCGACCCGGTCCCCGCGCACGAATACCGCGCTGCCGTGCATGTTCCGCGCGATTCCCTCATCTTGCAGCACATCGAGCACCCGGCCCATGTCCTTGTCGTCCACGGCGGTGACCGCGACCACACTGCGTCCGGAAGTCACGGGAGACTCGAACCCGAGCACCGCGGCCAGCGCCCCGTCGCCGTGCAACATCTTCTGGTTAACGACGCTGGTATCCGGTTCCGTGCCGAAACCCAGCCAGTCGTACAGGAAGTTGACCGATCGCGCCGGTTCGCTGATGCGCCGGTTGGGGCCCGAAATCACCGCCGGCAGACGTTCGCCCCACTTGTCGAGCAGGCTCTGGTTCGGCGCGACGCCGATCAGCAACAGGTCCCGATCCTTCATGGCTGCGCCGTCGGACGGTCCCGCAACCGCCACCCTGGTTGCCGGATAACCGGTGGACTCCCCCATGCGTCCCAGCAGCGTCAGCATGGCTTCGATATCCTGTGCTCCCGGTTTTTGCGGCATCACGACAGTCGTCTCGGCCAGATCCGCAAATTTGGTAAACGGAAAACCTGCCGACGCGAAAAAACCGAGATGCGGCATCTCCGTGTAGTGCGGGAAACCGGAAAAATCGACTGTCGAATCGGCATCGATCATCGCCCGCACGTTTTCGACCTGCGTATCGCGGCACGAACCTTCCTTGTGATAGGTGAACGAAAACGCGTACTGCAGCTCGTTGCGCGCCCCGAGCATGAACGGCGGAATCAGCGTTTCGCGGTTTTCGCGGATCATCCCGCCTTCCAGCATCGGCAACGCAATGCGCGCAAATTCGCCCGCCTGCCCGGATGTGCGCAGATTGACGGCATTCACCAGTTCATCGTTGATGCTCATGTTCAGCCGCGATTCGCTGGCGCGGATCGGCTGCGTGTAGCGGAATTTGAAATCCACCGGCACGCCGCGGCTGCGCCAGGTGAACAGGTCGGGCGGGATACGCACGTTGAGACGAATCGGATCCGGCACGTGGCCGAACACCTGCAACTGCTGCGGCGACTCGACCAGTTCGCCAAACTTCATCGGCCGGTCCAGCCGCACCCAGTTCGGCGCATCGTATGCCTTGCGCGGCGCTTCCTCGATCACCTTCCTGACCTCGATCCGGGTGCCCGACAATGCCGCCGTGCCGAGCACCAGCGCGTTCGCCGCCAGCCGCAGGTCGTTGCCGTCGCGCCCTGTCACCAGCAGCAGCTTCGAGTAGCCGTCGGCCGGATTCGTCACGATCGACAGCGCCGGCCCGGTGAACGGCGCCGCCTGTGCCAGCAAGGCGGGCCGCTCCTGGTTCGTCGCGAACACCACCGCGTGCCCTTTGGGCAGCGTGTCGAGATACGCGGGGAAGCGCGCACCGCGCCAGCTCGCCAGCTTGCCGAACCAGGATGAGGTGATGCCCGCGGCGCGCAAGGTATCGTACGACGGCGACGCGCCGAATACATAGTGCAGCTTCAGGCGGTTGCGATCCTGCTTGTCGAGGAAAGGCTGCGGCAGTATGGCGAGATCGCTCTTGAGGGCAACCGGCCGGACATCAAGCCGGAGTTCGCTGGTGCCGCTGACGTCGGTCCACAGGCTGGTATGCAAAGGATCTTCGCACTCCGGCGTATAGTGCCCGACGAATTCCAGCGTCAGCTTGTTGAAGCCCGTGATGTAGCGTGCATCGAGCGTCAGTTCTTTCACCAATTGCCTGCCCGCGTCCTCCTTAGTGAACGGAATCACGCTCACGACTTCGCCGTTGATCAGTACCTTGAGGTGCGACTGCGCCGGGAGCAATGCCGGCGAATAGGTGTAGCGCAACGTGAGCGATGCCGCAGTCACCAGTTCGTCCGAGCGGGTACTGAAATCCAGCGTTGCGCGTCCCTCGGTGGTTCTCAGGCGCAGCGCCGGCTGGTTGGAAAGCTGGGAAAACGTCAGGCGCCGACTCTCGATCGGCGGCAGGGAAACGTCGGCCGGCATCTCCGCCGCGACTGCGGGTGGCGCGGACAATCGCGCCTCGTGGCGGGCAGGCAACGCAGGTACCGGAGCGGCAAGAACCACGGCCAGTGCACCGGCCATCACTCCCCGCACCCGCGACGAAAGCCTTCCGGCCCCTGCCCTCCATGTCCTGCAACGGCTTGTTCTGTTGATGGTAATTGGCATCGATTTCTTCATGCTTTCAGTCGAATTGAGGCAAACGCGCCGGCGGGCGCGGCAGCAGGCTCGCTAACCAGCCGGACAATGTCTGGGTCTTCTGCCGCAGGCCCGATGACGTCGACGTCGCCGGCAGTGCATGCTCCACGACCCGCCGGTAGCCTTCCACACCGGTCGACAGCACATTGCGCAAGCCGAGCAAGGGTTTGTCGGTATTGCGCCCCTCGGCCCACGACACCCAAGCGTCGGCACGCGCGAAGGTGCACTGGACCAGCGTCATCTGCTGCTCCGCGGTCTGCAGATCCCAGCGCAGCCGCAGCCGTGTCGGCGACGTGCCGACCACGCGCGCGGGGAACGGGAATTCCTCATCGCCGCGCCACAGCGACACCGTAATCGCTTCCTCTGCTGGCAGCGCGGGAAGGTCGGCAACGGTCAATGCGGCGCCGCCTTCGGAAAAATCCTCGGTATGGCAGCGCACCAGCCTGCCGCCGGGCAGATGCAGCACCGCCGGCAGGCGCATCGCGACCCGGTGCGAACGTCGCACCTGCTTGGTCTCGGACGCCACGGAAATCGCCGCGCCCAGCAGGAGCACGTTGTAGCCGGTCCAGAACAGATTAAGCAGCGTGGTGGGAATTTCGTCCGCCGGGCCCCAGACTATGCGGCCGATCCCGACCGCGAAACCGAGCAGGTTCATGCCGACGATGAACAGATAAGGCAGTGAAATCGTCCAGTCGAAGTAATTGTTCTCGACCAGGCCACCCTTTGCCGTCACGTTGAACTTGCCCTTGTGCGGATCGAGCAGCGCCACCGTTGTTGGGCGCACGATGTACCAGGCCAGCACCGTCTCGTACACCTCGGCCCAGAACGAATGCCTGTGCCCGCCCTGGATGCGGGAGTTGGTAATGTTTGCGTGCACCATGTGCGGCAGCACGTACAGGATCACCGATATCGCCGGCGTGTAAATGACGTAGGCATGAAACAGCAGGAAGGCCAGCGGTGCCGTCAGGAAGATGAGGCGCGGCCCGCCGTTCAGGAAATGCAGCATCGCGTTGCCGTAGCAAATGCGCTGCGCCCAGTTCAGCCCCTTGCCGAGAAAAGGATTGTCCAGACGGAAGATCTGCGCCATGCCGCGCGCCCAGCGGATGCGCTGGCCGATATGCGCCGACAGGCTCTCCGTCGCCAGTCCCGCCGCCTGCGGCAGGTTGAGGTAGGCCGACCGGTAGCCGAGGCGCTGCAGCTTCAGTGCCGTATGCGCATCTTCGGTCACCGTTTCCACGGCGATGCCGCCCACCTCCTCCAGCGGCCCGCGCTTGATCACGGCGCAGGAACCGCAGAAGAATGTCGCATTCCACAAGTCGTTGCCGTCCTGGATCACGCCATAGAACAGTTCCCCTTCGTTCGGCATGCGGCGGAACAGCCCCAGATTGCGCTCGAACGGATCTGGCGAAAAGAAATGGTGCGGTGTCTGCAGCAGCGCGAGCCTGGAATCGCGTACGAACCAGCCCATCGTCGACTGCAGGAAAGAGCGCGTCGGAATGTGGTCGCAGTCGAAGATGGCGATGTACTCGCCATCGGTCTTGGTCAGCGCGTGATTCAGGTTGCCCGCTTTCGCATGCCTGTTGTCCGGCCGGATGATGTATCCGATCCCCGCCTCTTCCGCGAACGCCCTGAACTCGTCGCGACGGCCGTCGTCAAGCAGGTAGATGTTGAGCTTGTCGCGCGGCCAGTCGATACCGATCGCCGCGTACACGGTCGGCATGACCACCTTCAACGGTTCGTTGTAGGTCGGAATGAATACGTCCACCGTGGGCCAGACCATCTCGTCCGCAGGCAACGGCGTCGGCGTGCGGCGCAAAGGCCAGGCCGATTGCACATAGCCGAGCACCAGGATCACCCAGGTATAGACTTCGGCCGCCAGCAGCAGCACGCCCCAGAACAGGTCCAGGCTTTCATCCCAGTTGAGCGTGTATGCGATGCGCCACCACAGATAGCGTGTGGAAGCGGTCAGCGACAGCACGATCAACAGCAGGGTTGCCACCGGTCCCGGAATGCGCCGGATCGACATGGCAATAACCCATAGCAGGAACACGAAGACCAACTGGGCAAGCGTGCTGAACGGCGTGGTGATGCACAGGAAAGCGAGCACGGCCGCGAGGGCATATGCGGTATAGCGCGATACCGGCCTGTCCCAGAAGCTGTGCAACGCGTATTCCTCGGTCTTGCTCTGCAGTTCGCCGGCATCCAGATGCAAGGCCCGGCGCAACCTCTTCCACACAAGCTCCGCGCGAACGGCCAGCGGCGCCGGCACGAGCGACAGCAAACGGCGCGGCACTCGCCGCAGGCCGGCAAGTCGCGCCCACGGAGCTGGCACTGCTTCCGGCCGCCCGTTGCGCACCAGGCAAAGCCAGACCAGTTGCAAGGAAATGCGGATCAGGTCGCTCAGGCGCAAATGCCGCAAGTCCACGTGCGGAAACAGGCCCATCAGGAAGCGTTGCCAGTTGCCGGCGCGCGTGAGCGGACCGGGCCGGAACAGGATGGAAAGCAGCACATCATGCCAGGGCAATTGCGGGTCGGCGCCCGCGGCGGCGAGCAAACGGCCGAACGAAGCACGAACGCGGCCGTGCATCAGGCGGCCTCCGGCACATGGCCCAGACGCGCCAGAGCCCAGGTCGCCAGCGCCGAGAAGTCATACGCAGCCTGGCTGGACGGCGCGAACTCGAAGACCGTCTGCTTGCATGCCAGCGCTTCCCGCAGCGACTCGTCCCTGTGCACGACAACCGGCGAAAAGATCCGCTTGCTCTGCGAACGAAGCAGTACGGAGATGTCGCGATCCAGTTGGCGCGAGGGATCGAAACCGTTCAGCACCAGCATCGTCTGCGGCGCCCTGGCACTGCCGGCGGCGGCGCCGATACCGGTCGCCGTGACATACGACACGCTGTCGGGCGCGGTAACGACCAGCACGAGGTCCGCGGCCTGCATGACCTGCTCGCGCAGCACGGCAGGCGTGCGGGGACAATCGCAGACAAGCACCGTATCCTCGGGAACGCGCAGCAACGACAGTTGATTCCGGAACCACGCAGGCTGGGCTTTCAGGCGACCGGTGATGCGCTCCAGTTCGGGATCATCGTGAAGCTGCCCGAAAGGAACGAAGTCCAGCCCATTGTCGCTGCGATAGGCGGCCGTATACCACTCCCTGCCATGCAGGAAATTCGTCGCCCATCCGCCGCGGTCGTCAAAAGGCATGCCGAAATGAAAACGCAGGCGATTCTCCTGGCACCAGTCGAAAGCCAGGGTGTCGCGCTGCTGCAACGACAGTGCAGCCGACAACTGCGCCGCAACGGTGGTGGCGCCGGCCCCACCGACGGCACTCATTACTGCAATGACTTTCAAAGCGGATTCGCTTCGTCGGCGTTCGGCTCAAGAACCTCCGCCAGCAAGGGCCAGCGGGCCGCCGCATTGTGCGCGGCCTCTTCCATCACCAACTCGCGATACTGGTTCTTGCGGGAAAATGCGCCGAAATGGGAGTACAGGCTGGCTACGTCGTTTTCGGCAAATGCGGATACAGTCGGAACTTGCTTGGACATTAGAAACTTTTCGACAAGAGGGTTGAATCACACATACGAATGGCATTGGAAATTCCCGAACACCGGGCTTTCCGGGAAAAATTCCGAAAAGAACGCAATGTCACACCAGGCCCCCCCTGCGCGAACAAAGTTTTTTGCTATCAACTATTCCTATGGAAATGTTAATATCGGTAACAATAGTAACTTAAATGTAACTTTTTCAGAAGTCTATATCCTAATAGGGTTTTTTGAAATATCCAGCATGCATTTCCGTATCGAATTAGCACTCCAGGGTATCCGTCCAGCAATGGATTTGCTTGTAGGAGGTGTTTATGCCATCTCTGAAGAAGACGGACAACTGGCGGATATGCTGTTGTGGAACACGCTCGCCCAAGCGTGCGAAGACGGCACGCCTGCCTGTTTGATCAGCATGGTGTCCGGGGCATACTCGACGAACCATCCGGAACAATCTTCGCGCATGGAATCTTGCCTGGCCTCCGGCCGGCTTGTCATGCTGGAACCTGACGGACTGCCTGGCCGCGTGGAAGAAACCCGCCGCATGCGGCACATCGCCGACGACCTGCGGCATTGGCAGGCCGATCAGGCGAAGCTGCTGATCATCGACGGCGCCGAACGGTTGCTGCCCGCCTCCGAACACAAGATGCTCAACGACCTGTGCGATTGGACCAGGCGTCAAGGCGTAGCGACAGTGCTGCTGTTCAGGCAGACCGCCGCCGGCAACGATGCCATAGCTCAATTGCTCGACCGGGCCCGCCAGTTTGCCGGAATGGCGCGAATCAAAAGCCGCCATGGCGTTGCATCCTGGGAAATTTTTCATTGGTTCTGTTCTTCCGGCTTGATTGCATCGAAGTCGTTCCCCTTGGCCGGCAACGACCGCTATCAGTTGCAAGCAAGAGAAGATGGCGCAATGTCGGCGGACGAGCAGGAACCGGTCGCGGATGAGGCGCAGGTTCTTGTACAACCGTCCGCTTTCCTATCGACGGAAACGGCTCCGGCCGGCTGGCAGATGATCGGCGACCGGTTCGAGATGGTGTTGACGCAGGCATCCGGAGCCACCGCGTCGACCGTCATCCTCGCGTTTACGCCCGCCACCGATTTCCAGCATCTGGTCCACTGCGTTTTCGAATTGCGCAAGCGATGCGGTTCGCGCCTCAAGATCGTGATCAGGGAAGTGAATTCACGGATGCGCTACACCCAGGAAACGCTGGCAGTACGCCTCGGCGCAAACCTTGTGGCACCCGCCGAGATCGGCTTTTCCCGCTTTCTCAGCCTGACATCGATGATCCAGGGCCAGGTGTTTCCGCATCGCCTCCCCATCGTATTCGAAGACGCCCTTCGGGACGCCACGCCGCAGGATGAGCAGGGGTATCTGATGCCCCACGAATTTTCCCGGGCGGTAACGGCGATGCTGGAACGTTCGCGCCTGCTGCAAGTCCAGAACGTGCTGCTGCGCCTGCCGCTCGCTTACGGACTGCTGCCGCTGGACGCGCTGCGCTACTGCGACATCAAGCGCGCCGGCGACCTGTGTACCGCGGACGACACCAGCGTCTACCTGTTCCTCTATGCCTGCCGCGAGTCCGATATCGACAAGGCGCTCGACCGGCTTTTCGGCCTGCCCGCCGGCGACCTGTTCAGCACCGAAGACCGTTTCCTTTCGTCCGTCACCATTCGTCAGGCAATGAGCGACTTCGACGCGCGCAACGAGCGCCACGGCTTCCCCGACCTTACGGCGGACCTCGCCGCAACCCCGCGACAGATCGCCAGGTCGGCAACCACCGCGGTGCCGAGCAAGAAAGGCGCAGCGGCACAACGCTATCGCGCCCCTGCTCCTGCCGTTCGCCGCCCGCTGCCTGTCAAGGGTGCGCCTGTCATATCCGGGGTTCCCGCATTGTCATCATGAGTTTTACCGCTGTCTTCCTGATCCTGCTGCTCGGTATTGCGATCGGTTACCGCCTTCCCGGCCCGGTCTCGAGATTGAAGGCGCTGCTCCGGCGCCGTACTTACAAACCTGTGTTGCTTCGACCTGTCCGTAATGGAAAAGAAACAAAAGAAGCCGTTGCGCCCGCTCCCCCCGACAAGTCATGCACACCGTAAATTCCGCTGAAGGCGGCTCCAATCAAGCCGCAAGCGCTCCCCGCCGGCAGGCCGCGCACAGCAGCATACGGCTTGGCGGCTGGAGCTTTTACTTTATCGCCAAGCTGATCCTGTTCTTTCGCGAATTGATCGGCTTTCATCCCGTCGAAAACCTCGCGTTCGCCGCCTTCCTCGTGGCGCCGCTCGCTTCGCGCAGACTGCGGCTCGCGCGCACGGTGCTTGCGATACCCGTTGCGATTGCCCTGGCCTATCATGACTCCTGGCTTCCGCCATTCGACCGCGTGCTGTCGCAAGTCCGCTTGCTCAGCAACTTCAGCGGCACTTATCTGTTCGAACTTGCAGGACGCTTCATCGACCTGCCGGTGATTGCCGTACTGGCGGGCGGATGGGCGGCATATCACATCGTCAGCCGCTACCTGCGTGTCGGCGTACTGGTTGTCGCGGCACTCGTCGTCCTCGCGCTGGGTGTCGGGCAGGAACAGAAAGCAACGCTGGCGGCCGCAGCCCCGGCGAACGCGGGTGCAACCGCCGATGCTGGCAACGGCGACAATTCCTCCGACCTGAACAGCGTTCTGACCCGGTTCTACTCCAGCGAAGCCACGCGAAGCGTCCGCATGCCTTCCGCGCGCAGCGCCGTGCCGTTCGACATCGTCTTCATCCACATCTGCTCCCTGTCGTGGGACGACCTGCAAGCAACCGGGCTCGACAAGCATCCGTTCTGGCGCAACCTCGATTTCCTGTTCAGGCACTTCAACTCCGCGGCGTCCTACAGCGGACCGGCCGCGATCCGGATCAACCGCGCCACTTGCGGCCAAACTCCGCACCGGAAACTCTACGAAACAGTGCCGGATCAGTGCTACCTAATGCCGAGCCTCAAGCAATCCGGTTTTGAATCCAACCTGGCGTTCAACCACGATGGACACTTCGACGATTTTCTGACGCTGGTCCGGCAGCAAGGCGTGAACGCCCCGCTGTTGCCGCTTGGCGGCCTTGACATCCCGCTGCGCTCGTTCGACAACTCTCCGATCTACGGCGACCTCGACGTCCTGTCGCGCTGGTTCGACACGCGCAAGAAATCAACCAGCGAGCATGTCGCGCTCTTCTACAACACGATCAGTTTGCATGACGGCAACAAGATCGTCTCCGGCGCCAACGCCCGGCTCTCCAGCGCGGACAACTACGCTCCCCGGCTGGAAAAATTGCTGAATGATCTTACTGGCTTCATGGACATGATCCAGAAAAGCGGCAGGCGCGCAATCGTCGTTATCGTTCCTGAACACGGCGCCGCCTTGCGCGGCGACAAGTTCCAGATCGCGGGCCTGCGCGAGATCCCGACGCCGGCAATCACGACGGTTCCCGTCGCAGTCAAGGTCGTCGGCCAGGATGTCGAAAGACGGGGCAGCCTCTCCGAAATCGATGCGCCGACCAGCTACATCGGCTTGTCGCAGTTGATCGCACGCCTTGTCGAAGAACCGCCCTATGGCGCCTCGGGATTCGACTCCGCCCATTACGCAGCCGATCTCCCGGCAACCAGATATGTCGCGGAAAATGAAAACACGGTCATGATTCGACAAGACAACCGCTACTTTCTCAAGAGCGGAAAAGATGACTGGAAGGAATACGCGGCGTCGGCCCGCTGAAGCGCTTCGGATGCCCGCATGAGGTGCGGGCAGATTCAGGCCATCAAGGGAATAAAACGAAAGGAAAAGCCGTAAACCAGAAAGGGGCCCGATCTTGCGATCTGGCCCCATCGGTATTACTGGTGCGGCTGGCCGGAATCGAACCCACCACCCCATGGTTCGTA
>CBIHRJ010000034.1:0-60954 GCA_966212445.1 uncultured Noviherbaspirillum sp. | reverse complement strand
TCGTATGAAGTGAATTACGTGCGCGCCTGGCAATTCAAGTAAGGCAATACGCAAGTGTTTCGAGCGTCTCCCGTGCAAGCGGGAGTGGTTCAGGGCCGGTGGCGACGCCGGCCCTTTTTTTGTCTGCACTATTGAGAATTACCTAACCATATGACAACCGATTTCGTTTTCATGCGTTACCGGGAATGGGAAAACGGGAAATGAACTCTATAAGTTTACTGGCTCGCGCCACAACCCCCACACCTTGGGTCCGTTTGGCAAGCGAAACTCATGCATTACCTGGAACCCATGCACGGCGTAAAAGCGGAGATTGCTTTCTGTCCCGGTTTCAAGATAAGCGCCGAGATGATGTTCATCGCAGGCGGCAAGTGCAGGCTGCATCAGGCGGCTTCCTATCCCATGCCTCTGGCGATCCGGTTCTACGCCAAGCACACCCAGATACCAATATTTTTGATTAACAGGGAGCATTCTTTCGAGATGATCGAGAACATTCAAGGCTCTCGGCAATCGCCTGATTCCAAGCGCGTGCAACATGCCTGGCAACAGACGGATATGTTCCATCGCCGATAGCGGATATTTACCGGGAGGCATCCATAATGCCGCTCCGTCGAGCTCAGCGGTCGTATAGCAGGCCCCGTTCGGCAAAAAAACCTTGAAATAGAGCTGGTATACCCGCTCAAGCCCTTGCTGGCGAAACGCCTTGTCAGGCAACACATGTTCCGCGATGCGATCGTTATGGAAAGCACGAGCAAGTACCTTGGACAGTTGCGGTACTTCCGACTGAAGCGCCTTCTGTACAGTCGAAGGCCTTGACATGTTCGACTGTTCACTCATTGTGATTTGTTTCTGCCGCGCCGATCAAGTACGACCACCATTGTTCATGCATCTGCGGCCGGCGTTTTGCGCAGGCTCACCACTACGTCTTCGGTCATGGTCTCTTATTCAAGCAGACCTTATCGAAGCAATCTCAGGCGGAATTGCTTTGATGTCATGTGGTTAGGTCATTCTTAATAATACAGACACACACCGGAACAATGCTCCACTCGGTGGCAGGCTTGTATTTGCTCAAAGGTTGTGCACGATTTTGGACGATACTGAAACTCATGACCCGAGGGTGTATCAGTACTGTCACATACGTTGTCGCTTTGAGTAAACATGAAGTCTGACGCGATCATTATTTCGTGCTACGAGAATGAGGTTCCTTCTTTTGTCGAGTCGGAAGTCGAACAGCTGTACGGAAACATTTTTTCATCGCTGCTCGAATTCCGGATCTACGGATGGGTCGTCGGCAGCACCAGCACCTACGTGGCAAGCAGGGACGGGCGCATCAGCGCCTTGCTCCTGTTCCGGCGCGAGAAGGGGAGGGTACATGTGCTGAACGAGGCGATCCGCGTCGACCATGGCGAGCTGCAGCGCTTTTCGGATTACATTTTTGCCCGCTATCCCGATGTCAACGTGATTTCCTTCAAGGCGATCGAAACCGACGTGGGCCGGCTGCCGTTTCCCTGCCAGCGCTTCAATCACCTGGAAGACATTACGCTGACCCTGCCCGAAACGGCCGAGCAGTACCGCGCGAGCCTGGGCAAGAACACGCGCCGCAACATCAAGCGCTATACCGACAGGTTGGTGCGCACCTTTCCTTCCTTCCGTTTCGACGTCTATGAAAAGGAAGCGGTGGAAGCGTCGCATGTCCGCGCGCTCGTCGAATTCAATCACGCGCGCATGGCAGAGAAGCACATCGTCTCCGAGATCGACGAAGAGGAAACGCGACGAATCGTTGAACTCGCACAGGCCTGCGGCCTGGTCGGCATCGTCACCATTGACGGCAGGATCGCCGCCGGCGCGATCAGCTACAACGCCGGTTCGAACTACTTCCTGAACGTACTGGCACACGCCCCTGCCTACGATGACTACTGGCTGGGCTTCCTGTGCTGTTATCGGACCATCTGCGAGTGCATCGCGCGCGGCGGCCGGGAGTTCCATTTTCTGTGGGGACGTTACGACTATAAATTCGCGCTCGGCGCGGTGCAACGAGATCTCGATAACGTCACTGTGTACCGGTCGCGCATGCAGTTGCTGCTCAACGGCAGGGTGGCCTGGCAGGAGGCCGTCGGCGGTTACCTGCGTCGGTTGAAGATGTGGCTGAAGTATGAAGATTCACTGCCTGCGCAGTACGGCAGAAAGACGGTCGAACGCGTACGCAACGCAAAGAGAGTGATTCTGGAGATGCGGGCCGGCAGGAAGCAGACGCTGTAGCTCCGCATCTGCCATGCCAAGTTCTCCGGTGTCATCCTGCTCCGGTATGCGTCGCGGTGCAGACCGGTTGCGGCACGGATAAATGTTGCCGCGAGCATGACATGTGTCATGCCTCGGCGGATTTTCCTCTTGTAAACTGGGGCAGAGCTTGCGGTTGGCTACTTGCCGGCATCGAGAATTTAGCTCTAGGACAGTCTTCCATGCACCGGCATTCAGCTGTCGCGCGCTTCCGCTCTTATCCATGATGTAGGTCATTCGACGCGAACCACCAGACACTACCATTAGCCCCATGATAAGAATTGCCATCATTACGAATGAACCGCCCCCGTATCGAATTCCTGTATTCAACAGAATCGCGAAGATGGCGGGCATCACGCTGCAAGTGATTTTCTGTGCGCGACGCGAACCGAACCGGCAATGGGACTTGCCGGCGTTCGAGTTCGACCATCGCTTTCTGCGCGAACGCATTACCACGATTCGCGGGCGGTATATCCACAACAACCCGGATGTCGTCCTCGCACTGAGAAAATTCTCACCCGACGTGATCGTCACGGACGGGCTCAACCCGACGCAGTTGTACGCGTTCGCCTATGCGTGGATAAAGGGTATTCCCCATGTCCCGCTGACCGACGGCACCGACTTGTCCGAACAAGGATTGAGCAGGGTGCACAAGGCCGTGCGCCGCATTGTCTATGGACGCTCTCTCGCATTTCTGTCCGCCAGCAAAGGCGGACAACGTCTGTATGAAAGCTACGGCGTGCAATCGGAGCGCTGCTTCCGCTCTTATCTGTGCATCGACAACGATGTCTATGCGCGGACGCCGGAGTCGCAAGGCGCAGGCTTCGACCTGATTTTTTGCGGTCGCATCGTTCCTGAAAAAGGGCCAATGTTCGCGCTCGATGTCGCCGAGGAACTGGCGCGCCGGCTGCGACGCAAAGTACGTCTCCTGTATGTTGGTGCCGGCGAGGAAGAGGAACGCGTGCGTATCGCGTCTTCCGGAAAGGCGCAACTGGTCGACACGCATTTCCACGGCTTTGCAAAGCAGGGCGAGCTGCCGTCGCTATATCGTTCCGCACGCATCTTCCTGTTCCCCACACTGGCCGATGTCTGGGGGGTGGTAGCCAACGAGGCTTGCGCGGCAGGGCTGCCGGTCATCGTCTCGCCGCACGCCGGCGTCGCCGGCGAACTGGTGCTCGACGGCGAGAACGGCTACGTCTGCCCGCTCGATGCCAATCTCTGGGCAAGCCGTGCCGCGACGCTGCTCACTGACCGGGAATTGTGGGAACGGTTTTCACGCCGAAGCAGGGCGCTCGTGAGCGAGTACACCTTCGACAATGCCGCCAGCGGCCTGGTCGAAGCCTGCCGCTGCGCGTTGCCGACCGGCGCGGCGCGCGGAACTGGCCGTTCCGTCAGCAACAGCCTGTGACAAGAAAAAGAATAATCCGAATCGAGTGGAGCGAATGATGGACCCAGTGTTTACCTGTTCGATCGACGACGGTCATCCATCGGACATGAGAACTGCCGAACTGCTGCAAAAGCATGGGCTGAGCGGAACCTTCTATGTGCCGATCCGGAACTGCGAAGGCGATGCGGTACTCGCGGATGACAAGATCCGGGAGCTTGGCCGGCAGTTTGAAATCGGTTCGCACACCTTCGATCACCGTTATCTGAAGAAGATCGACATCTGGCAGGCCTATCACCAGATCAATGATGGAAAAAAGCGGCTGGAGGATGTGCTGGGCGAGCGCGTCAATGGATTCTGCTATCCGGGCGGCCGCTATACCCGGCGCGATGTGGAACTGGTCAAGGCATGCGGATTCACGTACGCGCGCACAACCATGAATCTATGTTTTGCAGTCGGCACGCAGCCATATGAAATGCCGACCACGCTCCAGTTATACCCGCACGACCGCGCCGTTTATATCCGCAACTTTGCCGGTTCCGGGCACTGGCTCCGGCGCGCGGAAGGTTTGCGGCTGGCACTACAGCATGCAGACTGGCTGCGGCGCCTGTATGCGATGTTCGACCATGCGTGCCGTCATGGCGCCACATTTCACCTGTGGGGCCATTCCAAGCAGTTCGACGAGCTGAACGCCTGGCGCGACATCGACGCCTTTTTCGCGCATGTGGCAATGCACGTGGAGCGCCGCAACCGGATCAACAACGAACAACTGGCCGCGCGCTCGCAGTGGGTGCACGTGTCGCCTGTTGCGGAGTCGACCTGAGTGAAGGAGCGCGATCAGCCGATCGTGTTGTGTGCGCGTGCCATGGCATTTGGATGGTGCCGGATGGAGTGATTTCCGTTTCGTTACTGTTTTTTCTTCAGTGATGCAATTCTGTAGTCACTCCGTGGAAGCTTGCCGGGACTGGCCCCGGCGGGCCACCTTCTTTTTTGCGTCGCCAAAAAAGAAGGCAAAAAAGGGGGCCGCCGAGGTGCGACCGCGGTTCGCAGATCCCTTCTTCGACAGCTCACAGCGGAACTTCAACGGCCAGAGCCTCTTTGGTCAATCAGATCTTGCCTCATCATCACGATCACAGCGATTGGCATGAGGCATCGATGACGATGGCCAAGCCCGTAACAATTCCCTCCCCATCGGGGAGGGCCAGGGTGGGGAGGGGTTGAGGTTTTGCCGTTAAATCCCCTTCTGACGCTGCCGAAATGGCACGGGCCGAAACGGATCAAGAAGCGCGACTTGTCTGAGCCGCAGGCGAGTTTGTCGCGCTTCCCGTTTCGGCCCGCGCCATTTCGGGAACCCGAAGGGCAGCGGCAGCGGGGTCGCCTTTTTTGCTTACTTTTTTGGCGAAGCAAAAAAGTGAGTGGCCCGCCGGGGCCAGTCCCGGCTAGTAACTACGGAGTGACTACAGAACCGCATCACCGAAGAGAAAACAATCAAAGCAACTACAAGACAGAAGTCATCCCATCCATCGCCATCCGAAAAACAAAGCGCATCGAAACACTAGTAGATCAACGTAGGGCACATCGTGATGATTACATTCATTTGAATGATCTACTAACGCTCCATGCTTCCGCCGCCTTGCGAACCACCACCGGCCGCAACATCATTTGCAGCACGGATCACACGATGCCCTTCCCTCAACGGGTTGCCGACGTGCGCCAGGTATTGATCGCCCAGCAGTTGGGAAGCCTTGGTGTTGAGATGGTTCTCGTCCTTGTAGAGAGCGATGTTGGAATAGTAGGTCGCGCATTCCGTCGTACCGCACATCACACGTTTCGGATCAACGATCCTGACCTGAGGATAGGCGGCCTTTACCTTGTCGATGATATGGTCGGTCGCGGATTGACTCTTCGTCACGAAGCTGTAGGGAATGTTGCAGTTCTTGTCCTTGGGTATCCAGCCGCGCGTCCGGTGCAGAATGCATTGCGAAAGATCCGGTTCGTAGTAGGGATTGTCCTTGAAGATGACCGGAATCGCTCCTGCGGCGACGACCTTCCCGACGGCGTACATCATCTCCTTCTCAAGATCCCGCCATGGTTCGGATGCCCAGAAACCGGCCATGACCACGTACTTGAAGTTGCCGGCCATGTCCAGCAGGTCGAGGTTGCGTTGCTGGCAGGTGGATGGACCCTGTTCAGGGTGGCGGTCGGATACCTGCAAGGCGGTCGGGAAGCAATTGCCCTGCACGTGGTAGACCGCTTTCAGTCCGGCGTTCTTCGCAAGCTCGTCGACAAAGGGTTTGAAGTGGTGTGCGTGCGAATCGCCCATCAGCAGCACCTGCGCGCGCGGTCTTTCGGTATCGCCGAATGCACAGTTATCGACCAGGTAATCGAACGTGACCTTGTGATAGTCTTCGGCGCGGATCGAGCAGGCGCGCGTCAGGTCGCGCTCGAAGGAGTAGCTGGAAATCAGGTCGCGCATCTCGCTTGAGAAGCGGCGCGGCGCACCCTCCGTGACATACGAGTACAGCCCGATCGCCATGAACGCAGCCGCAGGCAGCAGATAGATCTGCACGAAAGCGCGCTTGAAGCGCAGCGAGCGATTGCGCCGCACCGGCGTCTCGACGAACTTCCAGGTCAGGATGGACAGCACGAACGCCAGCGCAACGGCGGCCAGGCCGATTGCCGGCGTGATCTCGATCCGGCGATAGCGCAGAAAGGAAAAGATCGGCCAGTGCCACAGGTAGAGCGAGTACGAGATGAGCCCGACGAAGACCATCAGGCGGCTGGTCAGCACCGGCGTGAACGCATTTTCGCGCTGGCAGGCGTAGATCAGCAGGGCGGCGCCAAGGCATGGGTAGATCGAATGGACGCCGGGAAAAGGCGTTCCCCGGCTGATCAGGAATATCGACCCGAGCATCAGCGTCATGCCGAATGCCGCCAGCAGGGATGCCTCCCAAGCAGTGCGAGGCATGTACTTTCGCGATATGAAGAAGGTCAGCGCACCGATCAACAGTTCGTGCGCGCGCGAGGTGAGCAGGAAGTAGGCGCCGACGGTATCGGTGTTGAGTTCGGACAGGCCGACGAACGCAACTCCCATCAGCAGCAGCGCCGGAACAACATGCCGCCGCGAATAGCGGAACAGGAAAATCAGCAGAATCGGAAACAGGAAGTAGAACTGCTCTTCGACCGACAGCGACCAGGTGTGCAGCAACGGGAATTCTTCGGTGCGCTGGCCGAAGTATCCCCAACTGAGCATCGAAAAAAAGACGTTCGACAGGAAGGCCCACGATGCGGCGAGCGACGTGGTGTAGAAAATGTAGTCGTTCGGGATCAGCAACCACGACGAGATGGCCAGCGTGACCGTGGCAACGACGATATAGGCGGGAAAGATGCGCTTGATGCGCCGCGTATAGAAATCGGTAAAGCTGAAGTCGCCGCGCTCGATACCCTTGGCGATCAACCCGGTGATCAGGTAACCGGAAATGACGAAGAAGATGTCGACGCCGACGAAGCCGCCCGGCGCAAGACCGGCGCTCGCATGAAAGGCAATTACGGCCAGTACGGCGATCGCGCGCAGGCCGTCGATATCTGGCCGATACGCCTCGCGAGCGGCGGGCAGGGCAGCTGTTCCTTCAATGATCGTTTCGCTGGTCGGAGAAGTCGCGATAGGCATGGGTATCTTGCGGCCTGGAAGTTTGTCCAGATGATATGATTTCACTTCCGTTTGTTACCGGATTGACATCCCATAAGAAAGCGGCATGAGTTCGCGCAAGCAGCCCGGCTGATGCGCGAACTCCGGGTTGCCAGCCGGACTGAATTTACGCCGGCTCGAAAAGCGCAGTCATTCCGAAACGAAATGAGGAATCTGCGCCGATTGCGATTTCATCAACCGGTCGAGATTCCTCACTTGCGTCCAGGCGGCGGCTCGTCTTTCGCGGCCATCCAAACGAGTCCGGAGACCTGCACCATCATCAAAAAATGGTTCAGCTCGACGTATCTTCAGCCGGCAGCTTGGCCAGCACGAATTGTCGTACGAAGCCGATCACGAATAGAGTATTGGTCACCATGTAGCGTCGGAACAGCCGGCGCGGTTCCGACCCGAGACGGTACAGCCATTCCAGGCCGTTCTGCTGCCACCAGACCGGCGCGCGCTTGACCACGCCGGCATGATAGTCGAAGGCGGCGCCCACACCGATCATCACCGCATTCACCCGGCCGCGGTGGTCCGCCATCCATTTTTCCTGCTTCGGACAGCCAAGACCGACGAACACCACATTGGCGCCGGATGCATTGATCTCGTCGACGATCTGTTCGTCCTCTTCCAACGACAGAGGACGGAACGGCGGTGAGCAGGCACCGCCGATGCGCAACCGCGGAAACTGTTTTGCCAGAGAGCGCCGCAACTGGGTCAGGGTCGCTTCGGTGCTGCCGTAGAAATAAACGACATGGTCGAGACGTTGTGCTTCGGCCAGGTACTTCAGCATCAGGTCCGGGCCGTTGATCCGTTCCTGCTTCGGAAAGCCGAGACGACGCAGCGCCCAGGCGATCGGCGCGCCGTCCGGCGTCGCCATGTCGGCATTGTTGACCGCGATCTTGAATTCCACATCGCGGGTCGTGGTGACAGTGGAGTGCACATTGCAGATGCAGACATAACGCGACTCGCGGGCCGCGCCCCATGCGGTGATCTGCCCGATCGCTTCATCCCAGGACACGGCGTCGATGAAGGCTTCGAGAACCGCCTCGCCCTTACGCGGTGCACAGTTTGCGGTGGAGTAGGGAAATTGCATCTTCATATATGTCCATCAGCATTGCGTAATTGCGTTCCGGCGTGTATCGCGCCTCGTACTCGGCGCGCGCCGCCTGTCCCATCCTCATCATCTGCGCGGGGTTGGCGCTCGCCCATGCCATCTTCCTCGCCAGGTCCGCCGCGCTGCCCGGCTCGAACAGCAAGCCGGTCACGCCGTCGCGCACGATGTCGGGAAGCGCCCCGAGCCGGCTGGCGATCACCGGCAGCCCGCTCGCAAACGCTTCGACGATGGTGCGCGGAGAGTTCTCGTAGCAGATGCTGGGCAATACCATGAATTGCGCATTGCCCATGCGCGTCATGATTTCCTCAAGAGGACGGTAGCCGAGGTAGCGCTCGCCGAACGTCGAGCGCGCGAGATCCTCCAGCGGCCCGCCGCCGATGACATCAATGTCGGCGCCAGGCAGACGCTGCACCGCATCCGCCAGCACGTCCAGTCCCTTTTCCGACGACAGCCTGCCGACATACAGTCCGCCGCTGCGTCCATGCCAGACAGGAACCATACCGGACGGCACGAAATTCGGTTTGATCCTGAACAGATGCGCAGGCAGTCCGCCCTCCACATACTTGTCGCGAGCGAAGCGGTTGAGCGCGATGTAGCGCGTCACGCGCTCGCGATAGGTGCCAAGCGCGCGATGCGTGGCGAGCATGCCGGTGACGACGGCCGATTGCAGCGCCGACTCGCGATAGCACTTGCGCGTCACCGCGCGCCAGGGAAGTTTGCCGATGCAGTCTTCACAGATCTTGCCGTCGCGCAGAAAGATCGCCTGCGGGCACAGCAGGCGGAAGTTGTGCAGCGTCTGCACCACCGGCACCTGCAGCCGGTCGGCGGTCCAGTACAGGGACGGCGAGATCAGCGGAAAGGTATTGTGGACATGGATCACGTCCGGCGCAAAGCGCGCGACCAGCCGTCCGACATCGTCTGCCGATTGCATCGACCAGATGGTGGACGCAGCGGCGACGGCGCGCGGCATGTGCTTGAGCGCGTCGTTATGCTGCGCATAGATTTCGACCTCATGGCCGTGGCTGCGCAGCAGCGCCACTTCGGCATCGACCACGGCGTCTTCGCCGCCGCGGTGCTGATACGCGTTGTGAGCGACAAGTATCTTCATATACGGCCCTTCATCGCATGCAGGGTTTCCCCGGATCGCACTGGCATCATCTCCTTATCCCGTTTTCCGGCTGACTGTGCCGAGCGGCTTTTTGTCGAGCCAGCCGGCTGCGTAGCGGCACGCCTCCACGATGCCGGCAGCGGCATGGTCGAAGGTGAAATGTCCGGCAAGCGCACGGCTGCTCGCCGAGAAATTGCAATACATCGCATCATCGGTCAGCAGGCGTGCCGCCTGTTCCGCCCAGCATTCGATATCCAGCGGCGACACGAAGCCGTTCCTGCCGTCGACGACCAGTTCGCCGACCACGCCGGCATGCGGCGACACGATGACCGGAAGACCGGCGGCGCAGGCCTCGTTGGCGACCACGCCCCAGACATCGCGCAGCGTCGGAAACAGGAACAGGCGGGCGGAACCGTACAGCGCAGGCAACTCATCCTGCGCGGCATGGCCGTGGAAGTGTGCGTCGACGTGCGCGGAAAGACGAAGTGCTTCCTTTCTTGCATCCTCTTCCTGCAGGCCGGAGCCGACGAACAGGATGCTGCTGCGGCGGCCGAGACGGGTGGTCAGCGAGGCGGCGACCTGCAAGGAAAACAACGGGTTTTTTTCCGGCACCATGCGTCCGCAGAAAATCAGGTCGAAACGCTTTTTCTGACCGACGGCATGCGCAAATGCGTGATTGTCGGTACAGAGGCAGGACAGGAAACAGGCCCGGTCCGGCACGCCGTAACCGTCGTACAGGCGCAGACCTCCATGGCTGGCCGCGATGAATGCGCGCGAACGGGCGTACACGACGCGGCGTATCGCCTTGTGCCAGCGCGACAGCGATTCTTCCGAAGCATCGGTGCCGTCCGTCATCGGCACATGCGGGACGCCGGCCGCAATCGCATAGCCGAATGCATACAGAAAGGTCGGATTGAACCCGGTCGTCACGACGACGTGCGGCGACAGTTCCCGCAAGGCCGTGACCACGTCCGGATTGTTGTGGATGAAATTGGAGCCGCGCGTGACGAAACGCTCCTTGAGGAAGGTGTGGTCGAAGCGCAGCGGAGGCAGCTCCCACTGCCGATTCGGTTCGCGCGGACTGCAGAATATGGCTTGCAGGTCGACGCAGGGGATACGCGCGATCCTCTCGTACACCGGTATCCGGAACGGTGGCGGATGGTTCGTGATCAGTGCAATTCTCAGCATCGTCGTGTTCCGGTCTTTGGCGGCGCCATCGTCGCGGCTCGCATCAATGGATGGATCGTCCGCCGCAGGTTCTTTCCAAACCGCTGGAGTGCAGCCGGCCAACGCGGGTGCTGTGCGGCATTCATCCGTAAGCCACCGTGCGCGAACGGATGCATGACGAAAGCTTCTGTTTTTTCGATCTTCCATCGCAGCTGTCAAGAATGATTCGAATGCCTGTTTTTTACGCCCAGGATGCAGGATGCGTCCCGATGTACGGACTGACCGCAGCGAACGGAAGATGTTTCGCTTTCCGCTTGCCACCGATGTTGAAATTGTGAATGTCGTGCACGCCTTCAATCCGCGCTAAATCAAAAGAAGACGAACTCCGGGTGTGTCTTTTGTAACAAATTGCGTACAGTGCCCGTCAGCGGCACTCTTCAGGAGCGGGTGCGGCGCCAACCGAGCAGGCCGTCCAGCCGGCCCATCATGGTCGCGTAACCCAGAGCCAGCTCGGCGCCGAAGGAGCCCTTCAGCAAGGGGCGCAGGAGAGGCGCCGCCAGCCCCCGCACGATCACCCATGCAGGCAGCCGGTGCTTGGCGTACAGCGCCCCGGTGCCGCGTGCGCGATGCCTCACGGCGATACATGTCTGCGGCGTGGCGACAGGTTCGCCGGCGTTGACCGCGTGATGCACTTCGGCCAGCGGCTCGTAGGTAAAGAAGGCGCCGACGCGCAAGGCGCGAAGAACAAAGTCGGTTTCCTCGCCGGCGCCGAACCACTGGCCGACGCCAAGGCGGCTGTCAAAGCCGCCGATCTGCTTGAACAGTGCGCGCTGGCAAAACAGCGTAATCGAACAGACCGGCACATCACGGAATGCGCGCGAGCGCTCCCAGGAAAGATTGGAGGGGGCGACAGGCTGTTCATCCTGCTCCACCCAGCGCACGATGATTCCGGCCGGCTGGTCGGAACACCGGTAACGCGCCGCCAGCCTTTCCAGCAGGCGCGGCGAATACCAGCAGTCGTCGTCGGGAAAGCCGATCCACTTGCCGCGCGCGGCATCGATGCCGACGTTGCGTGCCGCCGCCAGATTGGCCGGCCGATGACGCAGGTGGCGCACCGCGATGCCGAGGCAGCGCGCGCGTTCGACATGCGCAACCAGCCGGTCATCGTCGTTCTGGTCGACAACGACGACTTCGAAATCATTGAAGGTCTGTGTCGCCAGCGATTCGAACATCCGGGTCAGTTCATCGGTGCGCCCGACAGTCGCCAGGATCAGGGAAATTTCCGGAGTTCTCATGCGTGTCCTTTCGCATGCAGTACACGGCGGCGGCGCACGAAGTAGCGGGCATAGTGCCCGATCTGTTCCAGCGGATTGCTGCCGGCATAGGACTGCCGCACCTGGAAATCCTCGGCCATTGCCGCGAGCCGGTTGCCCGACGATGTCGACAGGCTGCCCTCGTGTTCGCGGAAGGCAGTCAGCGCATCGTCGATCTGCAGCGGCTCGCTGAATCGCGCCAGTTTCAGCCAGAGATCGTAGTCCATCGCGTACTTGAGATCGGTAGAAAATCCGCGCGCCTTCAGCATCAGCTCGCGCCGGACGAAGGTCGCCGGGTGCGGGATGAAATTGCCGCGCAGGAGCGCGGCGTAGCTGAAGCGCGGTGCGACGAAATCGTCCGGGCGCAGGCTGTCGCCGATGCGCGCCATCGTCCTGCCGAACAGCCAGCCGCGGCCGCTGTCCTCCAGCAGGCGGCTGACGCCGGAGAGAACGTCGGGGCGCAGGTAATAGTCGTCCGAATGCAGGTAGGCGATGACATCGCCGCGCGCCGCGCGCAAGCCTTCGTTCATCGCGCGGCTGACGCCGCCGCCCACGTTTTCCAGCAGCCGGTATGGCCGCTTCAATGCACGGATCTGTTCCAGCGTGCTGTCGGTCGAGCCGCCGTCGACAAAGATGTAGTCGATGTCCGGATGATCCTGCGCCAGGACGGAAGCGATCGACTCCTGTAGGTACTCGGCACTGTTCCAGGTGCAGGTGATGACGGAAAAAGTAAGCGCCATTGGGTAAGCCTTTCCACTAACACGAACTATTAATTCTTACGTAATTCATGATAATGAATTACGTCTGTTCTCACCCTCTCCCTCGGGAGAGGGCCGGGGGTGGAGCAGGGGTTTCAGACGGCATGCCGTCTGCCTGCGAAACGGTCCCTACGCCGGGCGCCTCCGCTTGCAAGTGGAGACGCGCCCTGCAAGGGAGGGATTGAGCGTTCCGATTGTCATCCATTATGTAACGCTCAATAACTGATGGAACGGCCCGACGGCAGGCGATAGATCTGCAGCAACTGCTGGGCTGCGCTGTCCGCACTGCCCAATCCTTCCGCCGCGAAGCCGAAGCGTGTCGTCGGATCGAAGGAAACGAGATCGTCGACCAGCGCAGTCATGTCCTTGTGAAGACGCAGTTGCTCCGGCGATGCGGCATAGGCCGCCAGTTCCGGAGTGCCGCCGCGGTACAGGGCAAAGGTCGGCTTGCCCAGGAACAGTCCTTCCAGCACCGTGGTTGCGCACGGCTCTTCCCACACCGAGGGAACAACGATTGCGTTCGCCGTTGCGGCAAGACGCAGCGTCTTGTCCGGCGAGCACCAACCGGTGAACTGGATCCGGCTTCCTTCGAAATGTTTGCGCATGCGCGCCTCATCCGGGCCGTCGCCCGCCACCGTTACGAGCATGTCGGGCGGCAGCCGCGGCACCAGCGTGTGCAGGAACTGCTCGACGCCTTTTGCCGGATAGAGCTTGGCGGCGATGAAGACGTGGAAGTGCTCCGACGGCGGCAACTCGCCGGCGGATGCCCGAATTTTTTCCAGCAACGCCCGGTCGACGAAGTTATGCACCGTTGCGCCCCATTGGTCCGGTCCCAGCGAACGCTTCAGGTTGCGCGACAGCATGTCTGACACGAACAGCGTCTTGTGCTTCCTGAAGCTGTCGGCGACTTCACGGCGGAAGCGGATGACGGCGGCGGCGGAGACGGCGCGCTGCACGATGTTCGGATGGGCGGCAATGCAAGCCGCGCATTCGGCGGGATCGGTCGCCGCGCACACTTCGCCATTGCGAAAGCGCGTGTGGCGAAAACAGTCGCTGCCCTGATCGTGGCGCGTCTGCACAAAGTTGACTTCCGTTGGCAGGAAGCGCGCCAGGTTCGGGATATGGCCGTGATAGTGCACCACGTCGTACTGTTGCGCCCGCCGCAGGATGAGATCGGCGAAGCGGCGCGCGATGGCAGTGCGCTTGGGCGGCATGTACATGCCGAAGCGGATTTCCTTCCAGCCGGCGTGATGCCCATTCAGTTCACCGAAGAAGCGTCCGCCGAAACGGCCTTCCTCGCCGCATACCTCGATCGGATGGTCGTCGTTGCCAAGCAGGTCGACCTGCTGTCCGGCGCGCACCAGCGCACGGGCAAGGTTGAGCACATGCTTGGCCAGGCCGCCCATGTTCGGATAGGGAATGTCTTCGCTGACCAGGAGGATGCGCACGGCAGTGATCCTCACGAACGCAGCCGGCGCGCCATCGACAGCATGGCGGCACGTTCATCGACGCCGACGATGAAGTACAGCCCGGCGATGCCAAGCGTGACGATGGCCGTTGACACGATGGCGACCGTGCTCAGCAGGCCGGCCGGCGCCAGCCACTTCAGTGGCGCCAGCACACAAATGATGAACGCACCGACCGCAATGCTGCGCCCGAAGCCCTGACGCAAGGTCTCCCGAAACGGAATCGGCACTGTACGGCCATGCACGAACACCAGGAAAGAAAGGCCCAGCATCAGTGACGACAGCAGATGGCCGCCGGCCGCGCCGACGATGCCGCCGAACTTGGTGCCGAGATAGACCAGGGCGACGCCGAAGATGCCGTTGGCCAGTGCAAAGCGGCCAGTGACGCGCGGATGGCCGAGCGCATCGTTGACCAGCGACGGAATATTGGTCAGCGAGTCGACCAGCAGCGCCACGGTCATCAGCATCAGCACCGGATAGCCTTGCTGCACGAACTGTTCGCCGACCCAGCGCCGCAGGAATTCGTCGCCCGCCAACACAATCACGCCCAGTGCGGCCAAGTTGATGTAGGTGACATAGCGCATCACGCCGAGGTAGACCGGGCGCAACTCATTGATGCGGCCGGTGCCGGCCAGCGCGGAGGCGCGCGGATAGATCACGCTCGATAAGCGGTAGGTCAGGCCGAGGATGCGCCCGGCCAGCGTCACCGGGACGGTATAGAAGGTGAGGGCGACCGGGCCTGCGATCGCGCCGACGATGAGCTTGTCAGCATGCTGGTGCAGCGTGGAAGCGATCTTGCTGAGATATGCATAGGCGCTGAACGACGTCAGCGATGCGCGCACATCGAGGCGCGGCCAGGCCGGCGCCAGCTGCAGGTCGAAGCTCCTGATCAGGCGCATCAGGTACAGCACATTGAGCGCCGACACCGAGACGCGCGCGATGATGACGCCGACGATCCCCGCGCCCGCCAGCGCCGCGCCTACCGACGTCAGGTTGACCAGGATGCCGAAGAAGGCTTCGCTCTGCGCGGAACGGTCATAGCGCTGCAGCGCCTGCGGCACGACCAGCAGATAGTTCTGCGCCTGGGTCAGCGCGAAACCCAGCGCAGCCACTTTGAACGCGCCGATGGTCGCGCTGCGCATGCCCTCCGATACTTCAAAAAAGCGCGCCACCAGCAGGTCGGCGGCAAAGAAGATCACGGCGGCACCGAGCAGGCCGAAGAAGCCGTAGAACATGATGCCGAACCAGAAGGTTTCGGCAAAGCGCTGCCGGTCGCCGGCCGCATGGTGTTCGGCAAGGTACTTGATCGAACCCGCGCTCAGGTTGATGTCGAGCACACCGAAATAGCCGATCACGGAGCCGACCAGGGTCACGATGCCGAAGCCCTCGACGCCCAGTGCGCCGATCAGCAGCGGCACGGTCGCCAGTGCGACCACCATCGGCACGGCGGAGCCGCTCAGGTTCCAGAGTGAGTTACGTAGCAGCATGGCGGGTGCAGGAAGTGGAGACGGCGACAGCGGCGCCAACCGTCGAAACGGTCAACGGACGGTACAGGGCGGTGTCAGTACGCATGGACATTCCTATCCAGTTGAATCGCACCTTCCCGGACCGCGCGTGCAAGGAACGCCCGTACCTGGTAATTCTGCAGGCCGACCGCGACGAACGGCATCGCCAGCGTGAGGCCGATCAGCAGCATGGTCCGGAATTCGATGATGGGCGTGCCGATCAGCAGTGTCGGTATCCAGAACAGGAAGCCGGCGAAACCGGCGTCGGCCAGCAGGCGCGCGTTGCCGTCGAGGTAGCGCCGATGCTTGACGAAAAACGCGACGTAGGCGACAAGGACGCAGAGGAACAGCGCAAGGCCGACCAGTCCAGTCTTCAGGATCATGTGGCCGAAGCCGCTATGCACGAAGCCGAAGTTGTCGCCGTGATAGGCCAGCAGTTCGCGGTCGCCCTTGAATATGCCCCACGTTCCGCGGCCGAACAGCCAGTGACCATCCATGCTCTGCGCCGCGGCGTAGAGTTCGTAGAAACGGCTTTGCTTGATGCCGCGGTCGGGCGAAATGTCATAGATCAGCGAATCGAGGATGCCTCCGGAGGTGGCGAACTGCAGCCGTTGCTCGAAGAAGATCGTCGCCACCGCCGCCAGCGCGCTTGCCGCCAGCAATGCAAACAGGAATTTGCGCTTGCCCGGCAATTGCAGGAACAGGAACAGGAACATCAGGCCGAGTCCGATCAGCGACGAGCGACGGAACGACAGTGCGACCGCCGCAATTTCCAGCGCCAGCACGGCAACCAGCAGCAGCTTGCTGAAGATCGAGAGCCGGGCTCCGGGAGTGGTCAGCAGCCATGCCGCGCTGAACGCCGCGAGGCCGGCGACGAAGTTATCGCTGATGTCAAAGAAGTAGATCTTGATGTCCAGCCCTTCGAAGTTGCGGTAAGGGTTGGCCGGATCGCCGTCGAACATGAAATAGCGCACCGCACCGAACAGGCCGCGCACCACCGCCAGCGCGAGGATCGCGAACAGCAGTTGCCGGGTGTCCTTGTCGCTCTCGAAAGCCATGATCACCAGATACATGAACACCAGCATATTGAGGACATTGACGATGCCGCTGTAGCCGAGAATGACCATGAGATCCTTGCCGACCATGAGGCCGACCACGACATGCCCAAGCAGCAGGAACACGAACGCGAGGAAATACTTTGAAATCGGCGGCGCCAGCTGCGGCCCTTGCGGATTGCTCAGGCGCTTGAGCAAGGCCGCCACGCCCGCCGTCAGCAGCACCAGGTTCAGCAGCGAAAAATGGAACAGGCCGACGCCGCGCGAATACACGTTGCTATCCGTCTGCAACTCGCCCCATGTCGAATCGGAAAAGCAGAACAGGACGCCAAGGAAACCGAACACGACCAGCTTCGGCGCCTTGATGAAAAAGCCGAAGATGATCGGGATCACGAACAACGCACCGATCAGGTTGATCAAAACTTCGGAAGGAGTGAGGACGGGTGGTGTCAACATGGTTTTGCTTGATGGAGTTCGCTGGTTCGTGCCGGCGTGTCAGTGCGCGGGCGGTCTTACATTCGCACCTCCGCCTTGAAGCACTCGTAGGTTTCCTTGATGCCTTCGCCCAAACGCATCCCTGGCCGCCAGCCAAGCGCGCTCAGCTTCGCCGTGTTCATCAGCTTGCGCGGCGTGCCATCCGGTTTGCTCGTATCGAATTCGATGTGACCTTTGAATCCGATGACTTTTCTTATGATTTCCGCAACTTCACGTATTGTGACGTCCTCACCGGTGCCTACATTGATGTGGGACAACATCGGTGTCGTGTGCCGCTCATAAACATGGCGATCCAGTTCCATCACATGCACGCAGGCATCGGCCATGTCGTCGACATACAAGAATTCGCGGCGCGGCGTCCCGGTGCCCCAGATCACTACCTTGTCGGCGCCCTTGAGCTTCGCTTCATGGAAGCGGCGGATCAGTGCCGGAATGACATGGCTGTTTTCCGGGTGGTAGTTGTCGCCCGGGCCATACAGGTTGGTCGGCATCACGCTGCGGAAATCCGTGCCGTACTGCCGATTATAGCTTTCGCACATCTTGATGCCGGCGATCTTCGCGATCGCATAAGGCTCGTTGGTCGGTTCCAGTGACCCGCCCATCAGATACTCCTCGCGGATCGGCTGCTCCGCGAGGCGCGGATAGATACAGGACGAGCCGAGGAACAGCAGCTTCCTGACGCCGTTGCGCCAGGCCTCGTGGACCACGTTCGCCTGCACCATCAGATTGTCGTAGATGAATTCGGCGGGATAGGTATTGTTGGCATGGATGCCGCCGACGCGAGCGGCCGCGAGATACACTTCGTCGATCTGCTGCTCGGCAAAGAACGCGCGTACCTGTGCCTGGTCGGTCAGTTCCAGTTCGTCGTGGGTACGCGTGACAATGTTGCCGTAGTCGTGCTTGCGCAGCGCGCGTACGATCGCGGATCCAACCAGGCCGCGATGGCCCGCAACATAGATGCGCTTGCTGAGATTGCTTTTCATTGGCTTCCTCTTGATCTCTTGGTGGCTGAGTGCGGTCGTCAAGCCGTCCGGTAAACCGCGGCCATGCCGCGCGTTGCCGAGGCAGGCGAACGGTCACATTTGATACGGATGAGATACGTGGTCGGGCTGCTGAAACAGATGATCCTTGCTGGCGGCATCGAGATCGGCGAGCACCATTTCCTTCACCAGTTCCTCGAACGACACCCTGGGTTGCCAGCCCAGCTTGTCGCGCGCCTTGCTGGCGTCGCCTTGCATGCTGTTGACTTCGGCAGGCCGGAGATAGCGCGGATCGACGCGCACGATCACCTGGCCGCGTGAAATCTTTTCGTGCGGTCCCGGATCGACGACGATCGCGGTTTCCTCCGTGCCGTGGCCTTGCCAGCGCAAGACCATGCCGAGCTGTGCCGCAGCGGTGTCGGCAAATTCGCGCACGCTGTGCTGGATGCCGGTGGCGATCACGAAATCCTCGGGCGTGTCCTGCTGCAGCATGCGCCATTGCATCTCGACATAGTCGCGCGCATGCCCCCAGTCGCGGCGCGCGTCGAGATTGCCGAGGTAGATGCAATCCTGCTGTGCGAGAACGATGCGCGCCAGCCCGCGTGTGATCTTGCGCGTCACGAAGGTTTCTCCGCGCAGCGGCGATTCATGGTTGAACAGGATGCCGTTGCAGGCGTACATGCCGTACGCCTCGCGATAATTGATCGTGATCCAGTACGCATACAGCTTGGCGATCGCGTACGGACTGCGCGGATGGAACGGCGTACTTTCGCGTTGCGGCGTTTCCCTTACCTGGCCGAACATTTCCGAGGTCGACGCCTGGTAGAAGCGGGTCTTCCGGTCCAGTCCCAGCCTTCGTATCGTCTCCAGGATACGCAGCGGTCCGAGCGCATCGGAGTTCGCGGTATATTCCGGCTCATCGAACGACACCGCCACATGGCTTTGCGCGGCGAGGTTGTAGATTTCGTCCGGCTGCGTTTCCTGGATGATCCGCAACAGCGAAGACGAATCGGTCATGTCGCCGTGATACAGAATGAAGCGGCGCTCGTTCTCCTGCGGTCCCTGATAAAGATGATCGATACGGTCGGTATTGAAGCGCGACGTGCGGCGTTTGACACCGTGCACGATGTAGCCTTTGGCGAGCAGAAGTTCGGCGAGGTAGGCGCCGTCCTGGCCGCTGACGCCGGTGATCAGCGCCACCTTCGGTTTCGATGACGTTGCTGCCGGCGGCCGATGTCCGGACGCCTCCAGGCTGGTCGTCATGATGCGGTCTTGAGTATTCATCGTTCAGCTCGCAACGGCAATGGTTTCCGAAGCCTGTTCCTGCGGCGCCCCGGAGTGACCCGGTGCACCCGCATAGCCGAATGGCAGGTTTTGCAGGAAGGCGCAAAACTCCTCGCGCACTTCCGGGTGACGCAACGCAAACTGCACGGTAGCCTGCAGATACCCAAGCTTGCTGCCGCAATCGTAGCGGATTCCCTCGAACTGGTAAGCGAGCACGGCTTCCTTCGCCAGCAACGAGGCGATGCCGTCGGTCAGTTGCAGCTCGCCGCCTGCGCCTGGCCGCAAGCTGCGCAAGTGCGCGAAGATCGATGGCGTGAGGATGTAACGTCCTACCACGCCGAGTGTCGATGGCGCGCTTTCCGGTGCCGGCTTTTCCACGATGCCGTTCAGTTTGATCAGGCGCTTGTCGAAAGGTGCGCCGGCGATCACGCCATACGAGCGGCTGTGTTCGCGCGCGATGGTTTCCACGCCGATCACGCTGCTGCCATGCTGTTCATGCACATCGATCATCTGGCGCATGACCGGCGTCTGCGCGTCGAGCAGGTCGTCGGCGAGAATCACGGCAAACGGTTCGTCGTGCACCATCCTTTCCGCGCACAGCACTGCATGGCCGAGGCCAAGCGCTTCCGCCTGACGCACATAGAAGCATTCGACGTTGTCCGGCTTGATGCTGTGCAGGACATCGAGCAGGGCCTGCTTGTTGCGGGCTTCGAGTTCCGCTTCCAGTTCATAGGCCTTGTCGAAATGGTCTTCGATCGCACGCTTGTTGCGGCCGGTGACAAAGATCATTTCGGTGATGCCGGCTGCAATCGCTTCCTCGACCGCATACTGGATCAGCGGCTTGTCCACGATCGACAGCATTTCCTTCGGACTGGCCTTCGTGGCCGGGAGAAAACGGGTGCCGAGACCGGCAACGGGGAATACGGCTTTGGTGATCTTCTTTTCCATGGTCTGCTTGTCGTGAGTGAATCAGTGATGTTGCGGATGGCATGCCGGCGTCAACCGGAGCGCGTGCCAGCATCAATACGCGTTCTTTCCCGTCCAGCCCTTGAACGCGGTCCAGACGATGATGCGGATGTCCATCCACAACGACCAGTTCTGGATGTAGTGCAGGTCGAACTCCACGCGCGTCGCCATCTTGTCGACCGTGTCGGTCTCGCCGCGATGGCCGTGGATCTGCGCCCAGCCGGTAATGCCCGGCTTGACCCGGTGGCGCATCATGTAAGTCTCCAGCAGGTCCTTGTACATTTCGTTGTGTTCCATTGCATGCGGGCGTGGGCCGACCACCGACATGTCGCCCAGCAGCACATTGATGAACTGCGGCAGTTCGTCCAGGCTGGTGCGGCGCAGGAACGCGCCGATCGGCGTCACGCGCGGATCGTTCCTGGTGGCCTGCGTCACCGTGTTGTGTTCCATGTGCACCTTCATCGTGCGGAACTTGTAGACGTTGAACTGGCGTCCGTTCAGGCCGAGCCGGGGCTGCTTGAAGAACACCGGTCCCGGTGACGAGCGCTTGATCAGGATGGCGACGACGATGAACAGCGGCATCAGCAGGAACAGGGCGACCACCGCAAACGCACGGTCGAAGATGTCCTTGAGGATGCCGTTCATGCCGCTTGAGATCGGCTGGTTGAGATCGACCACCGGCAGCCCGAGGAAATTGCCCATCTTGTTGCTCAACATCTGCACGCCGAGGATGTCGGGCACCCAGCGAATGTCGACGAAGGTATTGCGCAGCAGGTACTGCAGTTCCTGCAGGCGCGGCGATGCCATCAGCGGCAGCGTGATCCAGATTTCATGGATGCGGTTGGCGATCACGAACTCGTGAATTTCCTGCAGGCTGTCGATGCGCTGGATGGAAGGATCGATGATCTTTCCGGCATTCTCAGGATCGGCGCACACACCTTTCACGTCGTAACCGGTCCAGTCCTGGTTCAATGCGCGCCGGTGCATTTCCTGCCCGGTGCTGCCGTAGCCGACGATGACCACGCGCTTGTTGTTCATCCCATTGCGGCGCAGATAGCGCAAGCCGTAATAGACACCGAAACGGAAGGCGACCAGCAGCGCCACGCCGCACGCATACCAGTAGAACATCCACAGCCGCGACACATGGCCGACATGGTGGATCAGGAAGCTGAAGAACAGACCGATCAGCAGCACGAGCGCCCACGCGGCGGCGAGGCGCGCAAACATGTCCGGCAGCGAGCGTCCGCGCCATGACACATACAACTCGAATTGCGGAAACAGCAGGAAGGCAAGGGCGCTGCAGAAATGCAGCAGGACGATATGGATCGGTGGTGTCTCGGCCAACGGGACATGAAAGTGAATGAGACTGGCAAGGCCGCCCGCGATTTCAAGGACCAGGATGTCCATGAGACGCATCGACAGTTCCAGCCGGGATGAATTCGTGATGATCAAGTCTCGCATGGTGTTTTCTGTCAGCTTGGTTGTTTCGGCGATCTCAAACCATCGCAAACCGTCGGCAAGCGACTGCGATATCCTTGGGGCATGGCCGCAAAGCGCAATGCTCCATGGATAACAGTTGTCGTATGGATGCTTCAGGTAGTTTCTTGGTTATTACCTTTAAGACAATGGTAGCCACTAACGCAGAGGGGAATTTGTTAAGTACCGTTTGCTTGCGTAGGCTCAAACGGCGGGTTGCTGGCGGTCAAACTTGCTGTTGCGAAGTCTCAAAGGCAGCCGGGATCTGCATAAAAAAGCAGCATCCGGCCTTGCTTTTGCATACGGCGCACCGGGAAAAAATATCCGCCGTGCCATCCTTGCATGACCCGATTCAAAGGGCTCAACAAGATTCCGTACGGACATGCGATGCGCTATCATTCGTCGCATGACTTCCGAAGAATCACAAACACCGACCGCGTTCGAATTGATCGGCGGCGACACCAGGGTGCGCGAACTGGTCGACCGTTTTTACGACCTGATGGAACTGGAGCCGGAATTCGCCGGCATTCGCGCGATGCATCCGACTCCCCTGAACGGCTCGCGCGACAAACTGTACTGGTTCCTGTCCGGCTGGCTCGGCGGTCCCGACCTGTACGTCGAACGCTTCGGCCATCCGCGCCTGCGTGCGCGCCATCTGCCCTATCCCATTGCCTCCTCGGAACGCGACCAGTGGCTGCGCTGCATGGCGTCGGCCATGCATGACGTCGGCATCCCCGAAGATCTGCAGGAGCGGCTGATGCATTCGTTTTATCAAACCGCCGACTGGATGCGGAATCAGGCAGGCTGAAGCGCCGGCCTGATGCCAGAACAGACACCTCATGACTTCCATCGAACTGACTATCCTGGTACTGCTGGCAACTCTGGTGGTGTTGCAGATCGCGATCCTGTTGCGCGCACGCGGAGGCAACGCAAGCGTCGCATTGCTGCAGTTGCAGGATGCGTTGCAGCATCACCAACAACAGTCCGGCGAACGCATCGAACGCGAGTTGCGCAACCAGATACAGGCCAGTGCGCAAAGCACGCGCCAGGAACTCGGCGGCAATTTCAGCCAGTTCCAGCAAGCACTCGCCGCGCAACTCACCAGCGTCGCGACCATCCAGAACAGCCAGATCGATTCCTTCGCGCAGCAACTTGCCAAGCTCAATGAAGCCAATGCGCAGCAACTGGAGTCGATGCGCCAAGCAATTACCCTGCAGGCGCGCGCCGGCCGCGAAGAACAGGCAGCTTCGCTGAAGCGTTTCGGCGACACGCTGAACCAGGCCGTGACCGCGCTGACCGAATCGAATGCGCAGCGCATGGCCGAAGTGCGCGCCACGCTCGAAGCGAAGATCCGTGACCTGCAGGCCGATAACGGCGCACGCCTTGAAGAAATGCGCAGGACGGTCGACGAAAAGCTGCACGCGACGCTGGAGCAACGGCTGGGCGAATCCTTCAAGCTGGTGTCCGACCGCCTGGAGAAAGTGCACCAGGGACTGGGCGAAATGCAACAGCTGGCAATCGGCGTCGGCGATCTGAAACGCGTGTTGACCAACGTGAAAACGCGCGGCACCTGGGGCGAAGTGCAACTGGAAATGCTGCTGGAACAAGTGCTGACGCCGGACCAGTATGGAAAGAATGTCGAGACCGTTCCCGGCTCAGGCGAACGGGTCGAGTTCGCGATCAGGCTGCCTGGCCAGAGCGACAGCGAATGTCCGGTATGGATGCCGATCGATGCCAAGTTCCCCAAGGAACAGTACGAACGGCTGGCGGAAGCGGCGGAACTGGCTGACGCCGACGGCGTCGCTGCGGCCGGAAAGGAACTGGAACGCGCGGTGCGTCTGGAAGCGAAGACGATCGCCGAAAAATACCTGTCGCCCCCACTGACCACCGATTTTGCGATCCTGTTCCTGCCCACGGAAGGGTTGTATGCGGAAGTGATGCGCCGCCCCGGGCTGGCCGATGAACTGCAGCGCCTGTGTCGCGTAAGCATTGCCGGGCCGTCGACGCTGTCGGCCCTGCTGAACAGCTTGCAAATGGGTTTCCGTACGCTCGCACTCGAAAAGCGGTCGTCGGAAGTGTGGCAGGTGCTTGGCGCCGTCAAGACCGAATTCGCCAAGTTCGGCGAGGTGCTGGCCGCGACGCGCAACACGCTGGAACGTGCTGCGAAGAACATCGAGCAGGCGGAAACCCGCACCCGGCAGATGTCGCGCAAGCTAAAATCGGTCGAAGCACTGCCGTCGGAAACCGCGCAATTCCTGCTAGGCACCGAGGCGCCGGAAGCCGCTGAGGAACAGGCGCCGTAACCGGAATGGCGCACGATCCGGGATGACGCTACCTGCATTTATGATAAGTTGTCGACAGCGCACATCGTCTCCGAAGTCCGGTACGCATGGGCCGCACCTTTCTGCCAACTTCCTGCGCCGTCGTGCGCACCAGCCATGGAAATTGCGATACTGCTTGGCCTGATCCTGTTGAACGGCATCTTTGCGATGTCGGAAATTGCACTGGTAACAGCACGGCGTGCGCGCCTGCAGCGGCTTGCCGAGGCAGGCGATGCTTCCGCCACCGCCGCGATACAGCTCGGCGACGATCCCAACCGCTTCCTGTCCACCGTCCAGATCGGCATCACCTCGATCGGCGTCCTCAACGGTATCGTCGGCGAAGCGACGCTCGCCCATCCGTTCAGCGTCTGGCTGCAGAGCTTCGGCATCGCAGGCCGCATGTCGGAGTACTTCGCCACCGGCCTGGTCGTGGTCAGCATCACCTACTTTTCCATCGTGCTCGGCGAACTGGTGCCGAAGCGCATCGGCCAGATCAGCCCGGAATCGATCGCGCGCCTGGTCGCGCGCCCCATGCTGTGGCTGGCAACCATCACCAAACCTTTCGTCAAGCTGCTGTCCGGCTCGACCCAACTCGTCTTGCGCACCTTCGGCGTAAACGAAAACAACGCGCCGAGCGTGACGCAGGAAGAAATCAACCTGATGCTGGCCGAAGGCTCCAGCGCCGGCGTCATCGAACAGCACGAGCACGAGATGGTGCGTAACGTGTTCCGTCTCGACGACCGCCAGATCGCGTCACTGATGGTGCCGCGCAGCGAAGTGGTGTACTTCGATGTCGATGAACCGCTGGAATACAACCTCAGACGCTTCGAAGAAAGCGATCATTCCCGCTTTCCCGTGCTGCGCGGCGGTTGGGAGCAGGTGCTTGGGGTCGCCAACGCCCGCCAGTTACTGGCGCAGACGCTGCGCGGCGAAAAGCCCAGCCTGACCGACAACCTGCAACCGGCGGTTTTCGTTCCCGAGTCGCTGACCGGCATGGAGCTGCTGGAGAATTTCAAGAACTCCGGCGTGCAGCTCGCGTTCATCGTCGACGAGTACGGCGAAGTGCAGGGCATCGTTACCCTGCAGGACGTGATGGAAGCGATCACCGGCGAGTTCAAGTCGCATCGAGCCGAAGACGCCTGGGCGGTGCAGCGCGAGGACGGATCATGGCTGCTGGACGGACTCATCCCGGTCCCGGAACTGAAAGACCGGCTGGCGCTCCAAGCCGTGCCCGAAGAAGAGCGCGGCCGTTACAACACACTGAGCGGCATGGTCATGCTGTTGCTCGGACGCTTGCCCCAGACCACCGATCGTTGCGAATGGGAAGGCTGGTCCTTCGAAATCGTCGACCTCGACGGCAAGCGCATCGACAAGGTGCTGGCGGTGCCGAAGCCGGCCGAAATCGAGAACGAACCGCAACCCGAGGACTGATATTTTTGCGCGTGCCGCATGCCGCCCTGTGCCGGCAGCGCACTAGATACCCTTTACGGAGAAATTCATGGTCCATCGCATTCCTGATCCCATGGCCGGCGGCTCGCGCCCGTCGAGCCGGCACAAGATCGTTTCCGCAGCCGAAGCGGTGCGCCTCATCCATGACGGCGACACCATCGCCACCGGCGGTTTCGTCGGCATCGGTTTTGCCGAAAACATCGCGGTCGCACTGGAGAAGCGTTTCCTCGAAAGCGAGGAAGAACTGCTCGGCAAAGGGACGCCCTCCAACCTGACCTTGATCTATGCGGCCGGGCAGGGCGACGGCAAGGACCGCGGCCTCAACCATTTCGGCCATGAAGGGCTGGTCAAGCGCGTCATCGGCGGCCACTGGGGCCTGGTGCCGAAACTGCAGCAGCTCGCGATCGCCAACAAGATCGAAGCCTACAACCTGCCGCAAGGCGTGATCGCCCATCTGTTCCGCGACATCGCCGCCGGCAAGCCGGGAGTGCTATCCACCGTCGGCCTCGGCACCTTCGTCGACCCGCGTTATGGCGGCGGCAAAATCAACGACTCCACCACGGAAGACCTGGTCGAACTGATGACGATCGGCGGCAAGGAACACTTGTTCTACAAGTCGCTGCCGATCAATGTCGGCATCATTCGCGGCACCACCGCCGATCCCGATGGCAACATCACCATGGAACGCGAGGCGCTGACGCTGGAAGCGCTCGCCATTGCCATGGCCGCACACAATTCCGGCGGCATCGTCATTGCCCAGGTCGAGCGCATTGCCGAAAGCGGCTCGCTCAATCCGCGGCAGGTGAAAATCCCCGGCATCCTGGTCGACTGTGTCGTGGTCGCGGAACAGCCCGAGTACCACCAGCAGACGTTCATCGAGCCGTACAGCGCCGCTTTCTCCAGCGAAGTCAGGGTACCGATGTCATCGATCCAGCCGATGGAAATGAGCGAGCGCAAGATCATTGCGCGACGCGCGCTGCTGGAGATCAAGCCAAACAACGTGGTCAACCTCGGCATCGGCATGCCGGAGGGCGTGGCCAGCGTAGCGGCGGAAGAAAAGGTGCTCGACCTCGTCACGCTCACCACCGAGCCCGGCGTCATCGGCGGCATTCCTGCCGGCGGCCTCAATTTCGGCGCCGCAACGAATGCCGAGGCAATCATCGACCAGCCTTACCAGTTCGACTTCTACGACGGCGGCGGCCTCGACGTCGCTTTTCTTGGATTGGCGCAGGCTGATCGGCACGGCAACCTCAACGTCAGCAAGTTCGGCCCGCGCCTGGCCGGCGCCGGCGGTTTCATCAACATCAGCCAGAATGCGAAGAAAGTCGTGTTCGTCGGCACCTTCACCGCCGGCGGACTGGAAGTGGCGATCGCCAACGGACAGATGCGCATCAAGCGCGAAGGCAGCGCGCCCAAGTTCGTCGATGCGGTCGAACACCGTACTTTCAGCGGCGAGTATGCGATGCAGCGTGCGCAGACGGTGCTCTACATCACCGAGCGCTGCGTGTTCCGGCTTGTGCTTGAAGGGCTGGAAGTGATAGAGATCGCGCCCGGCATCGACCTTGAACGCGACGTCCTTGCGCAGATGCGTTTCCGTCCGCTGGTCAGTCCGCACCTGAAGCTGATGGACGCGCGCATTTTCCGTCCGGCGCCGATGGGCCTGCGCAATGACATCCTGTACCTGCCGCTGGAACAGCGCCTCCGCTACGATGCCAAACGCAACGTCTTCTTTGTGAATTTCGAAGGCTTCGACGTGCGCAACGTGGCCGACATCGAGGCGATCCGCGATCAGGTCGCGCAAATCCTCGCACCCCTCGACAAGAAAGTGCCCGCCGTCGTCAACTACGACAATTTCTCGATCACGCCGGAGCTGCTGGACTCCTATATCGACATGGTGCACGATCTCGCGGAGCGCTTCTACAGCCGCGTTACACGCTACACCAGCAGCGCCTTCATGCGCAGTTACTTCGGCACGGCCTTCCGTCGCCACCAGACGGAATCCTCGCTGTACGCGAGCCAGGAAGAGGCGCTATCGCACCTGACGGAGCAAGGATAAGGTGTATGCGGGCTTCCGAGCCTGCATACACCCTATCCACCGATGTAAGACATCTCGACCTTGCGCAGCGGCTGCTGCAACCCGGCAGTGTGTGCCGTCCGCTGTTCCGAATAGCGGTCGGCGCGCGCACGCCACAGGTGCGCGATCACGGTGGAAATCTCGTCATCGCTGCGTCCCCCGCGCAGCAGCGCTCGCAGATCATGCCCGGCAGTCGCGAACAGGCAGGTGTAGAGCTTCCCTTCGGTCGACAGCCGCGCACGCGTGCAGTCATGGCAGAACGCGCGGGTCACACTGGAGATCAACCCGATCTCGCCACTGCCGTCCTTGTAGCGCCAGCGCTCGGCAGTCTCCCCGGTGTAATTCGGCGCAATTTCTGCCAGCGGCATTTCGGCATCGATACGCCGCACGATCTCGGACGAAGGAATGACTTCGTCCATCTTCCAGCCGTTGCTGGCGCCGACATCCATGTACTCGATGAAGCGCAGGATGAAAGGCGATCCCTTGAAGTGGCGCGCCATCGGCAGGATTTCGTGGTCGTTCATGCCGCCCTTGACCACCATGTTGATCTTGATCGGCCCCAGTCCGACCCGGTGCGCTGCGTCGATCCCCTGCAGCACCTCGGACACGGCGAAATCGACATCGTTCATGCGGCGGAAAATCGTTTCATCCAGCGCATCGAGCGACACCGTCACGCGCCGCAGCCCGGCATCCTTCAACGCTTGCGCTTTCCTCGCCAGCAAGGATGCGTTCGTGGTCAGCGTCAGGTCGAGCGCCTCGCCGTCGGGCGTCTTCAGCGCGCTCAGCATTTCGACCAGTTTCTCCACGTTCTTGCGCAGCAGCGGCTCGCCGCCGGTCAAGCGGATCTTGCGCACGCCGTGGGCGACAAACACCTTGGCAATGCGTGTGATCTCCTCGAAAGAGAGCAGGGAAGAATGAGGCAGGAACGCGTAGTCCTTGTCGAACACTTCCTTCGGCATGCAGTAAACACAACGGAAGTTACAGCGGTCAGTGACCGAGATACGCAAGTCCTGCAGCGGGCGCGCAAGGGTATCCGCCAGCAGTCCGTTCGGCGTTTCCAGCACACTGGGGATGGAGGGAGCCGCATTGACAATGCGGTGGTCTGCAACGGGAATGAATTTTTCTGCCATGGCGAAGCGTAAAACGGCGCGCGGAGGGAAGCGCGCTAGCCCAGATAAGATACCACGAGCCCCGCAAGCGCACAGACGCCGATCAACTTGATGGTCCCCGCCTTGAAGCGCAGCAGCGCAACGGCGGCCGCCAGTGCGATCGTCATGGCCGCGGCGTCCCATCGCGACGGCGGCTCCGACAGCCGGAATACATGCTCGGCGAAGAATACCGCGAGGCTGACCACCACGCCGACCACCGCCGCCGAAATCGCCGTCAGCGGCGCGGTCATCCGTATGTTATCGCGCGTCGACTCGACCAGCGGTCCGCCCGCAAGAATGAAAATGAACGACGGCAGGAACGTGAAAAAAGTGGCGACGCAGGCGCCGGCTGCGCCCGCCAGCAACAAGCTGTTGCTGCCGAACATGGCCTTGCTCCAGCCGCCGACAAATCCGACGAAGGCGACGATCATGATCAACGGCCCCGGCGTGGTTTCGCCAAGCGCCAAGCCATCGATCATCTGGACCGGCGTCGCCCAATGATAGGTCTCGACGGCTCCCTGATAGACGTAAGGCAGCACGGCGTATGCACCGCCAAACGTCAGCATGGCTGCTTTTGTAAAAAACCATGCCATCAGCGCCAGCGCCCCGGTCAAGCCGAAGCAGGCGACCAGCAAGGCCCAGGCGGCAATGCCGAGTGCAATACCAGCGCCCCCGATTCTTGCCAATCCGCGCCAGGAAAAGCGCGCGTGTTCAGGTGTCGGCGTCTCGTCGTCGATCAACGCCGGGCCGTAGGAAACGGCTTTGCTTGCCGCATGGCCGCCACCGATGTGAAAACGTTCGGGCATGCGGTGGCCGCCGATCCAGCCGGCAAGTGCCGCAGCACAGACAATCAGCGGAAAGGGCAGTTTCAGCACGGCGATCGCGACAAATGCGGCAACCGCAATGGCGATCAGGACAGGATTCTTCAGCGTACGCGAACCGACACGCCACGCTGCGGCAAGCACGATGGCAACCACTGCCGGCTTGATGCCGTACAACACGCCGGCAATGACAGGCAGGTCGCCGTAGCTGAGATAGATCCAGGAAAGCGCGCTCAGGATGAGAAGCGACGGGAACACGAACAGCACACCGGCGACGATCCCACCCCAGGTGCGATGCAGCAGCCAGCCGATATAGATCGCAAGCTGCGTCGCCTCCGGACCGGGTAGCAGCATGCAGTAATTCAATGCGTGTAGAAAGCGCTTTTCCGAAATCCAGCGGTGCCTTTCCACCAGATCGGCATGCATGATCGCGATCTGGCCGGCAGGACCGCCGAAACTGATGAAACCGAGCTTGAGCCAGTACCAGAACGCCTGGCGCAGCGAAACGGGAGCAGGCGGATTCTGTCCGGCGGCAATGGTGTCAGTCATTCCCGTTTTCCGTTCTCTGTCATGTTTGCCGGCACAATAGCAAAAAAGGGAGCAAGTGCTCCCTTTTTTGCATGGTTTTGCCAGCCATCCCGATTGGTTACTGCAGGATGGCCGAAGCGATCAATGGCGCGTTTCGACCTGAACCAGCGGCTCGCTCGATACTGGCGGCAACGGCTTGCGCTCCCGCGGTACACGTGGTGCGGGAACGATTTGCGCAGCGGCCTCCTGTGCAGCACGCAGTTTCTGCGGATCGGTGACGGCAAGTGTCAGGCCGGCAGCGGCCAGAACTTCCTGCAGACGATCAAGCTGCATCGGTGCAACGGCGGGTGCCGCCGGAACGGCTGCCGGGGCCGGTGCCAGCGTCTGTACCGGTTGAGGCTCGGGGGCAGGTGCGGCCGCTTCAGGTTCGACCGCCGCTACCGGAACCTCCGGTGCTTCAGGTGCAGCGGCCGGGGCTACCGGGACAGCTTCCGTCATTACCGGGGTTTCCGCTACGGTTTCCGCTGCCTCGTTGAGAGGCGGCAGTCCGACTTCGACGGCTTCGACCGCAGCCGGTTCGACAACTTCGCCCGTCAGCGTAGTCACTGTAGCCGGCATGGCGACCTCGGCGATTTCCAGCTGCACTGCTGCTTGCACAACAACCCCGGCTTCCTCAGCGCCTTCCTGCTCATTTACGCTTTCGATCGCTTCACCAGTCTCGCGGTCGCGTCGATTGCGGTTGCGCCCGCCGCGGCGGCGGCGGCGGCGGCGTTCTTCACCTTGCTCGCCGTTAGCCTCCTCATCGCCCACGCCGACCACTTGCACTTCCGAATCACTTGCCTGCACTGCTTGAAGTGTGTCGACGGCAACAGCGACGGCCGGCGCCGCATTCAGCAACTCTTCAACCGGGGCGGCTTCCTTGCGCTCTTCACGCTGGCGTTGCTGGCGTTCGCGGCGCGGCTCATTTCCCTCACGTGCTTCGCGCGCTTCACGTGGCTCGCGCGGTTCCCGCTGCTCCCGAGGCTGGCGCGGTTCACGTTGCGGACGTGCGGTCGGCTGGCCATCCGCCAACGGTGCAGCGACCTGCTTTGCAGTTTCTTCACGGGCCTCGTTACGGCCGGTCTCGCGCTCGTCGCGATCACGACCGCCGCGTCCACGGCCCCGATTGCGGCCACGTCCGTTGCGCTCGCCGCGTTCGCGGCTCTGCTGCGGTTTTTCCTCGACGACCGGAGTCGGTGGCGCTACCGGCACTACGGCCTTCTTGCGGAAGAAGCCGAACATCCTGCTGAGGAAGCCTTCTTCGACCACCGGCACGACCGGTGCCGGAACCGGCGTCGGTTCGACAGGTTTGCGCTCGACCACCGGTGCCGGCTGGTCCGGCGTAATGCCCTTGACCACGGCTTCCTGGCGCGGACGGACTTCTTCCTTCTGGCGCTTGCCGTAGCTGATGTCCGTCTCGGCTTCTTCGGCCATGGCATAGCTGGCCTGCACGTCTTCCAGGCGCGGATCGTCGTGCTTGATACGCTCCAGCTTGTAGTGCGGCGTTTCCAGGTGTTTGTTGGGGATCAGGATGATCGTCACGCGATGGCGGGTTTCGATCTTCAGGATCTCGCCGCGCTTTTCGTTCAGCAGGAAGGCGGCCACATCGACCGGTGCCTGCACGTGGATCGCAGCAGAATTTTCCTTCATTGCCTCTTCCTGGATGATGCGCAGGACTTGCAATGCAGACGATTCGGTATCGCGGATATGACCGGTGCCATTGCAGCGCGGGCAGGTCACATGGCTGCCTTCGGACAGCGACGGACGCAGGCGCTGGCGCGACAATTCCATCAGGCCGAAGCGGGAAATCTTGCCCATCTGCACACGTGCGCGGTCGTAGCGCAGCGCATCTTTCAGGCGGGTTTCGACTTCACGCTGGTTCTTCGCGTTCTCCATGTCGATGAAGTCGATCACGATCAGACCGCCCAGGTCGCGCAGGCGCAACTGGCGGGCAACTTCGTCGGCGGCTTCGAGATTGGTATGCAGCGCAGTGGTTTCGATGTCGCTGCCGCGGGTGGCGCGGGCGGAGTTGACGTCGATCGAAACCAGGGCTTCGGTATGGTCGATCACGATCGCGCCGCCGGACGGCAGCGGTACGGTGCGCGAATAGGCGGTTTCGATCTGGTGTTCGATCTGGAAGCGCGAGAACAATGGCACGTCGTCGCGATAACGTTTGACCCGATGCACCATATCCGGCATCACGTGGCTCATGAACTGCTGCGCCTGTTCGTAGATGTCGTCGGTATCGATCAGGATTTCGCCGATGTCAGGCTGGAAGTAATCGCGGATCGCGCGGATCACCAGCGACGATTCCTGGTAAATCAGGAAGGCGCCTGGTGCCGACTTGCCCGCGCCTTCAATCGCGCGCCACAGTTGCATCAGGTAATTCAGGTCCCACTGCAGTTCCTCGACGTTGCGGCCGATGCCGGCAGTGCGCGCAATGACCGACATGCCGGACGGCAGGTCGAGCTTGTCCATGGTTTCGCGCAGTTCCTGGCGGTCTTCGCCTTCGACCCGGCGCGACACGCCGCCGCCGCGCGGATTGTTCGGCATCAGCACCAGGTAGCGGCCGGCCAGCGAAATGAACGAGGTGAGGGCGGCGCCCTTGTTGCCGCGTTCTTCCTTTTCGACCTGGACCATGATTTCCTGGCCCTCGCGCAACGCATCCTTGATCGACGCGCTACGGACATCGACACCGTCCTTGAAGTAGCTGCGCGCGACTTCCTTGAACGGCAGGAATCCATGGCGTTCTTCGCCGTAATTGACGAAGCAGGCTTCCAGGGAGGGCTCGATACGGGTGATCACGCCTTTGTAGATATTCGACTTGCGCTGCTCGCGCCCCGTCGTCTCGATATCGATGTCGATGAGCTTCTGCCCATCCACAATGGCCACGCGCAACTCTTCCTGCTGCGTGGCGTTGAACAACATGCGTTTCATTTTTTTGCTCCGTGACTCTGAGGTCAACCTTAACGCCGCATAAGGCGAAATTCGCCAAAGCGGCAAGTACTGGGGATGTACGCGAGGACGGAGAGCTTGAGGGAGGGAACTGCCTTCAGTGTGCGGGTAGGCGGGATGAAAATGCCGTGGCCGCAACGGGGCGCGGATGGGATTGAGTCGGATGCCGGAGGCGCCCGTTGCCGATACCGCGCGGTTCGAACAAGTCGAGCGCAGTGTCAGGCAGCAGGCAGGTCAATGGAGCCAAACAAAACATGGAGTCCAGAAGAATCGGCAAATCGGGGTCAACCACATCAACCAGCAAGCAGCCTTCGAGAAGCATGCTTGCCGGACTTATCCTTAAAGTTCAAGCAATCTTGTCCAACACCGATGCGCGCTATCCGATTGCAACAGCGGTGCAACCCTGATTCGCGCAAGGATGATGCGTACACATCTTTTCCATCGAATTTGCAAATCGGCGAGGCCGATGGAGACGCCCCTGTGTAGAATGTGCTTTTTATTCTTACACCCGTACCGGTTTGTAACCGGCACGAAACAATTATATAAGCAAAATGAAGGACTTAGCGAGATTTTCTGGGGAACGGATGGATTCGGCCGCTGTAAAGCAATCCCCGCAAGTCTCCGCTCAGGTTCGACTGGTCACGATTTCCGACGAGGAGGCCGACCAGCGCATCGACAACTTTCTGCTGCGCATCTGCAAAGGCGTTCCCAAAAGCCATATTTACCGGGTTCTCCGTTCCGGCGAGGTCCGGGTCAACAAAGGACGGATCGACCAGACCTACCGCCTGAAAGAAGGTGATGTGGTCCGCATACCGCCGGTACGGGTGGCGGAAAAGGCAGGGACCACCGTACCCGGCGCCGAGTTCACAATCCTTTTCGAGGACGCCCACCTGCTGGTGATCGACAAGCCGGCCGGCGTAGCGGTGCATGGCGGTTCCGGCGTCAGTTACGGTGTGATCGAGCAGTTGCGCGCTGCCCGGCCGCAGGCGAAATTTCTGGAACTGGTTCATCGCCTGGACCGCGACACCTCGGGCATTCTCCTGCTGGCAAAAAAGCGTTCGGCGTTGACAAACCTGCACGAGCAGATCCGCGAAGGCCAACTGGACAAACGCTATTTCACGCTGGTGCACGGCGACTGGCAGAACGCGCGCCAGCATGTAAAGTTGCCCCTGTTTAAATACAACACGCCTGACGGCGAACGAAGAGTGAGGGTGCAGGCCGACGGTTTGCCTTCGCACACGGTGTTCAACCTCGTAAAGCGCTACGGATCGTTTGCACTGCTCGAAGCCGAACTGAAGACCGGCCGCACGCATCAGATTCGGGTGCACCTGGCATCCAGCGGATTCCCGATCGCCGGCGACGACAAGTACGGCGACTTCGGTCTCAATCGGACCCTGCAGAAACCGGAGGGATCGCGCATCGCGCTCAAGCGAATGTTCCTGCACGCGCATCAGATCACGTTTCTCCATCCGGAAACCGGCACCCCGGTCACCCTGAAGGCGCAACTGCCGCCGGAGTGCCAGCAGTTTCTCGTCAGCCTCAACAAGACCGCTGCCTGAATTTCGTGTCCGATTCACTATTGAAGAGTTCGCAGCGATAGCTGCTGGAAAACATGGCAAGAAAGCAATTTGATTTAATCGTGTTCGACTGGGACGGAACCCTGATGGACAGCACCGCGACCATCGCAACCTGTATCCAGGCCGCCGCCAGGGATCTCGGGCTTCCCGTTCCTGACGGCAAGCAGGCGTCCTACGTGATAGGACTGGGACTGCATGAGGCGATGCAAGTCGTCTTGCCCGGCCTGGAACCGAAGTATTACCCGCACATGGTCGAGCGCTATCGTTACCATTACCTGGCCAAGGACAAAGGATTGACGCTGTTTGAGGGTGTGCGTGAAATGCTGACCGATCTGTCGCAGCAAGGGTATTTTCTTGCTGTGGCGACGGGGAAAAGCCGCGTCGGGCTCAATCGTGCACTTGACGCAGCGAATCTGCTGTCCGTCTTCGACGCCACCCGCTGCGCCGATGAAACTTTTTCCAAGCCTCACCCCGCCATGCTGCAGGAACTGACGCGCGAACTGGGGCAAGACATGCAGCGAACCGTCATGATTGGTGATACCACGCATGACCTTCAAATGGCGGTCAATGCCGGCGCCGCAGGCATTGCCGTGCATTACGGCGCCCATGTCGAGTCTGAACTGGCGGCATTGAGCCCGATTTTTGGTGCCCGTTCGGTATCGGAATTGCACGCATGGCTGGGTGAGAATGCATAATTCGGATATGGAAGACATTGCTATTCCCATATGTGCGTCGGCCTCGCTCGAAGACGGCGGAAAGGGCGTGCGCTTCCCCGTTACGGCCGGTGGCGAAGACAGCACCGGATTCGCCATCCGCTATGACAGCGCGGTATATGCCTACCTCAATCGTTGTGCGCATGTGCCCATCGAACTGGACTGGAATGAGGGAGAATTTTTCGAGTCGAGCGGCCTTTACCTGATGTGCTCGACGCACGGTGCGCTTTATACGCCGGAATCGGGGCATTGCGCCGGCGGGCCGTGCCGTGGCGGACGGCTGCGACCGATTGCCGTTTTTGAAGAAGGCGGCCAGGTTTTCTGGCGGCCTGACGAGTACATCAGACCGGCAAGGGCTTGAGCCTTGCCGCAACAAGAAAGCGATTATCGATGACTGACAACAATCTTGAAGACCTTACGCGGGAATCAGCCGGCTCATCCGGCCGGAAGGACAACTGGGAACGCGAAGTGCTGGAGAAGCTGGCCTTCGCTGCCCTGAAAGAGCAGCGCGCCCGTCGGCGTTGGAACATTTTTTTGCGGCTTGCCTCTCTCTGCGTCATTGTTTTCGGCCTGTGGCTTGTATTTGGCATGGCAGGAAACGAAGAAGAGATCACCGGACCGCATACTGCGCTGATCGAGATTGACGGCACCATCGAGTCCGGCACGCCCGGTTCGGCTGATGCCGTCATTCCTGCCCTCAACCGCGCATACTCTGACGATAGCGCTGTCGGCGTGATTCTTCGGGTAAACAGTCCTGGCGGCAGCCCGGTGCAGGCAGGCATGATCAACGATGAGATTATCAGGTTACGCAAGGAATATCCGCGCAAGCCGCTATATGTTGTTGTCGACGAAATCTGCGCCTCCGGCGGCTACTACATTGCTGCGGCTGCGGACAAGATTTATGTCAACAAGGCCAGTATTGTCGGCTCTATCGGCGTACTCATGGAAGGCTTCGGATTCACCGGCCTGATGGACAAGATCGGTGTCGAACGCCGCCTGATGACGGCCGGCGAAAACAAGGGCTTCATGGACCCGTTCAGTCCGCAAAGCGCGAAGCAAAAAAATTACGCACAGGAAATGCTGGACGAAGTGCATCAGCAGTTCATCGATGTCGTGCGTCAGGGGCGCGGTCAACGCCTCAAGGAAACCCCGGAAATGTTTTCCGGCCTGTTCTGGAGCGGTACCAAGGCTGTTGAAATCGGCCTTGCCGACGGCTTCGGTACGGTGGACACGGTGGCACGCGACGAACTGAAGGCCGAAGACATTGTTGATTACACGGAACACGAAGGCCTGTCGGAACGTCTGTTGAAGAAATTCGGCGGAGCGGTCGGAACCGCGGCAATGGCATCCATCTGGAGCAGCGCGTCGAAACCCGGGTTCAGATGAAGTTGCGCGGTTTTTGCAAGGAAACAGACCGGGTCTGATTCTCCAAAGCATCAAATTTTTCGCTGCGGCAACATGTATCCATGCGGCGTGATTTGTCCTTGAAACTTCGAAGGCTCGCTTTATACTGCAACTGTCCGGTTTCTGCTTTGATTCCCGTAATGCACAAGAAGCTCGAACGGGGAAAGACGCACATACCGGGCGATAAATGCCGCGTCTAGGACGCGGCTGCGAGAAGCATAAGTCTTCTCAAAAACTGCCCAAGCGGGCATGCAAAACGGCGGCGCAATACCGCCGTTTTGCGCGTCTGGCGCTGTCTTCTTGTCTTTTTACTCGGCCAGCAACAGGAACACCGTCGGTTGCTTGTGAAATTCCGGCATCCTTCCTGCGGCCAGTTCCGTTTTCCACTTTGCCGCACTTTGTGTCCGGATCGACTCTGACGGAAGGCTCAGGTTGGTGGCAATGCACACCAGAGTCCTCGGCTGGCAGGTAGTGACGATCGCTTCCAGGAGAGCCGCATTGCGATAAGGGGTCTCGATGAACAACTGCGTCTGCCTTTCAGCGCGGGACCGATCTTCCAGTGCCTTCAGTCTTTTCGATCGTTGCGCTGCGTCGGTAGGCAGATAGCCGTTGAACGCAAAGCTCTGGCCGTTCAATCCGCTTGCCATGACGGCCAGCAGCAGTGACGACGGCCCGACCAGGGGGCGCACTGGTATGCCGATCTCATGCGCGAGGCGAACCAGGTTTGCACCGGGATCGGCGACCGCCGGTACTCCCGCTTCCGAGATCAGGCCGGCGTCCTCTCCGGCTTGCAGAGGCGCAAGCAGTGCGGGCAGCGCCGAGGCCGGCGTGTTCACGTCCAGTTCACTGATCCGGATCTCCTGCATGGGTTTCGCCAATGGATTGTGTACTGCCACGACTTTCAGGAATGCGCGCGTACTCTTCGCATTTTCGGCAACAAAATAGTCGAGGCGCGCCGTTATTGCCTGCACCTGCTGAGGAATGATATGTGCGAGAGGATCGGCCTGTGCCGAATCGCATGGCCCAAGCGCATTGGGAATGAGATAAAGTGTGCCGGGCATGATTTCAGGTCGTAAAAAAGACGGCGCCAGCCCGTCGCAGCATGGTGGTCAGGGCAATCAACGGCAAACCGGTCAGCGCTGTCGGGTCTGTACTTTCGATGCGCGCCAGCAAGCCAATACCCAGGCCCTCGTTTTTTGCGCTACCCGCGCAGTCGTAAGGTTGCTCGATGCGAAGGTAGGCGTCGAGTTCGCTATCTGGCAAATTGCGGAAGGCAACCAGCGTTTGCACATTCTCGACCTGGGCCGCTTCATCCGGGTTGGCGATGCGGCCATCCCAAAGGCATAAGGCTGTGTGGAAGATCACTTCGCGGCCGCGCATCTTGCGCAACTGTTCCAATGCTTTGTCGTGCGTCCCCGGTTTGCCGATCTGCTCGCCATCAAGTGTGGCCACTTGGTCGGAACCGATGACGAGCGCCCTCGGCATCCGGGCGGCAACAGCCGCGGCTTTTTCTCGCGCAAGGCGCATCGCGGTAAATTCGGGCGCCTCGCTCGGTAATGCCGTTTCATCAACGTCCGGTACAACGGTTTCGAAAGGAAGGCGCAGTCGTTCCAGCAGTTCTCGCCGATATTTCGACCCGGATGCGAGGATCAGGCGGGGCGCGGTGATGGGGGAAGGCATTATCGGTATCGTGTTTGAACGGTTGCTCAATAAAAACGCCCTAACGCTTTGACGAATAAGGGAAAAGCCTGTTATTATCGCAGGTTTTCCGGGTTCGGCTTGTCGTATGAAAGCATTTGTAATCGACGCGTTTGAATTCTGTCGTCTCAAGGAGCGGCGCGAGGGCGAAGTCGCCGAGTCGGACTTGCCGAGGCTGGCTGAGGAGTCGGTCGATAAAGCCGGCAGTCTGCGCTGGTCCCTGCAAGGGGGCTGCAACATGCACGGACATGCGCAGTTGGTGCTGTCAGTGGCCGGTACCGTGAACCTGATGTGCCAGCGTTGCCTGACGGCGTTTCCGTTCACGATCGCGTCTGATTCGGTTCTCGTGCTTGCGCAGGATGAGGCAAGTGCCGATGAAATCGACGCGCTCCTGGCCGACGAGTCGGTAGAAGTTGTTGTCGGAAGTCGTGACTTCGACATCCTGCAGCTTGTCGAGGATGAGGCTTTGCTTGCGATCCCGTTGTCGCCCAAACACGAGACTTGCCCGGATCAGTTGGCGCCGCATAAAAGCGGGAGTGCCGAAAAGGTTTCGCCGTTCGCGGTGCTGAAGAATTTGAAGCAGTAAGGTTTCAAGCGGCGACAATGCACGCCGACAGTAATGCATCAGGGTTTCCCGGTCGGCAAGAAATTGCCGGGCCGGATATGTTAAAATTTCGGATCTCAAGGTTTAGGAGTCATCATGGCCGTTCAACAAAATAAAAAGTCCCCCTCCAAGCGTGGCATGCATCGTTCGCACGACCACCTGTCGGTACCCCCGCTGGCGGTCGAGCCGACCACCGGAGAAACGCATCTGCGCCACCACATCAGCCCGAACGGCTACTATCGTGGTCGCAAGGTCCTGAAGACCAAGAACGACGAGTAATTGCTGTCATTGCCTGAAGCTGAAAGCGGCGCGGAAGTTTGACTTGGCGCCGTTTTTTCATATGCTGAAAAAGCACGTCACGTCATTTTGAATCACGCCGGATCTGGCCCGCTAGGCGGTTAGAGCGAGGTACTGAGTCAAAACAATGACAATCAAAATTTCTATCGACTGCATGGGCGGTGACCACGGCCCGTCGGTCACCATTCCGGCTGCCGTCTCATTCGCTCAACACGAACCGGACGCCGAGCTGATTTTGGTCGGTCTTGAAGATGTCATTCGAGACGAACTGAAAAAACATAACGCCTTACTTCATCCCCGCCTTTCCATCGTCAATGCGACCGAGGTCGTCACGATGGACGACCCCCTCGAAGTCGCGTTGCGCCGCAAGAAGGATTCTTCGATGCGAGTCGCAATCAGTCTCGTCAAGGACGGAAAGGCGCAAGCCTGTGTCTCGGCCGGCAACACCGGTGCGCTGATGGCAGTGTCTCGCTACGTGCTCAAGACCATTCCCGGTGTCGACCGTCCGGCAATCTGCTTCCCGATGCCGAACCAGAAGGATTCGCCCACGTACATGCTGGACCTCGGTGCGAACGTCGACTGCGAACCGCAGCATCTGCGCCAGTTTGCATTGATGGGGTCGGCGCTGGTGGCTGCACTGGAAGGCAAGCCAAGACCGACCGTCGGCTTGCTCAATATCGGTGAAGAAGACATCAAGGGCAACGAAGTGGTCAAGCAAACTGCAGCATTGCTGCGTGCAGACCATGACAACGAAGTGCTCAACTTCTACGGTAACGTCGAGGGCAACGATATCTTCGAAGGCACCACCGATATTGTCGTCTGCGACGGTTTTGTCGGCAACGTCGTGCTCAAGGCGTCGGAAGGGCTCGGCCGCTTCCTCAAGAACATCGTCAAGAGCGAATTCAAGAGCAGCCCAATCAACATGCTGGGCGCATTCGTTGCCCAGGGTGCGCTCAAGGCGATTTCCCAGCGCATGAATCCCTCCCGCTACAATGGCGCCAGCCTGCTTGGCTTGCGTGGACTCGTCTTCAAGAGCCACGGTGGCGAAAATGCATACGGTTTCGAATGGGCGCTCAAGCGCGCATTCGATGCCGCCAAACACGACGTGCTGTCGCGGATTTCCATTTCCATCGCGGAACTGATGCAGCAGCCCGATGCACTGTCGGTATCGGAGGGCGCGAATGCAGCCCAGGAATCAACCCAACAGAAAACGGCATGACGCGCTATAGCAAAATCATCGGAACGGGAAGCTACCTGCCCCCCAAACGCGTGACGAATCACGAACTCGCCGGCCAACTGGCCGAAAAGGGTATAGAAACCTCAGATGAGTGGATCGTGTCGCGCAGCGGTATTTCTGCCCGCCACTACGCCGATCCCGGTGTGCAATCGAGCGATCTCGCGGTGGAGGCGTCCAGGCGGGCGCTCGACATGGCGGGCCTGACGCCCAACGACATCGATCTGATCATCCTTGCGACCTCGACCCCAGATCACTTCGGCGGATTCCCCAGCACGGCATGCGTCGTGCAGCGCAAGCTGGGCATCGACAACGGCAGTGCGGCACTCGACGTGCAGGCGGTCTGCAGCGGCTTCGTCTACGCCGTATCGGTCGCCGACAGCTTCATCAAGTCCGGTGCACACAAGAACGTCCTTGTCATCGGAGCGGAAGTGTTTTCGCGCATTCTTAATTTCGAAGACCGCACCACCTGCGTGCTGTTCGGAGACGGCGCCGGAGCCATTGTTCTCTCGGCATCCCCCGAGCCTGGCGTGCTTGCGACAAAATTACATGCGGACGGCAGGCACGGCGACATTCTTTGCGTACCGGGCAGTGTCAGCGGCGGCGCGGTCGAAGGTAGTGCATTTCTCTACATGGACGGCCAGGCTGTATTCAAGCTGGCGGTGTCGGTTCTTGAGAAGGTCGCGAACGAGGCACTGGGCGCGGCGGACATGAGCGCTTCGCAAATCGACTGGCTGATTCCGCACCAGGCGAATATCCGCATCATGCAAGGAACGGCAAAGAAGCTCGGATTGCCGATCGAAAAAATGGTGGTGACCGTCGATCAGCACGGCAACACCTCTGCCGCTTCGATCCCGCTTGCACTCGACGTTGCGATGCGCGACGGGCGCATCAAGCCGGGGCAGAACGTCATGATGGAAGGCGTGGGCGGCGGCTTTACCTGGGGTGCGGTACTCGCACGGATGTAACCACTTTTTCAGACAGAGAGCATGACCAGATTCGCATTTGTATTTCCGGGCCAGGGCTCGCAAGCCGTTGGCATGTTGAACGGCTTCGCTGGCAACGCGATCGTGCAGCAGACCGTGGCGGAAGCTTCGGAAGCATTGCAGTTCGATCTCGGCAAACTGATGTCCGAAGGGCCGAAGGATCAGCTTGATCTGACGACCAACACGCAACCGGTAATGTTGACTGCCGCGGTCGCTGTGTATCGCGCCTGGATTGCTGCCGGCGGCCCGCAACCGTCGGTTGTCGCGGGCCATAGTCTCGGCGAGTATTCTGCGCTGGTTGCCGCGGGCGCCATTTCATTCCAGGATGCCGTGCCTCTCGTGCGTTTTCGTGCGCAGGCGATGCAGGAAGCGGTACCGGTCGGGCAGGGCGGCATGGCCGCGATTCTGGGACTGTCGGATGATGACGTGCGCGCGGCTTGCGCTGAAGCGGCGCAAGGCGAGGTGGTAGAAGCAGTCAATTTCAATGCGCCCGCGCAGGTGGTTATCGCTGGCCATAAAGCTGCAGTCGAACGGGCATGTGAAGCGGCGAAAGCCAAGGGGGCAAAGCGTGCACTGCCTTTGCCCGTTTCCGCACCATTCCATTCCTCGCTGCTCAAACCGGCATCGGATCGCCTGCGCGATTACATGGAAAAACTGGCGTTTGCGGGGCCGCAAGTACCTCTGATTAACAATGTGGATGTTGCAATCGTCAACGATACAGCTGGCATAAAGGATGCATTGGTCCGGCAGGCTGCGAGCCCCGTCCGCTGGGTCGAGACCGTGCAGAAGATGGCCGCCGATGGCGTGACCCACGTAGTGGAATGCGGGCCCGGCAAAGTACTGGCGGGCCTGACGAAACGCATCAATAGTGATCTGGCTGGCGAAGCGATCGTCGACCAGGCGTCTCTGGATAAAGTGCTGGAGCTTCTCAAGTGAATTTGATCAATCAAGTAGCGCTGGTTACCGGCGCATCCCGCGGTATCGGTCGTGCAATTGCACAGGAATTGGCGCGACAGGGCGCAAAAGTCGTCGGTACGGCAACGTCCGAATCCGGCGCGGACGCCATCACCGAGTATCTTGCGGCGGTTCAGCCTGATTGCGGAAAAGGATTGGTCTTGAATGTGACCGATGCCGAGCGTTGCAATCAGGCCGTGGAACAGGTGCAGAAGGAGTTCGGCGGATTGTCGATCCTTGTGAACAACGCCGGCATCACGCAGGATCAACTTGCAATGCGGATGAAGGATGAGGAGTGGGATGCCGTGATTGCAACCAATCTCACGGCGGTCGCACGTCTCTCGCGTGCGGTCCTGCGCGGCATGATGAAAGCGAAGCACGGACGCATCATTAACATTACCTCTGTCGTCGGCTCTGCCGGCAATCCAGGGCAAATGAACTATGCAGCGGCTAAAGCCGGTGTTGCCGGCATGAGCCGGGCGCTCGCGCGTGAAATCGGCAGCCGTAACATTACCGTCAACTGCATTGCTCCCGGCTTCATCGATACGGACATGACGCGTGAACTCGGTGAGCAGCAAGTCGCCGCGTTGATGCAGCAGATTCCGCTCGGTCGTTTCGGTTTGCCGGAAGATATTGCATCTGCCGTGGCGTTTCTTGCCTCGCCGCAAGCAGGATACATCACCGGTACGACATTGCACGTCAACGGCGGCATGTACATGAGTTAATCGATACTTCGATGCTTTTGGCCGATGTTTTACCCTTATTCGAAACAAAAGCCAAAAGTGAATTTTCACTGCGCAAACCTGATAAAATGCGCGCACTTTCGTAACCCACTGGAGGGATAATATGTCCGATATCGAACAACGCGTTAAGAAGATCGTCGCCGAGCAACTGGGCGTCGCAGAAGCAGACATCAAGAACGAGTCGTCGTTTGTTGATGACCTGGGTGCCGACTCCCTGGACACCGTTGAACTGGTGATGGCGCTCGAAGACGAATTCGAGATGGAGATTCCGGACGAGCAGGCCGAAAAAATCACGACGGTGCAACAGGCGATCGACTACGCCAGGGCGCACGTCAAGGCCTAATACAGTTTGATTGATTCCAGGAGAACCGCTTGAGCCGCTCACGTGAACGTCGCGTCGTGGTGACCGGCCTCGGTTGCGTTTCCCCCGTCGGCAATACAGTCGCCGATGCGTGGGCCGCACTTACCGAAGGCAAATCGGGCATTGCGACCATCACAAAATTCGACGCCACGCCTTTCTCCACGCGTTTTGCGGGTGAAGTAAAGGGCTTCAATATCGAGGATTACATTCCCGGTAAGGAAGCGCGCCACATGGACACTTTCATCCATTTCGGGATGGCTGCGGGAATCCAGGCTATTCAGGATAGTGGTTTGACTGTCACTGACGAAAACGCCGATCGTATCGGAGTCATCGTCGGTTCGGGTATCGGCGGTTTGCCGATGATCGAAGAAACGCATGCGGAGCTGACCAACCGCGGACCGCGCCGGATCAGCCCGTTCTTCGTTCCGGCGTCGATCATCAACATGATTTCCGGGCATCTGTCGATCAAGTACGGGCTCAAGGGGCCCAACTTGGCGATCGTGACGGCTTGTACCACCGGCTTGCACTGTATCGGCGCCGCCGCGCGCATGATCGAATACGGTGACGCCGACGTAATGGTCGCAGGTGGTGCGGAGTCGACAATTTCGCCGCTTGGTGTCGGCGGATTCGCTGCGGCTCGCGCCTTGTCGGCACGTAACGATGATCCCGCGACCGCATCTCGTCCCTGGGACAAGGATCGCGATGGATTCGTGCTCGGCGAAGGTGCCGGTGTGATGGTGCTGGAAGAGTACGAACACGCCAAGGCCCGAGGGGCAAAGATTTACGCGGAAGTTCTTGGCTTTGGCATGAGCGCCGATGCACATCACATGACAGCGCCGCTGGAAGACGGCGACGGCGCGCGTCGCTGCATGCTGGCGGCGATGAAAAATGCACAGATTGATGCAAGCCAGGTTGACTACGTTAATGCTCATGGCACATCAACCCCGCTAGGCGACATCGCCGAGACGGTGGCGATCAAGCGTGCGCTGGGTGAGCATGCGAAGGACATCGTGGTGAACTCCACCAAGTCGATGACCGGCCATCTGCTTGGCGGCGCCGGCGGCCTGGAGTCGGTTTTCACTGTGTTGGCAGTGCATAATCAATTGTCGCCGCCAACCATCAATATCTTTAACCAGGATCCGGCCTGCGATCTTGATTACTGTGCCAATACCGCGCGTCAGATGTCGATCGATATCGCGGTAAAGAACTCGTTCGGCTTCGGCGGTACGAACGGCACTCTCATCTTCGGCAAAGTCTGATCACTGCGTTCCCCTTTGGTCGGTGACCAAAAGGGGGCAGCGGTTTTGCTTACGCCATGTCTATCGCAGTGTCTGTCACAGTGAAGCCGTCCCGGCTTCTGTTCGCAATGGTCACTGCGATGTTTTTCATCGCGGCGGCAGTCGCTTTCGCCGTCTTCTCCGGACTACTCGGTGAGTTATCCTTCGCCGTCCGGACGGTGGCTGCCGCTTTCACTCTTTTCCTCGGATGTTTTGGGTTTTATCATGGCGTCCGCCAGCGAAAACCCATACATATTGATATCTCCGGATCCGGACAGATACGCATCTCCGAACTGGCCGATACTGCCCCTTGTACAGACGCGATGTGGCCGCATGTAAGTGAGAATGGCAGCGTCGTCAGACTGCACAAGAGTTCTACGATCTGGCCGCAGTTGCTGTTGCTCCGGCTGGAAAACGACGGCGGAAAAATCTGGACGGTGCCTGTATTGCCCGATTGCGTTTCGCGGGACAGCTTTCGGGCCATGTCGGTCGCCTGCCGCTGGATAGCATCACGCGGCGACTTGACCGGCAACGCGGAATTCTAGAATTTGCTGGGTGAAATTGAACTTATTGCATTTCCACCAGTCAACTACACAAGCCGCGTAGATGTTGCAATGAACCAAGGGAACCACGATTGACGACAGAACGCGATATCGATCAACTGCTTGTCGAGCGTGTCCAGCGCGGCGATAAAAAGGCATTCGAGCTCCTGGTGGCCAAGTACCAGCGGAAATTGATGAGGCTCGTTTCGCGGCTGGTACGTGATCAGGCGGAAGCCGAAGATGTTGTGCAGGAGGCCTTTATCAAGGCCTACCGTGCGCTGCCCCAGTTTCGTGGGGATTCGGCCTTTTACACCTGGCTGTATCGCATCGGCATCAACACAGCGAAGAACTACCTTGTGACGCAGGGCCGCCGTGCGCCGACTTCGACCGAGGCTGATGCTGAAGAAGCAGAAACTTTTGATGACGGTGAACACCTAAGGGACATCAATACGCCCGAGTCCATGCTCGCCACGAAGCAGATCGCAGAAACGGTCAACGTGGCAATGGATGCTTTGCCGGATGAACTGCGCATTGCAATTACATTGCGGGAAATCGAAGGCTTGAGCTACGATGAAATCGCAGAGGCAATGGGGTGCCCCATAGGAACTGTACGCAGCCGCATATTCCGGGCGCGTGAAGCCATCGCGGAAAAATTGCGGCCGTTGCTGGGCACGGCAATCGACAAGCGTTGGTAGGCGGGTAAACACAGGCAGAACAAGGTTTTTGGGTAGAAATCAGGGGTTGGCGCAACCTGAACGAGGTAGTTATGGATACGAGAGAAATGACCCGTGAGCAAATTTCCGCGCTTGCGGATAGTGAGCTGGCTGACCAGCAAGTCGATTTTGCATTGGCCGCTTTACGGCGGGCCGATGGCAAGTCGGATTGGGATATCTACCACCGGATCGGCGATGTGTTGCGTTCGGACGACATGGCGTTTGATATGAGTCCCGGATTTGCTGCCCGCATGGCGGCAAGACTGGATGCCGAGCCGGCCATTGTCGCGCCTCTGACGAGTCCCGGGTTTCCGGTGACGGACAGGCATGTTGCAGCAGGTGGCGTTCAATCGGGCGCCGGCTCACGGATGGGCGCCAGACGCTGGGCAATGCCCGGCATGCTGGCGGCGGCTGCCATGGCGGCGGTGGCATTCGTGGCTACTCCGCAACTAATGGTCGCGCTAAAAGGCGACGCAGAGAGCGGTACTGCATCGTTCACAGCGGCCATGGCGTCGGCTGCTCCTGCTGTCACGGTTGCAGCAAGTATCACGGATGCCGCAGCCGGTTCCATTGTTACGGCATCGGCACCGGAAGGCGTCGTACTCCGCGACGCACGTATCGACGACTATTTGCTGGCCCACCAGCGGTTTTCGCCATCGCTTTACAGTGCTGCCCAGTACGCCCGATCTGCGACATTTGCAACGGATTCCAATAAATGAACTGTATGCGGCAAACACACGTACTACTCAGGTTTGTCGTAGCTCTGTCGTTCTTCGGTATGTTGTCAGCTCATGCTGCAAACATGGCCTCTTCAGTCGAGGAACTGGATGCGCAGTCCTGGCTGAAAAGAATCCAGACTGCCGCCCAGAAGCTGAACTACGCAGGCACCTTCGTTTACCAGCAGGGCAACCAGATGCGCACCTCGCGCATCACGCATGTCCTCGACGGCAAGAACGAAGTGGAAAAACTGGAGATCCTCGATGGCAAACCCCGCGAATATATCCGTAACGATGAAGAAGTGATCTGCTATCTTCCGGAAAGCAAGACCCTCCTGGTGGAAAAACGGGTTACGCATGACATTTTTCCCGCAATTCTTGCCGCCAATCCGTCGGACTTGACGGAAACGTATGATCTCAAGAAGGGCGGTGTCGGACGGGTCGCCGGTCATGACTGCCAGACGATCATGCTGGAGCCGAAAGATAAGCTGCGATACGGCTACAAGTTATGGGCAGACAGGTTGACCGGCCTGCTACTGCGCGCACAAACCCTCAACGACAGGAATGAGGTCGTTGAACAGATTTCGTTCACGCAAATCTCAATCGGCAATATCAGCCGGGCGCAAGCCAGGCCCAGTTTTCGGGACACCGGTGACTGGCATGTCGAAAATGCGTTGATGAGCCAGGTCAGCCAGTCGGGGTGGACGGTGAAGTCACTCCCGCCGGGGTTCAGGAAGATACGGGAAGTGAAACGCCTGGTATCGGATACGAGTGCAGCCGTTTCCAGTGGGGCTCCGTCCAATTCGCGGGAAGTTCTGCAGATGGTTTTCTCGGACGGGCTAGCCGCCATTTCGGTATTCATTGAGCCTGGCTCGCAGAGCCGGACTGAAGGTTCGCTGCAGCAGGGCGCGATAAATATCGTCGGTAAGCGCCAGGGGGACTATTGGCTTACCATCGTCGGCGAAGTGCCGTCGACAGCTATCAGGCAAGTTGCCAATTCGATTGAATTCAAATCCAAATAGAAAAATCCATGAAAACAATCTCTTTTGCTCGAAACACAGTGTTTGCCTTGGCTGTCTGCGCGCTTTTTGCCGGCTTCGCGCCGGCAGGAAGTGGCGTTCTGCGCACGGCGCATGCTGCTTCTGTCGCCGGTTTGCCGGATTTCGCCGACTTGGTGGAAAGGACCGGTTCGGCAGTCGTCAATATCCGAACGACCGAACGGATAAAGCCGGGGCAAGGTGGAATGCCCGGTGCAGACGACGAAGAGATGCAGGAATTTTTCAGGCGCTTTTTCGGCATTCCGATGCCGCGTTCGCAGCCTGATCGCTCGCCGCCTAACCGGAAGCAGGAGCCAGTCCCTCAGCAGCAGGAGGAAGAGGTGCCGCGTGGTGTTGGATCGGGGTTCATCATCTCCGGAGATGGCTACGTTCTCACGAACGCACATGTGGTCGACGGAGCCGACGATGTGTATGTGACGCTGACTGACAAGCGCGAATACAAAGCGAAGATTGTCGGTGTCGACAAGCGCACCGACGTCGCCGTAGTGAAGATCGAAGGCACCAATCTTCCACGATTGACGATTGGTGATCCCGGCAAGCTGCGCGTCGGTGAATGGGTAATAGCAATCGGCTCCCCGTTCGGCCTTGACAATACCGTGACTGCGGGGATCATATCAGCCAAGGCGCGCGATACCGGCGACTATTTGCCGCTTATCCAGACCGACGTCGCGGTCAATCCCGGCAACTCTGGCGGCCCGCTGATCAACATGCAAGGCGAAGTGGTTGGCATCAATTCGCAAATATATAGCCGTTCCGGCGGTTACATGGGTATCTCGTTCGCTGTGCCCATCGACGAGGCGATGCGCGTGGCAGAACAACTGCGGAAGAGCGGCCATGTGACGCGAGGCCGTATCGGAGTGCAAATCGGCGAGGTGACCAAGGACGTCGCGGAATCGCTTGGCCTGGCGCGGGCGCAAGGCGCTTTGGTTCAGCGTGTTGAACCAGGCGGTCCGGCGGAGAAAGGCGGGCTTGAAGCCGGCGATATCATTCTCAAATTCAATGGAATGCAGGTCGAGAGGTCCAGTGACCTGCCGCGGATGGTCGGCGCTACAAAGCCGGGGACGCGGTCAACCGTGACCGTTTGGCGCAAAGGGGCGAACAAGGATATTGGATTGACTGTTGCTGAACTTGAGGCTGAGAAAACGGCACGCAAGGATGACAAGAAAGCGAAGCCCGAGCAAGCGTTCAATGCGTTGGGATTGATCGTCAGCGATTTATCCGAAGCGCAACAGAAGGAACTCAAGCTTGATGGGGGCGTCATTGTCGACGCCGCCAGTGGACCGGCCGCGCGCGCTGGACTGCGTGCAGGAGACCTGATTTTGCAGTTGAATAACACCGCTGTGAAAGACGCGAAACAGTTCAACGCCTTGGTCTCCAAGCTGGAGCCGAGGAAAATGGCAGTGGTGCTGGTGCGACGTGGAGACGCCTCCCAGTTCGTTCCAATCCGTCCTTCGGCACAATGATTCATTTCACTCTCTACTCCCGCGCCTACTGCCATCTGTGCGATGACATGCTGGAAGCATTGCAATCCTTGAGCAGCGAGTTCCCGTTTACGGTTGAACTCGTCGATGTCGATGTTGACGAAGCCTTGGTCGCGCAATTCGACGAGCTTGTGCCTGTGCTTTTTGCCCGCAAGGGCGATTCCGAATCGATACAATTGTGTCACTACGTTCTTGATGAGAGGAAGACCCGGGCGTTTCTGGCTGGTGCGGATACCTGATCGATCCGGGGCTGCACATGACGGCGAGGGCTTTTTTGGGTTTTCCCCTCTGAAATCCGGTAAAATGCCGGCTATCGAACAACCTTCTTTCATAAGGCGCTCGCTTGGGGATGTTTCCCCGCTCAGAGCGCCTTTTTTGCAATTGCTGCTTAGTTAATGAACAACATTCGGAATTTCTCCATCATTGCCCACATCGACCATGGAAAGTCGACGCTGGCAGATCGCATCATTCAACTCTGCGGTGGCTTGTCGGATCGTGAAATGGAGGCGCAGGTACTGGATTCGATGGATCTGGAAAGAGAGCGCGGCATCACCATCAAAGCCCAGACTGCCGCACTGTCTTACAAGGCACGCGATGGGAAGATCTATAATCTGAACCTGATTGACACGCCTGGTCACGTTGACTTCAGCTACGAAGTCAGCCGCTCGCTGTCGGCATGCGAGGGAGCGCTGCTGGTCGTCGACGCTTCCCAAGGGGTAGAGGCGCAGACGGTGGCGAACTGCTATACCGCACTCGACTTGAACGTTGAAGTGGTGCCGGTCCTGAACAAGATCGACCTTCCTTCAGCCGATCCCGACAATGCGATCGGGGAAATCGAGGACGTGATCGGGATCGACGCGAGCGACGCGGTCCGGTGTTCCGCGAAGACCGGCATGGGTGTCGAGGATGTGCTGGAAGCGCTGATCAGCAAGGTCCCGCCACCGAAAGGAGATCCCGATGCGCCGCTGCAGGCGCTGATCATCGATTCCTGGTTCGACAACTACGTCGGCGTGGTGATGCTGGTGCGCATCGTCAACGGAAGCCTGCGCCCAAAAGACAAGATTTCGCTGATGGCGACCGGCGCGCAGTATCTGGCCGAAAGCGTCGGCGTGTTCACTCCGAAGTCGCAGCCGCGCGAGCGTCTTTCTGCCGGCCAGGTTGGATTCGTCATTGCCGGTATCAAGGAGTTGAAAGCGGCGCAGGTCGGCGACACCCTGACGCTCGCGTCCAAGCCGGCTGCGGAGCCGCTTCCCGGCTTCAAGGAAGTGCAGCCGCAGGTGTTCGCCGGATTGTTTCCTGTCGAGGCCAACCAGTACGATGCGCTGCGCGATTCGCTCGAAAAGCTGAAGCTCAACGACGCGGCCCTGCAATATGAGCCGGAAGTGTCGCAGGCGCTCGGCTTCGGGTTCCGCTGCGGATTCCTCGGACTGCTGCACATGGAGATCGTGCAGGAGCGTCTCGAGCGTGAATTCGACATGGATCTGATCACGACTGCGCCTACCGTGATCTACGAGGTGGTGCAGCGCGACGGTTCGGTGATCATGGTCGACAATCCGTCGAAAATGCCGGACCCGTCCAAGATCGAGGAAGTCCGCGAGCCTATCGTCACGGTCAATCTCTACATGCCGCAGGAATACGTTGGTTCCGTCATCACACTGTGTACGCAGAAGCGCGGCGTGCAGATCAACATGAGCTATCACGGCAAGCAAGTGATGCTGACCTACGAAATGCCTATGGCAGAAATCGTGCTCGATTTCTTCGACAAGCTGAAATCGACCTCGCGCGGATACGCGTCGATGGACTACGAGTTCAAGGAGTATCGCGCTGCCGACGTGGTCAAGGTCGACATGCTGATCAACAGCGAGAAGGTCGATGCGCTGGCGATCATCGTGCACCGTGCAAACAGCCAGTATCGCGGGCGGGCCGTTGCAGCGAAGATGCGCGAACTGATCCCGCGTCAGATGTTCGACGTCGCCATCCAGGCGGCGATCGGCGCCAATATCATCGCGCGCGAGAACGTCAAGGCAATGCGCAAGAACGTCCTTGCGAAATGCTATGGCGGCGATATTTCGCGCAAACGCAAGCTGCTGGAAAAGCAGAAGGCCGGCAAAAAACGCATGAAGCAGGTCGGTTCGGTAGAGGTGCCGCAAGAAGCATTCCTCGCGATTTTACAAGTGGAGGATAAATGAGCCTGCAAGCGATTCTCGGCAACTTTGCGTTAATTCTGTTTATCCTGACGATTGGGACCGGCATCATCTGGTTCCTGGATGTATTCCAGTTCTCCAGGCAAAGGCGTGCGAAGGCCAATGCCGCGCTGGCCGAGTTCGATGCGCGCCAGGCAAAGTTGCGCAACGAAGGGATCAAGGTCGACGATTCGGGCCGCGCGCAGCTTGAAGCCGAGATGCTCCGGCAGCCGACATGGATAGAATATTCGGGCAGTTTTTTTCCGGTCATTGCGCTAGTCTTCGTGCTGCGTTCTTTTCTGTACGAGCCGTTCAAGATTCCGTCCAGCTCGATGGTTCCTACGCTGGTGATCGGCGATCTGATCCTTGTGAACAAGTTCACCTACGGAATTCGCCTGCCGGTCATCAACAAAAAGATCGTCGATGTGCACGATCCGCAGCGCGGTGACGTGATGGTATTCAAATACCCGAAAGACCCCTCGCTTGACTACATTAAGCGGGTGATCGGCGTTCCAGGTGATAAAATCGTTTATAAAAACAAGCGTTTAACGATAAATGGTAAAGAAGTTTCTTATGAGCCTCTGCCCGACTACCTGGACGAAGAGCATTTGAGCTATACCAAGCAGTACCTGGAAAACCTGCCTGGAGCCTCTCACAAGATTTTGAATGACGAGCGTGCTCCGACCTATGTGCAAAACCCGGATCCGTTCCCCGGACGGGAATTATGCAGTTACAACCTGGAAGGTTTTTCCTGTACGGTTCCCGCTGGACATTACTTCATGATGGGCGATAATCGGGATAACAGTCTGGACAGCCGGTATTGGGGTTTCGTGCCCGATGAAAATATTGTCGGAAAGGCATTTTTTGTTTGGATGAATCTCGGCAATTTCGGTCGGATTGGCAGTTTCAAATAAATAGAATCAGGGAGCACGCATGGAATTTCAGTCGATTGCCAGGTTCAGGAACAGCGGCCTCTCACTGGTTGGTTTCCTGTTCGTAATTGTCATCGTGGCATTGCTTGCGGTGTTGGGAATGAAGGTGGTGCCTTCGGTTGTCGAGTTTGTTGCAATAAAAAGGGCAATAGTGAACGCCAGGAACACCGGAACAACCGCCCGCGAAATACAGGATTCGTTCGATAAACAACGAATAACCGCCTATATTGACTCAGTCAACGGCAAGGATCTGGAGATCGTCAAGACCGGGGAAGGTTATGAGGTCAGCGTGGCCTACCAGAAGAAGATCGGGTTGATCGGCCCGGCAAGCCTGGTAATCGATTACGAGGCAAGCACCGATAATGGGCGAAGCCGGAAACCCGAGCAATGAGAGGCAGATAAGCCGCAACCGAGATGGATCTCAAGTTATTGCAAAACCGGCTGGGCCATACATTCAAGGATGCCGCACTGCTGCAGCAAGCCCTGACGCATCGCAGCCACAGCAGTGTGCATAATGAACGTCTTGAGTTCCTCGGTGACTCCGTTCTGAACTGCGTAGTGGCGTCCTTGTTATTTGAGCGCTACAACAAGATCGACGAAGGCGACTTGTCGCGCCTGCGCGCCAATCTTGTCAAGCAGCAATCCCTTTATGAAATCGCGCAAAGGCTCGAGCTGTCGCAGTTCCTTCGCCTCGGCGAGGGAGAGCTCAAGTCGGGCGGTTTTCGCCGGCCCTCCATTCTGGCCGATACTCTGGAGGCATTGTTCGGCGCCATTTTTCTCGATGCAGGATTTAATGCGGCACGAGATGTGATTCGGGCGCTCTATATACCGATCCTTGATAACGTCGATCCGAAAACGCTGGGCAAGGATGCCAAAACCTTGTTGCAGGAGTTTCTTCAAGGCAAGAAGATCGCTTTGCCGCAGTACAATGTGGTCGCCACCCATGGGGCGGCCCATAATCAGGAATTCGAAATCGAGTGCCTGGTGCCCAAGCTCGATATTCAGGTCTTCGGCACAGGTGGGAGCCGGCGTGCCGGTGAACAGGCGGCCGCCAAGCTTGCGCTGGAAGCCGTGCAGAATGCATTGGCGAAAACGGCAGCCTCAGCCCGCAAGAGCAGGCCTCGTGCCTCGCAGCTCAAACTCGCCGGGATTGCCACGATACAGCCTGATGCTCCGGTAGAGGAGGCGCCGCCCAAGCCTGCAAGGACTGGAGCAAAGGGGGCGTCGAAGCAAGAGTCGAAACGCCACCCGGAGTCACAGGATTCAGAGCCCGATGTCCAGCAAGGAAAGCTCGATGTGAAAATCGATGTGCGGCCGGATGCCGATTTCCCCCCTGCTGCGGACACCGCGCCGGCCGATGAGCCGAAGGTAGACAAGTCCACCGAAACCGGAACACCGGCCGCCGCCCCTCACTCCAAAACTGCATGACTTCTTCGCCTGAAACCCCTAACGACTTCCGATGCGGCTATATTGCGATTGTCGGACGCCCCAATGTCGGCAAGTCGACGCTGATGAACGCGCTGATCGGCGCCAAGGTCAGCATTACCTCGCGCAAGGCGCAGACCACGCGGCACAGGATTACCGGCATTCAGACCACCGGTAACACGCAATTTGTATACGTCGATACCCCAGGTTTTCAGACGCGGCATTCGAACGCATTGAACAAGACCTTGAACCGTACCGTGACGAACACGTTGACTGCGGCCGATGTGATCCTGTTTACCATCGAGGCCGGAACTTACGGGCCGGCGGACAAGCAGGTGCTGGAACTGATTCCGCCGAACGTGCCGTGCATTCTTGTCATCAACAAATCCGATCGCATCAAGGATAAGGCTGCGCTGATGCCATTCGTGCAGCAGGTGGCCGCGGACAGGGATTTTTCTGCGGTTGTGCCGGTTTCCGCCAAACAGCGCTTCCAGCTGGATGCGCTTGAAGGAGAAATACGGAAGTACCTGCCGGAGAATCCGCCGATCTTCGGCGAAGACGATATTACCGACCGCAGTGAAAAATTCCTTGCGGCAGAGATTGTGCGCGAAAAGGTTTTCCGATTTGTGGGCGACGAGCTTCCCTACACTAGCACGGTCGTCATCGAAAAATTCGAAGAAGAGGGCAATCTGCGCCGGGTTTTTGCCGCCATTCTGGTCGAGCGAGACAGTCACAAGGCAATGGTCATCGGCCAGAAGGGGGCCAAGCTGAAGGACATCTCGACGCAGGCGCGGCTCGACATGGAAAAACTGTTCGGTGGTCCCGTGTATCTCGAAATCTGGGTCAAGGTCAAATCGGGCTGGGCCGACAACGAGGCTGGCTTGCGCGCCTACGGTTACGAGTAAACTCCTCTGCAGTACGGCCGACAGCTGGACGAACACGAAATGTCTTCCCATATCATCATGGCGGAAAACCAGGCGGCCGAGGATGCTGCTGCCGAGATGCATGGTGCGACAGGCGGGTTTGAAGCGCCAGTTGAAGAGCGAACGGCACGCCGGCCGCGCTCCAGACCACCTGAAAAGGAGGGCAGGGTCAGCGGGCAACCCGGCTTCGTGCTGCACAGCTACCCTTACAAGGAAACCAGTCTTATCGTCGATGTCTTTTCCCGAGACTACGGGCGCATTGCACTGGTCGCAAAAGGGGCGAAGCGGCCCCATTCAAAGCTGCGCGGCGTGTTGCAAACTTTTCAGCCCTTATCGATTGGATGGGTCGGCAAGGCGGAAGTACGCACGCTGACCGCGGCGGAATGGATCGGCGGCTTGCTGCCGTTGGAGAAATCGGCTCTGCTTTCCGGGTTTTATCTGAATGAATTGCTGGTGAAACTGCTGGCCCGTGACGACCCCCACCCGGCTCTGTTCGATCATTACGTTTCAACACTGAATCAGCTTGCCCATGATGAGCCGGCGCCTATTGTCTTGCGGAAGTTTGAACGAGCCTTGCTGAAGGAAACCGGTGTCGGCGGGGATTTTACGGTTTGTACCGGGTCTGGCGAGGCGATTGCAGCAGATGCTGTCTACGTTGTCGATCCGGAGCGTGGCCCTCGGCGTGCATTGCCGGTCGATACCGCTCCACAGGTGAGCGGCAAGACCTTGCTCGACATGGAGAGGGAAGAGTACACGGATGTCGTAACCCAGACGCAAAGCAAGTTTTTGATGCGATATCTTCTTGCGCATCATTTGGGCGGAACACCACTCAATACGCGTCAGATTCTGATAGATTTGATGCAGTTATAGCTACCCTATCCCGCCATGAGCCTTCTACACCCTCACACTCCTGTCATCGATCTTGGTGTCAACATCGATCACGTGGCAACCTTGCGCAATGCGCGTGGCACTGTCTATCCCGATCCGGTGGAGGCGGCCTTGCTGGCCGAGGAGGCCGGCGCGGATTGCATCACTTTGCATTTGCGCGAGGACCGTCGCCATATCAAGGATGCGGACGTCGAGGCGATCCGTCCCCAACTGCGCACCCGCATGAATCTGGAATCGGCCGTGACTGCCGAAATGCTGGATTTCGCCTGCCGCATCCGTCCTCAGGACGTCTGCCTGGTGCCGGAGCGGCGCAATGAAGTGACTACGGAAGGCGGACTTGATGTAGCGAAGTATTTCGCCGAGGTGCAGGCAGCGGTTCGGCAACTGCAGGGGCAGGGAATCCGGGTCAGCCTGTTCATCGATGCCGATCCGATACAGATCAAAGCGGCAGCGGAGACCGGTGCGCCGGTTGTCGAAATCCATACCGGCCGTTATGCCGATGCGCAAACCGACGCCGATGTGCAAAAAGAACTCGAACGAGTTCAGGCAGCCGTGCTCGATGGTGTCGGGCATGGCCTGAAAGTCAATGCCGGGCATGGGCTGCACTACGAGAATGTGCAGGCTATTGCTGCCATCCCGGAAATCGCCGAATTGAATATCGGTCATGCAATTGTCGCGCAGGCGCTCTTCATAGGCTGGAAGAATGCGGTCAAGGAGATGAAAGCGATCATGACCGCTGCGCGTCTGGGCATACACAAGAAATGATTTACGGTATTGGCACAGACATCATCCAGATTTCCCGTATCGAAGCAGCACTTGCTCGCAATGGGGAGCGCTTTGCTGAAAAGATCCTGGGGCCGGAGGAGCTGGAAAAGTACCGGCGTCGAAAAGGCAAGGTCGAAGCACGCGGCATCCGTTTCCTGGCAACCAGGTTTGCGGCCAAGGAGGCGTTTTCCAAAGCGATCGGGCTGGGAATGCGCATGCCGATGACGTGGCGGGCAATGCAAACCTTGAATGCCCCCGGCGGCAAGCCGCTCGCGGTGGCGAGCGGCACATTGAAAGAATTTATGGAACAGAACGGGCTGACCGCACAGGTATCGATTACCGATGAAGCCGATTATGCGGTCGCGTTCGTAATAGTGGAGAAAAAATGAATTCGACAGCGGAAAGCGCCAGTCTCGGCCCGGTGATGCTCGATGTGGTCGGCATCACATTGACGGACGACGACGTCCGGCGTATCCGGCATCCCTTGACCGGCGGCGTCATTCTCTTTGCCCGCAACTATGAAAACCGCGCGCAGCTTGTTGCGCTCACGGATGCCATTCATGCGGCGCGACCGGGCGTACTCATTGCAGTCGATCACGAGGGTGGCCGCGTTCAGCGTTTCAAGACCGATGGTTTTACCCGGCTGCCTGCGATGCGCAAGCTTGGTGAATTGTGGGACCGCGACGTGCTCGAAGCGATCAAGGTGGCGACCGATACCGGTTTCGTGTTGGCCGCCGAGCTGCGCGCATGTGGAGTCGACCTCTCGTTTACGCCCGTGCTCGATCTCGATTATGGAGAATCCGGAGTCATCGGCGACCGCGCGTTTCACCGTGATCCGCGTGTGGTCAGCGTATTGGCGAAGAGCCTGAATCACGGTTTGATGCTGGCCGGCATGGCGAATTGCGGAAAGCATTTCCCCGGACATGGTTTCGTCAAGGCCGATTCGCATGTCGCCATCCCCGTCGACGAGCGGACGCTCGACCAGATACTCGCTGAAGACGCGGTGCCGTACGACCGTCTTGGCCTCGGCTTGTCCGCCGTCATGCCGGCACACGTGATCTATCCGAAAGTCGACAGGCATCCGGCGGGATTTTCGAAAAAATGGTTGACGATACTGCGTCGCGACATGGGTTTCCAAGGCGTCATTTTCAGCGATGACCTGAGCATGGAAGGGGCAAGTGTCGCAGGCAGTGTGGTCGATGGTGCGCGTGCCGCGCTTGCGGCGGGATGCGACATGGTTTTGATCTGCAATTCACCGGAGAAGGCGGACGAACTGTTGAATGGCTTGAATCCGGCTGAAAACGCTGCTTTGAAAGCGTCGTCCGTTCGCTTGGCCGCGCTGCTACCGCAATCAACTGCGCCAAGATGGGATGATTTGCAACAGGATGCACGTTACCGTGCTGCGAAAAAACGTGTGCAGTCTCTCGCTGGCGATTGAATTTGCATTCAAGCGATGACTGAAGACGCCGTTCGGGATCCGCGCGAAGTCGTTCTGGAAACGGTTGCGAAGCTGCCGCACCTGCCCGGCGTGTACCGCTATTTCGATGTGGACGACAAGCTCCTGTACGTCGGCAAGGCGCGCGACTTGAAGAAACGCGTTTCCAGCTATTTCCAGAAAACGTTGGCCAGTCCGCGCACTGCGATGATGGTCGAGCGCATCGCGCGGCTGGAAACCACGGTGACGCGCAGCGAAGCCGAGGCGCTGCTGCTCGAGAACAATCTGATCAAGACGCTGCAGCCGCGTTTCAATATCCTTTTCCGCGATGATAAATCCTATCCGTACCTGAAGATCACCGCGCAGGAAACGCCGCGCATGGCGTATTACCGCGGCGCCGTCGACAAGAAGAACCAGTATTTCGGTCCGTTCCCGAGTGCCTGGGCGGTGAAGGAGTCGATCCAGATCCTGCAGAAGGTGTTTCAACTGAGGACGTGTGAAGACACCGTCTTCGCCAACCGCACGCGGCCTTGCCTGCTGCATCAGATCCAGCGCTGCAGCGCTCCCTGTGTGAACGCGATCGGCAAGGAGGATTACGCGCTCGACGTCGAGAACGCCGGCAAGTTCCTGCGGGGCCGGCAGACGGAGGTGCTGGAAACGCTGGAAAAGAAAATGCACGCCTATGCGGCGGAACTCAAGTTCGAGCAGGCGGCCGCGGTACGCAACCAGATTACGGCACTGTCGCGCGTGCTGCATCAGCAAAGCATGGAAACTGTCGGTGATGCGGATATCGATATCATCGCGGTCGTCGTGCAGGGCGGACGTGCCTGCGTGAATCTGGCGATGGTGCGCGGCGGACGGCATCTGGGCGACCGCGCTTATTTTCCGACGCATGTTGACGACGCGCTTGCCGCAGTCGAGGAGTCGGCCGAGGCGGAAGTCCTGAAGGCATTCCTGGCGCAACACTATATCGATACCTTCATTCCGGCCACGCTCATCCTGAATGTGGAGTTCGACGAGCCCGGCTTGATGGTGGCGCTGATGGAGCAGTGCGGCCACCGCATCACATTGGTGTTCCAGCCGCAGGGGCAGCGCCGGCAGTGGCAGGAAATGGCGCAGAAGGGGGCGGAAATCGCGCTGGCACGGCTGTTGTCGGAACAGGGATCGCAACAGGCTCGTACGCGTGCATTGATTGATGTGCTTGGCATCGATGTCGCCGACGTCGATGCCTTGCGTGTCGAGTGTTTCGATATCAGCCACACTCAGGGTGAAGCGACTCAGGCATCCTGCGTGGTATTTCATCACCACTTGATGCAGAACGGCGAGTACCGCCGCTACAACATCAACGACATCACACCGGGCGACGATTATGCGGCGATGCGCCAGGTGTTGATGCGGCGCTATGAAAAGGTCGCCAACGGCGACGGCGTGATGCCGGACATTGTGCTGATTGATGGCGGCAAGGGACAGGTTGAAATGGCGCGTCAGGTGTTCAGCGAACTGGGGCTTGATGTCAGTCTGATCGTCGGTGTTGCGAAAGGCGAGGGACGTAAAGTGGGGCTGGAAACGCTGGTCTTCGCCGACGGTCGGCCGCCGCAGGAGTTGGGCAAGGAATCGGCGGCGCTGATGCTGATTGCGCAGATACGTGACGAAGCGCATCGTTTTGCAATCACGGGCATGCGCGCCAAACGTGCGAAGACCCGGCAGGCGTCCCGCCTTGAGGAAATCGAAGGTGTTGGTGCGAAACGGCGGCAAAAGCTGCTGGCGCGTTTTGGCGGATTGCGCGGTGTGGCCGATGCCAGTGTCGACGATCTGGCGTCAGTTGAAGGAATTTCACGAAGTCTCGCCGAAGAGATCTACCGACAATTGCATTGAGCGAGGGGCGGCGCAAAGTCAATTGCCAATAGCCAATTGCGGCAAACGCAATTTCCACGCGATAATCTCGCATATTCACAGGCGCCGACTATGCCCCTCAATATTCCGATTCTGCTTACCTGGTTGCGTGTGGCCTTGATACCGTTGGTTGTGGGCGTTTTCTATCTGCCTGATCCGTGGTTGTCACCCTACGCAAAAGGAGTGGCGTCGACAGCGATATTCATTGTTGCAGCGATCACCGACTGGTTTGATGGATTCCTTGCAAGGCGATGGAACGAAACCTCCGCGTTCGGTGCCTTTCTCGATCCTGTGGCAGACAAGTTGATGGTGGCCGGCGCCTTGCTGGTGCTGGTCGAGTTCGATCGCGTCAATGCAGTAATCGCATTCATCATCATCGGCCGCGAGATTGCTATTTCCGCCCTGCGCGAATGGATGGCGCAGATCGGGGCGTCGAAATCGGTAGCGGTCAGCTCCATCGGAAGAATAAAAACAACCGCGCAAATGATTGCAATTCCGATGCTCTTGTACAGTGTCTATAGCGAACCTCTGTTCGGTATCATTGATACTCGTCTGTGGGGCAACTGGCTGCTGGTGATCGCCGCGATCCTGACCGTGTGGTCCATGTTCTACTATCTCCGCAAGGCGTGGCCGCTCATCAAGGAAAAGGCAGGAAGAATGATTTGATGGTGCGTTCGATGCTTGACAAAAAGAGCCGGTGCTCTATAATGCTTGTCTGTTGTGAACGCGGGAGTAGCTCAGTTGGTAGAGCGCAACCTTGCCAAGGTTGAGGTCGAGAGTT